>JAUNMR010000062.1 GCA_030537455.1 Planctomycetia bacterium | reverse complement strand
CCCCGCCCGCAGGGCGGGGCAAGCCGGAGGCTTTAGCCTCCGGATAAAAAACCAATCCGCTTGAGCGCTCACACGCACTACTATCCGCCAAGCTGAAACAACGCCTAAACCAACCAACCCGCTATCACGACCGCCCTGCGTTTTTTTACGCCCCGGGCAAAGCCCGTGGCGCCCCGCCCAAAGGGCGGGGCAAGCGAGATTGCTTCGGGGTAGGGAGAAAACGCGATATTTTCGACCATTGTCTACCCGCTCTTTTCCTGTTACGTACGCTTCTTTATAATCGATTTCTCCGCAGGTCGAAGGAACATACAAAATTCGCGTGTAATATTGAACTAAAATATTCGAACGAGTTATGAAGTTTCTTCTAATCTTAATCCAAACGTTCCAACCGTGTGCGTCGTTCGCTTTCGACGTCGCGCGCGGTTGTTTTTCCCCAAAAAAAAGGCGCGACGTAATAACGTCGCGCCTTCTAAGGTCGCCAATTTAGCGCGTTGCGCGCTCAGTCGTTTGGCACGTTTTATTTCGCTTGTTCGTTCTTGCGCAGGACGCCAGCGTCGACGAGTTTGTCGATGAGTTGTTGCATGCTATTGAACGCGGCGAGGAAGCCTTGCGGGGGCATGATCACGCGGAAGCAGGTTTCAGGGGTAGGAGCCTGACCGTCGGCGCTCGGTTGCAGTGTAATGCAATCGAATCGAACCATATTGCCAGCGAAATGAATTTGACCAACGCCGTCGACGTAGTATTCTTGTTTCATTGTGGAACTTTCTATAATGACCGTTTAAAGCGATAGCGATTAGGCCAGCGCGTGATAGACTTTTATCTATGTTATCTAACGGTCAAAGTTTGGTCAATAGTAAAAGACAACGGTTCTCGTTATTTTTTCAACGTCGGGTCGAGCAACTTAATAAAGACGCCGCCGACGACCGCGCGAGCTTGGAACCCGCGTTGCGCCGCGTTATTGGTGAAGTACCAGTCGGTGAGCGGCACGCGTTGCGCGGTACGATCCATGAACGGGTAGACGTGGTTCATGATATCGTTGAAGCCCTCTAAATTGGGCGCGAGCGTCGCGGTCCAGACTTCCCAGTCGAGCTTGGTGTAGTCCGAACGATTGTCCAAAGGCAGCCCGAAAGGATTGATCACGCGTTGGTAGTAGTTCAACTCTTTATTGACGACTTCCGCCGGGAAGAGATTCAGTTCCAAGAGTTTATCCCACACGATATTGTACTTCATACTCCACGTGTCCGGTCGGTCGAACGCCAGACGATAGTGGTCGTTGTTATCGGCGAGTTTCACCCATTCTTTGGCGAACTCTTCGGCTTTAGCACGGAAGTCCTTGGCGACGTCGTCCTTACCGGCGCGTTCGCACAGGTCGGCGTAGCACGCCAACGCGACGATCGCTTTGATCGACAGGTTCGCATTGTGCGCGAGGTGGCCTGCGAAGTCGTCGGTGCATAACTGATTCTCCGGGTCTAAACCGTATTCCAGTAGGTAGTTCGCCCACTTCTCGAGGGTTGGCCAGTATTCCAGAGCGTAGTCGGCGTTGCCTTCGTTTCGCGCGATCACGTCCAAGACGATGAGCATATTGGCGCTCTCTTCGATGGGCATTTGGTTCTCTTCGGTCTTTTCCCCACCGCCGTAGCGTTGTCCTTCCAATAACGGGTACTGTCCGAGATCGTGCGGGGCGAAGGGGAACTTCCAACGTTCAGAACTGGCGTATTCCAAGACCGGGGTCGTCGTGCCTTTGAGCAGTTCTGTACTATAGACCATAAAGATCGGCGAAGTCGGATAGAGAATATCGACCGTCGCCGCGCAACCGTTGCTAAAGCATTCTTTAGAGACGAGCGCCGGCTTGCCGTTGGGCATGACGACAAACTTATGAGCCGCGTTCGATTGGGGATACGCAATACTACACAGTTGCGCGTACTTTTCGTCCGCAGCAGCAGTCGCGCGCGCGTAAAGATCCGAGTCGAACTTCTGACAACGCTGGAAGATATCATCGTACTGCGAACTGGCAAGGTCCATCATATCCAAAAATTCCAGACCGTCTTTACGCCAATAGGGACGCAGTTTTTCACCGAGGTAGGTCAAGGAATATTCGTCGTCGTACGCCAAGATGATCCGGCGCGTGGTCGGCTTCTGCTTGATAATGCCGCAATCGATCGTCAGCGCGATACACGGCCATTCGTCTAACGCGGGTCGCGGGAAGCGCTTATCGTCTTGCGTGGGGATCGCGCCGCGACGAATAAATCCTTCGCGCGCAATTGCCGAGTCGACAATAACGCTCTTAGCGACGCCCTTTTCCGCGGCAACGTAGAAGTAACCCCAGTCGATACGCATGTTATCGCCGGACTTTACGAGCGTCTCTTGCGACGCGGTTCCCAGTGCGAGTAGCTCGAGCGAGTCGGTCGTTGCGCGTTTGGCGACTACCTCTTGCTTCGTTTCATTTACGCACAGCTCCGCGGTCGCGTCGAAGTACAGTTTGACCTCGTGGTCGTTCTGGTCTAACGACTGAATGCGCCACGTCAAATAGGTCGTGGGGCGCGCGTAAACCTCGAGGTCGTCCGGAAGAATAGGGTTGGTAAAGATTAACTCGATCGACACGCCGAGGTCTTCGAAACGATAGGTCGTGTTCGTCGCGCGCACCGCAACGTCGGTCTGCTTTGCCGCACGTGCAATCGCGTCGAATTCGCCGGGATTGCCCATGAGGCGAATCGGCACGCCGTCTACGCGCGCGTAACTGACCAATGCGTTAATGGCGCCGGTCCAGTGAACGGGGAAGGAATCGGCTAGTTTGTCGGTATTAGACCAAACGCTAAAGTACGGGTCTCTTGCCACCAGCGGATAGGCGGGCGCACGTACGGGGTCGACTGCCGACGCGTTGGGCGCGGCGACCAGGCAGGACGCGAGCGCTAACGCGGCGCAGAAGAGGCGTTTCATTGAGAAAAACGTCATTGTGATCTCTCTTTGTTTAAGGGGGGAAACGTTAGGGTATTGATATTACTAGATTTTATACGACGCCGTTGCCGAATGCGCCGTCGCGTCGCGATAAGCTGATTAAACGAGGCAGTGGGCGTTATTCATGCCGTGGCGTTATCGCGCCGCGTCGTGACCCGCGCGCGACAGGACGGCGACCGCCACGGCGCTCGCGCCCGACGACTTGAGCGCGCGCGCGACCTCGTTGCACGTCGAACACGTGGTCATGGCGTCGTCGACCAGTAGCGCGCGTAAGCCCAAGAGCGGAAGAGAGCCACGAGAGGCAATTTGCGGCGTTACAACGCGTTGTGCCCAAGACGGCGGCCAGTAGGGAATGCGCACGCGAAAAGCGTCCGAAACGTTGTTCGGGCGTTCCGCGTATCCCACCGACGTTTGAGGAGGCGTGTGACGCGTACGAACCACTAGGCGCGAAAGGTCGGGAACATTTAGTAACCGCGCCAGTTCCTCCGCGAGTGTCTCAGGTGAATTGACTCCACGACGCTGTCGACGCCGACGCCAGTGCATCGGTACCGCGATCACACAGTCCGCGTGAAAGGTCTCCAGAAACTCACGACGGTCAATGTAGTAGAGTTGCGCCATCGTCTCCGCGAGCATCGGGTTCATATCGAGCTTCATACGCAGAACCACGCTACGTAACATTCCACGATACAGTCCCAGGGGCGTGACGCAATCGAACGCAAAGCAGTCCGCGCGACAGCGACCGCATTCGACGTTTTCACGCGCAAATCCAACCGGACGACCACAACGCCGACAGAAGTTCGGACGATTCTCGAGCAGTCGTTTCTGGCAGCTCTGGCAAATAAAGGTCTCTGGAGAATACGCCATGACGCGACGTATCCGTCGACCGCGTGGCGACGCGACGCCACAAAAGAGGCATTCGTTCGGGTAGAACAGATTAATGAGAAGGTCTGCGCGGTCGGAAAAGGTCGACCATATCCGCGACGCAACGCCCTTATCGCACGGTGACGACGACATGAAAGACCTCCGAATCCGAACTTAAACGCGCCGTGTCGACGCAAACCCTCTGACAATCCCTTATTGTACAACTTAGCGGCGCGCTAGCAAGTTCACCGATAGAAAATGACAAGCGCTATCGTCGACTGCAAGCAACGCTGCGTCGCGATCCAACTATGGAAACCTAAAATTCCATTCGCGTCTAAACCAACAAAATTGCCTAATTTTGTTAACTGTTAAGATTCTCACGCTCAATGCGCTTATAGCGAAACCTTGGCGACATTGGCGCTATTTATTTGAGCGCGTCGCTACAGTTTGACGATATTTTTCGATAAAGCCTACCGCAAGCGTTAGGATTGTGTTATGCTAATTGCCTATTTTGTGAAACTTTTGCAAAGTGTGAAAATTGCCAAAAACTCGTCCTTTTGCTAGCGTGCAACTTGTAAACCGTTTTTCAGCGCGTTATAATCGCCACTGGCGTGATTAAATCGCGACCGCGTCAAGGCGCTCCAGGCGTATTGGCGATTAAAAACTTGCGAATCTAAATAAACTTAGTAAGAGAAAGCGGCGCCTTTGACGCGACGTGTGCCAAAGGCGCGTTTTAATAGAAAGCTTCAAGCGAACTCGGAGTCTCCTCAATGCCAAGCGCCTCGAAACATAATTTTATCGGTATTGATCTCGGCGGTACTAATATTAAGGTTGGCGTCTTAAACGACCAGGGCGAAACGCTGACCTATCTTTCGACCCCGACGCTGGTGGAGCATGGTCCCGACGACGCCACCAAGCGCATGGCTAAGGCCGTACACGACGCCATCACGCAGGCCGGTCTGAAGCCTGAAGATATCGCGCAAGTCGGTCTTGGCTCCCCCGGTACGCTCGACCTGCCCTCCGGATCGCTGGTGCGTCCCTCCAATCTTCCCGGCTGGGACTTCTATCCAATTCGCGATAAACTCGCGGAATATTCCGGTCTGCCCGTGACCTTTGCGCACGACGGTCCGGCCGCCGGTTTCGCCGAATACTGGGTCGGCGCCGGTAAGGGCGAAGAGGGCGTTATCCTACTGACACTCGGCACCGGCGTCGGTTGCGGTATCGTTCTGGAAGGTCGCGTTGTGAACGGCACGCACAGCCACGGGGGCGAGTCCGGGCACATTCTCGTCGACACTTCGGAGAACGCGCGCTTGTGTAAATGCGGTCAACGCGGTCACTTAGAGGCGTACGCGAGCGCCACCGGTACCGCGAATCGTACGATCGAATACGTCGAAGCGGAGGTCAAAACCTCGTTGACCGAACGCGTGCGCGCGCGAAAACGCAACGACGAAGTCCCCAAGATGGTTTTCGAAGAGGCTGAAAAGGGCGATGAAATCGCGATTCGTATCGTTAAAGAAACCGCGCGTTATCTCGCTTACGGCGCTGTCTCGCTCATTCATACCCTTGACCCGTCCTGCCTGCTACTGGGCGGAGCTATGACCTTTGGCGGCAACGACGCCGCAACCGGGCGACTCTTCCTGGAAACCTTCGATAAGGAAGTGCGCAGTCGTATTTTCCTGCATCTGGCTGAACGCCTGAAAATCGGTTATGCCACCCTCGGCGGAGACGCTGGATATATCGGCGCCGCCGGTCTGGCGCGTCAGGAATGGGAGGATCAGCATCCGGACGACGTGGGCTGTTTCCACGTATATCGTTCCTAAATCTTTTAGCGCAACGCGTTGTCTGCGACGTTGCAGGACGACGGCGTCGCGCAAGTTGACGTGCGCACAATAGGTATAAACGACGCTTGTACGTCATGTTTGTACGCGACGCCACAGGAGCGTTAAATGACACAGTCAAACGCGCGTGGTACAAAGAATTCAACCGCGCCGACGCCAGTTCAAGAGGACTCCGAGTTCTTTTCGGACGCGACCACGACGATCGCACGGCTCAAAGCGCTCGCGACTCAGTTCGTGGAAGAGCGCAACTGGCAGTCTTATCACACGCCGAAGAACCTCGCTATGTCCGTGGCCATTGAGGCGGCGGAACTTATGGAATGCTTCCAATGGTTAGCGCCGGAAGAGTCTTATCGCGTCACGGAGAAGGTCGATACAAGAGAGGCGGTCGCCGACGAAATCGCCGACGTCTTCTGTTATCTTCTGAACCTCTGTGACGAACTCAAAATCGATTTAGCCGCCGAGCTTGTGCGCAAAATGGCGAAAAACGCGATTAAGTACCCCGCGCCGGTATCAAACCACGCCAAGGGGCGATGCGATTCGCCCTAGAACCGCCAGACTCATTGATCGTTTACACCAAGCAGGCGTTCCTATGCGCGTAGCAGAATTATTTCAATCGAAGCAGGGCGAGGGACTTTGGACCGGCGTCGTCTCCGTCTTTGTCAGAATGATCGGTTGTAATTTACGATGTTCCTTCTGCGATACGACCTATGCGTCCTGGCAGGCGGAGCAGGGCGAGGAGCTCTCGGTCGAAGAGATCGTCGCGAGGGTGGAGCAGTATGGTTGCCGTCACGTGGTGCTCACCGGCGGCGAGCCTATGCTCTATGCAGAGATGATACCGCTGACCAAAGCGTTGTCACAGCGCGAACGTAAGATTACCATCGAGACCGCCGGCACCTTAGACCTGCCGGTCGTTTGCGACCTTATGTCCATTAGTCCGAAACTGTCCAACTCCACCCCGTGGGGCGCTAGGGACGCCACCGTTAGACTTCACGAGACCAATCGTAAGCGCCCCGAAGTGGTCAGGAGCCTCTTAGCGCGATACCAGGCGCAACTGAAGTTCGTCGTCGACGAACCGGAGGATCTCATCGAAATCGAGGAATACCTCGCGGAAATCGGTGACGTTCCAAAAGACCGCGTACTACTCATGCCAATGGCGATCGATACCCAGTCGATGCGCGCAAAGTCAGAATGGATTATTCCTTACGCAACCCCGAGAGGGTATCGCTATTGCCCGAGAATGCAGTTGGAATGGTACGGCAATCGACGCGGAACCTGACCTCTGGCGCGCTATTGCGCCAGGAAAACGAGCGTCGATAAGGTTGGGTTTATTGGCATGTCGACGGCGTCGCCTCGAGCGGAGCGCGTCAAGTTGCTTCTCACGCGCCCCTTTCCTCCTTTTCTTGATTTTTCCCCCTTGCCAGCGTGGCGTCTTACGATAAAATAACTGGCGCTCAACTGGCGCAAGTCGCGTCATGAGTTCCACGCGCTCGTAGCTCAATTGGATAGAGCAGCGGACTTCTAATCCGCAGGTTGAGGGTTCGATTCCCCCCGGGCGTGCTAGAGGCGTGCGACAAACTCGGTCGTACGCCTTTTGTCCTTTTTTGACGATAGCCGCTCTGGCGAGATACTTATAGACGCTGCTTCACAATTCTCCCTACAACCGCTAATAATCCAGTTAAAGCGCATCCTTGAGAGGGCGTCAACTGGATCATTTCCACTGGCAGGGAGAGTTATGAAACGGCGTCCACGAGCGTCATGGATAAAAATATCGGCGTGACGACGCCACTAGTCGCCACGCCGCTGTGCTCGTTGTATGAGTCTTTACGGGACGGTCTATATAACGTCCTCTTACTTTAACCACAGCTGAACCTGCGCCAGTTCAGCATTGGTAATTTCAGCGATTGCCTCCGGTGCAAACCCTCTTTGACTCAGTTGACGCGCCATCTGCCCTTTCTCTCGCAACGCGTCCTCCTTGGCAATGGCTATTCCCTCTTCTCGACCTTCTTCTCGTGCTTGTTCGAACTTCTCGCCGTAACATGCTTGGATTAAACTGTTCATGGGAACCTTACCCTTTCTCCTTTTGATGAAATCTCTAAGATTGTCTGTGAATTCGCCGCCTAGTACGTTCATGAAGAACAGGGCTGTTGCTTCTGGATGCTGAGCGTCATCGTTTGGCGTTGGAATTTTTTGTTCGTGGTACAAATTGTAAAAGTGAGTCGCAATCGCCTTGAAATCGCTACGAAACTCACTAATCTGATTGGGCGTCAAGCGCGGCACGTCGACTACATTGAGCTTGTAATCGTTGAAAAACGGAAGCATCCGCTTTTTCAAGCCTCTGGGAAACGTCACCGCTTCCCGCAGGGTTCGACGCTTTGTCCACGGCTCTTGTGCGTAATAGACGACCAGGGTACATACGGGATACCGCCTGCCGAAGGAACGATCCTTCATTTGCTGACGGTAACTCAGACCGTCGTATGCAAAGCAGCGCAACGCCATGTCGGGATCCTGCTTCGTCTGGTTCTCCACAGCCAAAATGCTCAAAGTTAGTTTAGGACGGCGCCAGAGCTTTACAACGTCGCGCTCCAATTCGCGTAATTTGCTGTCCTGGTCTAAGTATGAACTTTTCGCACTAACGTCAACCAAATCATCAGTGGCGATGATCTGGTCGCCGTTGAACACAATGACGTTAAATATATCAGCAAATATGCTATTGAGCTGAAACAGCTCACGCTCCGCTATGTCCTTACCGCCCAAATGTTTTACCTTTCTTCGTCGATTAACAAATATCTCAAAAACCAACTTTCTCGTCGGCTTGCCTATATTATACCCCCAGCCGCAGTAAAAATCAACCAAGTCCCAATTCAATATCGTGCAACGCTACTGAAAACCTCGATAGGGCGCCGACGTGATATACATAACGCGCTCCACTACCACGGCGCATGGCAAATCCTCGTACAAGCGATTCCCGGTCGCGCTCAATTGAAAGAATACAATTGGTCATGTGGAATAATAGCAGTTCTGATATAGTTAAAAAATCCAATAGACGTAAGTTTTTGGTAAGGAAAAAACGCGCTTCAATGGCATAATATGCCAAAAAAGACCCAACTTAATCGAAAGAGTATTGACAGAAACACAATTTTAGATTAAAATGAGGAATCGTGAAGTTCGATTATGAATTGCCAAAACCTGTAGGTTTTGGTAAGATAAAAAAAGACATAAAATCGCTGAGAGACGCCAACTATTCCGCGTTACTTAGCGTTTCCCCCTTGGCGTATTACACACTTTTTTGTAAAATAGAGAAGGTGTGCAATCTTGGTTGCAAATTACCAAAACCTACGGTTTTTGGCAATCACGTTCACGGCGTTCATTCGAGTTCTG
>JAUNMR010000061.1 GCA_030537455.1 Planctomycetia bacterium | reverse complement strand
CCTCGGGCGTAATAGGCGCGGCCAAGAGCGTCGACGCGCCGAGCAACGCTAAAACAAGGGCGAAAGCAAATTTCTTCATAGTAAATCCTTAGGTTATGAGGACAAAAGGAAGCTTGCGCCGTGTCAACGCAAATCCACAGTTGTATCTTCTTATTGTTATTGTGGCGGAAAACTAGTCGGTCGTCAAGGAGAAAAAGGGGGGAAAGCGCGAAGTCGTAAAAAATTTATCGATTTAATCCCACCCTTAGGAGCGCTGGGTTATCTTTATCTTATCCCGCTATTATCGGCGCGGAATGATTGAGTTAGCGCCGGGTCGTCTGGCGATTCTTCTCAGGAGAATCCAAGCGGCGGCGAGGACGCCAAATGCCGCGTAAATCCACTGCGTGGGCAATGGCGGGGCGTTATCGTTCTTTTCGGACGGCCAGACGTGGGTAACGCGTCCGATAATCACGGGGGCGCGCGACCAATTTGACGCTCGGGAGTCTTCGAGGTCGTCCGATTCCTCGGCGTCGCCGGGCGTTGTGGTCGCTGAGTTCTTGTATGCCCAGATCTTATAGAAGACGCCGGTGAGCTCAAGGTCATATCGGAAGCCATGCCCGCCTCCGGTCGGTAGTTCTTCTGGGATATCCGGCGTACACAGAACCAGCGGCGAGCCTTGGGAGAGCTGGGTGTAGAAGAAGATCTGGTAATAATGGTCTAGTCCGGTTGCGGCGATTACCTCGGGGTCGCTTAGCAGAATGAGATTAACGCGTCGCGTCCACCCGCGCAGGGCGACGTTGTGACCCTGGAACGCTTCGGAACGATTGAAAATCACCGGGACGTCCTGCTCGCGTAGGAGGTTAGCGTCTAGATTGCGCGATAGTCGCGGCACGGCGGCGAGGGTCTGATAGAAGGGCTCGACGTCGTCGCGTGTCCAGCGCATGGCGCGCACGATTTGCCGTCGCTCTTCGCCGGTTTGCGCGCGTGCGAATGCGCTGTGCGGGTAGATTTTGACGTTATGATAAGCGCTCAGATCGACGCCGGCGCACGCGAGGTCGGACTCCTTTGGGTACCAGCCGCATTGCAGAGCGATTGCCGTGGGAATAGGGTCGGCGTTTTCGCGACGTTCTCGTCCGAAATTCAGCGCGACGCCGGCGATACGCATTCCCACGGGCTTTTTGTCCAAGTAGGGCTCGTTGTGGGTCAGGAAGCCGCGTGCGCAGTCGGTCTGGGGCAGGTTCGCAAGGTAGAGCGCGCATTCCTCCTCGGCGTCTTCCCGGCGCAGTATGACGCGATAGAGTTGTTCTGCGCCCACGCGCTCCTGTTCAGTCGGGTTGAGCGCGATCGTCTCAAATGCGGTCGCCTCGCCGATAAAATAGCACAGCGCCGCGTCGTCCTTGGGCGCAACCTCCGCGCGTTTTTCTGGCGCCATGGCGACAAATTGCCCGAGGGTGAGGCAGCGCAGGTCTTCTGGCAGGCGCTCCTTGAGAACCGTCGGCGTGAGGACGCGCTCGGCGGTCGCGAGCACGGCGAGCACGTCGGCGCGACGCTGCGCGCTCTGGTCGCTGAGGGTCAGTAGCGAGTCGCTGTCGTTTGCGAGTTGTTCGCGCCACGCCTGAGGGTCGCGTTTGACGAACGCCGCCCAGAAGTCAGCGTCGGAGTCGTTTGCGCGCGCGTAGGAGGGAGCGAGCGCGCCGGCGAGCGCGAGCGCAAGCGCGATTAGAGGCGTTTTTGTGGGACGATTGGCGTCAAGCGCGGTCAGGGCGTCTTGGAGCGCCTTGGGGTCGGTTGTTTCCTTCTGCGGCGAGCTTGGTCGCGGAGGTCGATTTTTCAGGTTAGCGCGCCAGAGTCGTCGCAGTCGTCGCCAGAAGAGCCAGGCGAGTAGTAGCGCGATAATCGCCACGATTTTGAAGTATCGCGCCTGTCGCGCGACGGCGCGGCGCAGATTGCGTTCGCGCGCGTCGGTAGAGGGCGCAGACGGCTGCGCGGTTAGCGTGAAGTCCAGAGCAATGAGCGTCGGGGCGGCGTAGAGGTCGTCTCCGGCGTCGTAGGCGACGCAGCGGTAGTAGATCGCGGTAGCGTTGATTGTTTCGTGGCGATATTCCAGGTCGCGCGCGTAGGGCTTGTCATTTTCGAGTTTCTCTTGACATTGAAACCCCTCGGGGGCGTTTTGCGCCAGAATGCGTATTGGGTCGCGCTTGGAGTCGGGCAGTATGACCCAGAGGTCGTAGAAGGTCTGATCCCCCCAGGACGTTTGCACCGCGCGCAGGAGTCGCCCCTGTACCTGTAGCGACTTGCCCTTGTACTGCTTGCCCTGACGACGTAACTGCAGGTCGACCGCCGTGTAGGGGCGCGTCGACTGCGTTAGGTCGGGAAACGCCTGCCAGACTTGGCGTAGCGGTTCGGCGTCGAGTCGCGGTAGCAGCGGTCGACCGTCTTGGGGCCAGGCGTCGATTGTGAGCGCCTCGGACGCGTCGGGCTGTTTTTCCTGCGCGTACGACGCGCTGTGGAGCGCGCACGCCAGCGGTGTGATTAATAGCCAGAACGTCAGTACGACGGGGGTTGAACCTGCGTAGGCTATCACGCTGTTTTTAAGAAAAGAGTATTTGCTTTTCATCGTGCTTTTGTGTATGATATAGTAGAGCGTCATTACGACGCTTTTCCGCTTCTTTTGTCGCGTCGCGTCTTTGGCGTGGGCGCGACGTCTGACCGACGCGCAAGCGTTCACAACGGATAGTCGACGATGCATTCAGTATATGAACCGGAGCAATCGCATATTTCCCTTTGGGGCAGTTTGCGTTCCTCACAAGGATTATACCGCGACCTAGCGCGTTGCGCGAGGCTCTTGGTATTTTTTTGCACGCTTTTGTGCGCGCTAACGCCCCTGTGCGCGGAAGAAGATTGGTCTGCCTTTCTTGCCGCGCTCGAAGCGCACGGTTACTCCGATATGACGCTGGTCTATCTGAAGAATCTTCAGGAACAAGGCGCCACCCCCCCGGAATGGAACGGGGAGATTGAATACAAGATCGGCGCGGCGGCCTTCGACGCCTGGGTTCAAGCCCGGGGAGACGCGCGCGCAAACCTGGAAAGTCAGGCGCGCGAGGCGTTTGAGAATTACCTGGAGCACAGTCCAGAAGGGGAGAACGTACCGGAAGCTAACCTCGGGTTGGCGCGACTGCTCATCGACGCCGCCGATCGCGCGATGCAACAGGTCAAGCAGGTCGAACCGGAATCGGAAGCGTACAAATCCGCAACGAACGCGGCGCTGCGCGCCTACTCCGACGCGCAGAAGTACCTCGACCCCGCCCTAACGACGGCGCAAGCGCGCGCGCAGAAGCTACAGCAGGACTCCGGCGCCGACGCGCAAAAGACGCGTCAGGCTCAGGCGTTTTTTCTCGACGTGCTCTTTCGGCGCGCTAATCTGTCTCTACAGCTGGCGCATGCGCACGACGCGGACTCTCAAGAACGTAAAGACGCTTTAGAGAGCGCGCGTTCGCAGTTCGAAACGATTCAAAGAACCTATTCTCAGTACGCGGCGTCCTTTAAGGCACGGTATTATCAGGCGGAAGCGGCGCACGAGCTGGGCAACGATAAGGAGGCGCTCGCGCTACTGTCGGAACTGGCGCTATTGCCCTTCGAGGAACAATATCTCACAATTAAGACGAAATGCCTCGCGCTCTTTACCGAGATTATCGGACCAGACTCCGATGACCCGGAAAAGCTCATTGAGCTAGTGCAGAAGTTCTATCCCTGGAACGAGGCGATTCCCACGGAATATCGAGAAAGCGCCGAAGGCTCCGCCGTCTCCTTGGCCGTGGCGCGCGCGCTCATTCGACTAGAGACCCTGCGCCGCGACGACTACGACCGCTATATCGCCGCGGGTCGTAAAGTCTTTATTGATAAAGACGACCCCGCGCTGAAATTGCTCAATATTGCCAAGGGCAAAAAGACCGCCGCCAATAATCCGATTATCAACCTGGCGTTTAAGCTCCTTAATCAGGTGGCGTCGGGTCGTGGCGCACAAGCGCGCGCCGCGCGGGAAGAGCTTAAGAATCCCTACTTCGAGGGCATGGACGCCTCGCAATATTCCTTTGCGGAACGCGCTAGTGATTTAGACTCCGCCGTTGCGATTAGCGAGAGCAAGGTCTCGGCGTTCTCCCTGGCGCGCTCGGCGTATCAGGACGCGGCGCAGGAGAGTAAAGAGTCGGCAAAACAGGAGTTCGATCAGGCGGTGAGCGACGCGCTCGCGGCGATCGACGTCGTGTGCGATTACGCGCGACGCGCAATGCTCCCTGACCGTCGTGGCAAGCTCAACGAGGAGGCGGCGCAAAAGGCGCGCGCGGAACTCGATAAACAGACGATAAACCGCGCCGTAATCTGTTTTACAATTGAACGTTACGAAGACGCATATGTTCTCGGTAAGAACCTCGCGCTCACACGCGGCGCCACGGCGGAAGGCGTTCAGGGCGCGCGCGTGGCGCTACAGGCGCTCAGATCACTGATCGCAAAGGAACGCGAGCGTGTCGCTCAAAGCGAGTCTCTACCGGACTTAGAACGCGAAATGACCTCCTTTACCGAGTATATCGCTACTCTGGAAGGGATTGAGGACGATTCCCTTGCGCAAGAGGTTGCCGTAACGAAAGTTGACGCGGCCGTGACAGCCGGCGATTTCGACCTGGCGCACAAACTTCTCGACGAGATACCAGAGAACTCTTCGCGTCGCGCCGGTATCGAATTGCGCTTGGGTCAAGCGCTTATGAAGTCGTGGAACGACGCGCACGCGAGCGTGAGCGCGCAAGGGGTTGAAGAGGAAGACGACCAGGACGAGCAGGCGCGCGCGGAGGAACTGCGTCAGCGTCTCGTCTACGCGTGCCAATGTCTCGAGAAAGGACTGAAACGTCGGATTGAATCGTCCCAAGGGGTTCGTGAGGACGACGTGGCGCTCATTTACGACGTCTATCTGCTTGCCGACGGGCTATTTAACCAAGGCAACCTTAAGGATTCGGAGCAATGGCTAAACCACCCGGTGATCGGACCGCTCGGAGCGCTTGACCGTACCGTCGAAGGCGAGCTTGGCGCGGGCGAAGACGATTCACCGTTATTGCCGCCCGACCTGGCGATAGCGACCCTGGCGTTGTATTTGCGCATAATCGCCTCCGACGTGGATCGCGTGGAAGAGGCGCAGAAGGTCATGGCGCGACTGGAAGAGACGGTCGGGGATTCGCCAGAAGGACAGAATAAACTCACCTCCGTCTATCTGCGCCTGGGCAAGGGGTTAGAGGAACGCCTTCTCGAACTAAAGGCAGGCGCGGACGCGGGCGAGGAGGATAAACAGGAGCAGATCGCTAAGACCGCGCAGGGGTTCGATAATATTCTCAGCGGCGTTATGGAGCACGGTTCGACCGCGAATTACGCGACGCTACGCTGGGTCGCCGACTCCTACCTTGCGCTCGGTCGTGGCGTCAGCGGTAAATCAACGCCGACAAAAGAAGCGTTGGCGTTCTTTAAGAAGGCCAGCGACGCATACGATATGATCCTTGAGCATATAGACTCCGACGAATCCTATATTCCGGATCCGCGCGTTAAACTTGTGGCGCAACTGAAGCGATGCGAGGCGTTACGCGCGCGTCGCGACTTCAAAACCGCCTTTGAGGAGATTAAAAAGATCGTCGTGGCAAGTCCCGATAATCTCGACGTGCAGCTGGAATCGGCGCGACTGTTCCAGGACTGGGGCGCGGAGAATCCGGAATACTACGTCAAGGCGATCACCGGGGGCGGTCAGGGCGCCAAGGGCGAGAAGCTCATCTGGGGCTGGAACGGTCTGATTAAGCGCCTGGCGCCGCAAATCGATAAGAATCCGCGCGTTAAGGAAATCTTCTACGACGCCTACGTGCAGAAATGCCAGTGCCGATTGCAGTATGTGCGCAGTCTCAAGGATCAGACGGCGCGCGCAAACCAGGCGCGCGAGGCCTACTTAGACCTGGAACGACTGTATCAGATCCGCGCCGATCTGGGGGGCGCCCAGAGCTATCGTACCCTCGAGAAATATTACATCGGTTTTCAGAAAGCCGCCGGCGTAAAAGAACCCAAAGGGTTTAAAGACGCCGCGAAAACTAAGTGACCAGACGCGCGTTTGTAATTATGGCAAAGACTAATCCATTAGGCAATTGTCGCGCTCACGACGCGACCGTAGCGAAAGAGTGCAAAATGACAGCGACGCGACGTTATGACAGTTTTCGCAGAATTATCCGTCGAATTTCGGCGCTAACGCTGACCCTGGCGCTCGCGCTTTCGTGCGTTTGCGTTCAGGCGGCCAGTACCGACGTAGTGCGTTACGTGCAACGCGACGCCTCCGGTGAGTTTGTGCCGATCTCGATCGAAGGCGCCGTGCTCTTCGAGCAGTGCGACTGCGATAAAATCGTGGTTCAAACGCGTACGCAAGACGGAACCGATACCATAACGATTCCCTCGGAAAACGTGCTGTGGATTCAATTTGACTCCGCCCCGATGGAAATGGGAACCGCGCGCGTGGAGATCGAGGTCGGCAATTACGCCGAAGCGCTTGAAAAGCTCGACGATATTGACGAGAAAAACCTCGAAACCATGGTCGCACAGGAGTTAGAGTGGTATCGCGCCTACGCGAAGACGGAACTAGCACGCGCGAAAGCGGGTAAAATCGCCGACGGCGGACGCGCGTTCGACGCCTTTGTTAAAAAGAACCAGAACCATTATCGTTATTACGACGCGCTGTACTACCTCGGCGATACGCTTATGGCGGTGAATCAGCCGAAACTGGCGTCGGCTAAGTTCGAACAACTTGCCCAGGCGCAATCGCCTAACTATCGTGCGCGCGGTGATTTAGGTTTGGCGCGTCTGGCAATTCTGGAGCAGGACGACGAAAAGGCGCGGCAGCTACTAGAGCCGCTGGTTGCCGATGAGACCCTCGATGAGAAACTCGAGGGGCTGGACGTTCGCGTGGCGGCGCAAATCGAGCTGGCGACGGTCTTTGCGAATCAGAACGACGTGGAGCAAGCGCTACAGACGCTACGCGACGCGCTCAACTCTACCGCCAATACCGCGGTACTACAGCAGGCGCGGATCTACCTTGCGCTTGGGCGAATCGCCGCGAACGCCGAACGCGACGAAGAGGCGATTCTCGCTTACTTGCACGTGGATCTGCTCTATCCGACCGCGCGTGCGGAACGCGTCGCCGCGCTACAGGCGCTCGTGCCGCTGTGGCGCAAAGTCGGACGCGAGGAACGCGCGCGTGAGACAAGCGAAAGACTGCGCACGCGCTTTAACGTTAAGACAGACAACTAAATAAGCAATAACGCGACGCGGATGACGCGTCACAGAAACCGAACGCGCACGACGCAGTGGCGTTGCGCGCTAAAATAGACGAACTAAGGAATTAAGACGACCATGTTTCACCGCGGAGAATCCACGCGAGCGCAGAGCTTGCGTCATGCGTGCGTAGCGTTCGTTGCGCTACTGACTCTGGGCCTTTTCTTTGTCATTTGCCGCGCGAGCGTACGTGGTGAAGAGGACGACCTGTTCGGCGACCTTGAACCAGCGGCGGCGGCGCCTGCCGACGCGGGCGGAGCTGACGACGCGGGCGCGGCGGCGACCGCGAGCGACGACGGCGAGCCGGTGAAGAAGCAGAACTACCTGGTCTGGATGTTCCGCTCGCTCGGTCTGTTCTTTACGATCGTCTTTTCGCTCTTGTCCCTGGCGATGGTTGCGCTCATTGTGATGAATATCGTGGCGTTACGTCGGTCGGTGATAATTCCGGAGCCTCTCACGCGCAGTTTCGGGGAGTTGCTTGATGAAAAGCGTTATCAGGAGGCGTATGAGCTGGCCAAAGACGACGACTCCCTGCTCGGGCGCGTGCTGTCCACCGGGCTGGCGCGTATTCCCACCGGCTTTGAAAAAGCGACGCAGGCCATGCAGGACGTGGAGCAAGAGGAAACAATGCGCCTGGAGCATCAGCTGGGCTATCTGGCGTTGATCGGCAACTTAGCGCCGATGATAGGGCTGTTCGGCACCGTTGTCGGTATGATCGCGTCCTTCCAGGCGATCGCCTCGGGCGGCGCGGCGCCGTCCCCTCAGAAGCTCGCCGAAGGTATTGCCACTGCGTTATTTACCACCGAACTTGGTCTGGCGATTGCGCTGCCGGCTCTCGCGGCGTTCGACGTGCTCAAGAATCGCCTGGCGCGCTTTATTCTGGACGTAAGCGTTGTGAGCGATAACTTTATGGGTCGATTCTCCAACGTTGGCGCACAGCCGAAACGCTAAAAGGACGCGCCCCATGAGAAAAGAACGCGTTCTATCCAAACTCAAGTCGGCGGAGACCAATATGACGTCGATGATCGACGTGGTCTTTCTGCTCATTTCATTCTTTACGCTGGTTATGAACTTTTCGCAGGCGGAGCAGCACGAGGAGATCGCGCTGCCCAATAGCGAACTGGCACAGCCACCCGAGAGCGCTCCGCCGGAGATGATTACAATTCAGATCCTAGCCGACCACACGATTTACATCGGTAGTGTGAAATGCGCGATTGAGAACGACGCCTTTGAGACGACCAGTTTCGGTCTGACCCTCGCGGAAGAGTTGCGACTCATGAACTTAGTGCGTAAGGTTCAGCCGCAAGACGTCACAATGATTCTTCGCGGGGACGGCGACGTCGACGTGGATTACGTGCAAAAGGTTATTTTGGCGTGCCAAAGTCTGGGCGCCGACTCCTTCGTACTACGCGCGCGCCAGGCGCGAGGAGAATGACACGTTTCGTACGTTCGACTACTGCCTATTGATGTTCAGCGACATATAACTCCTTAGATTGCGGGTTATATGTCGCTTTTTTATGACGTTATCGCGAGCGCGCGATTCACTGCGCATTGGCGAGAACGTCCCGTGACGATTTAGACGCGGCGTCAAGAGGAACGCGCGCTTCCCCTTACAGCGGAAGTTGAGTCGACGCCCTTACAAGGAAACGCCCTGCGTTTTTTCACGCCACGGCTGAACAACGACTTAAACAACCACCCGCTGTCACGATCGCCCTGCGTTTTTTTACGCCACGGGCAAAGCCCGTGGCGCCCCGCCCGTAGGGCGGGGCAAGCCGGAGGCTTTAGCCTCCGGATAG
>JAUNMR010000060.1 GCA_030537455.1 Planctomycetia bacterium | reverse complement strand
TGAAGCCCCTAAGCCCGCTGAACCCGCGCCTGCGCCTGCCACGCCAGCGGAAGCCACTAAACCGGCTGAACCTGCGCCAGCTGAAGCCCCCAAGCCCGCTACTGTTGCGCCACAACCGAACGCTGAAAGCGACGCGCTCGCGCGCGAGCGCGGTCAGGCAAACGCCGAACAGTTCTCTGTCGGTCAGTCCGGCGCTTACATGACGGTCATCCCAATGCGTCGCTTCCCGGTTGGCACGGCGTATACGATTATTTCTAACACCGTGCCCGGCGTCGACGTCACAATGGACGCCACCTCGCCCGCGCTGATCATTTACGGTCCGCGCTACGCGGTGCAAGGCGCGATCGAACTGGCGACGCGTCTGGAAAAACAGCTCGATACTACCTTCGAATATATCCAACTGGAAAAGGAACTGCCCGCGGAGGTCTTTTCCGCGTTGCCACAAATTGAGCCGCGCGTCTCCTCCTCATACGACCGCGCTAACAATCGTCTGCTTCTCACTGGTAAGCTCGCTGACGTCGCGCGCCTCAAAGAGTTCGTTCTGCAAATCCAAAGCGAAGCGTCCGACGAAAAGGACGGCGTCTACTACCTTGACGTAGAACGCGAACTTCCCGGGGAAATCCAAGACTACATTCGTCGCGCAGTGCCCGGCGTCGAGCTGACTTTCAATAGTACCGATCGTCGCTTCACAATTATCGGCGCTCCGACCGAACAGCTCGCAACTGCTAAACTCATTACCGACGCAATTGCAAACCTCCCGCCCGATAATATCACTAAGTATTACCGTTTCGACTCTTACGTTCCCGACCGCATGATCGAGCTTATTCGCGAACGCGTACGGCATATCAATACGATCGAACGTGACGATCATAACGCCAATACCCTGCGTATCGTCGCGCGTCCTTATCAGCACGAGGAAATAGCCGAAGCGATCGAACAGATCAAGGCGGAGTACCCGTTCCAGGACGAAAATACGTTTGTCTCCTATAAGACGACGCGTGAACAGCGCGAACGTTTCAAGGCGGTTCAAGACGACTTCACGCGCGAACACGGTTCCATTAAGATCCTGCAAGACGACTCCACGAACTCCTTCGCCGTCTGGGCTTTCCCTGCGCAACATGAGGCGTTGAAGAAACTCCTGGACGAACTCGCAACGGTCGAGCCGGGCGATAAAGAACAGGCGACGATTTATTCGCCGAAATACGTCGATTCCGCCACCTTGATCTCGATTCTCAACGAACTTGTGCCGAACCTTCGCGTTGTTAATGACACGAAGAATTTGCGCCTGATTCTGCGCGGTACCGCCGACGACATTAAGGAGGCTCAAGACGTGCTCGCGACGCTCGATATGCGCGATGAGAACGCCGTGGAACGCTCCTATAAGTCCTATCCGATTCGCGGCTTCTACAGCTACGACGGCGTCGGCTCCTACTATACCCCTACCTACTACGTTCGCGACCTGAGCGCGCTTGTGCCCGCCGCGCGCGTGACTTACGACTACTACAATCAAGCGGTCGTCGTCTGGGGTACCGAAGAAGAGCATCAGATTATCGGCGCGGCTATCGCTGACCTGATCGATAAAAAGGATCTCGATAAGCGCGTGTTGCGTTGGCAAATCCATCGCGCGACCTATACGACGCTCACGGCGCAAATCTCCGCCGTCTATCCCGGCGCTATTCCCTCCTACGACCCGTCCTCTAAAACGTTACTGGTGCGCACTAATAACACCGTCACGCTAGACGCGGTGCGCGAACTACTGGAACTACTGGACCCAGAAGAAGTTAGCGATTTCGATCCGCAATTGCAGTATTACGACGTGGGCGCCGCGCCTAGTTCCGACCTACTCGCAGCTGTGCGCGCGCTCGTGCCCAATGCGCAATTGGTCAGAATCGACGTGAAAAACAAACAACTGCTGGTTATCGCGCGCCCCGCGGAGCAGAAAGTCGTCGCTGATAATATCGCGAATCTTACCAAAACTTACGGCTCCTCCGACCTGCGCCTGGTGCCCTACCCGATCTATTCCATGGACGTCGCCGCGCTTGCGACCTCTATGACGACCGCCCATCCCGGCGCGACGTTCGAGCCTGACGTGCGCGGCGGCCGTCTCCTCGTGCGCGCTACGCTCGAAGACCATGTGATTATTTCACAAGAGATCGCTAGTATTAACGGTGAAGACGACCAAGAGGAAGAGGGAGAAGGTCAGGACGATTCCGAAAACCCTAAGAAATCGGCGGTCGAGCCCGGTCCGCGCGTCGTGGTCTACGACGTGCCAAGTGGCGCGATCGCCGTGCAGGCTCGCGGCGTGATTGCCAACCTCTTCCCCGAGGTTCAGGTGTACGGCGGTACGCAAACGACCATTTCGAGCGCCACGCCGAGCAATCCCGGTCAGAAACTCGCCATTATCGCGAATAACCGCACGCAAAAGATGATCAAGCAGATTATCGATTCGCTCACAAACAAACCCAGCGGCGAACTTGTCTTTGCGGTCTATCCCTACGGCTCCGTAAACGCCGACACCGTTGACGCGCTCATCGGCAATCTCATGCCGAACGCCTACGCCATTCCCGGACCTCTCTCCGCGACGGAACCCGCTATGGTTCGCGCGCAACGTCGCGCCACGACGATGACCTCGCGTCGTACCCTGCAAAATGTGGTCTCACCCGGTAATTACAACGAACCGATCCCTTTCTATCGCGTTGACGAACGCACGCAGACCGTCGCGGTCTTAGCCTCCGACGACACGCACGCGAAGATTCGCGACGTCATCGAAAAGCTCTCGTCTCTCACCAGCGACGACGCTCAAGCGACGACCAAGGTCTTTCGTCTAAACGACCCCATCGCGTCCCAACTGGTCGCCGCGATTACCTCGATCTACACCGCGACCGTGCCCACCGGCATCTCCGCTTATGAGCTACTGGTTTATGGCCCCGCCTCCGAGGTCAATAAGGTCGAAGAATTCATTAAGTCCGTTGTGGAAGACAACCAATTCGATAAAGGTCGTCGCCACATGAGACTGTTTGTTCTACCTGAGGAAGCGAAATATAACCGCGACCGCATGGTCAATATCATCAACAGCAACTTCGCAGTGAACGGCGTCTCTGCTTATCCCGGCGCGGTCAGTAACCAAGTGATCGTTTGGGGGTTAGACGCCTCGCTCGAGCGCGTGGCGAAGTTCATCGACGAGATCACCTCCGTTCCCGATGAATCGGTCTTTAAAACCTACCCGATCGTGAATACAAACGTCGACTCCGCCGCGGCGTTCCTCGCGCGCGTGTGCCCTAACCTTGAACTTACGCCCGATCCGGTGCGTAAGCAGATCGTCGCTTTCGGCACGCCGTTACAACACGCCTCGATCGCCGCCGCGCTTGAAGCGTTCGACACTAAACAAGACCCCTCGGTTCGTATGGTCGTTAACACCTACAACTGGGACGACGTTCCCTCCTTCTGGATGGTTTATACGGAATTACACGCTCGCTTCCCCAACCTGTTGATTACGCCTAGCGGTACAGACGCTTATGTCGTTGGCGCTCCAGAGGCGGATCAAGCGAAAATCGCCCAATACATCACCGCACGTCGTAACAATCTCGAGGAACAAAGCGTGCGTCTGGAGACCTATTATCTCCATCGCATTAATTTCACTCGACTAGTACAAGTCGTGCCCGCGATTCTGCCGACCGTTGCAATCTACCCCGGAAAAGGAGCTAACGAGGTCTTTGTCGTTGCTTCGCCCTTGAACCAGGAAAGATTCAAGCGTACGCTCGCGCAACTGGAAAGCGTGCCCGACGACGAGACTGAATACGGTATCGAACCGAAAATCTATCACGTCTCACCCGGCGCCGCGACGACCGCCGTGGGACTCCTCTCACCCATGCTTCCAGGCGTGGTCATGTACCCGCTCTCCGGAGAACGACTCGTCGTTTGGGGCGGCGCCGCCGACCACAAATACGTCGAACATTCGCTGGAAACGATCGCAGAAGCCTTCCCCGTCATTGAGTTGAAGAAATACCCGTTGCGTTATCTCAAACTCGTCGACGTCATTGGCTTCCTGCAAGCGCGCTATGCAACCGAAGGGCAGTTCTTCAGCTCCACCTCCGGCGACCTCATGTGCATTGCCCCACAAGTCGTACAAGAGAAAATCGCTCAGCTCCTGAGCGAACTCGACGTCGAAGAGGCGGCTGACACGCGATTCCAGCCGGTCGCTTACGACATTAGCAATATTCCGCTCGCCTCCCACGCACTGGCCGTTGCAAATATTCTGCGCATTGTCCCGGAAGCGGTGCAACTGCCAACCTCCACGCCTGGCTATTTGGTCTTCTATGCGCGTCCACAGCAGCACGCAAAGATCCAAGCGCTCATCGACGAAATGCTCAAGGAACGTCCTGACCTGCAACAGCGTCTGGTCGCCTATTCCGTGCGGCGCATGACCCTGGCGCAACTGTCTGCGCTACTGTTGCCTATGTATCCGAACGTCAAAGTCGGCGCTGGCGTCGACGCAAACCAGATCATTATTCTGGCGAAACCGGAGGAACACGCGCGTATCTCGCAACTGATTCAACAGCTTAACCTTGAGCACGACGACGGTATGACCGCGCGAGTCTATCGCCTGAAGAACTCGCAACTTGACGTCGGCTCCCTTGCGATACGTACTATGTATCCTCATGCGATCGTTGTGGCCGATAATCTATCGCGCTCCCTCCTGGTCAAAGCCTACGACGATGAGCAAAAGAAGATCGAGGAACTCGTCAGGGAAATCGACGATAAAGACCCCGAACGCAACACCTCGTTCAAGGTCTTTAATATCAACGGTCTAGACTTCACCTACTTACTCGCGCCATTGCGTAACTTCTACTATGGCGACCCCGCCTTCCAAATTCAGTATGATACCGCGCACGAAGCCGTCCTGGTTCGAGGAACCGCAATTCAGCATAAGGCCGTGGAAGATCTTATTAAGGAACTACGCGCCGGAGCCTTGGCCGACAAAGACGTCTACATGCAATGCTACACGCTACAAGGCACGCAACAAGCCTCTAGCGCATTGAGCATGCTTTACGAGATCATCTGGGAACAGGGTCGTAACTTCATGATACGGCGCGACTGGAACACCGGTAGTCTCCTTGTGCTCGGTCGACCAGAAGACCACGCGCTTGTGCAGCATGTCCTCGAAACCCTTAAGCCCGAGGAAACGGAACTGGCGATCTTCAACTTGACTTATATCGACGCGAACACCGCCAGCCAAGCGCTCTCGATGATCGAAACCGACGGCTCCTACGTCGACGCGCGCTTCGACTCGAACTCCAATCGCCTCTTTGTGCGCTCCACCGCCCCGAAACTCGAAGAAATTCGCCTCATGCTCATTAAGATGGGCGAAAAAGGGCTCGAGAAAATGTCGCCCTTTACCTCTGACGGGAGCAAGCCCGCCGGTTCGTCCGGTTCGCGTAAGTTCTATCCCTTCGGTAACGATCCCAACGCCGACGCTCCGACCGAGAGCGTCGAGCCGGTCGCGCCCGCGCAAGCTAGCGCTAAGCCAACCCTGGAAGTCACGGAAGGCTCCGGCGCTATTCGTACCGTAACGCTCAGTGGCGCTGACGCTTCCGAAGCGCTAGCGGAAGCGCTCAAAGGCTGGTCCCTGGACAACCAGGTCAATGTGGTTCAAGGCGACGGCGGCGTTGTCCAGGAAAAGGACGAGAAGGAAACTGAGCCGCAACAACCCAAGGCAGAAGAACCCGAGGTTGAAGAAAAGCAAGAGGAGACGCCACAGGCCGCTCTAACGCATTTCGACGAACTCCTTGCGAACCTCGGGCGCACGCTACTGCCCACGCGCCTGTCCTTCTCCGGTCTGTTCACCGGCGCGTTGGTTCTCGACGACCCCACTGAGTCCGCGCCGGTCGAACAAGCGCCCGAAGCGACGCCTACCAATGAGCAAGAGACGCCAAACGTTCAAGCGGACGCCGCCAAAGCCGACGCGCCCCAGGCTCAAACGGCTACCGCCGACGACGCGCAGCTTCCCCCGAACGTTTATGTCGTCGTTAATCCCGACGGCTCGCTCCTGCTCTCCTCCAGTGACGAAAAGGCGCTCGATGAACTACAGCGTCGGCTCGGTCTGGTCGTGGAGCAGATGCAAGAGAACCACGACCAGGAGTCGCAAGCCGTCGCCGATGATAACGACGTCAGCGACGTTGCTCCCACAAATGAAGATTCCGCCAGCGCCGACCCGCAGTCCAACCAATACCTCTCCTATATGACGCCGGAAAATCTAGAAGAAGCGCGCTCGCGTATCCTCCTGGAAAGCAGTACTTACACGGTCTATCAGATCAAAAACATCAGCGTGTCGCAGATGGTTCCGCGTTTACAGACCTACCTAGGCGAACGACTCAACCGTAATAATTACAATTATTACCAGTCGACCGATTACCTGTTGTCCTCCGCCAGAAGCGGGATCTATATGCGCACGCTCACCAACGCGCCGCCGCTTTCCTTCCAACAAGACGTCTCGCTCAATACCCTCATGGTCTACGGTTCAAAGTCTGACCGTCTAGCCGTCGGCGCAATGATCGTTGTGCTCGACGACGCCGACCTATTCCCTCAACCGATCACCAAGCCCTATAAGATTCGCGTAGAAAACACCTCTCCGAATCGTATGGCGCAACAGGTGCTCAGCGCGTTCACGCTCAAGTTCCAGACTACCCTCATGCCTGGAAACCTATCGCCGAGAATTTCACCCAATATGACGACCAATACTCTCGAAGTCTATGCTCCGGAAGAGCTAGCGAAAGAAATCGAAGAATATGTCAAAGAGGTCGATAAAGAAATCCTCGAGGAAAGCGTGCGTAAAGTACGCGTCGTTGAACTCAAATCCGTGAATTCACGCGTTCTCACGACCTACCTCCAGAACCTTCGCACACAACAGGTTCAGAACAGAATGCTCTCCACGCCTTATATCGGTCAGGCACAAATGGGACCTGTCGCGCCAATGGGCGGCGGGTACGGTCGCGGTATGAACGCCGCAGCCGCGCGTAACGCCGCGAGAATGATGCAAACGCCTGGTCCGTACGGTCCCACGTTCTGACGTTACGGTTTAACGTCGTCCCTCTTTCATCTATCTTGCCGAAATAAAGCGCGTTCTTTATTTCGGCTTTTTTCACTGTAACATTCCGTCGTTCAGTCGCTTTCCCCACAAGGACGTCGCTATGCGCCACGCGTCTTATACCGTCGAAGACTTTCCCGTCAATCCGCTCATGTTCTATTACGAGGTCACGCGCGCGTGCGACCTGGTCTGCAAACACTGCCGCGCTTGCGCCCAAGAGGACGCCGCGCCCGATGAACTCTCCCATGAATTGGCATTGAAACTCCTGGACGACGTCGCGCGCTTCCCACGCAAACCGACGATCTGTTTTACCGGGGGCGATCCGCTTAAGCGCAAAGACCTTTTTGAACTCATTCGTCACGCAACCGACCTAGGAATCGGCTCCGCGCTCACGCCCTCGGCCACCCCGCTGGCGACCTTTGACGCCTTTAAAAAGGCAAAAGAGGCTGGCGTCTCCGCTATTGGAATTAGTATCGACGGTCCCAACGCCGAGGTACACGACTCCTTCCGCGGTTTCGAAGGGAGTTTCCGTAAAGCGCTCGATATGCTACGTTACGCGCACGACCTGGAATTGCCCGTTCAGGTCAATACCTCAATTACACGACGCAATGTCGAACTCGTCGATGATATCGCCGAAATGCTCTCACAATATGCGGTCATGATGTGGTCAGTCTTCTTCCTCGTACCGGTCGGTCGCGGCGTGGAAGAAGAACGTATCTCCGTGCCGGAATATCGCGAGGTCTTCGCAAAACTTTATAGACATTCTCAAATCCAGCGCTTCTCGGTCAAGACAACAGAAGCGCCCCATTATCGTCGCTACGTCTTAGAACAGGGGGGCGACCCTCTTGCGGCGCCGAAAAATCGTCCAAGTTTCCCCCAATCTCAATTTAACGCCAGTATGAAGACCGACGCGCGCGAAATCGACGTTCCCGCACATGGTCACGGCTCGGAACCACGTCGAGCGCGCGCGCCTCTGGGCGTAACCGACGGTCGCGGTATTATGTTCATTGGTCACAACGGCGATATTCTCCCCGCGGGGTTCCTACCGGTCGTCTGCGGGCGATTTCCAAATGATTCGGTGGTCGACGTGTATCAGAATCACCCGATCTTTAAGCAACTGCAGAATCCCGACCTTTTTAAAGGCGCTTGCGGTCGCTGTAATTACCGCCAAGTCTGCGGAGGCAGTCGCGCTCGCGCCTACGCCGTGACTGGCGATTATCTCGGCGCGGAACCCGACTGCGATTTCGAGGCGTAAAAGAACCGTTTCAATCTACTTACGCTTGCCCTTAGCATGCGCGTTCTTCGCGGACGATCCCCGGCGAGGCTTATCGTCCTGACGCACCTCAGAGAAACGCGCCAACGCCGATAAAGACGGCAACGCTTCAAACGGATTAGAACCGTCTGCGCCGCCTAACGCGTCAAATTGCGCCGTCATGAGGTCGGTCTCTTCGGCGACCTTCGGCTTACTCGCCGCCATTTTACGCATACGCTCGGTTCCCTGAGGCAGCTCTGTGGGTCCCTTCGCACGCGCCGCCTTGAGCGAATTGAGCTCAGAAGGAGCGTTCTGACCGTCGCTTACGTCGTTATAGGACGCCAACTGCGCCGCGTTCATCTTCTCTATCGCGCGCGTCGCCTGCTCCGCGGCTACTTGCGCCGCTTGAAGCTGATACTCGCGCTCCTTCGCTTCTTCCGACAAATCCTCGCCGCGCGCCTCCGCTTGCGCCGTCGCTACTTTTTCTGCGAGCTCGCGCGCCGTGGCGCGCGCGCGCGCCGCCTGAAACGCCGCTAATTGCGACGTTACTCCTGGATCCTGCTCTATGATCGTCGTGCCGCAATACGGACAAGAACTATTACCGGCGACGTCCTTCCCACATCGTGGACAAAAAGCCATATATCTACGACCTCCGCGTAAATTCCAATTTCACGTCGTCCTTTTCGAGTCCAAAAGGGCGACGTCTTCGATAAGTCAAATACGCGCCAAAGTAGGCGCGTTCTGCTATTATATCACATCACGCCATTTCTTGCACTAGCGTCTCACATTTTCTAGCAATAAAAAAAATGCGTGAGAACCGCATAGCCTCACGCACTGTGATTTCATTCAACTTAGCCGAACCGACGCAATCGTATCGCGTCGACTAACAAGAGCGCTTGCATGTCGTAACCGCGTCTGGGCGGTCTTGACTAATGCAATCGCCGTCACTAGTCCATAAAGTTCCAAACGTTGGGAGCGTTGATATCGAAAGTTTCGGCGACTTTACTGTCAGATTCGCAGTCGCAAGGCGCATCGCAGGCGCAGTCGTCGCCACAGCTAC
>JAUNMR010000059.1 GCA_030537455.1 Planctomycetia bacterium | reverse complement strand
CCAGCTGAAGAGCCCGCCGCTGAGGAAGCTCCCGCTGAAGAGTCCGACGCTGACGACGCTGACGCGGAATACCTCTCCCTCGCCTCCGTTGAAGGTTTCATTCGTCAACGAATTGCTAGCGAAGCGATCGACGCAGATCTCAATGATCTCAACGCCGACCTGGCGCAATACTACCGCGCGACGATTAAATCCGACGACGGCAACGTAGGGGAAAAAGACGTCGATATGGCGGCGTTTGCGGAAGCTCACGGGTTCCAGTATCACATGACGCACGTTCTAACCGACTTCAATGCCGAACAGCCCGACGCGTTCTCTTTCGAACAGGCGCTCATTGCCGACCTGTTGCCGGTCAATACGTTGCAGGAAATCTACTCTTCCGCTCCGATGCCGTATAGTCCTCAACGCGCCGTGAACGGCTCCACGATGTACGTCTTCCGCGCGATCGAGGTCATTCCTCAAACGCGACCGGAATTCGAAGACTGCAAAGACTTCGTCGTGGAACAGTGGAAACTACGTCAAGCCGTTAAGATCGCTCAAAAGAACGCTGATGAACTGCTCGCGAAAATCCAAGGGGGCGAAGACTTTGATCAAGCGGCCGAAGCGGCTCAAGCGACGGTTGTTGAAACGGAAAAATTCACCTGGATGCGCTCCTCGCTCGGTCCTTACAACCCAATGCCACAACTTTCGGAAGTTTGCGAAGCCGGCGTGGAACCTGGTCAAGCGAACCGTGACAATAAAGAAATCGTCGCGCCCGGTTGGGCGTTCTTCGAACTGGCGTATAGTCTCGGTCAAGACGGCGTCGGTC
The DNA here is from genome assembly GCA_030537455.1 of Planctomycetia bacterium. GTDB lineage: Bacteria > Planctomycetota > Planctomycetia > Pirellulales > Thermoguttaceae > RUG369. Next base: position 8,654 of record JAUNMR010000059.1, on the reverse strand, counting down.
AATGCCTTAACCAGGCGGAAGATCGCGTTTTCGTCGTTAAGGTCGTTGACAACGGCGACGACGAACTTATTAGCGAAGTCTTCGAAAAGCTCGACTCGGAATCTTCCGCGCGCTTTGCCGCAATGCAAATCCAACGTTATGAATTCGAACGTTATCACGAAGACCTTGTGAAGTCGTTGCGCGACTCCTCCGGATTCCAGTGGATTTGGTTGCCCCACGTCGACGCGGAACGCTAAGCTGGCGCCGCCTTTGCGACAATAACGCCTCTGCGTGACGTCGTGTGATCTTCTTACGTCAAGGACGCTGAAGCCGTGAGTTTCAGCGTCCTTTTTTCAAAGCGTCGCCTCAAGGAGTCTCTTATGTCACAACTTACGCCACGACAGCGTGCAAAGGTCATACGCAACGCTTTGCGCGTGCATCGTCTCTCCCTTGACAAGCATTCCAAGTGGCACGCTCGCCCACGACGCCTACTGGCGCTCTATGCCCTGGTTCTATCGCGAAACTATTGGCAACGCGCCTGGGCGCACTTCAAGCTCATTACCAAACACAAGAGTCTAGTCTTCTGCTACTGCGTCTACGCCGGTATGCCCTGGCGAGGAATCATGCACGACTGGTCGAAATATTCCCCGAGCGAGTTCTTCGAATCGATCCGCTATTTCAACGGGCGACGCTCCCCCGTGGGTATGGCGCGTGAGGTCGACGGATACTCCTACGCTTGGTTACATCATAAAGGTCGTAATCGCCATCACTTCGAGTTCTGGCAGGACGTCGTCTCACCCGACGGACGCTATGTGACGTACTACGGGGAGATCTTCCCATTGCCAATGCCCTACCCCTTCCTACTCGAGTCGATATGTGACACAATCGCCGCCTCGCGCGCCTACAATGGCAAACACTTCAGCTACCAAGTCCTCTACGACTGGTGGACTAACAAACTTGCCGGTCCAAAAAATATGTTCCCCGACGACCAGGAGTTCGCCAATCAGATCTATGAGGAAATGAAGAACGACGGCAATTGCTCCGCCCTACGTCGCGCCAAAGCGATCTATGATCGCACCCACCAACTATAATAGCGCGCCTACGCGCGCCACGACCCGGCGCGCCAATCGCTTTTTTCGTCATATCAAAATCGACGCGAACGCGGCGGCATAGACGCTCGTCTCTGTCGCTCCTGTCTTCCCCAGTATAGCCTGATCCATATCTGACGTAACGCGCCGCCCACAAATAACTTCTGAGCGCCGTGCTCCTACGTTCTTTATACCGTTAGTCTGGCGTTTTAACTCTTCAAACAGAGCGCACGTCAGGAGTTTGAGCGTAACCGATTAAAAAGTTAGAAAAAACTAATTTCACCGCTTGACTAATTCTCACTCCTTGTTATTCTATTCTTTAGAAAGTTAGACAACCTTAACCTTTTGTCCTACCAAAGCGCTTGGCGCGATCTTTTAGCGTTCTGTTGACTTATGCGACGCAACGCCGTATAACGCGCCAACACTCTGTTTGACCTATACTGACAGCCACGCCTTCACTCTGTCGTCCTTATTTTTTTTGACTTATTAGTTAGATATAACTAACACCTAAGTATTAAAAATGAGTTATAACGACAGACGCGACGCGACGATTCCTCACTCCTTTGCTCGGCTAGTTTCGCCCAAGGATATTATTATGACGTCCAAACGCACACAAGGCTTTACCCTTGTTGAACTTCTGGTGGTAATCGCAATTATCGGAATCCTCATCGGTCTGCTCCTACCGGCAGTGCAAGCGGCGCGTGAATCGGCGCGACGTATGCAGTGTTCCAATAACCTCAAGCAGTACGGTCTGGCGTTGCACAATTACATCGGAACCAATTCGGAACATTATCCCCCCATGGGGGACTCTTCCGCCCAAGTCTTTTCGGTTCAGGCTCGACTCTTCCCGTATATGGAAGCGTCGAATATTGCGGAACTTATCGACTACTCCCAGCCGGTCTATAAGACCGTTAGCATGGGCAATCTGGCGATTCTCAACCATCTGACCAAGGCTCTTGAGCAGAACGCGTCGTTCTTGTCTTGCCCCAGCGACCCTCTGGCGGGTCAAAAGGTGCAGACTAGCTTCTCGATCTATACCGACGAAGCGAATACCAACGCCTCAGCCGCGTCCCTTTACCCGTCAAGTTATTGTATCTGCACCGGTTCCGACGCCGCTAAGATCGGTACGCGCGTCGATGGGACAATTAAGTCCAATGGCATGTTCTACTACACCTGCAATAACACGATCTCCTCGATTGTCGACGGAACCTCTAATACAATGTTCATGTCGGAATCAACGATCGGACCGGGCTCCGGCGTTTCGATCTCCGGTAGCTACGATGAAATCGTGGCGCGCCGCCAGTTGCGCCAGGTCGTCGTCATGATGAGCTCCTTCTCCAATTTCACAGTCTCTACCCCCGCGGAGGTGGAGGATATCCAGCGCGGTCTAGCCTCCCCGCGATGGTCCACCGACCGTTGTGGCACGTGGCTATCCGGCTCGCCGAACTACACTAGCTTCGGCGCTTTCCTACCCCCGAACGCGCAGCAGGCGACCTGCAACTATATGAACTACGGTTTTTACGACGCGCGAAGCTATCATTCCTCCGGCGTCAACGTTCTGCTAGCGGACGGTTCCGTGCGTTACGTCTCCGACTCAGTCGCGCTCGACGCCTGGCGCGCCGCCGCCACCATCGCCGGCTCGGAAACCACGGCGCTCTAACTCGTTATCTATCTGCAACTCCACTGTTGTTACAACTTTGTCTTCCACCAAGACGCCGCGACCTGTGGCGTCGTTTTTTAGGAAAGTCAACACATGCTACGCCATAAACTTACTCGTCTCACGTCCCTGTGTCTGGCGCTTTTTGCGTCCCTCGTTCTGACCGTCCCAACCCTCGCACAGCCCTACGCGCCTAAAATGTCCCCCGAAAGAAAGGCGCAGGTGGAGCGCGAACTGGCGCCACGCGGCGATAAGATCGGGCTGCTCCTGGTCTTCCACGGCGCCCCGGGCGAAAACTGGGCCAATTTGACACGCTCCATCGTCGAAAAAGTCGACGCTATCAACCAAACGAAAAAGGTCTTCCATGCCGTAGACGGTTGCGATATGGAGTTCAACTTCGATAACGACGTCGTCGAAGGCTTCGCACGACTCGAAAAACAAGGCTGCGACGCGGTCGTCGTCGTTCCCGCCTTTATCTATCCGACCAGTCACGTGCAATTCGACGTCGTTACCATCCTCGGTCTCTACGGCGATCCCCAGGCGCGCGCCGACGCTCGCGCAGAGGGCGCGCGTATTGTGCGCACTAAACTGCCGATCGCGCTCGCTCCCACCTTTAGCGGCGGCGACCTGCTTAAGGAGTTCGTGCTCGCGGAAGCAAAAGCGACCATGCAAACGCCTGAAAACGAACGACTTCTGGTTATCGCGCACGGCGACGAAGATTACGCCGGTCTGGTCGATAAGCTCACCCAAGACGCGCTCGACGCCGCCGCTGAACTCGGTTTCGACAAGGTTCAAAGCGCGTTCTGCGAAATGGGTCAGACCTTTGCGACGAAAGTCAAGCCGATCGTCGAGCAGAATACCAAGGACGGTAAAAAGACTGTCATCGTGGCGATTTACCTTGCGTCTTCGGCAAAGAGCTTTGTCGAACGCATTCAGAAATTCCCGAGTAAAGACGACGCGCCCTCGCCGTCGCTGGAAGGTCTCGATTACGTCTGCTCGCAAGGTAGAATTGGCGAATTCGAAAAGACCCCTGAATATATCTACAACGTCGCGGTCGAGGCGAGTAAAAATTAACGCCCCACGCGCGATGGAACTTTCCCACGTACGACGCGTCCAAACCACGTAGCGCCGCTCCCTCTTGACTTAAGAACAAAGCGGCGCTACAATGAGCACGCTTGCGCCACTGTGGCGCGCTCTAACGATTCCACGCCGGAGCGCGTGGAATCTTCACCTTTTTTACAACGGTTTGCCTCATGTCAAAGCAAGTCTGCTTCCCCACGCGCGGGTCATCCCTTCGCGCTATGCGCTTGCCTCGACGTCACAGAGCGCCGTGTCGACCGCGCTTGCGCGTAGCCGAATCCGGTTCGATTCTGCTAGCGTTGCGCGCCTTTGCGCCCGCGATCCTGATACTGTTTCTCACTGCGTCCCTGGGAGGCTTGGCGCTACACCGCTACCTTCCCTGCGATTGCTACGATTGCCACGTCTGCCCATGTGCGGAAAGCCTTGAGCACAACGTCGTTCCCTTCGACGGCGTCACGTTGCGCGCTTCCCACGCGGATCACGCCGCAATCTCGAGCTTCGAGTGTCCGATCTGCCATTTCTTCTCCGCTTGCCATGCGGTCGCCTTCTGTATTGCGCTCCTTATTCTCGCGCTGAGCGTACATGCGCTCTGTCTGACGTCGACTCCCTTTCTCTGCAGTCGACTGCGTTATCGTCGACTCGCGCGTGCGCCGCCCTGCTCCTTGTCTTTCTAAGTCTCTATTTCTCTTTCGTTAGTCGCCCGAATTGCGCTTTGCGTCTCGGTTCAAGGGGTTTTTGCGTCCACTTCTGAGCCCCACAATCGACACGCTCGCGCTACGCATGCGTTTGACCTGTCGTCCGCGTCGCGTTGAAGCGGTTTCGCTAACGAAATCTTTCCCTGAAAACAACTTAGAAACTGTCTATCCTCCATGGTTAGACGACAAGGAACATTATGTCTACTTCACGTATTTTCACCGTAATGTCGGCGTGCGCTCGCGCGCGACGCGCCTTTACCCTGGTCGAACTGCTGGTCGTGATCGCGATCATTGGCATTCTCATCGGTCTGCTCCTGCCGGCGGTTCAGGCCGCGCGCGAATCGGCGCGAAGAATGCAGTGCCTCAATAACTTCAAACAGATCGGTCTGGCGTTGCACAACTATCACGACGTCTGCGGCGCCTTGCCGTCGGCGTGGCGCGGCTACGCCGCCAATGGTCAGCGCCCTAGCGTCTTCGGCGAACCCGGCTGGGGATGGTGCGCCGCGATCCTCCCCTATATGGAGCAAACGCCCCTGTACGACAAAATCGACCTGACGCGCTCTGTCTGTGACCCGGTCAATCAGGAGGCGCTCTCGCTCTTCTTGCCCGCGTTCCGGTGCCCCTCGGAAGCGTACGCCGATCGCGTCTTTAAACTGGAAGATTCCGGTCTGATCAAAGACGACCATGCGGATGAAGACGATGACGACCACCACGACCATCATCATTCCACGACGTACCCTCACGAACTTTTGGAGAAGGAATTCGCGTCCTCGAATTACGTCGCGTCTCTCGGGACAAACAACCTGCACGACTCCGAACATGTTGCCAGCGACGAGTTTGGCGCAACTTGGTTCCAGGGTAACGGAGCGTTCTATCACAATAGTTCCCTTGGCTTTAACGCCTTTACCGACGGTCTGAGCGCGACCCTCTTCGCCGGGGAGCGCGCCGCGGCGCGTAAACACTGCTCCACCTGGGTCGGTATGCCCGCGCTGGAAGGGTGCTTCCCCGCTCTGGTTGTGGCGTCGACCCACAGTGGTTTTCACAATAACGGTCAAGGTCATGGATTCTCCAGCTGGCATCGCGGGGGCGCTAACTTCCTATTTGGCGACGGTTCCGTGCACTTTGTTGCCGAAACGGTCGACGACGAGGTCATTCGCGCTGCCTCCACGCGCTCGGGCATGGAGAAACTCGCGCTCTAACGCGCGTAGGAGGTCTAACGCGGAGGATTTCGTCGATTCCGCGCTTTCTCTAAGATTCCCAATACTCTGAATATACGAACGACGTCGTTCCTCTGGACGGCGTCGTTCTTCTTTGCAAACTTGACCCGGGGGGCGGCGCGCTGTACAATCGAGCCGTCTAGATAGCCAATCCCCTTTACTTTCACCCACGGGAGACGCCACGCATGCCAAGTATAACCGCTGTTATCACACGATTTAGAACGCTCCTTTTATTCGCGACGCTCTCGGCTCTTGCCATAATGCCCAGCGCGTGTTTCCCCCAAGAGGACGCCGGTCTGCAACCGCTACGCGTCAATAATCCAGACGCAGAAGCCTTTCTGGCGGTCGGTCTGTGGTCCTGGGTCGTGCCCGCCGACGTCGACCAGGACGGTCATATCGACCTGATCGTCAACTGTGAAGACGTGCCCTATAACGGCGTGTGGTACTTTCGCAATAGCGGCGACGACCCGGTCAAGCCGAAGTTCGAACGCGCGCAGCGTCTAAGTCTCGGCGCGATAAACGTTCAGCCCAGTTGGGTGGACGGCAAACTGCGCGTACTTACGCCGGGGCAAGAGTATCCCGATTTCGTCAAGTCCGGACTCGACTCGCCCGTGCCGCTCAAGTCGGGCGACAAGACCCTGCCCGCTAATATCCACACGAATAAAGTACGAGGCAATATGTGGCGCTTCGCCGATTACGACGGCGACGGCCTGGTCGACCTGCTTGTGGGCGCCGACGACTGGACCGAATACGGCTGGGACAACGCCTTCGACGAACAGGGCGTGTGGCAAAACGGTCCGCTACACGGTTATATCTACCTGCTTAAAAACACTAACTCTAATACCGAACCGTCTTACGAAAAGCCGGTTATGCTCAAAGACGTCAATGGCGCGCCACTGGAGACCTTTGGTTGGCCGAATCAGAATTTCGCGGACTGGGACGGCGACGGCGATCTTGATATTCTCGCAATTGAATTTCGCGACACAATTCAATATTCCGAAAATATCGGCACGCGTGAAAAGCCTGAATACCTTCCCTTTGAGCCGCTCATGCTCCCCAATGGCTCGCCGGCGCGCGGCGAGCTAGCCATGCCGACGATTGTCGCGTACGACTGGAATCAGGACGGTAATCTGGACGTGCTTCTGGGCGACGAAGACGGTCGCGTCGCGGTCTTTCTCAATACCGGCGAACTGAAAGATCGCCGACCGCAATTTGAGCCGCCATATTACTTTAGACAAGAGCCCGACCTTCTCAAGTGCGGCGCGCTCGCCACGCCCTGGGGAGTCGACTGGGACGACGACGGCGACTGGGATATCGTCTGCGGAAACTCCGCCGGCTACGTCGTTTACTTCGAAAATCTCAGCGGTCCTAACGTTGAAAACCCGGTCTGGGCAACGCCTGTCTTACTCGGCTCACAGCGCAACGACGAAGTCTTACAACAGACGCGTCAACTCATTCCCGCAGGCTCCTCACTCGTAGAGACGCGACCCGACGGGCAAGAGGTCATACGCATTATGGCCGGACCGAACGGTTCTATCCAGGGACCCGCGGAGCCTAAGTGGGGATATACCACTCTTTCGGTCGCGGACTGGGACGGCGACGGTCTCAAGGATATCATCGTTAATTCGATCCTTGGCAACGTCTTGTGGTACAAGAACATCGGTAAAAAAGGAGCGCCGCAACTCGACCAGCCGCGCGCCATTGAAGTCGAATGGCAGGGCGAGGCGCCTAAGTTGAAATGGGGCTGGCGCTTCCCTAAGGGGAAAGAGCTCCTCACACAATGGCGCACCACCCCGGTCGGCTGCGACCTCAATAACGACGGATTGACCGACTTAGTCGTACTGGATACCGAAGGCTATCTTGCCTTTTTCCAACGTTATCGTGACCAGAACGGTCTGTTAAAACTAGCGTCGCCACGCCGCGCCTTTGTCGACTCCCAGGGTCAACCGTTACGCCTGAGCGCCGGCGTCGCCGGGGGGAGCGGACGTCGCAAGATCTGCTTAGTCGATTATAACCACGACGGCAAACTCGACCTACTCGCAAATAACCTCAACGCAGACCTATATTTACAGACGCAGGAAAAGGACGGGCTCTATTACTTCATGCAGGCCGGTCAAATCGACCCGCGACCGATCAAGGGACACAGCACAAGTCCTACGGTCGTTGACTTTAACGGCGACGGTATTCTCGATCCGCTCGTCGGCGCTGAAGACGGCCATCTCTATTACAAGCGTAACAATTGGGATCCTGATAGATTCAGTACCGTACGCTTTGAGTCAAACGCCGTGCGTATCGAGTCGACGCTACCGCGCGCCGTGCTCGACAATGGCGCCCGCGCCTTCGGCAATCGTGATTACACTTGGTTCGATCTAGCCCCGGAACTGCAAGGGCGCGAATATTTGCAGACGCGTGGAGGCGACCCCGTCGACGTCGTGATTATTGCCAAGGAGAAGATCACCGTGCAAATCCTTTCGAGTCTGGCACATCCGATTGATAAGAGCGCCTCCTATAATTCGTCCGGCGAAAAGAAAGCGTTCGACGCAAAACTCGTTCAAAGCGAAGTAGTTAAGTACACCGACGGCGGGAAAACCGCGCTAGCGCTCTTCGAAAAGGAACTCGACCCCGGCGAAATTTGGAGCGTCCCCGTGCAGACGTGGACCGGCGCCCTGGTTCTTCTGCCGAAAGAATAACTAAACGTTCGTAAGAAATTAGGTTAGAAGCTGTTTCTTAACTACCCCTACCAGGGCGGGTTTTCCAATTGACGTCCCCCAAAGGAAGCGCTTGTGTTTTATTACGATCGATCGAAGTCCACGGATAAATTGACCAACCCACTTTGCCGATCGCTCTGCGTTTTTTACGACGCGCGCAAAGCGCGCGGCGCCCCGCCCAAAGGGCGGGGCAAGCCGGAGGCTTCAGCCTCCGGATAAAAACACAAGCC
>JAUNMR010000004.1:104745-168446 GCA_030537455.1 Planctomycetia bacterium | reverse complement strand
ATGATGAATCCCAATATGACTGGCGGCGGTATGACGAATCCCGGTATGAACGGCGGTATGTAATATTTCGACCGTGCTAAGTCGTTGTAACGTCTTAGACGCTATGGTGTTTTTTTAGTCGCGACGAAGACGGGTTCACTCTCTTCGTCGCGGTCGCTTTATTTACGTTCCGACTTTTTAGCGTCACGCGCTAAGAGTATGAACTGATTTCGAGGCTAAAATGAGAAGACGCGCCTTCACAATGCTGGAACTCTTGCTCGTTTTGGCATTAATCTTTGTCATTGCTAGTATAAGCGTGACGACTTATCGTCGCCAATTGGCGCGCGCTAAGTTCAAAAGCTCCGTGACACAGCTACAGGTTGATCTTCACCGCGCGCGTATTCTCGCGATGCGTTCGGGTCAACCTTATATTTTTCGTTGCGCGCCCAATGCGAGCGTCTATGAAATCGCGCCGCTCAATACCCTGCAGGAAGCGATTTACCGTATGACCGACGTGGAAGAGTTCGACCCGACCGACCCACTGGGCGGATCGCTGAGCGACGACTCATGGTTCGACTATGCCAACGCCTTAAGCGACCCTGGTAACGGCGCGCGCGTCAATGCGCTTTCCGACGACCTCTTTGCGCCCGAGAATATTCAAAAAGACCTGCAAGAGGCGCAAAAGAGTATCAGTCGCGCCGCTAGACTCAACGCGCTCTCTGGCGCGTCCGACCCCTCCGCTTTGGGCGGTTCCTTAACCGGAGCGTTGCCCGGCGCAGACGCTAATCTCTATTCCTCTGACTATAACTCTTATAATTACAGCGCCTCCGCGTATGCCGGCGCGGATTATTCTTTGCAATCTGACGCGCTCGGTCTAGGCGCTCAGTTCGACTCGCCGCTTGGCGCGATGGTGGATAATCCAAACCTGTCGAACTCGGTGCGCGACATGAACGCCGACGAGCGCGCGCTGGCTAGTGGCGACGTACTCGCCTGGCGTGTCAATAACGACGGTCTGATCATTCGTAAAGCCGCGACCGACGGGGTTTACTTCGCTTTTTCACGACTGTCACTCTCTACGCCGGCGAATCTTAAACAAAGGCGTGAGCGCGGCGTCGTCGGTCAAGACGACTCTCAGAGTTCCGCGCTCGATTCCGCCCAAGCGGACGCCGTCGACCTCGGCTCCACCCTCGGAGGTTCGCTGCGACGTCCCCCTACCGCCGAAGATTCAAATGGTCTACTCGGCGGCGCGCTCACGGTCGACTCTGACCTGTACGACCAAGCGTTTGGACTCGGCGCAACCGATGAAGACACAACCGCCTATAGCGTATGGTCTGAACCGATTGTCTTCTACCCCAATGGGAAAACTTCCACCGCCGTGATTGCATTGGCAAGCGTCGGCGAATTCCAATATTACGCTGAAATAGCTCTGCGCGGTATGACCGGCGTGGCGCACGTCTCCCAGGTGCGACCTACTCCGCCTGGGGAAAACCCCGTGACCTCTGCTCTGTCCCCGGAGCAACTCATGGCTATGCTACATCCGCAAATGCAGACCGGATACGCCCAGTCCGACGACGTCAACGCGACACAAGGGGGCGCCCTGGGAATTACCGCGGAATCGGGCGGCGCGCTGGGAATTGATCCCAATACGCCGCTGGGACAAGACGCCGCGCTCGACCCAATGGCTAATCTTGACGGTAGTCAAGACGTTACGCAACCGGTATACGGCTCAAATCAGCGTTCAAATTACCAATTCGCCAACCCTTCTTCGATCGACGCCCAGAATATCACGGCTAATAACAACGCTAACCCTCTGGAAAGCAACTGGACGAATTCGTCCATTGGTATGAACCCGAGCAGTTCAACTGATTCTAACGCTATGCTCAACGGTAATTTAGCCAATGGCGACGTCTTAAACCCGGCTGCTGGCGCCAATCCCGCGATCGACGCCTTAGGAGGGAACGCCTCTCGAACTTCCCTAGACTATGCCGGCGGCGACGGCACGACAATAGCCAGCCCCGTCCCCTCTGGCGTCGTTAATGCCAATGCTTCCCCGGGCTTGCTCAACACTGGCGCTAACGATAGCAATAACAGGTTTTCCGCTGGTTCAAGTCGCGTCGCGTCTTCACGCTCAGTCGGTGACGCTGTCGTCAACGGATCTGCTAATTTTACCTCGCCAATTACGAACGACGCGCTCACAAACCTAGACGTCGACAATAGTTCCGCACAAAGTCAAAACGCCGGTCGCATGACGCGTGGCGTCGAGAATAGTCGACGAAACGGAGGCGAGCCATGAGGGAAAGAAAGTTCAACGCCTGGCGACGTCAACGTAACCGTCGCGCTTTTACGCTCTTAGAGATCCTTGTCGTCTTGGTGATTCTCGGCATGGGAATGGCGCTGATTATTACGATGACCACTAATACCACGCGGTATTCCGAGCGAGTTGAAGAAGAAACCTTTGTGCAATTACATTGCGAAAACATGATGAACTCAATTCTAGCCGGTAATATGGTAGCGACCATCGGGCTAGAACTTCCAATTCCCGACGCGCCAAATTGGTCGACCACCGTTGAATTGCTCGACGGTCCTATTGATAACCTCGTGGCAATACGCATTACCGCGCAACGTTACTCGACCATTGAGACGCTCAATCCGAATAATCCCAGCGCGGTTATTGTCCAGCGTGAACCGGAGGTCGGCAGGTACTATGTGCTCAAAGAATGGGCGCGTCGCGCGGAGATTAAAACGCGCACAATTCAGCGTGACGCCAACGGCGCTATGCTCGCAACCGACGGTTCCGCCGACGACGATACATGGCGCGCGCTCGATGAACAGTCGTCCAACCCGCTGGGGGGCGCTACGCAAGGGAGTCAGTCGAGCGTCGATCCTTTTAGCGCGATCGACGCTATCTTTGACAACCCTTAAAATACAATAAATTAGCAATTAAGAACTTTCCCGGCGACGCGCTCATACAGCCGTTGCGCACAAACGCTAGGTCACGTCATGACGCCGAATGAACAACTACGCAAACCACAGAGAACCTCGCGTGTGACAGGCGCCTTTACGCTCTTAGAGCTACTAATCGTGTTGGCGCTCATGGCCGTGATACTACTGGGAATGAGTTCTATGATACAGCTCTTTTCGCGTCAGTATCAATCGAACGAACGTCGTGTCGGGCGCGCTCAGCTCGCGCGCTCGATTTCACAAATGCTCAGCGACGATCTGAGCGTGGCGATTCAAGACCCAATTGCGCAACTTGACTCCGACCCGACGCGTCAGTTCGCGCGGCATTTCGGATTGCGCGGCGACTCGCGCTCGCTACAGATTGACGTCGTACAGCCCAACGCCTTTGCCGTTATGGCGACGACCTCGGAAAATCAACGCGTTATGGCCGGTGGCGATAAATCCCCTAACTCTCGTCAAGCGCCGGAGTTAAAGACGATTTTTTATGAATTTGTCCCTATTAACGCGGTTGAAGGAGAACAAGACGATTCCGAAGAGACCGACGATCTTAAAGCTTTCGGAATCGTTGGCGCCGATCCTTATGGTTCACAACTCTCCGGAACTTTGCAGTCGAGCGGCGTTTCGGGGTTAAACGGCGTCGATCAGAGCGTCATGCCGTTGTCTGATATTTTCTGGGACGGCTTTAGTCCCTTGGCGCAAAAATACGGTCTTGCAAGGCGCGAACTTGACTACGAAACCCCCGAGGAGGACTCGCTGGAACCTAGCGAAAACGATCTTCTCGATCCCTTTGCCAGCGCTGGATTTACAGAAGACGGTTATAATTCCCAACTCGCCGGCTCGCTCACCGCGCCGCCCGACGCCGGTAATTCCACTTTTACACAAGGCGTCGCGCAAACCCTTGAAGAACAAGAGCAAGCGCAAGACGCGCTCCTAAAAATACCTATGACGGCGGTACAAATCGCTATGGACTCCGACGACGGAGCCTCATGGGCCCCTGAAACTCTCGATTGCCGTTTCTCCTACTTCGACGGTGAAAATTGGCTCGATTCTTGGGATAGTATCGAAAAGAACGGTCTGCCCATTGCGATTAAGGTCGAACTGAAATTAACACAACTCGACGACGTCGATAAGTTCCGAAATTCTCCTTATTTGCGCTATCTCCCCAAGGTTCCGAGTTTGGCGGAAATTGCCAAACTAGACCAGGACGATCAGGACGTTCTTGACTCGGGCGTCGACGTTAGTCGGCTTGCCGGCTCGCTCGACCTCGATACAAATCAGCGCTCAGAGCCGGTCGACGTCTTTAATAGCTATCGTCCTCTGACCGCCTGGGCGCTCGCGCTCAGAGGCATATCGTCTGGTACAAACGCAAATATAATTCCTGCAATGACTTCCAGCGACGATCCGTTCAATGAGACAAATGAGGATTCTCAAGAGAACGGCGCCGTCGTTTCCGGTTTGAGCGGCGCGCTCGGCGACGTCAACGGCGCCGGCGCTGGTATGTCAGGCGGCGCGCTCGGCGCTCAGCAGGGCAGTGGCGTCGATATGAGCAATATCGGCGTCAACGCGTATGAACACGAATTAGCTAAGATGAACGCCGGCGCGATTTACAATGACGCCGGTATCTGCATTGACTTCGCGAACGACGGTTCCTATATGACGCTGGAGCAGATCGCTTCAGAGATCGGCGTGACGCAACCTTCGGTCTATGAGGTCGTGGTCTATTTGCCGACGACGCCCTTTGCACGCGCGAAAACGGTGGAACGTCGCATACCCGCGGCGGTCGCGCCGGGTCGGGTCGCCACACGCGGTCAGAGCAATCCTAACTCCGCGCGTGAGCGTCGCGCTCAAGGCGCCAATCCCTATGCCACGGGCGCGACCAGAACGCCGAATCAGCGTCGCTCTAATGAGCGCGTCGCAAATGAACGGCAGTCGCGCGAGCGAAACGCTCGGGAGCGCGACGCGAATAGCCGCGTTGGCGTTGAACGTCAGAGCGCTCAGCGCAACGAACCGGCTCAGCGCGACGCGAACCAGCGCGGCGTGAACGAACGCGTGGGGCGTGAACGCGCTCCTACGGCGCAACGCGCGCCCAGAGAACGGTTTCCAGGCGCCAGGCAAGATCCTGCCGCCACGCCGAACGTTAATGGGAATGAAACCGGAACGGTCGCGGCGACGCCTGAAGCGCCAACCGTGCCTGTGGCGACGCCCGGCGTTCAGAGCGCTGTGTCAGGGGGTATTGGCGGCTCCGGTTTGACCAGTACCGGCGAAGCAAACGCCTTCCCCGGGCTAGTCGCCTCAATTGAGCAGACCGCGCCCGCTGACGTGGTTCCCTTTGCCGATAACACGCAGGTCTCTACCGCGCCCGAGAACGTCGCCGGTTTACAACAAGGTTTTGTGAGCGATCCAAACGCTACGCGACAGACTACCGTTACGCCTAACCCGACCGTGAATCAAACCGCGCCGCGACAGCAACAGACGTGGATTCGCGGTAAAAAATAATTTTTTATAAGATATGATCACGCCTTGATTTTGGTATCGAGGCGCAACTGGACGACTCATGTGTATTTAGTTCGCGCGAACCTGCGTCGCCACGGGAGCAAATCATGCAACTCGATCGTTCTTCATCACAACAGCTAGACGTACGACGCCTGATTTACGGCGTACTCATCGCCGTGGCGTGCGGCGTCGGGTTCGGTAAGATCGCATCTGTCGACTCTGTTCCCGATCGCGTTATTCAAGAGTTTCGTCTGGCGCAAATTCCCAAAACGATGGAAGAACGCGCCAAAGCGCTACGCGAAAAAAACCTCTCCGACGAAGATTTCGAAAAAGAACTTCAACGGATCTACAACGCGCTATTGCTCGACGCAATGAAAGAGCGTCCAACTCTGTGTGCAAACGACCGCAGTCGCTGGGCGACCATTCGCGCCCTAGTGGAGCCGAACGCGCGCGTCTATCGATACGCCCCGGTTCTGTCGCAAGAGGCTAAAGACCAACGCGTCAAAGAGCTAAATGAGACCAATCCCAATTCCTATGGCTACGAGCATTTCCGTTTCTATCCCCATGAACTTATGTACAACTATGCGGCGGAATGTCCCGAAAAATACGACCAATCGCGTCGCATTACCGAACGCTATACGCGTCGACTCGTACCTTATGCGATCGATAAAGTCTGGGAAACCCCGGGTTGGGATTCCATCGACGTGGTAAAGCACGGTCTTAATGACGAAATCTTTGACCCCGCTAATCCCGCCTCTGGGTACCTTTATTCCAGTAAGCCGCCCCTTCTACCCACGATAATGGCCGCGCCATACTGGGTTCTCTATCGCTGTTTCGGTCTATCGTTGGTCACGCAACCCTTCTTGACCGCGCGTATACTACTGGTCGTCTATAACCTTATCCCGTTGGCGCTTGCTTTCGCCGCGCTCGCCTCGATTCTCGACGGTTTGGGAAGATCACAATGGAGTAAACTCTTTGCGCTGGCAGTGGCGATCTTTGCGTCCTTTTCCCTCACGTACGTTGCCACGCTCAATAACCATGTGCCCGGCTTTGCCGCGATTTCCCTTTCCCTCTGGGGCGCGATGCGTATTCTCACGCAGAGTCGACGCAACGCGTGGTACTTCATATGCGCGGGATTCTTTGGCGCGTTGGCGGTCGCATGTGAATTGCCTGCGCTCGCCTTTGCCGGTCTGCTGTGTCTGGCGCTACTAATTCGCGCCCCGGGGCGTACGATTCTCTTCGCTATTCCCGCCGGTCTGGTCGTTGTCGTAGCGTTCTTTGCCACGAACTACTGTGCACATCAGACCTTGGTTCCCGCATATGCGCATAAACGCGATCATATGCAAATGGCGGCGGAACAAGCGCTTGCGGAAAATCAAGCCTCCTCCTCTGACGCCAACGCCGCCGGCGACCCTCAAGAGTCCCTCTTCTCGCCAAACGACTGGTATTACTATCGTTATTATCCCGCCGGACGACCAAGAGAAGCGAAATACGCGAGAATGTCGCACTGGTCTCAGAGAACTGGTATCGATCGTGGCGAACCCTCTATTGCACGATACGCCTTCCATTCCACAGTCGGATCACGAGGCGTCTTTTCACTTACGCCGGTGTGGATCCTCAGTCTGCTCGGCGCGCTGAGCTTGCTTGTGCGTCGACCGGAGGAACCCGGTTCCCGATATGCCATGCGTGCGCTCGGTATGATAACCTTGGCGCTCGCCGTTGTTTTCTTCGCGTTCTTCCTCACGCGCGACCAGGGCGACCGTAATTATGGCGGCGTCTCATGCTGTCCACGATGGTTCTTTCCCCTGGCGCCGCTCTTTGTCATTACAATGACTCCGTGCTTGGAACGTCTTGAAAAATATAGACTTGGACGTTGGATCGCGTACCTTGCGCTCTTCTGGTCCTGCGCCTCCGCAAGTTTCCCAACGTGGAGTCCATGGATTCACCCATGGCTCTATCAGTACGCGGTGGAATGGAATCTTATGACCCCGTATTGACCTTTTTGCCCTCGACGTCATATTGGTACGACGCGGCTCATGGGAAGTGCGCGCCGTTATATATACTACGACAAGAGGACGCTCAGATGGCTAAGAACAAAAAAGTTAAAGAGAAAAAAGACGACTCCGGAATCGAACGCGTTGTGGCTGAAAATCGTAAGGCGCGCCACGATTACGATATCCTTGACTCGCTTGAGGCGGGCATTGCGCTGGTCGGCAGCGAGGTTAAAAGCCTACGACACGGCACGGTCTCACTGTCCGAGGCATATGCGCGCGTGAGAAATAACGAAGTTTATCTAATTAATTGCGATATTCCAGAGTATATCGACGCGAATCGTTTTAATCACAAACGTAAACGCGACCGTAAATTACTTCTACATCGTCGTGAAATCGAACGTTTTGCAAAAAAAGCGCTCGAAAAAGGTCTCACGCTTGTGCCGCTGAAATTATATTTCCGACAAGGTCATGCGAAAGTCCTACTTGGTCTGTGTAAAGGCAAGCAATTGCACGACAAGCGTGAAGCGCTCAAAAATGACGACGCTAAACGCGCGTTGCGCCAAATTAAGATGATTCGTCGATAACTCGTGATATGACGGCGCGTTCCAGGAAATTATTCGAACCGACTCAGACCGACGAGTCGCTCTGCGCTCATGATTCGGCGCTCCAGTGCGTCGACTTTCCCCAGGCGCGGCGCGCGTTACTGCGTTGGTTCCAGCTGTACGGTCGACGCTTTCCGTGGCGTGAGGATCAGACCCCCTATCGCGTTTGGGTCAGTGAGATCATGCTGCAGCAGACCACGACCCAGACCGTTTGCGGTTATTTCGAACCCTTCTTGACAAAATTTCCCGACGTGGCGACCTTAGCGCGAGCGCCGCTCGACGACGTGCTTAAGGCCTGGGAAGGACTCGGATACTACCGTCGTGCGCGCGCGTTGCATCAGGGCGCGCAACTGCTCTTGGAACGTTACCACGGCGTCTTTCCCTCTGAATATTCACAAATCATTGCTTTGCCGGGCGTTGGACGATATTGCGCCGGCGCGATTCTCTCTTTTGGCTTCGATCTGCCATACCCGATTCTCGAAGCGAATACCACGCGTCTGAACGCGCGCTTGACGGCGTTACAGCAGTTAACGACCACCGCAAACGCACAGCGTACGTTGTGGCGCTGTGCGGAAATGTGGCTGCCACGTGACAACGCCAGACGCGCTTCGAATCTCTATCGTCGCCTCAATGCGGCGCTTACCGACCTTGGGAGTATGCTGTGCGTTCCTAACAATCCGCGGTGTGAACAGTGTCCCATTGAGCGATTTTGCCAGGCGCGCGCGTTGGGACTGCAGAACGACTTGCCGATTTTACCGCAGAAGGAAACGCCGACGCAGTGCGACGACCTCGCGCTGTGGCTCACTCGCGGTGAATTCGGCGCGGAACTATCGCACGTTACGACCTCCGACGCGCGGCGCCCCTGTGATTCCGACGTGCTTCTTGTACATCGCCGCGCCGACGCGCTCTGGCCGGGTCTGTGGGATTTTCCACGATGGCGCGTGGCGTTGCAACAGCGTTACGACCCGGTCGCGATCGCTACCGACGTAGCGCTAAAGGATCGCGTGCAGTTCTTTATGGAAGAAGAGTGCGGCGCGCGCGGCGTTGAATTCTATCTTAACGCGCCGATAAAAAAATTCTCTCATGCGGTCACGCGATATCGCGTCACGCTGTGGCTTGCTCAACTGCAACGCGAGCCTTACGTTCCTAAAAGCGAAGGTCAGGCGCAATTTTTCTTCATGCCGCCTGTGCAACAGCGCGAGGGGCGTAATCTGGCGCCGGTGGAACCGATGGCGTCGCAAGCACAGGAGTTACGCTGGGTCGCGCTGGAGCGTCTGAACGATTACCCATTGAGTTCAACGGGTCGTAAAATCGCAAATTTCATCCGTGCACGTCGCAACGCGTCCAGACTTTAGCGCGCTTTTGTGTATAATTATTCCATTTTTTTTATTTATACCGCTCTTGTGATTTGAACACTGCTCAATTTCGATTACAATACTAGTCAATATAAACGCTGTGCGACGTGACGCGTGCGTTTCGCGTGTGGTCGTGCGTCTATTCAGACGCGCTCTATCTTTCCTGAAAGGATCTTTGAATGAGATTAACTGTACTTTCACTTGTGGTCGCGATGCTACTGAGCGGCTCCTTTGTTTTCAGCCAAGACGGCGGCGCGCCGCGTGGCGATCGTCCCCAACAGCGTGGTTCGCGTGAAGGCGGTCCTCGCGGTCCTCGCGGCGGTTTCATGCCGGGTTTCATGGGCGCGCAAGAGAAGCCGCTCTTCGGCGAAAATCTCGAAGAAGCCGACTTCCCCGAGGGAGTCTGGTACTTCAACGATGACAAAGAACTCTGCGCCAATGCCGACGCGGTTATCTGGACCAAAAATAAGTATTCTACGTTCACTTGCTCCTTTGAATTCAACCTCTCTGAACACACCAACGGCGGATTCTTGATCCAGTGCTCCGATAAGGACAACTGGATTCCCAATACGATCGAAATCCAACTCCTGGACGATTACGGCACGGAACCGGATTACCATTCCTGCGGCGCGTTCTATGGTTTCCAAGCGGCGACTAAGAACGTCACCAAAAAGCCGGGCGAATGGAACAAAATGGACGTTTTCGTCAATAACCGCATGATCACCGTCGTACTCAATGGCGAAATGATCAATCGCATTAACACGGCCGAATGGACCGACAATGCCAAGAGCCCTCAAGGCACAGACATTGAAGAAAAATTCCATGGTCGTTCCCTTGCTTCCTTCGAACCTTACGGTTATGTCGGCTTCCAAGGTCTGCATGGCAACGCCCCCATGAAGATTCGCAACGCCACGATTCGTCCTATCGCCAACGCTGACACGACCAGAGAAGGTTGGGTCTCTCTCTTCGGCGATAAACTCGAAAATGCAGAATATAATCCGGAAGTCTGGAGCATTGACGAAGAAGGTCAATTGACAGCGACCAAAGACGAGGTTATTTGGGCGAAGGATAAGTACGAGAACTTCATGCTCGATTTCGAATTCAAGACGACGGACCAAGCGAATAGCGGCGTCGTCATCCAAGCGACGGAAAAAGATAACTGGATCCCGAACTCCTTTGAAGTTCAGATCTTCGATTCCTTTGGTCGTGACGTCGATATGAGCGACTGTGGCGCTATCTACGGTCGTTGCGCGCCTCAGTTCAACGCCTGCAAGGCGCCCGGAGAATGGAATCACATGACCATTAGCGTGATGGGACCGATGATCACCGTCGTGCTCAATGACCAACTCATCACCACGATGGATAAGCGTCTGTGGACCAAAGCCGACGAGAATCCCGACGGTACGAAACCCTACGAATGGCTCGTCAATAAAGCGCCGTCTGAAACCGAAAACGCCGGTTACATTGGTATCCAAGGTCTGCACGGTAACCCGACGGTCTATCGCAACGTCAAGATTCGCAAGATCGAATTTCCACGTCGTGGCGAAGGGCGCGGTCCTCGTCCGGAAAATCGCGAATAAGATCCGATTCCGGTTCGAATAGTCGGCGCTCTAAACGCTGATTTTCAATAACTTACAAAACAAAGCGTGCGGCGTGGAACTTGCGTCGTGCGCTTCGTTTTGTTTTAAGGTCGTTACTTGTGAAGTCGTGGTAAATTTGACGGATAATTCAAGATGTGTCGCTTATGCCGTATAAAAAGAAAAAATCTGTCAATTTTGATAGGAGACGGCATTGATAATAACTATATTTAGCTATAAAATAGCGTTGAAAGAAAAGGTCGTGTTTGACATTGTGTCAGCGCGGCTGAGCTTATAGTTATTACTGATCCTTATGTAAAGGAAAAATGCAATGAAAAAGTTTCTCGCTGTGATTCTCTCGCTGGTCTGTGTTGCCGGTCTGTCTCTGGGTTGCAAGCCCGCTGAAAAAGCCGCCGCTCCCACTACCGATACCGCTACCGCTACCGAAACTGTTGAAGCTACCGCTGAAGCTGGCGACGAAGCTGCTGACGCCGGTGAAGCTACTGAAGCCGACGCCGAATAATTAAGATATTAATCGGGAATCTGACGCCACGCGCGTGAGCGCGTCGTGAGACAGCGACGCTTTGTTCGTAGCGCAGATTATTGCGTTCCGTAAGGAAATTTGGCGATTCCGTATACATATTGAGAGAAACGTACGCAGTTTGCGCCGCGTGCGTTTCTTTTTTTATGCCTTGCTCACGACGCAACGCTTGCGTTTACAATAAGAAAGCGTTTTTAGTAAGAGCGGTTGTATTTCGAGTATAGAGCCAGCTGTTAAGCGCGTTGTAGTGGCGCCGTCGATTCGACGCAGACGCAATGCTCCTAGAGGGTAGGGGAAAGCGCCGCTACGGCGCGTGCGAGTCGTTAAGCGTCTTGATTCATTTCGTTCTGTTGGAAGATTCGTAGCCGACTCAGAAGTAGCGACAGCGCGTAGAAAAGCGCGATGATTAGAATAATCGTGGGACCGGTGGAGTAATTCAAACGATAGCTCAGCCACACGCCCAGTAGCGAGCCGACGAAACAGATCGCGATTGACGCGGCGATCATAGTCGATAATTTCTTCGCATAATGCGCCGCGGTTGCCGCCGGCAACGTTAGTAGCGCCACGATCATAGCCAGACCGACCACGCGCATCATGAGCACAACGGTGACCGCGGTGAGCAGTAGTAGCAGGCGATTCTGCAGTCCCACGTTAATCCCGCGTAGTTGCGCGTACTCCTCGTCGAAACAGACCGCTTCCAGACGTTTGAAATTTACCAGTACCGTTGCGACTACGCCCAGACCGAGCCAAGCGGCGAACCAAACGTCGCGACTACTCACCAGTAGCACGTCGCCAAATAGATACGCCGTCGTGGAAACATAACCGTTGACATGATCTAAAAAAAGTAACCCGACGGCCATACCGATCGCCCAGAGCGCGCCCAGGAGCGTCTCGTTGCGTTCCTTTGCATGACGTCGAATAAAGTCCACCAGCATAGCGGCGAGCGCGGAAAAGAATAGCGCAATAAAGACAGGATCCATCTTTTCGCTCACGCGCGCGCAAAGATTAGCGCCGCGCTGCGAGGAACCGCCGCACAGTAGACTCGCCAGCGCCAGGGTTCCCAGCGCGCCGTTGGCAAGCGCCTGCTGGAACCACAGCCCAAACCCGACCCCGCCAAAGGCGCAGTGCGCTATTGCTCCGGTAAGATAGCCGATCCGACGCGCCACCACAAAGGCGCCGATCACGCCAAAAGTCACGCTAGCAAGCGCGCAAAGGATATATACGTTGCCAAGGATGCCTAATGACGCCATGGGTATCTTACGAAAGCTCAGTGGAACTAAAAAGGAGCGCAAGAGAACGAACGATAACGTTCTCACGCGCTCCCTAGATTTTTATCGTGCCATTACGCGCACAAGTAAACTACGTTGCTACGAACGTTGATTACATGTTGCCCATGCGATAGATGAGGTCGGCGGCGCGGCAGCTGTAACCGGTTTCGTTGTCGTACCAGGACAGAATCTTGACGAGGTTTTCGCCAATGACCATGGTCCATTCCGGCACGAAGATGGAGCTGTAGGTTTGACCAACGACGTCAGCGAGGACGATCGGGTCTTCGCAGTAATCCAAAATGCCCTTCATCTTATCGCTTTCGGACGCAGCTTTGACAGCGGCGTTGATCGCTTCGACGGTGACTTCCTTTTCGGTGACGCAGACGAGGTCAACGATGGAGCCGGTCGGCGTGGGCACGCGCAGGGAGATACCGGTGAGTTTGCCATTGACTTCCGGAATGACAAGACCGACCGCTTTCGCGGCGCCGGTCGTGGTCGGGATGATATTGACGCCCGCGGCGCGACCACGATAGATGTTCTTATAGGGCTTGTCCAAGGTGACTTGGTCGTTCGTATAGGAGTGAACGGTTGTCATGAGACCCTTGACAATACCGAAGTTGTCGTTGAGTACTTTCGCAACCGGCGCCAAGCAGTTGGTGGTACAGGACGCGTTGGACACGAAGATCTTGTCAGCGGTGAGTTGTTCGTCGTTGACGCCCAAGACGCAGGTGAAGACTTGGTCGCCCTTAGCGGGAGCGGAAATGACGACCTTCTTCGCGCCGCCTTGAAGGTGGCTGTCGTAGCCTTCTTTGCCGTCCGCGGCCGGAGCGGTGAAGAAGCCGGTGCTTTCCAGCACGATATCAGCGCCGAGGGTTCCCCACGGAATTTGGGAAGGATTGCGTTCGGCCGTCACGGGAATCGCCTTGCCATTGACGATGAGGTTCTTCTCATCGTATTCGACGGTACCGTCGAAACGTCCTTGGGAGGAGTCGTACTTGAGAAGGATCGCCAGGGTTTTCGTGTCGGTCAGGTCATTGATGCCCACGACATTGTACTTTTCCGGCGCTTTGACCATTTGACGGAAGACGATACGACCAATGCGACCAAAACCATTAATACCAACGTTGACAGCTGCCACGTTAAATCTCCTTACTGGTTATTTAAATCAACCTTACTGGAATCGCTTTCCGTCGGTCGAATCCACGCGATCCACCTTGCGCGGAAAAGCGCTCAATCGGTATAGTGTAACGCCTGCCTGCGTCGCAACGCGCACGCGTTAGATCGAACGTCGCTCATCGAAGCGACTTTTATGCATTATACGTACTAAGCGTCGCGCGACAAGCCCCCCCGAGTCGCCTGGACGCGATAAATCATTTTTTTTATCAAAGGCGTGTCAGTATAATTCTATAACTAGCAATAATAAATACTTATTATGCTTATTCTCTGCGACTACGCCATGCGAATCGGATCGCTCTCTTTAGCGCTCGCGCGCACAGTTAAACCTTTGAATTTCCTGGCGATACGATCCGCCAGAATACACAGAGCGAACCGTTCCGTGGAGTAGTGACCCGCCAGTAGTAGCGCAACGTCGCGCGCTCGCGCTTCCAAACACGCATGGAACCGCGCCTCGCCCAGTAGCAACGCGTCTGCGCCACGAGACTGAGCCTGGGCGATAAAGTCGTCCGCCGCCCCGCAACCGATCGCAACGCGCGCGATCGATTTCTCTGGATCGCCAACTACCGGTAGCGCCGAAATTTGTAGCATGTCTTTGACCTGCTCGGTCAACTCCGCAAAGCTCTTCGGCGTTGCAAAACGACCGATTCGCCCGGTTCCCAGCAGCGGCTTGGCGCTCTGCTCGCCTTGCTTGGCGCGAGGCTGTCGTTTCAGGTCAAGCGCGACCGACGCATGATCGCTCGCGTCGAGACCGTCCAGCATCGCCTCGGTCGCGTCCAAACGCCCAGGATAGAGCGGCTCAACGTCCTGCAACCCCAAGCCTTCCGCTAACTGACGATTGATCCCAAAGAAGGCGGAGTCATACGCCGTGTGTGGAGAGTATACCGCAATTTGCGCGCCAAGCAGACCTAGCATAATACGTCCGTCCGGCGTGTCTGCCGTCCAACGCTTCGAGGCGTGAAACGGAAAAGGATGGTGAGAGACAATGCAGTCGACATGCGTGTGAATCGCTTCTTCCACCACCGCTTCGTCGATTGTCAAACAGGTCATGACCGATTTTATCGCGCGCGTACGATTCCCGAGGATTAAGCCGACGTTGTCCCAGTTTTCCGCCAACGCCAGCGGCATGATCTGTTCCAAATACTCTATTAACTCTTGAAGTTGCATATATATTAAACCCCTGCGACTTGACGTGTGTTCGGCGGTCCAGAGAATGGAGCCGCGCGTCTCTTTACAAAGATTGCGCCGTCCATTATACTTCATGTAGTCGCTTACGCCAGTCTATCGACTGGAGACTGACGCGTCGTTTGGCGCGGTTATTCACACGAAGGTTTATTATGTCGTCAACTCGTAGCGTGTTTTCGCGTGTTATTGCGCTCGCTCAGGTTCTTGTGATCCTAGCGACCATCGCGCTCATTGCGACGACGATTGCGTCTGCGCGACTGCTCTTGCACGCGCGCTTGACCGCCAGCGAACATGCGCGCGCACGTGTTGCCACGCGTCTGTGCGCCGACAGGTACGACGTCGACCCTGCTCTTTTAGACGTCGCCGTGCCCATCTGTTCGCATACGCAGTATTCTCACGCGTTCACTCAACGCGTTGCCACGCGCGCACAAGCTGAACGCCAGGCGCGACTGCTTCAGCGCGCCAACGACTATTATCTCAGCGTGCATAGTCAGTCCCCCGAGCGGGTCGACGCCGCGCGTGAGACGATCCTTCGCGGACTGGCTCGCTGGGGCGTGTGCGCGGAACTTGTCGACGCCACATTCCAGAGCGCGTTCGAGCAGGACGACATGGCGCAACGCGTCGATTTACAGTCGGAGCCACAGCGTCAGACCAGCGCCTGTCAAGACGCGATTGCGATTCTAGAAGAGTTCGCACAGGATCAGGGTTCCGACGACGCGCTCGGCGACGCGCTCGCTTTTTTGCATTCCTTCGACCAATCCAGCGAGTTTCACGCGCATGATCACGACGACTGGATTCTCTGGGATTTTGACGAGGTTGACGCCGTGCCCAAAGGCGATCCCCTCTCTCACGCCGGTCTCGTTGCGATCTGGGAACTACGCCAAGACTTCGGCGACACAGCAATTTCAGATTCAACGCGCGGCGCTATTGAGGATTCGACGAGGGCGCTTTTCTGCGTGATGGTTCTCGCGCTTCCCCTCGCGACCTTTACCGCGCTCTTACGCGTCTGCGCTCTGGTCAAAACTGCGATACTACTGATTGTCAATTTCCTTGCCGACGTTGTTTTGTGGCGTTTGCGCACCGCTATTGCGCACGCCCTACATGAGCGCGTGTGGCGTCAACCTCTTGCGCTACGCGACCTAGCGTCGGTGCGACTCTTGATTTGATTCTCCGCCTCTGTGCGTGAATAAGACTTATTTCTTTATCCTTTTCTTTCTGTTGTACTGGCGCGCTGAAGCGTTGTAATCTCGCGTGTTGCGCACCGGTCATCACGACAGTTTTAAGGAGAATTATATGAAGAGACGAGGTTTTACTCTCGTTGAGCTTCTGGTGGTAATTGCGATTATTGGGATCCTCATCGGATTGCTACTGCCAGCGGTTCAGGCGGCGCGCGAGGCGGCGCGAAGAATGCAGTGCTCTAATAACGTCAAGCAGTGGGGACTGGCGCTTATGAACTACGCCGATACTCAGCGCGCATTGCCTCAGTTCACCAGTTGGGGTCGTAGCGCTTCTTCCACCGCTGTTTATGACACTGGGTTTTCGATCCACGCGCGGATCTTGCCATATATCGAACAGGGACAATTTATGGCGGATATCGACTTCGGCGACTACGATACTTATCGCGTCTGGAGCAATAAGACCGCATTGAATCTCAATCTTGCGTCGAAGTTGGATTTTCCCTGTCAGACACTCTGGTGTCCCAGTGAAGACCAGGCGCGTAAAGCGTTGCAACCGCGCAATGAGAACCTATATGCGAATAACGTCAACTACGTCTTCTGTACCGGTTCGGGAGTCGGTAAGGCGAATAATCTCAACGACGGTCACAACGACGGAGCCTTTCGCTTTGTGCAGACAACTCTTGCCGTGTTTACCGACGGTTGTTCGAACACCATGGCGACTTCGGAGGCGCGTATGCAGTTCGAAACCGCGCCAACTTCTCCTGCGCAACGCGATATGGATCGCATGACGATTCTCGGCGCCGGTTCCGCATCGGATTACATAGACCCGGATCTGACGAGTATGTCGTCTCAGGCGACCTTAACGCACCGTTGTTCCCCCTGGATCGCCGGTCGTCACTACGCCACAGGCTACTCCGCTTATAAAACGCCTAATCTCAAGGCGCCCGATATCTGGTTGCGCGGTACGGAACTCCTCTTTGAAGGAGCTTCCTCGAACCACCCTGGCATAGTGACCGTGGGAATGGCAGACGGAAGCGTGCGCTTTGTCTCTGACGCCATTGACGTTCAAACGTGGCGCGCGATGGCAACCGCCAGCGGCGCGGAGACGCTCGCGCTGTAATTTAACTTAATTGCGAAATTAAAGGACTTAACTTATCGATAAAGGCTCGACTATGACGACCACAATCATTAAATATATCAGTCGTGCGTTCCTGTGCGCTTCGGCGCTGGCGCTTATTGCGATTTCGCCCGCTTTTGCACAGGGTGAACGAACCCCTAACGGGGGTATGGGTAATTCCGCAGCAACCAGTAGAGGGGGATATGGTTCCGATACTGGTCGCGGCGCCGGAGCCGTTCCCGGCGGCGGTCTGGACGCGCTCTTTAATCGCGCAAAAAACGCACAAGGGCAGATCGTCCTGGCGGATTTGCCAGAGTCGGTTCCCAGCGTACTGCTAGACCGCGTCAAGGCGGCTGACAAAAACGGCGACGGCGTTCTGGACGAACAAGAACAGGCGGCGCTGGCGTCACAACGTCGCGCGCCCCAGGGCTCGCCGGTTCCTACTCAGGCAAAGAAACGCGCCGCGCTCGCCGACGCGCAGCTCAACGACCTCGACGCCTTGCGTTTGGAAATGCTCGCGCAAGGCGTGGCGTACCTCAAGAGCTCTCAGTCGTCAGACGGCTCCTTCTCGGCGTCTCCGCGCGTTGGTATCGGACCGACGATAGTCGACGCGATCGGTCTACTACGCGCCGGGGTTAAGCCGACGGATTCGCCCCTGCGCGAGGCGCTCGCGTTCCTCGAGGGCGCGATTCGCGACGACGGCGGCGTCTATTCCGAGGGCGGGCACATCTCCTGTTACGAATCCTGCCTTGGCGCGGTCTGCTTTGATCTTGCTAATAAAGCCATAGGCGACGGGCGTTATGACAAAGTCGTGGCGAACGCGGAGCAATTCATTCGTCGCGCGCAATACAACGAAGAGAACGGATATTCACGCGAGGACGCCTATTTTGGCGGCGTTGGCTACGGCGATACGCGCCAGACGCGTCCGGACCTATCGAACACCCAGTTCTTTGTCGAGGCGTTGCGCGAATTGGGCGCGGAGGAGGACGACCGTGCGATTCAAGACGCCTTAGTCTTTGTTTCGCGTTGTCAGAACTTGGAGTCGGAAGACAACCCGGTCGAGGGATCGACGAAGACGAACGACGGCGGTTTCATTTACACCTTTGTCTCGGGCGATGAAAACCCGGCGGGACAGGAGGTTAACGGCGGTCTGAGGAGCTATGGCAGCATGACCTACGCCGGTCTGAAGAGTCTCATTTACGCCGGTCTCACTCAAGACGACCCCAGAGTGGAGGCCGCGACGAAGTGGATCGCAGAAAACTACTCAATGGAGCAAAATCCCGGGCTGGGTAAGAAGGGGCTTTACTATTACTATCACACTCTATCGAAATGCTTCCAAGTCATAGGCGCGTCAACGTTTGACGACGCCACGGGCGTGGCGCACGACTGGCGCAAGGAACTTTTAACGACCCTAGCGCTAGCGCAAAACGCCGACGGTTCCTGGGTGAACGAGGAACGAATGTGGTATGAAACCGACGCCAATCTTGTGACCGGATACGTGCTGATTGTTCTGTCATACTGTGCGTTGCCAGCAGACGCGGCGCCGAGCCAGGAGTAGGGTGGACGCATGATTCAACACACAGACGTAGCAACGAATCAGCCGGCGGTATGCGCGCGTAATTTAACGAAAAGTTATCAGCGTGGCGACACACAGTTCAACGCGCTCGATTCCCTCAACCTGACGGTAGCGCGAGGGGAGTTTGTTGCGATTATGGGCGCGAGCGGCTCCGGAAAGAGCACTGCTTTGCATTTGCTTGCCGGTCTCACACGCCCGACGAGCGGCTCGGCGCTGATCGAGGGGCGCGAACTGTTTCAGATGAGCGACAGGGATTTAACGGTCTTTCGTCGTCGACGCATAGGCACAGTCTTTCAGAGCTATAATCTCATACCGTGCTTAACGGTGCGCGAGAATATTTTATTCCCGTTGCGAGCGGACAAACGCAAGTTGGACGCTCAGACCCTCGATAAACTTGCGAGCTTTTGGGCGAGGATCGAACTAACCGAACAGTTAGACCAGTATCCAGACGCGCTCAGCGGCGGTCAGCAGCAACGCGTGGCGTTAGCGCGCGCCCTGGCGGCTGAACCCGCCGTGGTACTGGCCGACGAGCCGACCGGTAATCTCGATTGGACCGGTAGTCGCGCGGTCTGCGAGATTTTCGACCAACTCAATCGCGAAGAAGGGCGCACGATCGTCTTGGTCACGCACGAGCCGTCCGCGGCGATCTGGTCTAAACGCGTGGTGATTCTGCGCGACGGCAAACTCGTCGAGGACGTTGCCACTAGTGAATTTAACGACGCCGGCGAACTTGCGGCGCACTACCAGGATCTCGCGCGTCAAGCGCAGGGAAAGGAGCGCGCATAGATGGCGTTTTTGTGGAAAATTACCGTCAAAAGAATGTCGCGACAGAAGATAAGGCTTGCGCTGGCGTTGCTTGCGATCGCCGCCTCGTCCTGTCTCATTGTCTGGACAATCGGCGGTTTTCAAGCGCTCTTTATGGACGAAACCGTCGCGGAGGCGAACTATCTAGGTCGATATGACCTTCGAATAGCGCCTAGCGTCGACGACGCTAAACGCGGCGGCGGAGGAAACTTTGCCGGACCATTTGGCAATCTCACGCGTGAAGAGCCAACGACAAACACGTCCGGTGGGGCGAAAGATTCGTCTAACGTCGGCGCTAAAAGTTCTTCGACTCAAAACCAAGGCGACGAAACCAAAGTCGCAGAGCAGTCGCGTGCAGGTCGCAGTCAAGCGCCGGAGGGCGAGCGCGCGGTCAGCGCAGAAGAACCGGGAGCAGGTCGTGGTCGAGGCGCGGGCGGCGCACGACGCGGCGGTCGAGGGCGCGGCGACGTGGCTCAGAGCGCCTTTGCGCCGGAGTTAATCGAGAAATTGCGTCGGGACGAACAGACAATACTCTGCGACCAAACCTTTGGACTACAGTGTTTTGTCTATTCTCCGAATTCAGAACGCTCGATTCTTGAAGACGACGACCTCGACCCCGAGGGGAAGCCGACGACTAAGCGCACGCTTGATTTAACCGATGAACAGTTCTTTGAACTTGCCGGGCGCGACGATTCTCAGGTCGACGCGCAATTACGACGCAAAGCCTTTGGCGCCTACCGCGCAACGATGGGAACGCCGATGGGGTTGGGTTCAAAGTTTTACGGTATTACCGCGACCGAAGCGCCGTACGAACTCAAAGACGGACGTTGGTTTGCAAGCGCCAATGATTCCTTGCCGGCTTACGAGGCGGTCTTAACACAGCGCGGCGTTGAGCAGTTCAAAGCGCAAGTCGGGGACGACCTCTTTTTAATCGCCAAAAAATCGCTTGCCGACGCGACGTCGGAGTTTCAGTTGAAAGTTGTGGGAATTGTCGACGACCCAGAGACTGAGGGGTTCTATGTTAGCGCGGCGTTGGCGCGCGAAATCGCAGAAGCTTTAGGTCGACCGCTCACGCCGACGGCTATCTATCTCAAGACTCGAGAAGCGCCGGAGATATTCCGCGAACGATGGCGCGAGACCTTTGCCGCGCTCGCGCCGACCTGCCAGGCGGTTACCGCGCAAGAGGTTATGGCGCAGAAGTTAGCGCAACTCAAAGATAGTCAGTCGTTTAAATATCAAGCGTCGAGCGGGGCGTTCCTCGCGGCTTTGGCGTCGCTCTTGATTGTTTTTGTGACGCTCAATACGAGTTTCGAGGAGCAGAAACGTCTCTTCGCGTTCTATCGCGCCAGCGGTCTCACGCGCGCTCAGACGGCGACGTCGATCCTAATGGAAGGGACGCTCCTGGCGTTACCGGGCTGGTTAGGGGGCGTCTTTGCCGGGCAGTGTATTATCTGGATCTGCTCCGGTAAAGCTCGTGCGCTAAGCGTGGAGTCTTGCGTTTTCTCTTTTATCTGCGTGGCGCTCGGCGCGGTCGTGGCGTCTCTCTACCCGATGTTGCGTAGCGCGCGTCTGAAGCCGATCGAAGCGATTCGCGCGCAGGGGCCGAGTTTCTACTCTCACAAGACGCGTCGACGTCAGAATAAGCGCTTTGTGATTTTGGCTCTGCTAGGCGTTTTGTGCGTCAGTCTCGATATCTACACGACCTTTTTTGCACAACTGGACACAGCGCGCAAGGCGAGTCTACATTGTGGCTTCGGGCTATTGGCGCTCGCCATGGGAACTTTGTTTCTGATACCGTTGACGTCTCGTGTGACGGAATGGATTCTCACGCCGATACTTGCACGCGTCTTAGCGATTGACGCGCATATTATTCGTAGCGGTTTCACCGGTGACGTCAAACGCGTGGCGGCGGTAGCGGCGGCTCTTAGCGTAGGCGGCGGTCTCTTTGTCTCCATGCAGATTTGGGGCTATTCCATGCTTGACCCCTTTCTTCCGGGTCGTCGAGCTCCCGAGGCGTTTGTCGCTTTTCTCCCAGACGGGCTATGCGAGCAGTCGCAGGCAAAGTTAAAGGGTTTGCCAATGCTCGAACCGGATCAATTTCTGCCTGTCGCGGTTGAGCAGGCTGCCTTTGCCCAGGGGAGTATTGACTCACAGAAGAGCAATAGTCCGTTTGCAAACGTAGTTTTCTTTGGCGTGGACGTCGCGCAGGCGTTTGGCGGGGACGAGCCAATGGTAGGCGTTTATTTTCGTCAGGGCGAGCGTGAAAACGCGCTAATAGAGATGCAGACGGGTCGCGGCGTTATTGTGACCGATTCCCTCATGGTCGATTATGGTTTGAAGGTAGGCGATACGCTCAAAACGACCCATCCTCGGCGACCGACGCAGACGTTGGAATATCCGATTGTCGGCGTGGTATCCTTTCCGGGCTGGCAGTGGCTGTCCAAGACCGGAGGCGTACGGCGTAATTTCGGTCGATCTGGAGGCGTCGTCTTTGCACGACGCGGGATTATTGAGAACGATTACCAGATTGAACGCTATTCGTACTTCTGGTTTAATCTTCGCGACGGCGTGGAGTGTTCTTATTCTCAACTGGAAGGAACGCTTGACGCGCTGGCGCGCGAGAATCTTGCGCTCGATTTAGCGCAGACCCAGACCGACCACGGCGCGCGCACCGCTTATGCGAAACTCTCCACGCGCGAGTCGCTCACGCGCTCGATTTCGCGTCGCGCCGATAAAGTGATTTGGGGACTGAGTAAAACGCCGATCACCACGCTCGTAATTGCGGCGATAGCGGCGGTCGGCGCTATCGCGAACTCCACGCGGTCACGACGTTGGCAGTTCGGCATTATGCGCGCGCTTGGACTCACGCGCTGGACCCTTGCGCGTGCGATCCTCATCGAGGCGATTCAGCTCGCGACCGTGACCAGCCTGACGAGTTTCGGCTTTGGTTATCTTGCGGCGCGCGCGTCTCTCAAGCTTGGCAAGAGTATGTTCGGCACGGTTGATCCTCCGGTGATTTTGCCCGTGAAGGGATTGACCTTTGGACTGGCGTTGACCTTTGTTCTGTGTATCACAGCGGCGCTCTATCCCGCGATTAAGACTGCGCGTACCGACACGTTACGACTGCTTCAGACCGGACGCGCGCCGGAATAACCCGACGCGTTGCCTGCGCCGTCCATGCGAGATTGACGCAAAAAAACCGAGGGGACGCGAACCGTTTCGACAGGTTCGCGTCCCCTCTTATGATATCGACCTCGGCTTAATTGGCAGAGGTAACGTTAGGACTATGCGTCTGTTTCAACCGTTGTGGCGTCGGTAGTTGTGGCGCCTTCCTCTTTTGTCGTCGCAGGCGCTTCGCCCGATTGAACGGAGCTAGCGAGCTTTGCGAGCATTTCAGGAAATTCGACGCCTCCGACGTCGCGCATGACTTCCAGCATCGGGGGCAGGGTCTTGCCCATACTGCGCAACCAGTTAGCGGTCGCGGTTTCGCCGTTGCCCTGACCGTTGGCGCCGTCCCACACGACGACTTTATCGAATTTAATCGAGGAGATTGCCTGTGCTGACGCGGCAATGAGTTCGTCGAAGTGATCGAGCATGAGTAGTTGGAACGCGTCTTTAGCGCTTCCGCACGCTTCCACAATCGCGCGCAAACCTTCGCCCTTACGGCGCAGAATTTCAAATTGACCGCGCGCTTCTGCTTCGAGTTTCGCATAAATTGCCGCCGCTTCGCCTTCCGCTTCGATACGCTTCTGTTCCGACGCGGCTTCCGCTTCGACGATAATACGCGCTTTTTCCGCCTTTGCCGGCGCTTCCAGTTCCGCGCGACGTTCAGCTTCCACGCGCTCCGCACGCGCGTTGGCCGCGAGGGTCTGAGCGCGGTGTTCCGCTTCTTCGACTGACGCGTTAGCCTGACGTTTGCGCGTTTCGCTCAATTGGAACGCTTCCGCCTTCTTGACCGCCAGATCGGCCGTGGAGTTGACAATGACCGCTTGCGCCAGGTTTTCGCCGTGCACCGCTTCCGCGTTCGCGTCCGCTAGCTTGATACGCATATCGCGTTCTGCCGACTTGACCTGCGATTCCTTTTCGAAGGCCGCGGTTTGTTCCCCGACGATCTTAATACGTTCCAGATCCGCCAGACGAACCGCTTGCTCTTGTTCGATTTCCGCGGTCTTGACCGTTTGTTCACGATCGGCTTCGCGCGTACCGATCGTTTGCTCTTTTCGCGCGTTGGCTACTTGAATCGCCTTGTCTTTTTCCGCGTCTGCCACGCGAATTTCACCCATACGCTCGTTATCAGCCACGTCGCCGCGCGCCTTTTGGATCGCTTCCGACGCCGCCTTACGACCGATCGCCTCGATATAGCCCGATTCGTCGGTAATGTCCGTGACGTTAACGTTAATGAGCACCAGACCAAGTTTACGCAGTTCAGGCTCCAACGACTCTTGAATATTCGTGAGGAACGATTCTCGGTCGCGGTTGATTTCGTCAATGCGCATGGAGGCGATTACTTGACGCAACTGACCGAAAATAACGTCTTCCGCCTGTTTGGCGATCGCTTGCTTTTCCATACCAAGCAAACGAATAGCGGCGTTCTGCATAAGTTCCGGGGAAGTGCCGATCGCAATGGAGAAGACGCTCGGTACGTTCACGCGGATATTCTCCATAGAGAGCGCGCCGCGTAGCGGGATTTCGATCTGCATCGGCTCCAGGCTCAGGAAAGCGTAGTCCTGGAAGAGCGGCACAATGAACTTCGCGCCGCCGTGGATACACAGCGCCGACGACTTACTCGAGGAACGCCCGTAGATCACCATGATCTTATTACTAGGGCAACGCTTGTAGCGTCGACTGAACAGGAGAAGGACGCTGAAAAGAATAACAGCCAACAGAATAGCCGCCGTTGCGACAGCTGGTACGGTTGAACTTGCCGCTAGCGTTGGCGTCAACATGGCAAGAGTGTTAAGAGTGGACATGAGGAGCCTTTCTGTGGTTTTTTATCACGACGTAGCACGTCGCTCTTATACTTGAGTTGATTTGCGAAGTTTGACTAATTTAATAAATAGATAATTTTTCTCTATTTTACCTAAATTCGACTTTGCCGCTATACCCTTTACCTTTTTTCTTGCATATGGCTTCTTTTTCTCAATTTTTTTCATACTATAATACAGAGCGTAGTAATTGTACCGACGATGGCGTCCTTTTGACCATGTTGTGCCGTAGCTAGAACTGGAGGAGCTTGATGGAAACTCTTTATCTGTACTGTGCGATTTTTGGCTCGGTTTTTGTCGTGGTTAATTTGATTGTCGCGCTCATTGGTCTAGGGGGCGATAGCGACGTCGGCGACACAGCCGACACAGCCGACGCAACGATTGCCGGCGCCGATAGCGTAGATTCAGCAGATTTGTCTGATACCGGTCAGGCACATGGCAACGGCGGTAGCTTTTTGCGCGCGTTTTCTATTCGCTCTCTTGCCG
This sequence comes from Planctomycetia bacterium, assembly GCA_030537455.1. Classification (GTDB taxonomy): domain Bacteria; phylum Planctomycetota; class Planctomycetia; order Pirellulales; family Thermoguttaceae; genus RUG369. Next base: position 143,172 of record JAUNMR010000004.1, on the reverse strand, counting down.
CGGGCGTCGCTTTCTTTGGACTTGGCGGTCTGGCCAGTAGCGGCACGGGTCTGGATCAAACGAAGACGTTCGTTGTTGCGGCGCTTTGCGGTCTTGCGGCGATGTATTTCGTGTACTACCTCATGCGCTCGCTTACGTCCTTTAATTACGACGGTTCGATCCGCCTTGACACAGCGGTCGGCTCCAGCGGCACGGTCTACCTTCGTATTCCCGGCAAGCGCGCAGGCATAGGCAAGGCGTCTGTTATTCAGCAGGGTCGTACGATGGAGTACGAGGCGATCACGGATTATCCCGAGGATCTGCCTGCGGGAATGCCAATTGTTGTCGTCAAGCTACTGAACTGCAACCAGGCGCTCGTGGAACCGAAAAAAGACTAAATTAATTTCGCACGGCGAATCGACGTTAATTCGGTTCGCCTTTTTTTCTTTTTTTCTCACGTCTTATCTAGTAAACCCTTGTCGTTGCGCGCCCCTTTGTGTATTATGATTCACAGAGGCGTCGCCGGGTTGACGCCTACGAGGTTTGGCGTTGGTTTAGAACGCGTGACGCATAGCGCAACGCGCGTAATGAAGTTGGACGTATGGACGACCGTCAGAATTTAGAAGCGAGCGTACGCGCGCCGAAGCAAAGTTTACTGAAGAATTATTCCGTCATCTTTGCCTCGATTATTATCATTTTAGGCGGAATTCACGCGGCGCGTGGTATTCTCGGCCCCATCTTTATGGCCGTGTTTTTTACCGTACTGCTGATTTCCCCGATCAATTGGCTACGCAAACGTGGCGTCTCTATGGCGATTTCTCTCACCGCTGTCATTATAGCGGTGGCGGTGGTTGGTCTGTGCGCTGCGACGGTCATTGGGTCGCAACTATCGCTCTTTGTTAAGAATATCCCAGAATATCGCGACCAGTTCAACGATACGCTCAGTAGCTATAATCTGCGTATTGACGATTTCATTCCTTTCCTGCGCGAATCCAAGCGCGAACAACCGCTGGACGAACCAGACGAGGTCGAGGTTCAAGCCACGTCGACCAAGAAGGCATTGCACCAGCGTCGCAGTCGTCGTAATCTCGACGAACAGACGCAGACGTTCGATGAAAGAACCGACTTGCCCCAATCTTCTGACGCGTCGAGTCCAAACACCCTTACCGCTCCTGAGCACGGCAATGCGCCAGAGCCTTTAGAATCCGCGCCGACGGGTTCTGACTCTAATAATACGAATCCAGCTGAAGGCGCTAACGCAGTTGCGGCTGAGCCGTTGGAGAACGTACGACACGAGACCGGCGGCGCCTCTCAAACGTCGTATTTGCAGTCGACCTCCGCGCCTACGACATTGAGTTCCGTGAATCCTTCACGCGCGGAACAACGTGACACACGAATTTTGGCGGACTCTTCCAGCGCTTATGCCGCTGAGTTGAATGAATGGAACAGTACGGAAGTCGCACGCGTTGCAAATGACGCGTCGCGCTCCGCGGTCGTGGTCAGCGACGATTCCGCCTCCGGTCTGGGACTGCGCGCGCCCCCAACGACCTTGGAAGAGGCGGAACGTGAAGCGCAACGCGACAATGCCGATTTGACCGGCTCCGACACGGAGGACGATTACGACGACTACGATAACATCGCTCCGGAGTTCAATGCGATGAATATGAGCTCGCATGAACTCTTCCGCTTTGTACGCGGTCTGGCCGGCGAACTGAAATATCTCGCCAGTAACGCCGTGATTGTCACCCTTCTGGTGATCTTTATGCTCTGTGAAACGCAGATGATACCCGTGAAGCTCGTCGCGGTTCTGGGACGTCGGCGCTTTACGAACTCTCACATTGAGAACGTCTTAGACGATATTCGCAATTATATGATGATTAAGACGCTGATTAGCTTTTGTGTCGGCGTCTCGGTTACGATCCTACTTGTCGTTTCTAAGGTTGAGTATCCCTTGCTTTGGGGCTTTGTCGCATTCTTACTGAACTATATTCCGAACATTGGTTCTGTCGTTGCGGCGATTCCCCCATTGATCCTGGCGATGGTTCAACACGGCGTTTTTGTCGGTTGCATTGACGCGGTTTTCTTTGCGCTCATTAACTGCGCCTTTGGGTATTGGCTAGAGCCGCGACTGTTGGGGAACGGCCTGAATCTTTCGCCATTGATTGTACTGATCTCCTTGATACTTTTCGGTTGGCTACTCGGTCCGGTCGGAATGTTCCTTTCCCCGCCGCTGGCCGTGATTATGAAGATTATCTTCCAGTCCTTTCCCGAAACGCGCTGGATCGCCGCGCTCATGGCTAATCGCGTTATGAAAGAGCCTGAGGACGCCGTGGCAGAGAACTAATTCGACGCGTTACGCCAAAAATAAAGATAAAAAATGACGCGTTCCCTCACACAAAAAGGGAACGCATCTATACTTTGTGGGCGTTTCTGTGTAAAATAATACTAGAACGTATGCGCTTTTACCATCCTGGCTTTTCCGCGGAGAGCACGTCGTCGATCGTTTGATTCCGATCGCGCTTGGAGTTTTTACTATTAGCGCATCCGGCGCAAGCGAGCGTAGCGCCACCCAAAAGCGCTAGAGCGGCAAGCGTACGTGCCACCGCTTCGCGTCGCGTCATTTGCGTTGTGGCGTGAATTGATGTTGTGACCTCTTTAGCGTGCATTAGTTTCGTCCTTGATCTTCATGCTTCAGTGACGACAACCCCAGGGGTTGACCTTGCGCTAGGATACAAAAAAGTTGTATTACTGTTAATATCGGAATTTTTGATTGGTTCATTAGAACGAAATAGTTTTTATATGATAAAAGTCGCAAGTTCGTGTTCGCACGCGCTACGACGCTACGCCATACAGGAGACTTCTTGAATATGGGTAAGATTGAACAAGCGTATGAATTGGCAAAAGAACGTTACGCGGAACTTGGCGTTGACGTTGAAGCGGCCATGGCGAAAGTCAACCAAATCGAGATCTCGTTGCACTGCTGGCAAGGGGACGACGTCGGCGGTTTCGAAAACGCAGCCGGTCTCACTGGCGGCGGTATTCTCTCCACCGGTAATTATCCCGGTAAGGCTCGCACGCCCGATGAACTGCGCGCCGACGCGGAAAAAGCCTTTTCGCTCATTCCCGGTAAGCAACGCTTCAACCTTCACGCGATCTACCTCGAAAACGGCGGCAAAAAAGTCGATCGTGACGAAATTGAACCCGAGCATTTCCAAGGCTGGGTCGATTGGGCTAAGGCGAACCAGATCGGTTTGGACTTCAATCCGACGTTCTTCTCGCACGAATACGCCGCCGACGGTTTGACCTTGTCGCACCCGAAGAAGCAAATCCGAGATTTCTGGATCGAACACGACAAGCGTTGCCGTAAAATCGCTAACTTCTTTGGCGAATCCCTCGGCTCGCCCTGCGTGGTCAACCACTGGACCCCCGACGGCTTAAAAGACACGCCCGTCGATCGTCTCGCCCCGCGTCAACGCCTCGCCGCGTCCTATGACGAAATCTTCTCTGTGAAGTACCCGCGTGAAAATATTCGCGATGGTATCGAAAGCAAACTCTTCGGGATCGGCGTGGAAAGTTACACCGTCGGTAGCCATGAGTTCTGCATGGGGTACGCCATTAAGAACAACCTCGTTCTCACGCTCGACGCCGGTCACTTCCATCCGACCGAATGCATTAGCGATAAACTCACCTCTGCCAGTATGTTTGTCGACGAACTGCTCCTGCACGTGAGCCGTGGCGTGCGTTGGGACTCCGACCACGTCGTTATCTGGAACGACCAGATGCGCGCAATCGCCGAAGAACTCATGCGCAATAACCTACTGGAACGCACCTTCTTCGCGCTCGACTACTTCGACGGCACGCTTAATCGCGTTGCGGCCTGGACCATTGGCACGCGTTGCGCGATCAAAGCGCTCCTTTGCGCCGCGCTGGAACCGCTTGACGCGCTACGCGCCCTGGAGAACGATTTCAACTTCACTAAGCGTCTCGCGCTTCTGGAAGAACTCAAGTCCGCGCCCTTTGGTCCGGTTTGGGATTACTACTGCGAAAAGAACAACGTGCCCGTGGGCGAAAAGTGGATCGCCGAGTACGAACAGTACGAAAAGGACGTGCAAAGCAAGCGCTAACGCCAAGTACGACGTTCGTTCCGCATTAGCTTACGCGACTTAATAATTTAGAGCGCGCTCGACTGCCAATGGTCGTGCGCGCTCTTCTTTTGTCTGTGACGCGCTGACAGTAGTTAGCGCGTGCGTTTGAGGCGTTTCCCCTGTTCGACGGTCAGCGCAATGAGCGATTCCGTTGTCGCCTCTTGCGCCACGCCGGCGACCGTCGCGCCACATTGACGTAGCGCGTGTGCGATTTGCTCGCTGAGCGCTAAAAAACGCGTCTTGTTAAGATTGTCCCCAAAGAGTTTACACAACGCGTAGCCAGTGGCGGAACTCATAACGAGAGTGAAGTCGACGCGACCGTGACGCAACGCCGTCTCAATTCCCGGCGCATAATGTGTCGCGTCAACGCTACGATACGCCGTGACCTCCTCAAACCTCGCGACGCGTTCGCGCAAGGCGTCGGCGAGCGTCTGGGAACCGCGATTGGCGCGAAATGAGAGAATCCGCGCGCTACTGAGCGATTCGCCCAGCGCTAAAAAACTCTCCGCGAGCGCCTGCGCGTTAAAGTCCCTTGGTTCTAGCGCACACTCGATCTTCTCCTCCCGTAGCGCTTGCGACGTCTTAGCGCCGACCGCCGCACAACGTACGCCCAGGGTCGTGAACGTCTCATCGACGTCTTGTGCGCTTGACGCGCAGAGTTCCTTTAGCTTCGCCAGGGCGTATCGCACGCCGTTGACGCTTGAAAAGACGAGCCAGTTAAACTGACCGTTTACAACCGCGCGACACGCGTCGTGTAGCGCCTCTGGGTCTTCTGCCGGGAGAATCTCTATCCCGGGCTGTATCAAGGTTTGTGCGCCTAGCGCTTCCAGTTGCGCGCAAAGTTTTTCCGAATCTGCGCGCGCGCGCGTCGCTAGAACCGTTATCTCCTCCAGTGGACGTTGTTTCGACATGGTCGCTTGTGTTCCATTTGACTCGCTAGGCTACGCGCCTGACGCGTCGGCGAATAAAAAAGTTTAAATAAGCGCCGAATTGACATTGACGCTAATTGATAATTTCGTCACTATTGTCGCGTCGTTGATCATTAAACGACTTAGCGCGACGGATGCGCTAAAAGTATCATAACAACTAGTGAAGGATTTCAATGGCACGTCTGGCTTTTTTGATTGTAATATGCGCGGCTTTCACTTGTTACGCCACGGGTTGTGGCTCCAAGTTGAACGAATCGAGTTCCGCCGATAAAGCGTCGAGCGACGCGTCGGTGGAGAACGTTCAAGAGGAATCTCAGACCAAGCCGACGCTGGAACTCGACGAAGAACCGCTCGACGTAGAGAATCCAGAATCGCCAGAAGGCGTTGTCAACGCGTTCTTTAAAGCGTTCTTTAGCGGCGACGACGACGCGGCCTTTGAACTCCTATCGCCCACGGCTCAAGAGGCGCAACGCGAGCAATTTGCCACTCAAGCGAGCAATAGTATTCGCTGGCGCATTATTCAGAAGACCAAAGCGAACGGCGGTCGCGCGCTTGCATGGGTCGAAGTGGAGGACTACGGTGAAAACGGCGACCTTCAGATGGACACGCTCACCTTTGTGCTCACAAACTCCGCCGGCGCCTGGCGAATCGCCGCCTTTACCGTCGGCGATATTGCCGTGAACTTTGAGGAAAACGTTATGGACGTCGTTGCGCAAGAGGAACGCGCCGCGACCGAGAACTTCACGCGCGTCGCTGAGCAGACCGACGGAAAAAAATACCGCTAAGTCCAAACGTCCAACGACGTTGAAATAAAGGGCGCAATCAGTACATTACGGTTTCTTCGTCGCAAGGACGCGGCGAATTACAAGGAGCATGGACGCTCCGCAAGCGCAAGGAAGCGCACAGGCGCGGTCGTTCGCAGGAGGCGAGTTGACCGCGCCATTTTTTATTGCCCGTGCTCCGACACGACGCTTTTGGCAAGCTCGTTGCGGCGTCGACGCATTGTGCGCGGCGCCTATTGCAGAGCGCGCCATTACGTATTTTATCCCAGCGAATTTAAATAGAACGGACGCGTCGAATTGAATCGGCGCGTCCGTAATCTTATTCTCTTTTCACGACGCTATGCGTGGCGTTTACAACGCAGTTGCGCGAAAGACAGCTCAGTCCCACCACCACTGCTGTGTATCGGAGTTTTCAGAGCTGGCGCGTTTGGCTTCCACGTCGCCCTTGTCGTCGTACTTGAGGTTTTCCGGAGCGAGCGCGCGAGTCGGTTCGATCATAACGCCGCCGCCGGTCGGGAAGGACGTGGTATTGGCGCCGCGATGAATGACGTTCACAGCCGTTTGGGCGTAACGAATCTCATTGTTCGTTTCGGTTTGGTAGGCGTTTTCGTCCATGAAGAAGTCCGGCGTCCAGTTGACCTTGGAGTAGACGTCTTCTTTTTGCATGTAGGCCGCGACGACCGCCATGTCGATTAGATTGCGAAGATTGGCATAGACCGGCGTGACTTCAGCGATCTTTTCGAACTTGGTGGTAAAGCTCTTGGCGTAGGCGTGAGTGGCGCGATTACCGCGACCGGTGTTGGCGGAACGCGTGCCGTCAGCGGCGACCAGTTCGTCTTCGCCCAGAAGATTGACGCCTTGACCGACCAGTTGGATGGCGTCGCCCTGTTCCGTGGCGACCACGCAGTCGTATTTGGGCTGGAAGTACCAGCGCACCAGTGCGTTGGAGGCGCGATTGCGCGGGTTAGATTGATCGACGTACGTCGTGAGTTTCACGGGCGCCGGTTCCAGACCGATGCCAATGAGCTTCATACGATAGTCGGCGGCAACGAGGGTCGCGGCGAAGTTCGTCTTGGGGGAAACGCCCCAGATTTTAACGTCTTGCAGCCCGAGCGCTTCACGAATCCCGAGCGCGTATTCGACGCATTCGTCGTCGTTTTGAACTGCCGGCTTCGCAGCGGTTCGAAGGTAGGTTTGCATATTCTGCAGACCGGTTTGGGTCGGGTCAATAGAGCATCCGATGAGGCTTGCCGCTTCGCCCTGAGCGGGAAACGCGCGCATAGCGACGACGAGGTCTTCGAGTTTCAGCGTGGGACGGCCGCTCTTAGCTCCGACAACAGCGCCTTCAGCGCCGATCGTCCAAGGTTCAGCGGGACCCGCGAGCACAACGTCGCCGGTTTCAGGATAGACGAAGACGTTTTCAATGCGCGTCAGACCGGCGAGATTCGCCATTTCTTCGGTGACGACCCCGTTGTTGGCAACGATTTGCGCTTCCAGACGGTTAAGGGAGACCTTGCGCAACTTACTGGCGTTGGCCATCTCTTGTGGAACCGCCACGAAAGAGTTCTCGCGCAGATAAGCCAGTTCGCCATTGTCTTGGGAGACGCGTTCTAGCACGCCGTCGACGCCAATAAGCACGCCAGAACCGTACGCGACGTTGCTATTGCCGTTGTTATTGTTGTTGTTATTTTTATTATTGTTGTTGCTGTTGTTGTTATAGTTGTTGTTTGCTCCGTAAGCCGTCGACAGAGGAACGGTAAAGAGGACTAGGAGCGCCACAAGCGCGCTCAAACGAACGATCAAATTGCTCCGACTCATGAAAATCTCCTAATTCACTTAGGCTCGACGGTAAAAAACACAATTTCGGGAGTACGACGGCTACCGGTTTGTTGGGCGTCGCGACCTCGCGCGCAACGACGTTGCGACAGTAACGCTCTGACGCGACGCCAATCGCGCCTGAGCGCTAGTTATAACGCGAAAGTAGCGAAGCCGATTGTCAGCGCTCCTCACGCGTGGATTCATGCTCGGCTCGAGGCGCTCTCACGCTACTATAAATGATAATTTGCTAGCGACGTTTTAACAAGTATTAGTGGAATAAAAAGGCGGTTTTTATGAAATTTTTTGCTCGTGACTAGCGTAATACCGATTGTAACGACCTCGCTAATGAGTCGGTCTCCTATAGTGACAGGTCGCGCACGACGTTTTTTCTCTGATCGTTAAACCTTATCAGGGTTCAATCTGCGTGTGATAGAATTAGGTGAAATGATAAACATAGCAAAAGGGCGGCATATCGGTTTTTTAGGAGATTTGACTGAAAGACGTTGATTACTAAGCCGCGTTTATTTGACGACAGTTGGCGACATTGAGTCTTTTACCAGGCAGTCCAATTTTGTGGACAATGTTGTTTGTTAGATTTAGGTTTTGGGCTTTTTGACGTTCGCCTTGAAAAATGGCGCGCAAGAGAACGGCAGTTCTGACGACAATATCCGATAAGCGGTCTTTTGCCCTAATGAGAGGTCTGTTCGCGCCTCTGTTCTTACTCTTGTCTTTTAGACAAGGGTTAAAGCGCGCGTGCGTCGTCGAGATTAAGTTTGCGTCGGTCGTCGACGCGCGTGAACGCCCTCTTAGTTGCGCCGTTATAACGCAACTCTTATTTTGTTATGCTCGTGCGGTGACGCCACGCCTTTTCATACGCTACGTCCACGCGCGTTTTTTATGAAATTCGGTATTCAAGAATGAAACGACAACGCTTGTTCCTTTGGCGCGTTTGTGCACTCTCACTGTTCCTTTTAGTCTTAGACGTCGCGCCTCTGTTCGCCGCTAATGACAATCAGCCCGAGGCAACGAGCCAAGCTCAGGAACGACCAGCGTTCCAAAGCGCGTCGCTCGAGGGATCCTATTCGCAAGGGTTCCTTCAGCAGCGCCTGCAACGTCGTGCCAACGCCGACTCGAATAATGCACGATCAAGTCAAAAGCCTGCGCTCGCCGCGCCCGCGCCGCGCGTGAGCGACTCCGCTGCTTCCGCTAACGAAAAAACCGCCGTCGGCTCCGTGCTCTGGCGCGCCCCCGAAACGACGACTCGTGTCAATTCCGACTCCATGGTCGGCATGTCCGTCTCTGGCGTGAATCGACTGATCTCCGCCGATAGCGACGCCGCTGTCTCGAATGAGTCTGATGAACAAGATCCTGATAAAGACACGACCGAACTGCAGGAAGAAGACGATTCCGCCGAGGATAAGGCGCGCGCGCTCACCGAAGGCTCGGCTGATTCCCCCGACGCGCCCGACGCCGCTGTGCAAATTCCTGACGCCAGCGCCAGCGATACGTCCGAGCCGCAACAGACCGCTAAGCCGGTTAGCGCTCCGGATTCGATCCAATCTTCATACGGCTACCGCGAGGCGGAAAGGGCTGTGAGGGATATGTCTAACGATATAATCGAAAACCTCAAAGCTCATGGCGGAGCGGCGCTTTATGACCGCTGGCGCGCCTATAACGCGAGTATTCGACGCCGTACCGAAGGTCTGCAGACCGGTAACGAGTTGAACTCACGCTGCCGTCTCAAGTGGTACGAGCATATCTATCAGGATCCCCTTGCGACCGTAGGCGAGGTGGAGCGTATGTCACGCGCGTGGGGACAACTCTTCCTCGGCAATTCCGAAGAGGTCGTAGAGGGCGTGCGTCTAGCGCGTCGCCTCATGGACGTTAATGTTCGTCAGAATCGGCGCGAACATGTCGCCGCGAATACCCCTGAAGAAGCGCTCGATATGGTCAAAGCCGCGCTGGTGGAAGCCGCCAGTAAGCACGCTAAAGCGATTGCTCCTATGAGCCAGAAAGATCTCGACGCTGTTATGAACGAGGCGTATGCTATCTTCTGCGGTCAAGTACAAAGCGGTCACACCGTGCCTAGTCGCGGGCGCGCGCAATATCTTGTGGACGCTCTGGAAAAAATGAATAAGAGCGAACTCTATGACGCCGGTGAAACGATCCTGTCGCTCCTTGACCCCCAAACCCTCGACGCGCTTGGAAAGGTTGATTTCGAAAGCCTCAAAAAAGTAACGCTCAGCAACGATCAACAGGTTGGTATTATCAATACCGAGGCGGGCGATATTCTCATCGGCGGTCGCGGACGCAACGTTTGGGATCTTGATAAATATCCCAAGGCCTGTTGCATTATTGATCTTGGCGGGGACGACGTCTATAACGAAGGCGCGTGCGTCTTGAATCGTCCGCTCCTGGTAGTGATCGACCTTGGCGACGGCAACGACGAATACGTCGGTAAGAACGTTGCGATTCAGGGCAGCGCGATTCTCGGCGTTTCCGTCTGGTACGACGCCGGCGGTAATGACACGTATATGGCGAAAGACGTCTGCCAGGGCAGTTGCATAGGCGGTTTCGCAGCGTTGATTAATGAAAAAGGCGACGATAAATACTTAGGATTTATGCGTTGCCAAGGCACGGCTCTTTGCGGTTTCGGCATGCTCCTTGATCGCGGGGGTAAAGACGATTATCGCGCCGCAATGATCGCCCAAGGCGTCGGTTCGCCCGGCGGTTTCGGCGCTATTGTCGACCGTGATGGAAACGACCATTATTACGTAGGCGGTTACTACTTCGACTCCTACCCGGAACATCCCGGCTACGACGGCTGGGGACAGGGCGTTGGCGCTGGTATTCGTCGCGTCGCTTGCGGCGGTATCGGCACGCTCATTGACGGCGGCGGCGACGACGCCTATGAGTTCGACTACTTCGGTCACGGCGGCGGCTACTGGATGGGCATTGGCGTGGCGCGTGATTTCCGCGGTAACGACACACGTTACGCGGCAACCTCGACAATGTACGACGGCACGGCGCGACGCGAACGACGTTGGCAACGTTTCGGCAATGGCTTCGGTTGCCACTATGCTTGCGGTTACCTCTTTGACGACGACGGCGACGACGTTTACGGCGGTACGATCATGGGAACCGGTATGGGTTGGGACCTCGGCGCCGGCTTCCTTGTCGACTTCCAGGGCAACGACTCCTTCGAAGCGACCGGCGGTCTCACTCAGGGCGCCGGCGGAGAAGGCAGTATCGGCGTGCTTATGAATTACCGCGGCAACGACTCTTACTACGGTAATGCCCAGGGCTACTCCTCCGGTAGTTTGACCTACCATGCTCAGTCGAACTGTGGCGCTAACTTTAGCTTCGTTGTCGACCATGGCGGAACCGACCAGTACGGCGGTTACGACAACTATCGTCGTCCGATCCAAAACAACGCGATTACTATTCGCGGTACGTCCACCGGTATGGTGATCGATCGTCCCGCGCCAGATGAGGATAAGAACGCCACGAACGCGCAATCTCAGCAAAATGGTCAACAGCAACAGGCGTTTGCTTATCAGCAACCTAAGACGACCGCTAACGGTATGCCGGCTAAAGTCGGTCAAATCAAAACGTTCGTTGCGGCGCCACCGCTCTACGACACGAATCCTCACCCGACGAGCAACGGTGTGAACGCCTTTAATCCTTCTGCGTCCGATACCGGCGGTTCGTCCTCAGGTTTCGGCGGCGGTCGTGGATTCGGACTCTTTGGCGGAGGTCGATTCTTCTAACTCGCCCACGCGCTAATGTAGCGATGCAACAATTGACACAAAAGAGGAACGCGTCAGCGCTATGCGTTCCTCTTTTTTTATTGCCTTGGCGGCGCGGTCGTCGTGTACGCGCTGTGGCGTCGACGCCGCGCTACGCATGAGTTGAACGTTAGAAATACCGTAACATTACCCCTTTATAAAGCGCGCGCGACTCGTATAATTGAATCGACTCTGATCGCGCGGTTCTTACGTTACTCGCGCGCTTAGATTTGCCGTCTTACTACTGTTTATTCCCCCTGCGCGTGCGGCGCTTGTTGTTTGAGGAGAATTTTTCATGAAATGGTCGCAGACGCTCATTCCGACTATGAAGGAAACGCCCAAAGGCGCTGAAATCCCGAGCCATATCTTTATGTTACGCGCCGGTATGATCTCGCAGGTCATGGCAGGCGCTTACGCTTATCTGCCGTTGGGTTGGCGCGCGCTCAATAAGGCGATCCACATCGTTCGCGAGGAAATGGACAAGACCGGAGCGTCGGAAATCGGTATGACGGCGCTGTGTCCTCGTTCTCTCTATGAGCAGACTAATCGCGTTGAAGCGTTCGGGAACGTCCTAATTAAAACGACGCTCACGCGCGGCGGTACCGAAACCCCCGTGGTCTTTTGCCCTACCCATGAAGAGGAAGTGACCAATATCGTGGCGCAATATGTATCGAGCTATCGCCAACTTCCGCTGATTCTCTATCAAATCCAAACGAAGTTCCGCAACGAAGAACGCCCGAAGTTCGGCGTCTTGCGCACCAGCGAATTCCTTATGAAGGACGCCTATAGCTTCCACGCCACTCTGGAATCGCTCGACGAAACTTATAAGAAGATGTACGCAACCTACTGCAAGATCTTCGAACGTTGCGGCGTTCCCTATCTTCCTGTGGAAGCAGAATCAGGCGCGATCGGCGGCGACGGCTCTCACGAGTTCATGATTCCCTCAACCAATGGCGAAGACAACGTCGTCTTCTGTCCGAAATGTCGCTATGCGGCGAACGTTGAAAAGGCACAAATCGGCGCGATCGACTACAAGCGTCCCGAAAACGTCGCGCTCAAAGAAATTGCAACGCTCGACACTCCCGGCGCGCACACGATTGAACAGGTCTGCGCCTTCCTCAAGGCTAAACCGAAAAAGCTTGTTAAGACTCTGATCTATAACGTCGACGGCGTCCCGGTGGCGGCGCTGGTGCGCGGCGATTGCGACGTTAATGAAAACAAATTGCGTCGCGCGCTCAACGCCGATAAAGTCGAACTGGCGGACGAAGACACGATTCGTCGTGTTACTGGCGCGCCCGTGGGATTTGCCGGCCCGGTTGCGCTCAAGGAAAAGATCAAGATCGTTGCGGATCATGCGCTCAAAGAGATGGTCAATTTTATCGTAGGCGCGAACGAGGCGCAAAAGCATCTGGTGAACGTCAATGTCGATCGCGATTTTACCGTCGACGTCTACGCCGACCTGCGCAACGCTCTGGTTGGCGACCCTTGCCCGCACTGCGGCGAGGCGCTCACAATGCAGAACGCGATCGAAGTCGGGCACGTCTTTAAACTCGGCACGAAATACACCGACGCGCTCAATGGGAAATATCTCGACGACGCCCTGGCGCAACAGACAATTATTATGGGTTGCTATGGTATTGGCGTAAACCGTATTATTGCGGGTCTTGCGGAAACCAGCCACGACGACAATGGTCTGATCTGGCCGGTCGCGCTTGCGCCCTATGAGGTATGCGTCTGCCCTGTTAAGGCGTCTGACCCCGAGGTCATGACCGTGGCCGAAAAGATTACTGACGATCTCCAAGCGCTCGGCGTCGACGTTATTCTCGACGACCGCGACCAACGTCCCGGCGTGAAGTTCAAGGACGCCGACCTCATTGGCTTCCCCGTGAGAATTACGCTCGGCAAGAGCCTCGCCGATGGGCAGGTCGAAGTCAAATGGCGATGGGATGAAAATTCTTCTCTCGTGTCCGTCGATACCGTCGTCAGTGAACTGGCGCAGGCGTTACAAGAGGAACGTCGTACCAACGCGCGCTTTACCGCGGCGAAGAACGCGAAATAATCGTTGTTCTTTTTCACCTTTTTTTCATGACGCTCTTGATTTTCAATGCGTCGCCTGCACAATAATCCCTGACGCGTCGCGTTTACGCTTGTCGTTGCGCGACGCGTCGATGTTGTCGCCTCCGCGTGTTTGGCATAATTCATTTCAGAACTATTAGGACTAAACAAATGCAAACAAGTCGTCGTGATTTTATTAAGGCGTCCGCCGTTGCCGGCGCCGGGTTTCTCGTTGCTTGTGGCAATACGCGTAAACAAGCGCGCGCTTCTGCTCTAGAAGGCGTCGCGGTCGCTGGTATCGGCGTCGGCGGTAAAGGCGGCGGCGATATCACGCATGCCGGCTATTACGGGAAGGTCGTCGCGCTTTGCGACGTCGATCGGCGTACCCTCGAAGGGAAAAAGAACGAATTCAAAGACGCGCAAACCTTTGTCGACTATCGTGAACTCTTCGATACTCTCGGCGATAAAATCGACGCCTGCACGATCAGTACGCCTGACCACATGCACGCGATTATCACCGCCGCGGCCATTAAGCGCGGCAAGCACGTCTACACGCAAAAGCCCCTTACTCGTACGATTTACGAAGCGCGTTGGCTCGGCGAATTGGCGAAGAAACATGGCGTCTGCTCCCAAATGGGCAACCAGGGTAGCGTCGACGACGGTCTTCGTAAAAACGCCGCGCAATATCGCGCGGGCGTGATTGGTGAAATTTCCGAAGTCCATGTCTGGACGAACCGTCCGATTTGGCCCCAAGCGCCGAACCGCACGATGACGATGGAACGCTTCACGGAACAGACGAAAAAAGACGAAGACGACCCCGAAGTCGTGAACGAACTCCTGGAAGAAAAGCGTCAGCAGATCGCTGAAGCGCTTAAGAATCTCGATTGGGACGCTTGGCTCGGCGTAGCGCCCAAACGCGAATTCTGGCCCGGCGATTATCATGACTTCCGTTGGCGCGGTTGGTGGGATTTCGGCACCGGCGCGCTCGGCGATATGGCGTGCCATAACGTCAATATGATCTTTAAGGCGGTCGACCTTCGCAACCCGACTAGCGTGGTCGCGACCAGCTCCGGTCACGATTTCGACTCCTTCCCCGCCAGTTCCACCGCGACCTTCGAATTTCCCGCCAACGATTGGCGCGGACCCATTAAGTTCGTATGGTATGATTCCTCCCAAACGCCCGCGGCGGAACTTACCTCGAAGTACGGCTTTAAAAATGTTGGCGATAACGGTACTTTCGTCATTGGCTCCAAAGGCGCAGGTCTCAATGGCGAGTTCCACGCAGAAGACGGCAAACCGCTCGCGCGCATTCCCGAAGACAAAACGGAATTCGTTATTGCGCCGATCGACGACCAAGGTCGCGGCGACGACGCGCGTCATAAGTACGAATGGTTTACCGCGATTTGGGAAGGCAAGCCGGAGATCTGCTGGTCGAACTTCCCGAATCATGCCGGACCTCTGACCGAAACGATTCTGCTCGGCAATCTTTCGATCTGGACCGCCGCGAACGGTCAGGGCGAAAAGGTTCTTTGGGACGCGGAAAAACTGCGTATTCTCAACCTTGACGAACTCAAGACCCCCGGCGTGGCTGATTTGGTTAAGCCGGTTTATCAGAACGGTTACGATCCGATCGACGAACTCTTCTAAGTTTCCTTGTCTGGTAACTTGACAGTGTGCTAACTCTTTGTGCGCGCGCCGGTTTGACCTCGTGTTCAGCGGCGCGCGTGCTTTTTCCACGTTGATTGCGCCCTTGTGCGCCCCCCCTCTTTGCGTTGTGCCGTTAGTTCACGACGCAACTACGGATATCGCTGATGGATTCTTATGTAGTGCGTTATGGCGTAATGCGTTATCGCGGTACGCTCGAGTCTTTTCCTTCTTCGGAACCAGCGCTCAGTCATGGCGATTTGATCGTCATTGAAACGCCTCGAGGACATGAACTTGCCACGGTTCTGTGTCCTTTCAGCGGCGACAAAGCCGCGTGCGACCGCCTCGCCAATGCTAAGGGTGTTCTGCGATATGTGCGACGCGCCTTACCCGAGGACGTCGTGGATATGGCTGAACTGACCCAGTTGAAACAGGACGACTACAAGCGTTGCGTAAAGATCGTCACGCGTATGAAGATCAAGCTCACGCTTGCGCTGGTGGAACGCATTCTCGGTCAAGAGCGTATAATCGTCTACTACGTTGCGGACGGTCGCATTGACTTTCGCGAACTTGTACGCGCGCTTGCCGCTGAATTCCAGACGAAAATCGAAATGAAACAGATCGGACCGCGCGACGAAACGCGTCTGCTAGCGGACGTGGGAGACTGTGGGCGTGAAATCTGCTGTCGTTACTTCCTTGCGACAATGCCCCCGGTCTCAATGAAACTTGTGAAACTGCAGAAATCCACGCTCGATCCGACCAAAGTGACCGGACGTTGCGGTAAGTTGAAATGTTGCCTACGGTTCGAACACGAATATTATCGCGAGCTTTACAGTCAAGCGCCTCCGATCGGTCGACGCGTTAAACTCGGTCAAGAGTTCGGTCGTGTCGTCGCACAGGAGCTCATTGCGCGTCGCGTTGTGGTGGAGTTCGAAGACGGTCGTCGCGCTAGCGTTGGTATCGACGAGTTCGATCCTTCCTTTAGCGCGGGCGAAAACAATGAGTTTTTCGACGACGCCCAGGAGCGCTCTAACGAGTCAAAACCACATCGTGAGGGTCGTCAGCACGACCATGAGGTTAAAAAGCCGCGTCGCGACAAGCGTTAGCGCCGTTGAGCGCGCGCGGTGAGATATTCCAAGAGCGCTTTGTCAAATGGCGTGGAAGCGTCCAGTTCGACGAAATCGAACTTTGAGTGGGACGCTTCCGCGCGCCACTTTGCTCTAAATTCTTCTAATTCTTTGAGATAGTCCGCGCGAATGGCGTCGGCGTCGACCACAATTCTCTCGCCCGTCTCGGGATCTTCTAGGTCGACCGCGCCGCGGAACGGAAAGGACGCCTCCGCCGGGTCGAGAATGTGAAAGAGAATTACGTCGTGACCGGCGTGACGAAGACGATAGACCGACCGTAGCGTTTGCTCGTAATCGTCCAGTAGGTCGGAAAAGACCATAACAAGGGACGCGCGTTTGAGTAGACCCGCGAGTTGCGCTAGGGACGCCGCGACATTGGTCTGACCGACCGGACGCAGATTCGACAGCGTCGAAAGGATATCGGCAAATTGGGTGCGACGCGATCGCGGCGGTAACGAACGCGCTATCTTCTCGTTAAAGGCGACAAGCCCCACCGGATCCTGGCGATATATCATGAGATAACACAACGCCGCGACCAGTGAGACGGCGTAGTCGAACTTCGTGAGCTCGCCCTGGTACGAATAACCCATTGACGCGCTACTGTCGACCACAAGCCAGCCCGTCATATTGGTTTCTGCTTCGTATTTCTTTACGTAATACTTATCTGTGCGCGCGTAAAGACGCCAGTCGATATCTTTGGGATCGTCGCCGTGCTCGTATTTGCGATGCTCGCTAAATTCAACCGAAAAACCCTGTAACGGACTGCTATGCAGGCCGTGCATAAAACCTTTAACGATAAATTGCGCTTTTAGATCCAGACGCTTAATCGTGCGTGCGACGCGTGGATCAAGGTACGATTCGCTATTTTGCATCTTGTGTCCGTACGCTCGCTCAGACCGAGTTGGTCATTTGGAAAACCGGAAGTAACAGCGCGATAATAATATAGAAGACCGCGCCTGCGAGCATGAGCAACATCATTGGCTCTAGTAGACGCACCATGACGTCGAGCTTACGCGCTAAGTCGCGCTCCAGAGAGTCCGCAAGATTGACGAGAACCTTCTCCATGGTGTTCGATTCCTCGGAGATTGAGATCATCGTCATTGCCTGTGGCGGCATGAGTTTACTTTCCCCGAGAGGCTTGGAGAGCGGTTCGCCCGAGGAGACCGACTCCACCGACTTTTCTACTGCGCGTTGCAGTAGCGCGTTACCGGTGGAGCGCGAACTGATCTCCAGCGCGCGTAGAATCGGCACGCCGTTTTGTAGTAGCGTGCCTAAAACGCGGCACAAGCGCGAAACGGCGGCGCCTTGTGCGATCGGTCCAAAGATCGGCAACTTGAGTTTCCAGGAGTCGAGGAACACTTTCCCGGCGCGCGACGCCAAGAGCACGCGCGCGGTAACAAAGAGTCCTACAATAGCGCCGATCATATACAATCCATACTTGCCGCATAAATTACGAAAGTTTAGTAACAACACGGTACAGATCGGCAGAGAGTCGCCTGCGTCAGTGATCGACTCAAACATCGGCTCGAATTTTGGCACAAAGAAGATCAGAAGCACCGAGACAATGACGACGCCCACGACGCACAGCACCGTCGGGTAAATCATGGCGCCGGTAATTTTGGCGCGTAATTCCCCTTGGTCTTCGAGAAATTTCGCCGTTCTTTTGAGCGCCGACTCCAAAAAGGCGCCTTCTGCCCCGGCGCGTATGACGCTCAATGTGAGGTCGTCAAAGACTTTACTGTGGGAGGCAAAGGCGGCGTCGACGCTCTGACCGTCGGCGATCTGATCGCCAATATCGATCACAACCTCGCGCAACGCCGGGTTGACCGTCTGCTTGCCGAGCGCTTGAAAGGCGGTGAGCACCGGCACGCCGTTCTCTAATAGTTCGCTCAACTGCGTGAGAAAGTCCGCGATAGCACGTGCGGGCGGCTTTCTGCGAAACCACTTCGACAGATCGACGTCGTTTTTATGCGCGTCCTCGACTGAAATCGGAAAAAGACGTTGAGTCGACAGGCGATCGAGCGCTTCTTTGGTCGTATTGGCGCTGATCACGCCGGTAACGTCTTTACCTGATTGTGTCTTGGCTTTGTATATATAATCTGGCATTTCGTCTTTCGCCTACCGCAATGCGCGTGCCTTGCGGCGTGGTTCCTTCTTCCAAACGCATGGGAACGACCGTTTGATTATTTTACGCGTGACGCTTCTGTTTTGCAAGCTGGACAATCGACTTACGTCGTTGGTTGTCGTCACCGAGTTTTTATGAGATCTTGATAAAGCTCCGCGTATCGTTTGGCGCTACGGTTCCAGGACAGATCGGTCGACATTGCCGTGCGTATCATATTATCCCAGTCGTTGTGGCGATGACGATAGCAGTGTAGCGCCCAGTTAATCGCGCTGAGCATGTCCTCCGCTTGTGACCAGTAGAAGAGGAAGCCGTTTGCCACGCCGGCGTTGATATTCTCATCAGAGGCGTTCACGACCGAATCGTGCAGACCTCCGACGTCGCGTACCACCGGTAGTGAACCGTAACGCAGACTGTAGAATTGATTCAGCCCACAGGGCTCATAACGGCTCGGCATTAAGAAGATATCGATACCCGCCTCGATCTGGTGAGATAGCTCCACAGAAAATTCCGTACGCGTCGCGAAATTGTTCGGATAGCGTTGCGCTAGTTCCAGAAAGCGTTTAGTCAGCGTGCGGTCGCCTGAGCCAAGGACGACGAACTGCGCGCGTTCCTTTTCAATGAGCGTCGGGGCGCATTGCGCAACTAGATCCAGCCCCTTTTGTGCGTCGAAACGACTGACCACGCCAAAGAGCGGCGTCTCAGGATCCTGTGGTAGACCGACCTTCTTCTGAAGGGACGCTTTGCATATCGCTTTGCCGACTTTGAAGGAGTCGACGTCATAATTAGCGGCGAGCGTGGGATCCGTAGCGGGGTTCCATTCGTCAATATCGACGCCATTGAGAATGCCAACCAGATCGCTGGCGCGACATTGCAGCACGCCCTGGAGACGTTCGCCGAACTCGACTGTCTGTATCTCTTCTGCGTAGCGCGGACTTACCGTGGTAATCAGGTCGCTAAAGACCAGACCGGCCTTGAGGAGGTTCAGTTGACCGTAAAATTCCAACTTGTCAAAGGTAAAGAGGCTCCAGTCGAGACCGACCAGATCCATAGCGTCACGACAGAACTTGCCCTGATGACGCAAGTTGTGGATCGTTATCACGGTCTTAATGTGGTCGTAGAGCGACTTGCCATATTCGTCGATCATGCGGTCAATGCGCGGTCTAAAGCGTTCGCCCCAGGAGACTTGCGACTGTTCATAAAAGCGCGACGCTTCTTCCGATTTATAAATCGTGTCCAGAAAGACAGGAATGAGACCGGTTTGCCAGTCGTTTGCATGGATAATATCGACGTGCAAGGACAAGCGGCGTATCAGCTCTAAGGCGCAACGACAGAAGAAGGAATAGCGCGCGCAGTTGTCCTGGTAGTCGACTTGCCCCTGATTGTAGAGACCGTCGCGATTGAAATAGTCGTCGTGCTCGATGAAATAGATCGTCACATTGCTCTCGGGCAACGTGGCGCGACATACTCCCGCTCGCTTGGTTAGCTTGCCGACCGGCGCCTCTAAGGTCACGCCATAGAGTTGTTCCAGAGGTTGAGCCATGCGCTGGAAATATTCCCGAACGCATTTGTAAAGGGGCGTGACCAGTATGACATTGTGTCCTAGGTGGTCGAGCGCCTTCGGTAGAGCTGAGCACACGTCGGCAAGACCGCCTGTCTTAGAATACGGCGCCACTTCGCTGGCGACAAACATAATATCCATCTTCGTCTTCTCCCGATTATGTACTCTCTGAGCGACCGTGACGCGGCGCACTTGTGTTGACCGTTGTGACTTATCCCTACATGTGGTTGTGTTCGAAGCGGCGCGTCTACTCTTTAGTCTATCAGAAAAGCGCCTTTTGGAAAGTTACGCCACGGCTTTTGACGATAAAAACCGGCATTTTCAATAGAAATTATCCACGCTCGTCGACGGTTCAAAAAAAGCGCTCGCCCCTTGACGTTCTATCTTTAAATTGTGTAGAATATAGACGCAAACGCGCGCATTTGCGACGCGTTGAATGTTCGTTTCACAGATTTCGACGCTATATGCGCTAGACGACAATTGACCGCGATGACACATGAGAATTTTAATTGGATAACACGACCTTTCGACGCGGAACTGATTGAGCGTCTGTCTCGCGAGTCTAATATTTCCCCGGTATTGGCGCAAACCCTAGCGGGTCGTGGCGTGACAGATCCGGAGCAGATCGAACGTTTTCTTGCCCCGCCGAGTCTGCGTACCGGTCTGCACGCGCCTGAAAAATTGCCCGGCTGTGTGCGCGCCGCCAAAGCGCTTGCACAAGCGATTCGCGAGCAAAAACGAATTGTCGTCTACGGCGATTACGACGTCGATGGTATGACCGCGACCGCCATTCTTTTGCAAGGTATTAAGATTCTGGGCGGTTCGTGTCGCTATTATGTCCCCAATCGCCTCGAAGAGGGCTACGGTCTGAATTGCGACACGCTGGAGCGTTTGCATAATACCGAACAAGCCGAAGTGATTGTCACAGTCGACTGTGGCGTTACGAGCCTGAAGGAAGTTCAATTCGCCAATGATCTCGGAATGGAGGCGATTGTTACCGACCATCATACTCCGATAACCGACGAACAGACCGGACGTCAGCGCTTGCCTGAGGCGCGCGCGATTGTTCACCCGAATATTCTAGGAGAAGACGGTCAGCCTTATCCCTTCCCGGAAATATGCGGCGCCTTTGTGGCGTTCAAACTCGCGTGGGCTCTCGGGCTGGAAATGTCAAACGACGATAAAACCGCGCCGGAAATGCGTCAGTTCCTTCTGAGCGCGTTGGGACTCGCCGCGCTCGGTACGATCGCCGACGTTATGCCGTTACTGGACGAAAACCGTACGCTTGTGCGCTATGCGCTCGACCACAGCTTTGTGAATCACATGCCGCTGGGTTTGCAAAAGCTGGCGGAATGTGCGTTGCCGAATCCTCGCAAACGTATTACCAGCGAGACGGTCGGTTTTACCATCGCCCCGCGTTTGAACGCCGCCGGGCGCGAAGTGCTCAATGAGAAATACCCGCAAGACGAAGAAGATCAGAGAAATTGGGAGCTGGGTAAAACCCTCCTGAGTTCGCCGCATCGCCTCGCCGCCGCCGGGCATATGGGACTAGCCACCCTCGGCGTGGAATTGCTCATAACCGACGACGTCGTACGCGCTGGCGAACTGGCCCCGTATATCAATAATCTCAATGCGACGCGTCAGAAGGTGGAGCGTAAGATCCTTTCTGAGGCGCTCAAGGAGATCGAAGAGCGTTACCAGGACGCGCCGGCCTTTGTCTTGGCGAGTCGTCAGTGGCATCCCGGTGTGATTGGCGTTGTTGCAGGGCGTTTGGCGGAAAAGTTCAATCGTCCGACGATTATGATTTCTCTTCAGTCGGTCGACAGTGGAGCGGGGTCTGGTCGTAGCGTGTGTGATTTCAATCTTTACGACGCGCTGTCACACTGTTCGGATCTTCTCACGCGTTTCGGCGGTCACGCCGCCGCGGCGGGTCTGGGTATTAAAGAGAGCAATCTTGAGGCGTTCCGTGAAAAGTTCTGCGAGTATGTCGCGGAAAATATCGACCCAGCCAGCCGCACGCGTACTCTCATGATCGACGGAGAATTTCCACTCGCGGCCATTACGCGTCAGACGCTCTATGAAATCGAAAAGGCGGCTCCCTTTGGTTCGGGCAATCCTTCGCCGATCTTTGCCGCGCACGGCGTCTCTCTGGTTGGTCAAGCGCGTCGCGCCGGGGGTAAGCCGAAGCCCGGCGCTGGTCCGGACGCCGCGCCACAACTTGGCTCCGTCTTTCAAGCGCGATTCCGACAGTTTCAGGACGAACGTCGCGCCGTCGCATTTAAAAGCGGCGACTGGGTCGATGAAATCAACGCCATTGTTAGCGCCAACCCGACGGCTACTTTTGATATTGCGTTTCAAGTTGTCTATAATGATTATATCGAACAGGTCGAGTTGCGTTTGAAAGACTGGCGACAAGCACAGGCGTAACGACGTTAGACTCACGGATCGATCGTATTTACTAGCTTAACTGTCTACAGCGCCATTGTCGTGGCAAGATTGTTTCACGCGTAAGATATACGGCGCACTGTTTTGAGGTTTGATATGTCAAAAAATATATTAACGTTAGGCTTAACGCTCCTGACCTGCGTTTTAGGCGTGGCGTCGAGCTTGGCGCAATCTCCCGTGTCGAAACCTACGCCGCAACAAATGCATGATTTCGCCTCCTGGGCGGATCCGCGGTTGGAACTGACCGATTATCACGTGCATATTCGCGGCGGCGTTATCCCGGAAGACGTCGTGGAACGCGCGCGCATCTCGGGCGTAAAGTGCGGCGTACTCGAAAATTACGGTCGTGAATGGCCCATGAAGACCAACGAAGACGTCGCGCGATTCATTGCCGACGTCGAACGCGTCAATGAGACGTTGCCCTATCCGGAACGCCTTAAGATCGGTCTGCAGGTCAATGACCGCGACTGGTACGAAATGCTCTCCCCTCAGAATTACGCGCGTTTGGATTATATTCTCGCCGATACCATGATTATGGGCGTGCGTGAAGACGGCAGCGACGAGCGTCTGTGGGAACTGCCGAAAGATTACGACGTCGATAAAGACCAGTGGTTCGAACTTTACTTCCAGCATTGCCTGCGCGTGCTGTCAGAACCGATCGATATCTACGCGAACCCGACCTATCTTCCGGACTTTATCGCGGATTATTACGATTACTACTGGACCGACGACCGTATGCGCGTGATTATTCAGGCGGCGATCGACGGTAATATCGCGCTTGAAATCCAAGCGGAATCTGCGTTCCCCAAACCGCGCTTTATCGAACTTGCCAAAAAAATGGGCGCGAAGTTCTCCTTCGGCACCAATAATTTCGACACGCGCCTGAAGAGCACAGACGCCTGGCGTCTGGCGATTACGCGTTTTAATTTGACTAATGAGAACTTCTGGCACGACGTTCGTTACGGCGTTGATCAAAACCTCTATCAACCGCGTCGTCGTCCGAACCCGCCGCGTAAATTGAACGCGACCGTGATTCTCCAGGGCATTGCCACCGCCGCGATTATAGCAGCCGCGCAAGATCGCAATAGAGGACCGCGACCAGTTCCCGGTCCGCCCGCGCCGCGAAAAGACGACCCGAGAATGCGTCCCCCCATGAAGCCGGGCGATCTCTATAACTCCCCGATGACGATCCCGCGCAATAATCCGACAGTGCATCGTCAAGCGCCTAAGCCCGTCAAGAAGGCGGAGCCCAAGCCAGCGCCTAAGTCGGCGCCCAAACCGGAACCGAAGCCTGCCCCGAAGTCGGCGCCTAAGCCCGCGGTTAAAAACCCCGGTGGTCCCAAACCCGCTAAGGTCGTCAGGGATATCGTGGAACCCAAGCCGGCGCCCAAGCCAGGACCGAAAAAGTAAGTCTCGCGCTCGTTGGTTTAAGCCTCCTTGAAGAATTGCCGTATGCGACTTGTTAGTTTATTTTCTGGATGTGGTGGATTAGACCTGGGGTTTGAACGCGCTGGGTTTGAGATTCCAATTGCCAATGAGTTCGATCCCGTGATTTGGGAAACCTTTGCGGTGAATCATCTACAAACGGAGCTGAAGCCGTTTGATATTAGAAAATTAAATAAATCGGCCTTCCCGTCAAAAGTAGACGGGGTGATTGGCGGTCCCCCCTGCCAATCTTGGTCAGAAGCAGGCGCATTACGTGGAATCGAAGACGAGCGAGGCAAGCTCTTTTATGAGTATATTCGCGTACTTCAGGATATTCGCCCCAGGTTCTTCTTGGCGGAGAATGTCAGCGGTATGCTTTCGGTTCGTCATACAGCGGCGGTTGAGGAGATTAAATCACATTTCCGCGAGCTCGGGTATGATCTTTCTGTGACCCTTGTCAATGCAAAAGACTATGGCGTGGCGCAGGAACGTAAACGCGTCTTTTATATCGGTTTTCGTCGTGACCTTGGGATTAACTTTGTTTTTCCCGAAGGATCGACGCGTGACGATAAAGACAAGCTTACCCTGCGCGACGTCATCTGGGATTTGCAAGAGACCGCGGTTCCTACCGCTGATAAGAATAGTCATAACCCTGCCGCTGAGAATAATAACGAATTTTTTACCGGTACGTTTTCTCCCATCTTCATGAGTCGTAACCGCGTTAAAGACTGGAACGAACAGGCGTTTACAGTTCAAGCTTCGGGACGACAGTGTCAACTGCATCCTCAAGCGCCTAAGATGATCAGAATTAACGCCAATTCCTATCGCTTTGTGGAGGGCAAGGAGGCTTTGTATCGTCGCATGACAATACGTGAAGTGGCTCGAATCCAGGGATTCCCGGACGAGTTTATCTTCCGATATAAGAACGCTAATGACGCATACAAAATGATTGGCAATGCGGTTCCTGTCAATTTGGCGTATGAAATAGCGGTTGCAATACGAGACGTTCTCAATGCGTGAGCGCCGGTCATGTCTAAACAAAGCTGTATTAATGGTCGTGCTTTTGAGTACGCGTGCTTTCTCGAATTGTACGAGCAGATAAAGCGTCATGTTCGTGTAGAGAGAGTTTGAAATTTGACGCAAACTCGTTGGTCATCCTGCCGATCTCTTTGCCATTGCGTTGAATTGGCGCCGGACGAATTAGCGCATTTAGACGCCCAAATCACCTTTCCGGCCAAGGGGTGCGTCTAGGTCCGCCGCGCTTGCCACGCCGACCGTTGCGACCGCTTTTGCGTTCCTTTTGGTCGAACTGGAAGATTGTGGTCTTCTTACCGAGTTCCGCACGCATTGCTTCGATACGGTCGCGAAGGTAGGCGGCGCGTTCGAAGTCGAGTTTATCGGCCGCTTCGAGCATTTCTTTCTCGAGTTCGTTAATGTATTCCAAGGTGATGTATTCGGAATCTTCGGTGAGCCCGACTGCCTCGTTAGCGCGCTCATGCGCCGCGACCTCATCGCTAATTGACGCCTTAATTGTGCGTTGTACTGTCTCCGGCGTTATGCCGTGTTCCTTGTTGTACGCCTCCTGTAACCGGCGTCTGCGTTCGGTCTGAACGATCGCTTTATTCATGGACTCGGTCACTTTGTCGCCGTAGAGAATGACCTTGGCGTTTACATTGCGCGCGCAACGTCCGATCGTCTGGATGAGGGAGGTTTCACTGCGCAAAAAGCCCTCTTTGTCGGCGTCGAGGATCGCGACCAGCGACGCCTCCGGTAGGTCGAGTCCCTCGCGTAACAGATTGACGCCGACGAGTACGTCAAAATCTCCTTGACGTAGTTGACGTAGCAGATCCACGCGCTCCAGTGCGTCTAGTTCACTGTGCAACCATTTACACTTGATTCCGTTCTTAACGAAATAGTCTGAAATATCTTCCGCCAAACGTTTTGTGAGCGCAGTTACGAGCGTGCGTTCCCCGCGCGCTACTCGTTCGAGGATCTGCTCGTGAAGATGCTGGATCTGAATCGACGCCGGCACGACTTCAATTACCGGATCTAAAAGCCCCGTGGGACGGATCGATTGCTCGATAATACGGTCTTTCGACGCTTTAATTTCGTATTCGCTCGGCGTCGCGCTCACAAAGACGACCTTGTCAAGTCGCTCTTCCCATTCCTCAAATTTCAAAGGACGATTATCAAGCGCGCTCGGTAGGCGATATCCAAATTCCACCAAGTTCTTTTTACGCGCTTGGTCGCCGGCATACATGGCGCGAATCTGCGGAATTGTTACGTGCGATTCGTCGACAAAGAGTAAGAAATCCTTCGGGAAGAAGTCAAAGAGCGTCTCCGGCGGCTCGCCCGGTTTACGACCGGCAAAAATAGCGCTGTAATTCTCAATGCCAGGGCAGTACCCGCACTCTTGAATCATCTCCATGTCGTACTTTGTACGTCCGATAAGCTTGCTCGCCTCCAGTAATTTATCCTGGCTGTGCAAGACTTTAACGCGTTCTTCTAGTTCCTCGCTGATCTTCTCAAGCGCCTCGTGGATTCTATCTTCCGACATAACAAAATGCTTTGCCGGGTAAATACACACGTCGCGAAGCTTTTCGAGCGTGATAAAGGTTTGAGGGTGCACGCGCGCGATCGATTCTAATTCGTCTCCCCAGAATTCCAAGCGCAACGCGAATTCCTCATAGGGAACGCGAATATCAATGGAGTCGCCGCGCACGCGAAAATGCCCGCGCTCAAGAGCTGATAACTCGCTACGATCATATTGAATCGTAATGAGTTGGCGTATGATACGCTCCCTGTCGTACTCTTCCCCGACCTTTAGGCGTAGCGTCATTTCCATGTAATCTTTAGGGGAGCCTAGCCCATAGATACTACTAACGCTCGCCACGACAATAACGTCGTCTCGACTGATCAGCGAGCTGGTGGCCGCCAGGCGCAGACGGTCGATTTCGTCGTTGATCGAGGAGTCCTTCTCGATATAGATATCTCGTTGCGGAATATACGCTTCCGGCTGGTAGTAGTCGTAATAGCTTACGAAATAGGATACGGCGTTATTGGGAAAGAACTCTTTAAATTCGTCGTATAATTGCGCGGCGAGGGTCTTGTTATGTGAGAGCACCAGCGTAGGACGCTGTATCTCTTGAATAATATTCGCCATTGTAAAGGTCTTTCCAGAGCCAGTGACGCCCTGGAGCGTTTGACGCTTCTTACCGGCGCGAATTCCCTCCACAAGCGCACGAATGGCCTGAGGCTGATCCCCCGCGGGTTCATAGGGTTTATGTAATTCAAACATAACGCGACTTCCCATAGGTCAACTGTTTAATCGGCTAATTATCGCGCTTTAACTTCCACGCGTTCACGAGTTCGCGCCGATTCGGCAATAGCGCTCAGCGCGTCTTGTACGCGCAGACCTTGCCATAGATCCGGTCCCAACGCGCGCCCCTGGCTGATCGAACGATAGAAGGTCGCCAGTGACGCGGCGTGTGCGCGTAGCCATCCGGTGGTCGATTTCGGCGACGGAAAGTCGCTCTGTGGCGCAGGATAGCGCGCTCCGCACGGTATGCGCGTCCACCCGGATTCGCCCCCATAGACCCCAGCGGGACGCGTTGCGTCGAAAAATTCCAGATAATGTGGACTCATTAGTGAAAACCTTAGAGAACCGCGCGTGCCATTTAGTTCCAAGAGTAATTCGTCTTCGGCGCCATGGCAGAGTTTCGTTCCCTCGATCACTCCAGAGACCGCCGCGCGACTACTAGCGTCCGCGACCGCCAAGGGCATGTGCCCAGCGTGTGCCGAACCGTTCGCGACGGTGAGATTGCCGTCGTATTCATAGTAAGCGTTCCTTGAGGTTTGCGTCTGAGGAATCATGCGCGCCGAATCGAGCAGACCGCGCGTGAGAATCGTAATCGCGTCCTCGGAAACAACCGGTACGCGCGCGACGTCGGCGAGCGCTTCGCCCGACTGAAGAGGCTTTTGCGGTCGCGTGAGCGTCATTGTATTGGCGTGCGCCACGACTTCCGCGGGCAATCCTAACAGGTAGTCGATCAAATCGAGCAGATGCGACGCCAAGTCGAGAATCGAGCCGCCGGTGGCGCTGTGCTTCCAGCGATAGGGCGCGCTCGGCGAGGTCATACTACTGTGGTAATAGCCCAGACGATATTGCAGAATTTGCCCCAGACGTCCTTCTTCAACGAGTTCCTTAGCGCGTTGAATCGCGGTAAAGCCACGTAGGTGGAAAGCCATTTGAGAGATTCCGCGATATCGGCGTTGTCCATTGGCGTCGACTTCCTCGAGCGCGGCGCGAACTTGTTCCGCCTCTGACTGATTGCACACGACCGGCTTTTCGCAGTAGATATGCTTATTGGCGCCAATCGCGGACAGTAGCGCTGGTAGATGTTGGTCGTTTGGCGTGCAGATATGTACGACGTCGATTTCGGGGTTTTCGGTAATCGCTCTAAAATCGGTGGTTGCCACTTGGCAGTTGAGCGTGCGTTGCGCCGCGCGCGCGGTCTCTTCCCGTGAGGTCGCGACTGCAACGATCTTCCCGGCGACGTCCAGACCAGGCGCGAAAAAAGGCATGGTCGCGTAGCAGTACGCATGAACCTTACCGATCATGCCATAACCGATCAAACCAACGCGTAACGTTGTCATAAGAGCGCCTCATGTGGGGACGGCGGTTGTAGAAACCGTGTCGAAGTAACAGTCTATCTATAATAAAAAAAGGAGTTCCGATTATCACAATCGAAACTCCTTGAAATGGGCGCACATGGATTCGAACCATGGACCTCAGCCTTATCAGGGCTGCGCTCTAACCAAACTGAGCTACGCGCCCAAGCGTCGCTAGCACATAGCCATGCTAACAACGCAAGGATTATAGCGCCGCGTCTTCCTTTGACAAGCGCTAATTTTCAAAAAACCGTCAAAAAGCTACGACTTGCCCTTGTCTCATCCGGCGAACTTATAGTTCGACGAAGAAATCGTCGTCGAAGTCAAATTGCTCAAAGGTCTCGTCGAGAACGGCGTTGGACCACTGGGCGGTTTGATATCTAAAGACGTCGGAGTAATCGGAACCGTAGTAGGTCGTGTTATTGCCAGTGACGAGAATGCGGAAGTCGTAACTCGTATCCGGCATAAGGTTCGCGATCGTATAGGTCGTGGAGCTCGTCGGCAGATCGGAAATCGTAATCCAGCGATTGGCGCTCGATTCCTTGTATTGGATCTGATAACTACGAATGTGCGCCACGCGCGACCATTTGAGCGCGACTGAGGTCGAGGTGGACGTCGCGCTGTTAATTATCGGGGCGTCGAGTACGGCAAAGACGTTCGTGGGGGCGATTGCTGTGACCGAACCGGAGTAGACGCCGGAGCCGGTGGCGACGACCTTGAGGTATTTGCCGATATCGGCAGTGGTCGGCGTATAGGTCGAACCGGTCGCACTGGTAATGGTCGACCAGGAACCGGCGCTAGCGGTCGCGGAGGCGGCGCGGTACCACTGGTAAGTCGCCGTTGCGTTCGGGTCGCTCAGTACGGCGACAACGCGCCCGTCGACTTCATAGGAGCCGTATACGGCAATCGCTTCGAGTTCGTAATTATGAGCCGTCGTTTGTTCTGTTACGGTTGCAGAGTAATCGGAGTCGTAGTAGTACGTGTTATTGCCAGTGACCATAATTCTGAAGTCGTAGGAGACTCCCTGCGTCAGGTCGGCGACGGTATATGAGGTCGCGCTTGTCGCGATTCCACTGATCGTCGTCCAATCGGAGGCGCTCGACTCCTTGTACTGGATCTGATAGCTACGAATATGCGTAACCTGGTTCCAGTTGAGCGTAATGGAGTTTTCGGTCGTTTGGTCGGCGTCGACAGTGAGGGTCGGCGCGACTAGTTTTGTCCATACCACGCGTTCGGAGATCGCTTCCGCGCTTTGCCCTTGGTAGGCGCCGGTACCGGTGACGACGACTTTGAGGTACTTATTGAGTCTGGCGTCGGTTGGCATAAAGCTTGCGTCGGTAGCGCCGGCGATCTTTGTCCAGGTCGTCGCGGTCTTAGAAGTCGCGGCGTACCACTGATAGGTCACAGTGGCGTTTTGAGGCGTAATGCTAGCGTTCACGGCGTTTCCAACGGCCAGGTCGCCACTGAGCGTTACCGCGCTCAGTTGAGCGCTAGTGGTAGTTGCGCTCACCGCTTCGGAGTAATCGGAGTCGTAGTAGTAAGTGTTATTACCAGTGACCATAATTCTGAAGTCGTAGGCGACGCCCTGCGTCAGGTCGGCGACGGTATATGAGGTCGCGCTTGTCGCGATTCCACTGATCGTCGTCCAATCGGAGGCGCTCGACTCCTTGTACTGGATCTGATAGCTACGAATATGCGTAACCTGGTTCCAGTTGAGCGTAATGGAGTTTTCGGTCGTTTGGTCGGCGTCGACAGTGAGGGTCGGCGCGACTAGTTTTGTCCATACCACGCGTTCGGAGATCGCTTCCGCGCTTTGCCCTTGGTAGGCGCCGGTACCGGTGACGACGACTTTGAGGTACTTATTGAGTCTGGCGTCGGTTGGCATAAAGCTTGCGTCGGTAGCGCCGGCGATCTTTGTCCAGGTCGTCGCGGTCTTAGAAGTCGCGGCGTACCACTGATAGGTCACAGTGGCGTTTTGAGGCGTAATGCTAGCGTTCACGGCGTTTCCAACGGTCAGGTCGCCACTGATTGTTACCGCGCTCAGTTGAGCGCTAGTGGTAGTTGCGCTCACTGCTTCGGAGTAATCGGAGTCGTAGTAGTAGGTGTTATTACCAGTGACCATAATTCTGAAGTCGTAGGCGACTCCCTGCGTCAGGTCGGCGACGGTATATGAGGTCGCGCTTGTCGCGATTCCACTGATCGTCGTCCAATCGGAGGCGCTCGACTCCTTGTACTGGATCTGATAGCTACGAATATGCGTAACCTGGTTCCAGTTGAGCGTAATGGAGTTTTCGGTCGTTTGGTCGGCGTCGACAGTGAGGGTCGGCGCGACTAGTTTTGTCCATACCACGCGTTCGGAGATCGCTTCCGCGCTTTGCCCTTGGTAGGCGCCGGTACCGGTGACGACGACTTTGAGGTACTTATTGAGTCTGGCGTCGGTTGGCATAAAGCTTGCGTCGGTAGCGCCGGCGATCTTTGTCCAGGTCGTCGCGGTCTTAGAAGTCGCGGCGTACCACTGATAGGTCACAGTGGCGTTTTGAGGCGTAATGCTAGCGTTCACGGCGTTTCCAACGGCCAGGTCGCCACTGAGCGTTACCGCGCTCAGTTGAGCGCTAGTGGTAGTTGCGCTTACCGCGTTGGAGTAATCAGAGTCGTAGTAGTACGTGTTGTTACCGGTGACCATAATGCGGAACTGATAACTTGTATTGGAGTTCAGATCCGTAACAGTATACGAAGTCGCTGTCTTGGCAATATCGCTGATCGTACTCCAACTGGAACCGCTTGTGGGCATGTACTGAATCTGGTATCCGCGAATATGATCGACCGCGTTCCAATTGAGCGTGACAGAGGAGTCGTCGACGCTATCGACGGTCAGCGTCGGCGGCGCCAATTTCGTCCACACCACGTTATCGGAGATCGCTTCCACGCGTTGTCCTTGGTAGACGCCGGTACCGGTGACGACGACTTTGAGGTACTTATTAAGTCTGGCGTCGGTAGGCGCGAAGCTTGCGTCGGTAGCGCCGGCGATCTTTGTCCAAGTCGTTGCATTTGGCGAGGTTGCGGCGTACCACTGGTAGGTCACGGTTGCTTGCTCCGGCGTAATACTAGCGGCAACGGCGTTTCCAACGGATAGATCGCCACTGATCGTAACCGAACTAAGTTGTGACGACACAGTAGTTTCCGAAACTATATCGGAGTATGGAGAGTCATTGTATGTAGTATTGTTACCGGTGACCTTAACGCGGAACTGGTACGTGGTATCAGGGTCAAGATCAGTAATGGTATAGGAGGTTGCGTTCTTGGCGATATCGCTAATCGTAGTCCAACCGTAGTCATATGAACTCTTGTACTGGAGCTCATACCCACGAATATGCGTAACGGCGTTCCAATTGAGTGTAACGGCGTTTGTGGAGGTCTTCTCGCTCTTAACGGTAAGTTCCGGCGCTTCTAGGCGCGCCGCGATAGCGCGCGATATGGCGAGCGACGGTGAATTCTCGTATTCCCCGACGCCGGTGACGACGACCTTGAGGTACTTGCCGATCAGGTCGCTTGTAGGGATATAACTAGCCTCTGTAGCGCCTTCAATTGTCGTCCAATTTGCCGCGCTCTTGGAACTTGCGTAGTACCATTGGTAAGTCGCCGTGGCGTTCGCAGGACTTATTCTCACAAGTACAGGGCTACCGACCAAACAGCTTCCAGTTAGCTCGTTGAAATAGAAGGATGATTGTGGATCGTTTGAACCTTGATATTCATAGGCTCCTAGGTCAATTGTAGAACCGTACGAACGCGGATTCTGTATGACGTCAACGGAGCTTACTTGGTATTGAACGTCGCCTTTATTAACGGCTTGTGAACCGGTAGCTAGACGATAATCTTGCGCGTCAGCGTTAACAAAGAGCGGCAGACTGGCGTCGTATTCGTAGTCGTTCGAACTGTCTGTCCAGGCGGTAAAACTCGATAGCGTATTGTAGGCATAGGCTTGAGCGGTACTGGAAAAGAGATAGAGGTCGTTACGACTGGTATTTGCACAAGTGTTGTTAGCGATGATCGAATTGTAGACGTTGAGCGTTGCGTTACCGTCCAGATCGATTCCACCGCCGGCTGAACTTGCATGGTTGTTCGTTACCGTGGAATTGACGAGCGTTAGATTGCCATAAAGTTCAATTCCACCGCCCCAGGCGCCGCTATTGTCGCTAATGACGCTATTATAAACGGTAGCAGAAGCGTTACTAGCCAGGTACAGACCATGACCAATGTTCCCTTGGACGAAGCTCGAAGCCAGTACGGCGTCGCCTTTGTATTGATAAAGACCGGTTGTATTGTTAATAATCGAGCTGTCGGAAATGTAGGCTTCAGAGTTTGCGTTGCTTTGGTAGAAACCAAACGTATTATTCGAAAGCACGCTATCAGCGACGGTGACAGTGGCTTCACCGCTGAGATAGATCCCGTCATAGCATGAATCAATGACGCAACCGTAAAGGGAAACATCCTGGGCTTTAGCGGTGATCGTCACGCCGTTTCCCGAGCCGTCGCGTCCGATAATAACCGTGTCGTATAGATCGAATTCTCCATCTTCGAAGTTACCGCTGAGGTACACGCCAGCGGCATTGTTGTCGAAGAAGCAGGAGGCAATGTAACCATAAGCCGTAGGATTATTATGATTGACGTAGACCGCGGCGCAACCGTTATTGTTGACGAATGAAGAGTCATTAACCACCGTCGTGGCGGAATCAGACGAATTGACGACGTAAATTGCAGAACCGCAATAGGCGGCGTAATTGTCGTTAAAGGCGCAATCTAAGACGTCAAGCGTAGTATTGTATGAGTAAATTGCGCCGCCATAGCCTGTGCTATAGCAATCTTTGAATTCTAGACCGAGCAGATTAACTTCGCCATAGGTCGCAATATACATTCCTCGCGATAGGCCTTGACCGTCAATAATAATCCTGTCCGTGAGATTCGTCGCGTCGATAGTGACGTCGGCGTAGACGTTCAGACTATAATCAAGATAAATCGTCTCGCCCGAGAGAGATTCATCGAAGGTAATCGTGTCGCCGTCATTTGCATTATTGAGACAGTATCGTAGCGAGCCCGGCGTGGTATAGGAGTCTTCGGTAGTGGTGACAACCCATTGTGTGGACTCATATTCAGAATTGAAGATACTGAAGTTCGCGCCAGCGTGCCATGAGTGTTCAACGGCGTCGTCAACCCAAGTTCCCTTGTTGTTTTCATAAACTTCCTCGGGCAAGAACGGGTTATTTTCTTCCGCGTAGGCGAACAGGTCGTCTGTCATGGAGTAGAGTCTTAATCCGTCGTTAAAGGCCTGGATATATCCACTGGTCGTGGAGCCGAGGTAAGTCCATGAGACTTCGTAGTGATTAGCCGCGGCTCCTCCGCAAAAGACAGCGGAGCCGTTGTATGAGCTGTAAGTTTGACCGGTGGCGGGGTTGAGGATATCGTCTAAAATACCGCCGGAGAAGCATTGTCCAAACGCACACGTGACGTACCCGGTCTTGATTTGGTAGACTGCGTCGCGCACTGTCGAGCCCAGAAGGAAAGAATCCCAGCCGACGAGGTAATCGTAGTAGTCGTTCGGATCGTTTTCTTCGCCGCTACCGTGGTCATAGGTCCATAGTAAGACGTGCGAGTCGGAATTCACCTTGGAACTAATTGTGCTGAAGGTCGAATTCAAATTGGCGCTATTAGCGGCAAGTACGGTGGAACCGAGATCGGTGGCAAAGCGCATATCGCTGGTTTGGGTAGAGCCGCGATTAATCGACGTGCCGGTCGTGTCTCCGTCGGCATACAGCACGTAGACGTTCTGGGGCGCGATATTGTAGTTAACGGTCAACGTTTTATAGACGTCGACCAAGACGTCGTAATAATAATCTCTCAAATTGTCGGCGTCGTATCCTCCGATAAAGAGCACGGCGTAGTCGTTGGAATTGACCGAATTAGTCACATTACCATTGTCGCTGAGTCCATTCTTAACGGTAAAGGCGTTCCGAATCTGGTTTTTGGCAATTTGCGTGTAGTAGTCGGGAGAATAGAGAACCGCGAGATCCTCCCCGCTAACGCTGTAGTACCCAAGATCCTGACCGGTGAATTGCATCTGTGGCGCGTCGACCGCCAGAGAGTTGGAGACTTGGTAAAGTAATTTCGGGCTGGCAATGTCAACGAAATCGACGCCGCCGAGGAAAACGTTGCCAGAGCGCACGTCAAAGCTTAGTTGCGTCTCGTTTACGGCGATACTCGCGCGTTCCTGACCGTAGGAAAGAATATAGACGTCGCCATGAGTGAGTGAATCGACGTTGACGGTAATGGTCGTATCGTTGAGTTCCAGACGCTGGTTGGCGAACAGTTCCGTATTGAGAACGATGACGTCGTCCTGCTCGGTTTGCGCCGCTTGATTGAGCGCCTCTTGCAACGACTGCGCCGAGAGTTCCGAAAGTTCGATAAGATTGACCTGATCGTAATCTGGCGTCAGTTGCAGTTGGTCGTAGGTCTGTTGAAGCGTCTGATAGTCCACGGGCGATACGCTGAGCATTTCGCGCGACTCTAGATTCTCGAGTTTTAACTTCCTAGCGTTTTGCGCGCGTGTGCGCGTACCGCCCTCTCGCGACGCATTAGAGGCAAAGAAACGACGAAGTTGACTAGCGAGAACGTTGGTATAAGACGACATTGAATAACCTCTTATCTTTGGTTGAAACGATATGTTTATTTATGCGCACAGACGTCAACGCTGCGGCGCTCCCTATCCCCGTCACAATGACGTTTCAGCTTGATAGAGATAAGAACGAAACGCGTTCATTATACATAAAATTAACCGCTAGTCAAGATAAATAACATAAAGAAAAAGAGAGTCTCTTAGTGTTGATATCTATGTGTTTACCTTAAATACAATGAAAAAATGTCTAGCTAAGGGGAAAATTTATGACAAATAAACAAAGCCAAAGAGGCAATAATAGATATTAAAAACGTCATGCGCATGACTTCGCACGCGCGTGACGCCAAAGAGCTTTAGACGCAATGTAAGAGACGTGCTCATGGGCTTTAGAACCAACTTGCGGTAAAACCGCCGTCGACGTACAGCGCCGAACCTGTGATGTAGCTTCCCGCGTTCTTTGCCAGTAGCGCAATAGCGGCTCCGACCAGCTCGCTTGGGTCGCCGTAGCGTCGCATGGGGGTGCCGTTCATGATATTTTCGACTCTCTTCTGGTCGAGCAACTGTTGATTCTGTTTCGCGGGGAAGAACCCCGGGCACAGTACGTTGCACCGTATTCCCTGTGCGCCGTACTCTTGTGCGATATTACGCGTTAAATTAACGACGCCCGCCTTACTCGCGGCGTAGGCAAAGACTCGCGAGAGCGGACGGTCGGAGTTGACGCTACCGATATTGAGGATAGCGCCCCCGTCGCGATTCGTGAGCATTGCTTCAATAAAGACCTGACAGGCTAGCATAACCCCCTTGAGATTGACGCTAAAGATCGTATCCCACTGCTCCGCGTCGACGTCGAGGAAGGAACTACCAGCGTTAATGCCCGCGCAGTTCACGAGCATATCGACCTGACCGGTGAGCTCTAACGCGCGAGCGCGTAACGCCAGGAGCGACTCTCGATCCGTCACATTGACCTGCTGTGCAAACGCCTCGATTCCTTCGCTCTGAAGTTGCTCCGCCGTGGCGCGACTGCTCTGTTCGTGCCCGCCGGCGACGACGACTTTCGCGCCGTTTTTACCAAGACCGCGCGCGAGCGCTGTTCCCAGCGCGCCGGCGCCTCCGATAACCACAGCGACTTGACCATTCATTCCGAACAGTTCGTTCAAATAACTTGCATTATCCATGACCGAAACCTTAATCGCACAGTCGATAAGAGAAGAGCTAAGGCGCCGTGCACGCGGCGCGTCGAGGTTTATTCTTTCACACGATTTTGCGCGTCGACTTTAACGACCTTTGCGCGATAGTTATGTAATTCCTGCTCCTCATATTCCGCATAGGTAATAATGACCAGGACGTCCCCTTTGTACCCTTGGCGCGCGGCTGGACCGTTGAGCATGACGACGCCAGAACCGGCGGGCGCTTCGATCGCGTAGGTCACGAGTCTCGCGCCGTTATTGACATTGAGCACGTGTACCAGCTCCCCAGGCAGAATATCGGCGGCTTTGAGCAGGTCGGAGTCAATTGCGATACTCCCTTCATACTCGAGAAAGCATTCCGTGAGGGTAGCGCGGTGGATCTTAGACTTTAACATTGTGCGTCGCATTGTCGTCTCGTTTCTAACGTACGCGTCAAAGGTTGAGTACGACTCAGGTTGCGCGACGCCATTGCACTATCGTTATGCAGTCGCGCGACGACCTAAGTCGTTTGGAGTGTAACGTCTCTATTATAGCGAGCGCTCATAAATAATAAATAGGCGCGCGTGCAAGAGTGAAAAACCGATGGAAAAGCGCGCGTTTCACTTGCGATTCTCATGCGTTCGATATATACTAACGCCATGGTCGTGGCGTCGGCGCTTTCCTGGCGCGCGACCGGATGGGATTCTTGAACCGACGTCCTTGACGTCGTCGACCTTTTGAGGAACTACGCGAAATGGCAGAACTCGACGTCTATCGTGATTGGCTGAAAATCACGGTGCCAACCCGACCGTTAAATTACTATCAACTTCTGAAATTCAATGATTTCGTCGACGATCCGAAACTAATTCGCGAACGTTATCAGCAACTCAATGAGCACGTTCGTAAATACGCGACCGGCGATTATATCGAAGAATCACAAGCGCTCCTCAATGAACTTGTGCGCGCGATGCTCTGTCTGACCGATGCGGAGCGCAAAGCGGAATATGACCACCAGCTTGGTCGTAAAGTCGAGGGACAAAGTCAGACCGACGCGTATGGTCGTCGCTCTTTTGAGGCGATTTTGCGCGAGGAATCAATCGTTTCGCCCGACCAGATCAAAAAGGCCAAGGCTTTTAGCGACGCGGTCGGAGTCGATCTGCATCAGGCGCTCTTGCAGCAGAAGGCGGCCGACCCCGAAAGGATTATGGTCGCCTATGCGGAATCTCTCGGTCTGCCATTTGTGAATCTCGACGACGTTCCGGTCGACGAATTTTACGCGCCTCAAATAAACCCCGTCACGGCAAGACAGCACTCCTTTGTACCCGTCATGTCCGATATGGGCAAGCTCATTCTCGCATCGCCGGAGCCGATTAGTATCGACGTGGAAGACGAACTGAGAATGCTCTTCGAAATTCCCGTGAGGTGTGCGATCTGTACGCCACAGCAGATCAACGCCGCTATTGCGAAATATTACCCGCGCGACGCCGTACAACGGATCGTTAAGCGCGACTCTTCCGAGTCAGAGAATACCAGCGCGAAGGCTGAAAAAACTAAGCCTGTCGCGAAAAAACAGGCGGCGGAGAAGACGTACTATACCCCTGCGGCGAGAAAGAACAGAATTAAACTTGCCATTGTCGGGTTTAACTTCAGCTTCATGATCTGTATGTTCGCGCTTTACTTTATTTTAAGGCGTCCCAGCGCCGTGGTCATGCTCCCCGCGGGCATTGTCGTGGGCGCGATCGTCGCGGGCATTATGTGGAAATGCGCGCCGGCGACGGTAGCGGAAGACGAGGAATAACGCCGCGTGGGGCGAACGCCTCGACGTCGCTACGGTTATCCCTCGTAAACGTCAATGAGCGCTAATCGTAGTAGAAATAGACACATAGCGATAAAGACCAAGACCGCGACGCCGCGCAATGTCTTGCGCGTTTCTTCGAGATAGAACGCCGCGGTCGCGACGTCTTGCTTCATGATGGAGGTAAAGACGCGCGCGAAATAGTACGAGGCGAGCGCGCCCAAGGGCGGACAGCACGCCAACGACAGGAACAGAGCGACCGCCCATGGTCGCTTTTTTCGTCCCAAAAAGAGCAGTCTCGCCTCGAC
>JAUNMR010000004.1:56603-104645 GCA_030537455.1 Planctomycetia bacterium | reverse complement strand
GCAATTGGCGTGTCGCTCACGTCGGTGAAGTGCGATAGGTCGATCGGCACGTCCAGTCGTGGCGTAGCAGTCTCCGGTTCTGGAAGCGGCGCGACTTCTCTAGGGTTATCGTCAGGTAAAATAGCGTGCGGTTCGATCGTATCGGCGAGTTCGCACGGCGTGGGCTCTGCGTGGTTGAGCGGCTGCGTGTCGAACGATTGCGTGAGTTCGAAAGTTTGCGCGTTTTTTGCAACGTTGGGCGCAAACCATACCGGCAAATTGAAGGTCCAGGACGTATATGACCCTTGTGACGCGTCTTGAGAAGACGCGCTAACGCCGACGGTTGCGTTGTGCATACCGGGGTAATGTTCCGGTGTAAGGGTTTCTGTGACGTCCATGACCAAAGGCGCTCTAAGCGAGTTTAGTTAATAAAGACTAATTTTCTAAAGACCGTAATAACAACGC
This sequence comes from Planctomycetia bacterium, assembly GCA_030537455.1. GTDB lineage: Bacteria > Planctomycetota > Planctomycetia > Pirellulales > Thermoguttaceae > RUG369. The sequence continues at coordinate 104,201 of JAUNMR010000004.1, read as the reverse complement.
CTAGCGCGAAATCAAAGAAGAGCCAGTTTTTGGCGATTTCCGAGCGCGCTTGGGCGTCTTGATATTCGCCTCGTCGCAATGAGTCACGCGCGAGCGTGGCGTAAACAATAGCCACGAGTGAGAATGGCATGCGCCATAACAACGCGTCGAGAACGGACCACACGAGGTAATTGGGCGGTCGTCGCGGATCCCAGGAGTGCGAAGGGGACAGCGCATAGACGAACTTATCGCGCACCAACGACACAACGCTACGCACCAGCGGTTTCATGAGACTAACGCCCCACTTTGCGGCTGCGACGAAAATCGCCCAGAGACTCGATCCGACGGTGGAGACGAATTCACTGGTGGCGTTGCCGACGTTCTCATGACGCGGCGCGGGACAATATGCGTTTTGGCGCTCCAGCGGCGTGAGCGGACGACCCGCGCGCGGAGCGCGCTTCTGCACGTCAGAGTCGTAACCGTTCGCGCTAGCGCTAGAGGAGGTTTGCACAGGTTCGACAATGCGGAATTCTTCGCCACAAGTGGAGCAGAAATGCGCACGACTGGCGTTTTTTGAGCCGCAAAATTCGCAGTTTTTCATAGCGTCGACTCCCAGGGAGCTGACAAGCGCGCAACCTCCGCGGTCACGCGCGTGATGAAGATAGTTATTACCTGTGTATCGGTTATTATAGCTGTGATGTTTATTCTTTCTAGGCGTTTTGTGAACTACGAACACAAATTACCGTAACGCTCCTCGCGTTGACTGTCTACACGCGCGCTTATGGCAATTGTGTAAAAAAACGTCGTTCACTGGAGCATTGTTCACAGTGAACGACGTTTGGGCGAAATTTTTCAAAGGTTCTAACTAGTCGATTATTCCTCGTCTTTTTCTTCGTCCTCTTTTTTAGCGTCGGCGTTTTCTGGCTCTGTCTTTTCCACTTTGACCTCAATTGGCACGTCGAGCGGGAATTGTGAGCCGTTTTCCATTCTCTGGTAGAGAGGCATGTGGCGATAGTAGACCTCGAGGATCATGCAGTTGAGCGAGGTGGCGTAGAGTCGTCCGCCGGTGTTAGCGTGACCGTCGGGGCTTGTTGGGAACCAACTTCCACGCGCGTGCCCGTCCATCTCTTGGGAGTTTATGAGGTGATCGCGCGTGACGTAATTCCACTGATCCCAGATCTTACCTCCGACGTTGTGCATGAGTTGCGTGGCGTAATAGGTATAGTACGGGTTATTGAAGTTCGGACCGATCTGTCCAATTCTCGTGGCGCCACGTATCGCGGTGGCGTTGTCGGTGCGCCAGTCGAGATAGAGTCGGCACAGTAGACCGACGGAGGTGGTAGCGTTCGATTCACTCGTGCCGCGCTGGTAGTTATAGCGCGTTTCGTACTCAAATGAGACGACGTCGCGCAGGAAGTTTCGCGCGTCGCGCACAGTCATGTCGTTGACGGAGAGACCGGCGAGTTGAGCGCTCTTAAGCGCCATCATTTGCCAACCGAATACGGAAGTATCGCCCGCCTGTTTCGGGGTATATCGCCATCCGCCGTCGTCTGCCTGCGCGTATTCGATGAAATTAATGGCGCTTTGCGCGAGGTAACCGAGTTCACGATAGCGTTGCTTTTCCTTGGGCGAGAGCATTGCGTAGGTTTCGCACAGCGTGATCGTCGCCAGACCGTGCGCGTACATATTACCGGCGTCGTCGCGAAAGGACAGACCGTGTTCAGTATCCTGTCCAAGTTCCAGGAGGTAATTGACGCCGTCCTTAACGACCTTCTTGTACTTACCCTGGGTCGGAGTATTACCTGCGGCGAGGAAGGGGAGTAGCCCCATTGACGTCGCCGCGATGACGGAACTATTGCTACCGGAGTGGGTACAAGCTCCTCCGCAAGAGGGGCAGGCGCGAAGGTTAAAGCTCCAGCTACCGTTGGGAAGTTGATGTTCCGCCAGCCACGAGAGCGCCAGCGCAACAGATTTTTCACTTCCCTCGTTGCCGCCGCCGGTAATGAGCGCGGCGGCTTTGTTTTCACCACGACCGGAGAGGTCGTCGCCATTGAGCGACCCCATGAGGTTCTCTAAATCCCCCAGTGGGGCGGAATCGAGACCTAGCGAGTCCTCAGTGAGAGTGAGCGCCGCGGCGGTATCCTCGGCAAAGTTCGACAGGTCGGGCGCTTCCGCGACGACGTCAGAGTCGACTTGAATGTCAGCCTGGTCGACTTCGAACTGGTCGTCTATATTAACGTCCTGCATCGCGTCGGGGTCAAAGACTTCGTCGAGTACGACTTTATCGCCGAAACCGGGTTCCGAGACGATTTGAATGAACTTTTTCGAGTCGACCTTGGTAAAGATGAGCGCGAGCAGTAGTACGAGCATGAGGTGTAGAAAGAGGCTCGACAGCCACATGGGCGCGTCGTTCACGGCGCGTTCGAGCGCGTCTTTCTGTTGAATCATTGCCAAGGTGGTGGCGGCTGATTCGTTCTGATGCTCGTCCTTATCGGTTTTACTGAGATTATCGAGGAATTCGTCGGGGTCTTTTTGCGTAGCGGCGTCGGCGGCGGTTAAGGTATTGAGCGCATTTTCCGCGTCAGGTTCCTCGTTGAGATTGACGCTTGCCAAAAATAGTTCCGGGTCGACGTCTGGTTCGGCGTCAGCGGCGCCATAGAGCGCGTAATTTAGTTCGTCGGCGTAGCGTCGTTCTTCGATTTCCTCTTTTGTCTGTGGCGCACGGGTCTTGGTTTTGTTCTTTTTCCCTTTAGTTTTTTTTCGTGATTTAGGGTCGCTCGAGGGCAGTTCGGCGCTTTGGGCGCGTCTTGGCGGCGGTAGCGGCGCGGGCTTAATCACGGGCGCTGGTTCCGGCGCTACGTTCGCTACGGGAGTGGTCGTCGCATAGGGCTGCTGTGGCGACACAGGGGCAGACGGAGCCGATTGGACAGGTTGCGTCTGAGGAACCGGCTGAGTCGGCAGAGGCGCCGAGTAGGGCTGTTGTGGCGACACAGGGGCGAACGGAGCCGATTGGACAGGCTGCGTCTGTGGAACCGGCTGAGTCGGCAGAGGCGCCGAGTAAGGCTGTTGTGGCGACACAGGGGCAACTGGAGCCGATTGGACAGGCTGTGTCTGAGGAACCGTCTGAGTCGGCAGAGGCGCCGAGTAAGGCTGTTGTGGCGCTTGAGTTTGCGGCGGGCAATACCCCTGGGCGCCAGGGTTTGCGTAGGGATTCTGATATCCATATGGCACAGAGTTGGGGCTGTAGTAGCTCTGATCTGGATTGGGATATGGGTAGTTCTGTGCGGGCGGATAGATAGGGTTTTGCGCGTATGGCGCGCCGTATTGAGCGGTTTCGGGGGGATATTGCGTGGGCGGGAATTGCGTCGCGTTGGGGGACGGCGGTTGAACCGGCGCTTGTGGGGGCGTGGGCGCTTGCGGTTGAGTTTTGGCGCGTTCCGCCTGAACGAGCGCAACTATGATAGAAAGGTCGACCTGAGGAAAAGCCTGTTGCAGTCGTACCGCGAGGGAGAGACCGTCGGAGGTCGTATCAGCGTGAATCGCTTGCAGTAGTTGCGTGAGGGAATCGCCGTGCTCGTGAGATTGCTGATTATCCATGGACTGCTTCGGTCTGTAAAGTCGTAGTAAGTCTCGGCGCGTCTATACCGCCGTGTAGACAAGATAAGCGCGCGGTTCTAACGGGGCGAGGAACCGCTCTTTGTATTGTAATGTCTGCCGCCAATAAAAGACAGTGTATTAACGTAAAAAATATGAAAACATGTAAAAACGAAAAAATTTCCAAGGGGAAGAAGGTCGTGAAACGTCTGTGATTAAAGTTATCTATCTTATACAATTTAGCAAATTTAAAGAACAAGTCGTTGTACTTTTGAAAAAACCCAGAAAGTTTATCAGAAGGACGCTGGAGGGGTTGATTTATTTATATTTGACGCTATAATCCACCGATACGCGTTGATGAAGTCGCGAACTTGATAGCGATGCAGAGCGTTAGGTTCCGCGTCGGTCAATTTAAATAAAGGATCACCCATGGCAGGTAAAAGTAAGAAAAAGGCGGAAACCGTCTACCTCGTTTGCGAAGAGACTGGAGAATACAATTACATCGTTCGTCGCAAGCCGGGCGGCGAGAAGCTCAAGCTCATGAAATATTGCCCGAAACTGCGCAAGCACACCTTGCACAATGAAAAGAAAAAGTAATTTTTTCTTTCGCGATATTTCTCAACGCGCGTTTGTCACGGTTCTTGGTAGCCGCGTGCAAACGCCGTTTTTTTTATGCGCGCATAAGACGCGTTTGGGTGACCGCGTTTGGGTTCTCAAAAAACCGCCGCCGAATCTTGGGGACTCGACGGCGGTTTTTTATTATCGTGCTTTCTAGTAAGCGCGCGAGTGAACGTTATGCGAGCGTCTTAGAGTTCAGTGAGAAGTTCGTATTCTTCCAGGACGTCGAGTAGAGCGCTGGAGACGACGGAATTATTCGAGGAGTCTTCCTCACTAGAGGACGCGTCGCCACTATTGGCGGAGGAATCGTCGCTACTGTCGCTCGTGGTTGAGCTATCGTCGCCGGTGGACGCTCCACTGTTGGCGTCGTCGCTATTGGAACTGTCGCTACTGGCGGCGTTGCCGGCGTCGGAGCTGTCGCTAGTGGAATCTCCATTGGCGGAATCGTCGGTATTAGAGGTATTGTCCTGTGTGGAGGTATTGTCTGAGGCGGTTGTGTTCCCGAAATTCGCGGTGAAGTTCGTGTCGGCGAACGCTTCTTCGTAGGCGGTGGTATTAGAATAACCGGAGCGCCAGATCTTGAGGACGTCTGTGAGGTTAGTCGCGACGCTCGCGCCGGTGGAGCGATTGCTCAGACGGAACTTAGCGGAGCCGGTTTGCGCTTCCTTCGTCTGCTTGACAACGTTCTTAACCGCGGCGGACGTTTGTTCGGAGGCGTCGGTCGGGATCGTCGTGGATTGACCGAGGTTTTCGAGCGCTTCGTTCATTTTTACAACGGAGCTGTTGTATTCCTCTTCGACTTTGGCGTCATTTTCAGCAAGCTCTTGACGCGCTTGGTTGGTCGCTTCTTCGAAGGTCGACTGGATGGTATCGAGGTTTTCTTTCAGCTCGGTCTGATTGCTCTTGCCGGCGAGGTAGTCGGCTTTCGCCTGGGCGATACCGGTTGCGCGCGCGTCGGCGGCGGTCAGGTAGGCGGACAGGTACGTCGAAAGATTGGCGTTGTGTTTGTCGTAACGATCCTGCGCCAGGTCGATCCAGTCGTTGAACCATTCTTTCCAAGAGGCGTATTCGCTCGAGGGTTCTTCCTCGGCTTGATAATTCGGATTCTTAACGACAACGCTAATCTTTTGGGTCGCGGAACCGCCGTAGTTGGTTGAGACGTCGTCGGAGCTCACAACGGTACGCGCTTGAATTTCAATTTCACGAGTGACGAACTCGACCTGGGAGTCGGTACCGGCGAAATCGGCGGGAATTTCCCAGGTGACCTCGCCGGTGGCGGAATCAACGACGAGTCCGTCGACGTTGGAGGTGATGAGCGCGTATTCCACGCCGAGGTCGGTCGCGTCTTGCGGCAGGGTTGCCGTGACGGTGAAGGTCAGGGTTTCCCCGGCGGTCGACTCCTGATCGGCGGTTTCGCTAAAAGTCGGCGAGACGGCGACTTCCGCGTTATAAGCGGCGTTTGCGATCATAACGTCGACTTCGAGGGTCGAGTTTTTACCGTCGACGTACTCGTCGTTATCGAGGTATTGTTCGGTCGCGACGACCTTAACCTTAAGCGCTTGGGCGGAGACGTTTGTGGCGAGATAATCTTGGGGGATAGACCAGGCGAGGTTGCCCGAGGTAGCGTCGATTGCCAGACCATCGGGATATTCGCCGTCGAGTGCGTAAACGATGCGCGTCGCCTCGTTATTGGGGTCGGTCGCGACGATCGTCTGTTCGAGCGAGTCGCCCGTGGAGACCAGGATCGGGTCGACCGACGTAAAGACCGGCGCGAGGTCTTCGTACTGCGCGTTGAGAATCTGTAGGTCGAAGTCAATTGTGGCGGACTGACCGTAATTGATCGTCGAGCCGTCTTGGCTAATAATCGTGGTCGCCTTGAGCTTGATATTGACGGTTTCCGAATGAGTTTCGGTGTTTCCGAAGTAGTCGCTTGGGGAGTTCCAGGTAATACGTCCGGTGGAGGCGTTGATTGTCATTCCCTCGGGGACGTCGCCGTCGAAGGAGTATTCAATCGTGGTAGACTCATAGGGCTCTGCCGTGACGGTCATTTCGAAGGTTTCGCCGCTGGTCACGGTTTGGTCGACCACGTCGTACCAGATCGGCGCGGTATCGACGGTTTCGTCGTACTGAGCGTTTGTAATGGTAATCGTAAAGGTTTTCGAGGCGGAGAGTCCGTCAATGAAGGTTCCGTCTTCCTGCTCGACCTGTTCGGTCGCCTTAACGGTGAAGGAGAAGCTCTGCGTTTTTACGGTCGTATCGATGTAATCGTCGGGAATCACCCAGGAGATTGCACCGGTATTGGAGTCGAGCGTGAATGCCTCGGGGTAGTCGTCTCCAACCAGCGCGTAGACCATAGGGATCGTACTGTCGGCGGAGTCGGTTGCGACGACAGTCGCTTCGTAGAGATCTCCGGTGGCAGCTTCGACGACGTCCAAATCGCTGAAGACCGGGGCGCCGGCGACGACAAAGGTCAGGGGAGCCTGTACGGTCGCGCCAAAGGCGTCGGTCGCTAGCACGGTGATTTCATACGAACCAGCGTTTGCGGCGACGACGTCGGACCAGGAGAGGAGACCGGCTTCGGAAAGCGATAGGAAGGACGGCGCGTCGTCGGGGTTCGCGAGGGAAAAGACGATATCGGAGCGTTGTGCGCCGTTTTCATCGACTTTATTGGTAGCGAACTGTTGCGAGCCGTCGACGCCAACGTACGTGAGCAGCGAGGTCGGCGCGTCGACCAGCGCGAGCGCCTGCGCGTCGACTGTGAAGGTTGCGCTTGTCACGTCGCTGTAGAGACGTTCGTGCGTGGTTACGCGGTCGACCGGGGTTGACTGCTGAACGCTAATAGTATGCTCGCCATTAGCGAGAGATTCTCCGTCGTCGAGTTCGACGGCGAGGGAGTAGGTCGACAGACCTGTCTGGGTATCGTATTGTCGACTTGTGACAGTGGTCGTGTATTCCACGTCGTCGATCTTAACGATCAGAGAGTTGTCAAAGACGATCGTTTCGTCGACGTCATAAGCATAAACGACGATATTGAGCGGGTTTTCTTCGAGGTTGGAGTTGACGAACCACTGGTCGTCGATCTTAGCGACTTTGACCACGTCGCTCGATTCTAGAACAAAGGTCGGCGCAGTCGGGGAGATAAAGACCTGTTGCGGTAGCGTGACGGTCAGACCATTGGACAGGGTCGCGGTGACGTTGAAGGTAAAGAACTGCGAGGACGCCAGTTCGGTATTGATAGAGAAGGAAGAGTTCGTCTGGTTATTGGAGACGATTTCATATCTTGCCGGCGTTGTTTGCGGCGCGACGGCGTATAGGATCGTATAATCACCAAAGGTCGTGGGGAGATTCACGTCGATGGTTTCGCCGGCGACAATTTCGAAATTGACGTTATCAAGCGCGTCTTGGACATAAGCTTGCAGACCGTCCTGTCCGGCAAAGATCGTGGACGTGTAGAATTGCTCTTCGCCCTCGGCGTCAGTTGCGGTATAGGCGATGGTCGTGACGCCGGAGGCGTTGTCCTCGGCAACCAGTCGCAGAACGCTTTGCGTTTGATCGTCGGCGTCAACGACGTGGACGTTAGAGAAGTAATAGGTATCGACCGGTCGATCATTTGACGTCGTTTCCGCGGCTTCCAGTTCGTCGATGACGTCGTAACCTTCGACAACGTACCCGAAAACATTATAGCCGCCGTCGAGGCTAGGATACGGCACGAAGGTCACGTAGAACTGGGCGTCGCTAGTGTTGTATCGTTCGTAGGTTGCGTTATTGGAATTGGCGTAGGCGACGACGCCGCGACGACTGTGTGTGAGCACGTCTGAATATTCGTCGGCGATTGTCATTCCCGAGCCTTCGTAACCGTAGCCGTCGGAGGAACCGCCCTGAAACACAAAGTTCGGGACAATGCGGTGAATCGTCAGTCCATCGTAATAGTCGTCGTAGACCAGCTCCAGGAAGTGATTGGAGGAGTTCGGCGCTTCCCCCTCGGCGCCAAAGAGCTGAATGACGACGTCGCCCAATGTGGAGACGGCGCCGTCGGCGCTCGCCTTATTAATCGTAAAGCTCACCTGTGAACCGGTCGGAAAGCTCGCGGTCAGTCCCTCGATGGAACTCGTGTTGATAAATTCAGGATTCGTTCCCTCGATCGCATAATGATAAGAGTTGGAATCAGCGAGCGTGATTGTACTGGGCAACGTCTCATAGAGGGACGCGGCGTCGAGCATTTGACGATCTTCCAGAACTTCTAAAACGCGTCGACGAACGACCTTCTCCTGACGACGCGCACGGCGTGTGGCGTTACGTTGTGACTTGCGATTAAACGCGCGACGTACTTTCGAAGCAAAACTCATTGCGTAACCCTATTTCTATATTGACGTTTCCGACGCCGCCTGCGAACCTCGAGTCTTCGCGCGACGCCACGGTGATGATTTGCTAGTCTTTAACTATTTTAACATATGTAAGTATTTTATCAATATTGTTAATTTTCTTTCGCGTAAACACCGGTCTGACTTGGGGCAACGCGTGTGCTCACGCGAGGACTCCAGTCCTCCTTTTAGACCTTAGCGACTGTGTAAAGTTCCTATTTTATACAGTTCTAAACAAAAGTCTGCGAAAGGGACGGGGAAAAGGTGTTAAAATAATCGCATTAGGCGAAATGTGTAATTCAATTAAGTTTTATCGGCAAATGCGTGAAAAACTTAGTTCGAAAGAGGTTGAATTGGCAGAATCTCTTGAAAAAAGTTGACGTTTGGTTAAAATAGAGCGCAGAGGTCTCTATTGGGGATCAGTGGCAGATTCAGCGCTACGTTTCCAATGGTTAGACGTACAAGCGTTGCGCAATACAAGGCGATTGAACTATGCTGGAACTGAAAAATTTAAAGAAATCGTATAAAGAACCCAGTGGCGACGAGCTCCCGATCTTAGACGTGCCACGCTGGAGCGTTGACGCCGGCGAGCAAGTGGTTGTGGTCGGACCGAGCGGTTGCGGTAAGACGACGTTGCTCCATATTATCGCCGGTATTTTGCGTCCTACCTCCGGTCAGGTGCTCATCGACGGTTGGAATACCCCTATTCTTACCGAATCGGAGCGCGACCAGTTCCGCGCGCGACGTATTGGGTACGTCTTCCAGACCTTTAACCTGTTGCCCGGCTTTACCGCGCTGGAAAACGTTCAACTTGGCATGTCGTTCGCCGGTCGCGGGCGTGATAAGAAACGCGCGATCGACCTACTGGAACGCGTCGGTCTGGGCGGTCGTCTGCATCACAAGCCGGGTCAGATGAGCGTGGGCGAACAGCAGCGCGTTTCTGTGGCGCGCGCGTTGGCCAATAAGCCGAAACTTGTGCTCGCCGACGAACCGACCGCAAACGTTGACGTCGGCAATCAGCAGATCGTTGTCGACATGCTACGCAATACCTGCCGTGACGAAAACGTAGCGCTCATTCTTGTGACCCACTCGCCAGCGGTTGCGGAACAGTTTGATCGCGTCGACCTGCTCACCGATATCAATCTCGTCGCTAAAGAGAAACTCGCGCAACAGCAACATGCATAACGTCGACTGAGTGTAAGGGTTGCGTAGACAAGAGAATTTATAATCAACAAGGGCGCGGCGTCTGAGTGGACGCGCGCCCTTGTGTTATGCTAGGATTGCGTTTTTTGTGTTATTTCTCCATGACAAACGAGGACCACAGACTCGGATCGTCCTCGTACGGCAGCGGGTCTCCGTGCTGTAGTGAGAATAGTCCATATTGCGAATCGCGTACGGCAAAGTGCATGCCGAAGCGGTTGAATTCCTCGGGGTTGAAGCCAGTGAGCGCCTCCCTGGGAATGAAGGCGGCCAGAGCATAGCCGTCTTTTCGTAGTTTTGAGACGACAGTGATCGATTCGGGATCAATCGGGTCGTGTAGGTCTTTCGCGCGGTTAATCGGCGAGATTTCCACTTGTGGGGACGTCGAACTTTTTGAGAATCCCACCGTGGGGTAGAAGATGAACTTGTGGCAGAACCTTGTGGCGCGCCTTAGATCTTTGACGTCGCGCATGTCCAGACACAGACGTAAGGAGTCGGCGTCGCGCAGGTCGTTTGAGGACCAATAATCCTGCTTCTTTTTACCGCCGACTGTTGTGGCGAGGTAGAGTCCTTCGTGCGACCATGCGATTCTAAAGTCAAAAATATTAGCGTTTTCAGGAGAAGACGGTTCATTGGCTCCGCAGACGCGTCGACCATAGGGATCACGTCGCTGATCGTAGCGCGTCCAGAAGGGAAGACTATAGCTGGCGTCGAGCGCGTCGCAGGACGTCTTACTCCACGCCGCTTGTTGTCCATGGAAACGACGACACGGAATTTGAAAGCGAAATAAAAAGTTAGACGGTGTTGTCGACATTGTAAAGCGAGTTTGAAACCCTTTTGAAGTTAAGCGAGCGTTTGCGCTAATTTGCGTCGTGATTTTGCGACGTCGCGCTGTGCTCAGACGCGGTTTGGCGCGCCAATTGCGACACGACCTGCTCCGCCGTTGTGGACGCGTTCGAATCCGATTGTTCGCTCGAGTCTTCCTCGTGCTTGTGACGACCACGACTGGTCAGATAAGTCTGCGCGATTTGCTCCAGCTCATTGCGACGCTGGGCCTCGCGATAGAGCATCCATACGGCGAGCGCGTCGGCGCCGGCGAGCAGGCAGATCCACAAGCCCAGGAGTAAGACGCACAGCCAGGTTATCGCACAAAGGAGAGGACGCCCGACCGGAGAAACGTGAAGACCGATATAGATCAGGATTCCAAAGACGCCAATTAGCAACGCGATTTGGAAACGTCGACGCGCCTGACCCTTGAAGATCTTGGCAAAGAGCTCATTGTCGTCGTTGAGATAAAGCTCAGGTTGACGCCAGCGCGCAAATTGTTCGCGAAGTTGCCAGATCGAAAAAGCGATCGCCACACAGGAAAAGGTTAGCCCAATGAATCGCGACGTAGAATAGGAATCCACGCGTGAAAAAAGCAAGGCGAACGTTGCGGCGCTGACCATTGCGTACATAAGAGCAACCCCGGTAAGATTAAAAGACTACAACGCAGCGCGAACCTCAGCGAGAACGCGCGCCATTTTTAGTATTATAGCGCCTTATGACATTGACGCAAGAAAAAATAGCGCTATAATGACCAAGACAATACGTTGTCGTGCGTATCTTTCGGGCAATTAGCTCAGTTGGTTAGAGCGTCTGGTTTACACCCAGAAGGTCGCTGGTTCGAATCCAACATTGCCCATTGTGATTTCGTTTGATATGCTGACGTGATTGTTATGGCGTCGGGAACTTGCGGCGCATGGGCTGTCGACGTCGCGTGTGTCGACGTGCTGTGAGTAATGATTGACTATTGCGTCCTGCGAACCGTACGCCTCTGCTTGTCTTGTTTGCTAAGATTAGTCTGAAGTTGACTTTTACGGAGAACCTGTAATGCACAGACGAAGTTTTATTCTCAATAGCGCCGCAGGAGCCGCCGGGCTGACCGTTGGCGCTATGAGCGCGAGCGCCGAAGACGCCGCCGCTCCCATCGTTTTTTTCTCGAAGACGATTACCTCTGAAAAGGCAATTGAACTTTTCAAGCTTCTCAAAATCGAGCTCAAGGGCAAGGTCGCTATTAAGACGCACAGTGGCGAGCCGAACGGTAAACACTTCCTGCAACCGGAATTTCTCAAGCCCTTGGTCGATCTGCTCAACGCTACCATTGTCGAGTGCAATACCGCTTACCCCGGTAGACGAATGAAGACTGAAGATCACTGGAAGGTCGTGGAAGAACACGGTTTTACCAAGATCGGTCCGGTTGATATTCTCGACGCGGAAGAGGAATATCAACTCGAAATCCCAAACGGTTTGCAGATCAAAACCAATTACGTCGGCGCTAATATCGTCAAGTACGATTCTATGCTTGTGACGACCCACTTCAAGGGGCATCAGATGGGCGGTTTCGGCGGGGCGCTCAAGAATATTTCGATCGGTCTGGCGTCTTCGCATGGCAAAGCGTACATTCACGGCGCCGGCGACCCCTCAAAAATGTGGACCTGTCCTCAAGATCGCTTCCTCGAATCAATGGCCGACGCTTCCTCGTCGATTCTGGAAAGATTCAAGGGGCAAATCGCTTTCATCAATGTCATGAAGAACCTCTCCATTGACTGCGACTGCAACGGTCACCCGAAAGCGCCGGAAATGGCTGACATTGGCATTCTCGCCTCGCTCGACCCCGTCGCGCTTGACCAGGCCTGCGTGGATCTTGTCTATAATTCCCCCGATAAGGGAAAGGCAAGCCTCATTGAAAGAATGGAATCGAGAAACGCGATCCACATTCTCGAAGCCGCGGAACAACTCGGAATCGGATCCAGAACCTATAAGCTCGTGGAAGTCGAATGACGCCTTCCCTCAAAATATTGTTGTAGGCTGTCTTGTTGCAACTGCCTAATACAAAAAACGTTAGCGCAATTAGTAAAATTACGCTAACGTTTTTTCGTATCTGTCTTGCTCAAAACCTTACCGCGTTTGTTGCGGAAGGAAGTCGACCAGGTCGGTGACGTCGAGCATACCGACCGGTATTCCCTGTTCGTCGACGACCGGAAGTTCGCTGATCTTATGCGCGCTCATCAATGCGATCGCCTCGTTCATATAGGCGTCGCTGGCGATGGCGTGCGGCCGACGCGTCATAACAGAGTTGATCGGCTGGTCAAAGACGTAGTCGCTACGCGTTTCAAAGAGCTTTGCTAAGTCGCTGTCGGTAAAAATGCCTGAGAGACGACCTTGGGCGTCAACCAATAGAACCGCGCCGCTGCGCCGACCCGGCATACGCGCCGCGACAAAGACCTCGCGTACCGTCGCGTCGTCGCGCCAGACACGGCACTGACTCAGATCACGCATGCAGTCTCGCGCGTGACTCAGGCGCCGTCCGAGCGCTCCGCCCGGATGGAATCGTGCAAAGTCCTCTGTGCGGAACCCACGGATTTGACTGGTCGTGAGCGCAAGCGCGTCCCCGACCGCGAGCATTGCCGCGGCGGTAGCGCTTGGCGCTAGGTGAAGATGATCCGCCTCCTCAATTGCGCCCAGTTCCAGCGTGACGTTAGCGGCGCGCCCCAGCGGAGTGTCCGCGCTGGAGACGATGGCGATGACGGGTATCCTTCTGGTCTGTAATGGGACGAAAAGACGCTTAATTTCTTCGGTCTGCCCGCTATAGGAGAGAGCAAGTACGGCGTCGTGCGAACGAATCGAGCCTAGATCGCCGTGAAACGCCTCGCCTGGGTGTAGGAAATGGCTCGGCGTGCCTGTGGAAGAGAAGGTCGCCGAGAGTTTGCGACCGATCAGCCCCGCCTTGCCCATGCCGGTGACCACAAGCGCGTCACAGCCGAGAATCAGGTCGACCGCGCGACAGAAACGTTCGTCGAGTCGCTCCGTTTGACCGAGAATCGCTTCGCTTTCACGACGCAACGTATGACGAGCAAATTCAAGCGCTTCCAGTGTAGAGAAGGGAAAGTCCTCTTGAGTCGGCGCTAGCGCTAGAGAGCCGTTCACGCGCAAGGACGCGCGCGGTTCGGCGCGCTGGTAGTCGGTTAAACGTAACGATAACGGCGTGGTTTGATTAGGGAGCGTCATGTCGTTTTCCTTAATGAACAAAGTTGCTCCGCCACTGTAGCGATTTTTCGCCAATTGGACAAGAGCAAAGCCGCTGCGACGCCTTACGCGCCTGGGACGCTCGCGCGCTATTGTCAAGACGAGGTTTTCGTGTACAATTTAAAGACGTCTTTTGCCACTAGACGCAGTCGCGAGACCACCGCGAGGCGACCAATAGCACATGCGACGCAAGTCGTCGCGATACTGGATTTTGCATGGCTGTTATACTCAACGTTGAAAATCTACGTAAACATTACGGACCGGAACCTGTTCTTGCGGACGTGACCTTTCAGGTTCGCGACGGCGATAAGATCGGTCTGGTTGGACCAAATGGATGCGGTAAAACGACGCTTTTGAATATTCTCTGCGGACGCGAAGAGACGGAGAAGGGTAAAATCGAGCGTTACGGCGACGTGTCGATCGGGTATTTAGAGCAACGCCCTACCATTGACGCGAGCCAGACCGTACTTGACGCAGGACGTAGCGCTCTTGCAAAACTGGTGCAAATGCAAACCGACGCAGAGCAGATCGCCATTCGTATGGCGCAGCCCGATTTGACGGCGGCGGAGCACGATCGACTCGCGCGCCAGTATGACCGTTTGCACGAAGAGCTTATGCGTCGCGACGCGTATAATATCGAGCATCGCGTCGAACGTATTTTGCACGGCGTCGGTTTCCGCGACGAGGATATGTCAAAGTCGGTCGCCGCTCTCAGTGGCGGCGAACTCAATCGTCTGGGACTGGCGAAGTTGCTTCTGGAAGAGCCCGATATCATGCTGCTCGACGAGCCCTCCAACCACCTGGATCTCGCCGCTACCGAATGGCTCGAAGACTTTCTCAAGACGACGTCTGCCGCGGTGATTCTCGTGAGCCACGACCGCTACTTTTTGGATCGCGTGACGAATCGCACCTTCGAACTGTTTGCCGGCACAATCGACGATTACCCCGGCAACTTCACGAAATACCTGGGACTCAAAGAAGAACGCCTCGCCGTTCAGATCAAAACCTACGAAAAGTGGGTGGAAGAAGTTGAGAAAGCAAAAGACTTTATCCGACGTCATCATTACGGAATGAAGGCGGCGCAGGCGGAAGACCGACGCAAAAAGCTCGAACGCTTGGAAGCCGATCCGCCGGAATTTCCGCGCAATTTAACGTCGCCTCCGATGAATTTTCCCCCCGCGTCACGCACGGGCGATATCGTTTTTCGCGTCGAGTCCCTGCGTAAGGGCTACGGCGAGCGCGTGCTCTTTCGAGATTACAGCTTCGATATTCAACGCGGGGAACGCTGGGCTATTCTCGGTCCCAACGGCTGCGGTAAGACGACCTTTTTGCGCTGTCTACTAGGGGAAGAAACTCCCGACGAGGGCGGCGTGCGTTTCGGTCAGGGCGTTGAGATCGGCTACTTCGACCAGCAGTTGCGCGTGGTGGACGATCAAGTCCCCGTGGTCGAGGCCGTGCGACCGAAAAAGAAGATTTTCGAAGATCAGCAACGTCGCAATCTCCTTGGCGCCTTTGGTCTCACCGGGGATCAGCAGCTCCTCAAAGTCTGTAATCTCAGCGGCGGTCAACGCTGTCGCGCTGCGCTCGCGAAACTCGCCGCTGACGATCCGAATGTGCTCATTCTCGACGAACCGACTAACCACCTCGATATTTGGGCCAGAAAGGCGCTCGAGGACGCGCTCAAAGATTTTGAAGGCACGGTGATCTTTATTAGCCACGACCGCTATTTCGTCGATCAAGTCGCGGATAAACTCCTCGTGGTTCAGCCGAACGCGACCTATAAGATCGTCGAAGGGAACTACACGACCTTCCGTCACATGGTCTCTCGCGGTCTCATGGCCGACCCGTTCCTGCCTAACGCTCTGGAGGAACCCTTCGATCCGGAAAAGGCGCAACGACAGGTCAAAGCCAACTCTGATATGTCGCGACGCTCTTCTCTGGAGAAGACGAGTAAGGGCGGTAAAAATTCCGGCTCCTCCAAAGGCGCTGGTTCCGCTAAGACCGTCGCGCCTAAGCCCACGGCGCCGAGCGTCAAACCGTCAAAGGGCAGAAACAAAGGCGCCGTGCCCGACTTGGACGCGCAAGATCGCGCCAAGCGCACTAATGGCGTGCAAAGCTATAAGCACGACTCCGACCCGGAAATGTACCAGGAGCATAATTTCAAGACCAAGCAAGGCAAGGTCAAGCCGAAAACAGAAAAGCGCAAGCGAAAGTTTCCGTATCGCAAAGTCAGTGATATTGAGGACGAAATCTTTACGAGAGAGACCTATCTGCAAGGACTCAACGAAGAGCTTATGCGTCCGGAAACTCTACGCGACGGCCTGAAGGTCAAGGAGTTGCAAGAGGCTATTCAGAAGGAAGAGGAGTTGATAAAAACCCTCTACGAACATTGGGAGGAGGCGTCGGAATTGAACTAATCCGCCGCTACAGCCTGACGATTGTGCTATCAATTTGCGTCGAGCTAGCTGCAGTTGGTTCGACGCTTTTTTTCTTTGACGTCCTGGCGCCTTGATACTGCTTTTCTTTTGACAATAATATAACTGAATCACATTATCGCGCTGGTGCGAAATTAGCGCGACTTATCCCAGGCGCAAGGCGCCGCGGCGTGTGTCCACGCCGAACCAGCAGGAGAAATCATGTCGAAGAATCACGCAGTCCAGACGCCGCGAGCGGAGCGCTGGGGTTCCTCGTTAGGCGTTGTACTGGCGGTCGCTGGCAGCGCCGTCGGCTTGGGCAATTTCTTACGTTTTCCCGGTCAGGTCGTCAATCACGGCGGCGGCGCCTTTATGATACCGTATGTGATTTCACTACTGATCATTGCGCTACCGATCTCAATGACCGAATGGGCAATGGGACGTTGCGGCGGTCGTCTCGGTTATCATTCTCCTCTTGGGATTTATTATGCGGTGAGTCATAAACGCACCGGCTGGGGAATTTGTGGCGGTCTGGCGGCTCTCGCGCCTTTTGTGATCAATATGTATTACATTTTCGTAGAGTCCTGGTGCTTACTCTACGCGTTACAATACTTAGGGGGACTGTTAGCTCCTTTGGGTCTGAGCTTTTCATTGTTTCCCCACTGCGAGCCCGGTCTGTACTTTACAGACGCCTCTGGGTACGGCGAATTCTTCGGATCTCTCGTTGGAATAAGCGAAAACGGCGTACTCTTTCGCAGTTTCAAGTCGTCGCCATTGATTCTCGCTACCTTGATTTGCGCGGTTGCGAACTTTGCGCTCGTCTACTGCGGAATCGCTAAAGGGATCGAGCGGTTCTGTAAAATCGCCGCGCCCTTGATTATTCTCTGCTCGATCATTGTGATTATTCGCGTGGTTACGCTCAAAAATCCAACCGGCGCCGCTGGTCAAAGTTTTCTTGACGGTCTGGGGTTTATGTGGAATCCCACGCGTGATATTATTGGCGAGAATGGCGAAATCATTGGACGCACGAATATCTGGCAGGCGCTTGCCGATCCGGAAACTTGGCTCGCGGCGACCGCGCAGATCTTCTTTACCGTTTCGATCTGCCTGGGCGCGATCAGCACTTACGCAAGCTATATCAAACCCAAAGACGATATTGCACTGTCGAGTCTCACGGCGACGTCCGCCAATGAGTTCTGCGAGGTCGTCATCGCCGGGTTTATGACGATTCCCCCCGCGATTATGTTTCTGGGCGTGCAGTCGGCCAGTAACCTTGGCAGTTCGTTCTCGCTGGGCTTTGTCGTACTGCCGAACGTCTTTGGTCTCATGCCTTTCGGACAATTCTTCGGGTTTGTTTTCTTTTCGCTCCTGTTTTTGGCGGCGATTACCAGCTCTATGTCGCTTGTCCAGCCGACAGTTGCGCTCTTTCAGGAGTCGTTCCACTGGCAGCGCGGTTCTAGCGTGATTCTCGCGGCGTTCATGAATTTCATCGGTTCCTTTATCGTATGCTGGTACACGCAAGGTCTCGTGGCGCTCGACGTTTTCGACTTCTGGCTCGCGAACTTTACCCCGATCGTCTTTTCGATAATCCAGACCTCGTTGATTGTTTTCGTCTGGAAATTACCGGCGCTACAGGCGGAGATCGACTCCGGCGCGCGCGTGCGTATACCCCGACTGCTTGGTTACGTTGTTAAATACGTTTCCTTCCCCTATTTGGTCTGCATTGCAGTCTTCTGGGGCGTACGCAATCTCGGGGATCGGTTCAACGAAATTAGATCGAATCATGTGGCGCAACTGTCGCTGGGATTCTTTGTCGTACTTATTGTTCTCCTAACGCTTCTGTCAATGATTGTCATGAAGCGTTGGGAACGCGAGGAAGCGCGTCATAAGGCGATCTCAGGACAGACGTCGCAGGATCAATCGTAGTCCTGCGTTAGCGTGTCGCTGCTTTAGGCGTTGTGTGGCGCGCAAAGACGCCTGCCGCACAGCGCATGAGATTGACCTTGTTAATATGGCGTTTTTGGTATAATATAGTCAGACGTTGTTCTATAAGGATAAAACAATGACTTGGGGTGGTTGGATTAGTATGATCACGTCTATTGGGGTTGTCGTGGGGATCTTCGGCTGGTGCTGTTGGAAAATGGCGACGACCGAACCGCAGGCGAGCGACCAGGAGCAGGACGACGTCGTCGCGTAAGTTCGCTTAAACCTAAGGATTGTGATCTAGGAACATGGACGAATATGCGTAATTTTTTACATCAAACGTCGCCGGAAAAGAACGCGTCTATTCCTTCTGACGTCGTGCTTAAGGCGGTGAATCTCAAAAAGGTCTTTCGCGGTCGCCCAACGCCCGCGGTCGATAACGTAAGCTTTCAGGTTCGTACCGGACAAATTGTGAGCCTTTTAGGACCCAACGGCGCGGGCAAAACGACGAGCTTTCGTATGGCGTGCGGTATGATCAATGGGGAGGAGGGACAAATCTTTCTCAATGGCGTGGACGTCACCCGATGGCCCATGCATCGTCGCGTTCGCGAGGGTCGTCTGGGTTATTTGCCGCAGGATCGTAGCTCCTTTAATCAACTCACAGCGGAGCAGAATCTCTATGCCGCCATGCAGTTCCTCGGGTATTCTCGCGCGGAGCAGAAGGCGGAATGTTCGCGCCTGCTTGCGGAGTTCAATTTGGAGCATATTCGTAAATCCGTGGTTGGCGCCGGCGGTAAGGGCGGCGTCTCCGGCGGTGAATTGCGACGTCTGGAAGTCGCGCGCGCTATGCTCACACGTCCTAAAATCTTATTGCTCGACGAGCCGTTCGCCGCGGTTGATCCAATTACCGTCACCAACTTTAAAAAGCTTATTCTCAAGCTTTCTCAAGAGGGCATGGCGATTCTCATTACCGACCACTCCGTCGCCGACGCGCTTCCGTTTTGCGATTACAGCTATATTGTCAAGGCCGGACGTATTCTCTACGAAGGCACGCCAAACGATATTGTGAATAACCAGGACGCTGTTACTCAGTATCTTGGCGAACGCGCCGACGACGTGCGCCACAAGCTCCAGCGTCAGCGTGAAGATCGACTCGACGACCGCGACGACGCCACGAGCGCGAGGAGGGAGCGTCCCGTAAATGACGTCACAAACGCTCTACGTGCGTCGGAACAGACCAATGCTCGCGTTAGCTCTGCGCGTCCAACCCTCACGCGACTGAGCGCGCGCCGTGAAAACGCCCCTCGCCATGACGCCACAACGCGTAACGTTCGAGGATATCAGGCGCCGAACCTCGAACGCTCGTCGGCTTCACGCGTCGACCTCACGCTCTCGCGCGACCCCGACGCGCCGCTCAAGCAGACCCCAACGCCAAGGGACAATCCAAGACAAGAGAATCGCTTCGCAAAAAAAATTCCGCGTCTTTTAAAAAAGAGAGAACGATAAGCTCTTGCTATCAATAGAGTTATGTGTTCTGTTTTTATTCCTGTCAAACGCACGAGGGCGTCGTCTACCGTCAGGACGTCGCCCTCGTGCGTGTTTTTACTGTGCGATGTGACTTAGGAGTTTATTCCGTATGCCACAAATCACATGTAAAAAAATTGAGGCGGATCACGCCGTAAGCGCCATCCGCCTCTTGTCAGCTTCTAGCGAGGCATATCCTCACTAGTACGCGATTAGAATCGTTATCCGATTAGTCGATGAAGGACCAGTCGATCTTTTCGTAGCCGTTTTGATATTCCGGACGCACGAGTTCCGCAACGCCAGGGGTCTTGATGCTGTCGAGGTTGGTGACGCGCAGTTTCTTGGCGTCCCATTCGATGGTTTCGCCACGTTTGCCAGCTTCCGGCGCAGCCCAGACGGCCAGGTTGCCCAGGAGGATGGTTTCGGTGAGCGGACCAGCGAAGTCCGGGAAGTTGGACCAGCACAGTTCCGGCTTGTTTTCCTTGATCGCGGTGATCCATTCGAGCTTGTTGCGCGTATCGAAGTTGCCGGAGTGTTCGTCGGTCGGAGCAACGCGATATTCAACGCCGTCGATTTCCTTGAGCGCTTCGCCGCCCGGCGCGAGGAGTTGATAGGCCTGAGCGTAGTCGTCAGGACTGTAAGCGGCGCCCTTGGTACCGAGGATGATCGCGCCGGAGGAGGTAGGATCGGCAATGCCGTACTTTTCGAAGATCGCCGCTTCCGGACGAGTCTTAGCGTCGAACCAGGTGACTTCGATGGCGTCGCGAGTATCGGTGGCCGGGAATTGGAACCAAATCTTGCTCCACGCGGGGAAGGAGTTGAAGTCGTGACCGGAGGATTCTGCGACAACGCTGGTGGGGAACTTGAGGTCGCAAGCGCCGTAAGGCATGTTGGCGGTATGGCACGCCATGTCGCCCAGAGAACCGGAACCGAAGTCCCACCAACCGCGCCACTGGAAGTCGTGGTAGATGCCGGGCCAGAATTCACGCTTGGGCGCGACGCCAATCCAGCTGTCCCAGTCGATCTTCTTGAGCGCTTCGGCGACTTGCTTTTGCTTTTCTTCGATCAGGTCGTTGGCGACTTCTTCGTCCTCTTCTTCTTTACGAGTTTGCGCCACGAACTTTTCCATGGTCATGTCGCGATTAGGACCTTGCGCCCAAACGGGACGGTTCGTCCAAATGTGGACAGCCTTGATATCGCCGATAACGCCGGCCTTGATTTGCGCGACGCAGCGACGCATGGCGTCCAACGTGCTGCCTTGGTTGCCCATCTGCGTGCAGCAGTTGTACTTACGAGCGAGATAGCCAAGGTAACGCGCTTCACCGATGGTACGCGTGAGCGGCTTCTGCGTGTAAGCGTGCTTGCCAGCCTTCAACGCCGTCGCGGTGATGATCGTGTGCATGTGGTCAGGAGTACTGACGGTGACAGCGTCGATCTTGTCCATCATTTCGGCGAAGAGTTCACGATAGTCGGTGTAGAGCTTCGGATTGTTGGCCGCGAAGTTCTTCGCTTTGCCTTCGAGAGTGCCGCGATCGGTATCGCACAGCGCGACGACTTTGCCGTAGATACCAGCCTGGTCGATATCGCTGGAACCTTTACCGCCAACGCCGATACCGGCAATGGCAATGCCTTCTAGAGCCGAGTCAGCGGCGCGCGTGGGGCGCGGGCTGTTGCCAGCGATGGCCATAAAGCCAGCGCCTGCCAGGGTCGACGTCTTGATGAAATCACGACGGGTTGTTTGCATACTCATATGATAACTCCTAAAATCTCGACGGAATTTATGTAAATACCGAGTTTAGTTAAGTTGTGGACGTCACGCGCACACGCTAGCTCCGCCGAAACGACTCCGCGAATGAACTACGCGACTGCTTCTCTTGATGATAGTATACAAGATAACAATTTAAAAAACTAGTCGCAACTGTGGTTTTTTATGTATTTTTATCTAATTTAACAGTTGTCGACAAAATGACGCCCCCTACGCGATCCTGCGGCGCCGTGTGTTGTGAGAACTGACTCTTTTCGACCTTTTTTATTTGATTTTGACATGTAAGCAAGGTATATTATCTTAATGTAATCAGCGCGCGAGAGACCGACGCGTTGTCGTCGAATCGTGCGCGACGTACTGACGCACGGGAACTTGGTATTAAGTCGTTACTGGTTGAACGGTATGGGCGAACTGCGCTTTTACTACCCGACAAAACGTTTGAGCGCCGCTCTTGTACGTCGTGCCTTTATTAGCGCACACGGTCGCCGTCCCATGCCGACCAGTATTAAGACTCGCGTTTACAACGAACGTCTATCGCTACTGGCAGTCAGCTACGCCTCTACGGAACCGGCGTCCCTCTACCTTCCCTGTCGCGACCATCGCGACGGTTTCTATTTCGCGTCAACCGGCGTCTTACTACCGGATTCTCAACATATTTACTCCCTGTTTTTTGAACTTGCGCGCGGTCAACTCGCACGCATTCTTCAACGTTTTACGCTTTGGCAAGGTTTTGGCATGCGCGCGCCTCATGCGGTCGCTTCCGGTATCGCGTCGGCTCGTGCGCGCTTTCTGGAAATGCTTACGAAATACCGTGGCGCAAATAATTACGACGAACTCGCTTACGAACTTTTTTACGACTTTCAAGATCTGAGTCGTCGTCTTAACGAGTTTTTTTTGAATCTTTCACTGCGCGTTCGTACCAGTCCCGGCGCAACGCGTGATATCTCCTTTGCCTTTAGCGCGCCCGCGGGGGTAAAATGGACCGAACCCTACGACGCGGTCTTTATGCCGCGTCGTGGAAAACGACGCCCCAAGCTAACGCGCGCCTTTACAACCTTTAATCCACAGTTCCGTTGGCGTGATCTGCAGGACGATTACGGAAATATCGACTGGACGCCTTTGGATCTGGCCTTGCGCCATGCCCAGTCACGCGACTTGGACGTGACCATTGGTCCGTTGATTCGCTGGGGCGAGCGTTTGCCCGGCGATCTTAACTATGGCGCCGTTGACTCTAAACGTCTGGAACAGGAGTACTTGCGTTACCTTTATCAATTGATAGACTGTGAAGACTCGCGCGCGACGCGGTGGATTGTCGCCACGAATATCGAGACCAGCGAGCCAAGTCCGTCCCTTGAGACGCGCGTGGCTCTTGCCGCGAGAACGGCGATGATTCTGCGCGAACGTCGCCCCCATGCCCAAATATACCTCGGGTTCGAGCAAGCGTTCGGCGATGCGAATCGTTATTTTGCCCCACCGCGACGCGACCCATTTGAACTCGCCGCTCTGGTGGCGCGTCGCGACTTGTTTACCGGATTCTACCTGGAAGTTAATCTCGGTATGAACTCGTGGACGTGCGCGCCACGCGACCCCATGGAGACACACGCCTTCTTCGATAAATGGTCCATGCTCGGCGTTCCATTGAGCGTCGCGTTCTCGTGTCCGTCTCAAACTCCTTTGCAGGAATTACTTAGCGACGCCAAAACACGTTGTGTCGACAATCGCGACGCGGAAACACATAAGTCCAAGATTCGTAGCGTCTTTCCTTCGGCACATGAACGCCAACACGGCGTCGAGGACGTGCTGGAAGAACTCCTTTGGACTCAACAGCAACAACTTGAAACCACACGACTCTTCTATACCTCCGCGCTAACGCGCCATACGGTCGAACAGATCATTTGGACGCGCTGGGTCGATCAGCCTCAAGAGGAATTACAGCAAGAGGAACCTGCCTCTTGGTCGCATGAACTTGACTCCGAAAAGACGCAACGCGTGTCGCAACTGGAAGTTATTTACAGCGATAATCCCCATGAATCCGAGGACGTCGACTTCCCGGAGGAAGAAATCGAACTGGAACTGATCGACGACCAGTATGACGACGATTTGCATGAGACTGACTCCCAGCGCGACGCTGCCACGCACGTTTGGGAGGAACAAGCGTACAAAGATCGCGTCTATCGAGATCAGTATGTCTACCAAAGCGTCGAGGCTTACGAAGACGCCACGGAACAAGTGGAACTGGCGAACCAAAATGACGTCGCCGCTTCTGTGACCGATGCGTGTGCGATCGTCGACTCCACGTCGCACGTTGAGAGCGCGTCGCAACCGCAAAGCGACGCACAGGACGAGTCAACTGATTTTGAACTCACCGACGCCGCCTATCTCGGTCGCGGTACGAAACAACCGCTCTCGTCGGAAACCTATGCGCCGACCTCCGGTCTGTTCGGCTACGATCTCAAACCCAAGCCAGCGTTACATAAAATCGTGGCGCTCAGACGCTCTTGCTTCGACTAACTTCTGACGGCGCCCTAGCGCTGTGAACGACATGCTCCCTATGAGATTTAACCGTTACGCCGCGCGTCGGGGTTGCCGACGCGGTATTATGCTCTTTATTGTCACACTGGCGTTGACCGCGTTGATTCTCGCCGGTATGGCGCTACTGACGCTCATGAAGACCGAACAGGCCGCCACAATGACGCGCGGTCGCGAGGCGCTCGTGCGCGGCTCCGCTCGCTCCGCCGTCGTCTGGATGATCGGCGCGCTTGAGAAAACGCCGCAAGAGCGCGAAGCATTCGGCGGTCTCTACAATAACGCACAACGTTTCTGCGCTCAGAAATTACTCGATCTCGACGAAGGGGGCGACGACGTCTCGCGCTTTACGATTATCTCCCCCATTATCACGGACTCCAAGATAGAGGGCGTTCGCTACGGTCTGGTTGACGAGTCCTCGCGTCTTAATCTCAATGCGGTTCTTGCTTGGGAACATGAATCTCCCGGCGCAGGTCGCGACGCGCTTATGAGCTTGCCGGGGATGACCGCGATCGCCGCCGATTCGATCCTCGATTGGATCGACCCCGATGAAGACGCGCGCCAAAACGGCGGAGAAGCAAAATATTACGCCGATAAGAAACTACCCTACAGTCCTCGCAACGCCGCGCCCGTCTTTCTGGAAGAACTGCTACTGGTGCGCGGCGTAACGCGCTCGCAACTCTACGGCTCCGACGAACGCTTTACCTATAATATCGAGAAGCTCGAAACACAAGAAGACGCGACCGGTTTGGGCGGCTCGCTCGCTTTCGGCGTGGACTCCTCCTCGAGTCGTCGCGGTCAGGGCGAAGCGGTTCCATGGAAAGAACTTCTTACGGTCTTTAGCGCGGAAAAGGACGTCGACCCGACCGGCGAGGCGCGCGTCGATCTCAACGTTGCGAATTTGTCTTTTCTCTATCAGGAGTTACAGTCGCGCGTGGGCGAGGATCTCGCTAAGTTTGTCGTACTCTATCGCCAATATGGTCCCGACCCGACCGCCTCGACCTCTGCCGCCTCGGGATCCTCACGCGCTCGTGGCGGCGTTAATCGTCGTCGTTCCGGCTACGCTCAAACGCCCGCGACACAACAAAGTTCGAGCGCAACGGACGATCCCAACGCCACGATTACCATTGGCGCGCTACAGAGCGTTAATCTCGATTTCAGCGTTGAACCGACCGCAACCCTCTCCACCCCGCTCGATCTGGTTGGCGCGCGCGTGATTGTCGATCAGACTGCGTACCAGTCGCCTATTACCACCGCAAAGGACGCCGCTAATATCGAACGACTCTATACCTTGCTTGACTACGCTTCCACCAGCGCTTCCACCACAATTATCGGACGCGTTAACGTCAATACCGCCCCGCGAGCGGTTCTACTTGCGCTCCCTGGAATTAGCGCCGCTGACGTTCAAAAGATTATGTCGGAACGACCCGATCCGGAAAAACAATTGCCCGCGGAATATCGACACGCTACGTGGCTCTATGCTAAAGACGTCGTCGACCTGGAGCAAATGCGCGCGCTTTATAATAAAACGACCGGTCTCGGCGACGTCTATCGTGGGCAAATCATCGGCTTCCTTGACCATTCCGACGAAATCGCGCGCGCCGAGGTCGTAATCGACGGTTCAACCGTACCGCCGCGTCAGGTCTTCTATAAGGATCTAACCTCACTCGGTAAAGGCTTTGCCGACGCTATACTCCTGGGCGGTATGACCGAAGAGACGGCAGGTCTGAACGACCCCGTCTCCGGACAGGTCAATTGGTCCTCGATTGGACAAAACGATATTGTCGAGATCGAATCTCAGCGCACTTCCGGCTATACCTCTGGCGGCGCTAGTCCGGGCAACGCGCTCGACGACCCCTTTGCCGCCGTGGAAGCGATTAACGGCGGAGCCCCTGGCAGTCTCAATTCCACAAGTAACGACGCTACAATTGGCGCAAATCCAGCTCTTAGCGACGTCAACGCCACGCTCCTTCCGAGCGCCAACGCGTCCAATACCACGTCTGCCGCCCCCAATACGCGCAATAGCGCGCGTTCCACGCTCGAGCCCTCAGCCAGCTCCGTTGGCGGTTTGAATCGTAACGTTGCAACCAATGGCGACGCTAACACAGAACCCATTGTCGCCGACGGCAATGCCGACGCCACGGTTGACGCCAATGCCACAGATAACGCCGACGCCTCTTCCGCTAGCGCCGAAACGTACGAAGAGCGTCGCGAGCGGCTCCTGCAGACTCTACGTAACGAACGCGCCGCCAGAAGCGAACGCAATCGATCGCGCATTAGCGCTAACAATGGCTCTGCAGAGGAGGAAGGACAATAAAGACGACGTTAGAGCGCGCTTGCTCAAACTTGTCTCCCCAGGGGGGATTTCCCTGTTAGAAGCGGTTTCATAACTCCCCCCTGCCATTTGAATATTCCAGTTTCGATAAAATACGCGTATTTCGGAACGATTCCTTGAACTTCGGAGGAGTCGCTATGAAGAAGCGTAGGTAACTAGAAGCGAGTCAACAGCTGAACAATGCTCGAAAAAAACGCAAGCGGTCGTGACGTCGGGTTGGTCGTTCTATCGGCAGGCGAAAGCCAAGCGTAAATAACACAAGCGCGTCCTTGCAAGGGCGTCAACACGGGCGTGGAGTGTTATGAAATGGCTTCTAGACATGTCGGCGCTATTGCAAAATCTTTCGCATTTTTATGCGCTGGTAACCACATTTGGGCAGATAGAACCGCTCTTGCTCAAGATAACCCGCTTTCTGGAAATTCTTTAGACTTGCAAGGTTAAAGGGCGATACGACGCCAAAGAGCGCCTTGGCGCCACGCTCTCGAAATATCCGTTCTAAGTCCTGAAATAAGACCGATTGAAATCCACGCCCTCGAAATTCCGCTTCGACCTGGATAAGTTCGACACATCCGACCGCGCCCTTAAACTCCTCGGGTATAAATTCACGAAAGGCGGTCAGTTCCGAGGCTCGAAAGGTTCCCACGCCGCAGGCCGCGAGTTTGCCCGAACTGGCGCGAATCCCGCGTGCAAATGAGTCGGCGTGCGCCCCGGTGACAAAATACCCGCGAAATTCCTCTTCGCTCTCTTCAAAGACATAATATTCCGCACGTGCGCTTTGTGCTAGTTCCGACATTATGCGGTCGCGCATTGCTACTACCTCGGGCAAGTCTGATATACTCAGGTCACAAAGGTGAAAACCGTCGGGTAGCGTGGGCTGTAGCGTCATGGTTTGTTCTTTCTAGCGTTGTATATATTATATAGTGAAACGTTGTATTTGCCGAAGCGTATTCTCTAAAATATTACATATTTAAAGACGTGTATATTTGCCATTTGGACGAACTAGCGCTCTAGTGTGATTTGATAATGAAATCTAGTGTTCTTTTATTTCAACAGTAGAGGGTTAAGACGCTTATCGGTTTTTCAACGGTTCCGCCATCCATCGTCGGCCATTTTTATTGGCGTTAACCGCTTGTAAATAAGACTCTTCCAGTGAGAGAACGCCATAGGCGACCGCGAGCGCTTTCAACCCGTGTACAATCGGCTTGGAGACGCCTTGGGACAATTGGAGATTGCAAAGCGAGCATTCTGAGACGCACAAGTCGATTTCGGCGTTACGCGCGGCGAGGTATAGACGCGCGCCCAGGCGCAGACTTTCGGAGAAGCGCGTGCGTGTGAAGCCGGTGTAATTGGCGAATCCGCAACATCCTCGTTCAAGACGTCGAACCTTCGTTTGAGGAATTAATTCCAAAAGACGTTGCATTGGCGTAGGACTCCAGAGCGCCTCGCCGGTGAGCGCGAGCGTACGACAGGGCGCGTGATAACCGAGCGTTGTGTCTACGTCGCGACGCAACGGCTGCATGTCATCGGCGTTGAGTTCGCCTAATTTGTGTAGTCGCGCAAGATAGGTCGCCACGTCTGTCACATTAGCGTAGACTGCGCGCGCGTCGTCGTCGTTACAGAAGTAAGGGTATTCGTGCAGAATACACGCGGCGCTTGACGGTTCAAGTGTGAGAATATCACTTCCGTCGCGCATGACCTCGCGCAAAGTTGCAAGATTACGCGTCGCGTGCGCCTGGGAGGCGTCGACGTCGCCAATGGCAAAGGCGATAACGCCGGAACTTACCGGTCGCGTGATCACACGCGCGTCTATATTGTTCTTCTCTAAGACGCCGAGAGTTGCCTCCACGAGTTTGGCGTCAAAAAAGTTGGCGTATGTGTCAATAAAGAGCGCGACGCGTCGGCGCCTGCGCGCGTGTGCGAGCGTTCCGGTCAATGACGCCGGATCAACCTCGGTCAAGACGCTTTCCAGACCGACGCTTTTGTCCTGACGTTCGAGTCGTTTGAGGTAGGGCTTGCGCTCGAGCAGTGGGAGATTGCGTCCTTGTGCGACGCCAAATGTCTTTTCCAGTAGCCATCGCCACGCTGGCGCGCGTGAGAGTCGGTTAATCCACGGGGCAATTCCCGTGGCGAGCGTGAGTAGTAGCGGTAGTCTCAGCGCAAAGATTTCGCCGACGCCTAGACCGTTGGCGGCGTTATAGGCGCTTTTGAGTCGAAACGCCAGTCTGGCCGCGTCGACCTGTGCCGGGCATTCTGTGCGACAGCTATAGCACTGCAAGCAGTGATCGGCTACCTTTTTGGAGCCGTCGCCTATGAGCGTGTCGAGCGGTAGTTTGCCGTCGAGAACGCCGCGCAGTAAATTCGCCTTGGCACGGCAGGTCGCCGACTCGTCTGGCGTGTGTCTAAAGGTCGGGCACATACGCGTTTCCGACGTGCGTATGCGACAGTGTCCGCAGCCGACGCATTGGTACGTTGAGACGTAAATCTGTTCCGGTTGCCAGGAGATTTGAAATTCCAGTTGACTGCGACCGGACAGAGTTTGCCAATCGGTCTGCTGATATTGTCGTAATCTCTGTGAGTCAAATGGCGCTCGACGCCTTACGCCTCGGGCTTGTAGCGCGCTTTCACGAAGGATCGCGTCCGCTTCCGGCGCGAGCATGTCGTCCTGAAGATCGAACGAGGCGTTGTTAGATTCCGTACTCCCTCGTTTTTCGTCACGTTCGCGCTCTTGTCGTTCCTTCGCCATTCTTCTCATTTCCGGCGACACAACGCAGTCGGGGTTGAGCGTATTGAGCGGGTCGAATGCGTCTTTGATCTTGACAAACGCTGGGAACAGTTGCGGGTAGCGTTTTGGGATCGAGGCGGTGCGCACGCGTCCGTTTCCTTTGGAGAAACCGATCTCGCCATGATAGCGCAGAACCAGCTCTTCAAATTCGTCCGACAAGACGAAGGCGCGACGCTCTTCCTCCTCCGAATAGGGAATGATCGGCTGAACCGACAGACTTCCGCATCCGACCGAACCGCCGACGGAATAGACGAGTCCTTCGCGTCGAAAGAGCGTTTGAATTTCACGCAGAAAGTCCGGCAACGCCTCCACCGGCACGCGCGCGTCTTCCCAGTATGGAAAATATTGGAACGACGGCGACATTCTCAGGCGCGCGCAACTTGACTTACGTAAGAGATCGCGAAAGAGTCGACGCTCCTGCTCTTGGTAAGCGGTCCATTGTCCGAAACTTCCAAGTCTTTCGCGCGCAATGGTTATCAGTTCGGTCATACGCGCGGCGAGCGCTTGGCGATTGTCGGCGTCGAACTCCACGACCAGCGCCGCTTCACAGCCCGGCGGAAAGACCGTCTCGAACCGCGAATCCCAGTCGCGCGTGAGCGCTATGATTCTGCCGTCGAGAAGGTCGCACAGCGTTGGATTATATTGAAGAATGGTCGTGACCGCGCGCGAGGCGGCGTCGAGCGAGTCAAACAGAAGCGCGACCGCGCCGCTACTGTGAGGTTGCGCCGCGGTGGCAACGGTCGCCTCAACGATCGCGCCTAACGTGCCCTCGGCGCCTACGAAGAGTCGCGTGGGATCGAACCCGCCACGAACGACGTCGCGTAGACCGTAACCGCAACGAAACGGGGAGTTAGGACGCTGCTCGACGTCGAGATATTCGTCACTGGCGTAGATCGCGCGTAGCGCGTCGACCCAGGGATTGGCGCGAAAATAGGCGCGTAGTTTTTCAGATTCGTCGCCAAAGGCGCGTTTAAAGAATTCAGCGCGCACACGTTGCGATTCAAAGGAACGCCATCCGTCTCCGTTGCGCAGGTCGACCCCCATGTCGTGACGTAGCGCGTGGTTATAGTCGCACAGCGCGCTATGGAACACGACGTCGAAACTAGGCTTTACGTGCGAGTGTGGCGTGCTGTCGAGCGCGGCGTCATTAGCGTCAGCGAGCGCGGCGGCGAGAAATTGTCGACGAAAGCGCGCCGCGCGCGTCGGGTCGACCGTTTCGGAAAGATTGCGCGTGCGAATCGGCGTTAAGTCCCACAATTCGCCGAAACTAGAGACGACTTTTAGCCCGAGAACGTTTTCATGCGGCGCGCCGTAACGTAGCCAACGCGGTCCGATATTGTCGACCGAAAGTACGCCGCCAATGGTGCCGGTGGGCACGTGACCGGAGTTCGGTCCGAAAATCCGACCGCGCGTGGAGCGAAGTTGGTCGTTCACGCGCTCACGAATCGCACCAGGTTGCACGCGTGCGTAATCGTCCCCTACGTACAGCACGCGACGCATATAGCGCGAGAAATCTAAAACCAGACCGGAGCCGATCGATCCGCAACCGCCGCTGGTTCCAGAGCCACGAAGTGAAACGCTCATGCGCTTCTCGCTCGCATACTGCATAATAGCGATCACGTCCTGGGTCGAACGCGGCCACACAATGCCCTCGGGACGCTCCTCAAACGGACTGCCGTCGCTGGAATACAGCTGTAAAACGACGTCGTCACACCGTACGTCCCCGCGGATGAGACCACGAAGGTCTTCTTGCAGACGCGCTCGCGACGCTGACAACGACTCGTCCAATTCCGGCGCTCCTTAATCTGACGTTCCGAGGTTCTCTAACGTGGCGCGACGCCGCGCCGACCGCGCTCTTATTGTATCGCACGGCGCGGCGACGACAAGACCGTTGAGACTATAGCGCGCGTTGGGAGCCGTTCGGTTTGCTACATTACGGCGTCGTCCGCGCTTTTGTCCTTGGCTTTACGCGTCTGGTGTGAGAATCGCTGAATGACATAGTAGAAGACCGGGGTGAGGAATAGACCGAAGAGCGTCACTCCCAGCATACCGGCGAAGACCGCGACGCCCAAGGCAAAGCGCATCTCGTGACCCGCGCCCTTGCCGTACATGAGAGGCGCAACGCCCAAAATGAACGCCAGGGACGTCATAATAATCGGGCGCAGACGCAGTCGGCACGCTTCCAAAGTGGCGTCAAGACCGTTGCGACCGCCATGAGCCTGAAGGTCTTTGGCGAATTCCACAATGAGAATTGCGTTTTTACAAGCCAGACCAATGAGTACGAAGAATCCGATCTGTGTAAAGACGTTCATGTCAGAATGCGCCAGGTTCACGCCCAAGAGCGAGCATAGCAGACACATTGGCACGACCAGGATAATGGCAAAAGGCAAGGACCAGCTTTCGTAGAGCGCCGCCAGTAGCAAAAAGACCAGGACGACCGCCAGTACAAAGACGTAAATCGCGGTATTGCCGGCGCGCTTCTCCAGGAGCGCTAGTTCGGTCCATTCGTAGTCCATAGAGGATGGCAGCGTCTTGTCAAGCAGTTGTTCCATCGCGCGCATTGCCTCGCCGGAACTCACCCCCGGGGTGGCTTGGCCGCTGATCGCTGAGGACGGGAACATATTAAAGCGTTTAATTGCAACCGGTCCGGTGGCGTCGCGCGCGGTTAGCAGCGAACCGAGTGGAACCATTTCATTATTCTTATTGCGCACGTAAAGACGATAGACGTCTTCTGCGTCGCCACGCGCCGACCAGTCCGCCTGGACTTTAACCAGGAAACTGCGTTCAAGGAAGTTAATGTCGTTGACGTATTTCGAGCCAAGGTAGACGCTTAGCGTGTCAAAGACGTCGTCGAGCGACACGTTCATCGACTTGGCTTTTTGGCGGTCGATATCCAGGTAAGTTTGCGGCACAGCGCCGCGGAATGCGTTCTGTAACGAGTAGACTTCTGGCATTTGCGCGCCGGCGTCGACAATGGCGTCGCCGACCTCCTGAAGCGCCGACAAGTCGCTGGAGCCGCTTTTGTCTTCCAGTTGCAGTTTAAATCCGCCCAGACCGACGCCGTCAACCGGGGCCGCGCGGAAGACGTACGCCTTGCCGTCACGGAGCGTGCCAAATTTCTTCAGTAAGTCCTGTTGAATCGCCACGTCGGTACGACCCGTTTTAGCGCGTACTTCGAAAGGTTCTAAGATGAAATTAAGCGTGCCGACGTTCGAGGCGGCGCTATCGACGAGGGTACTGCGTCCTTCGATACCGGTCACATAGGCGACTCCGTCGGTCTCTAGCGCCATGCGATAGACCTTACGCATCATTTCGCGTGTACGGAAGAGCGAGGAGGAGTCAGGTAACTGAACCGCGCCGCGCATAATGCCTTTGTCCTGTGTGGGTATGAACCCAGTCGGCGTCTTTTGGAAGTACCCGACCGTTAGGTAGAGCAGACCGCCATAGACGAGCAGGACAATGAGTGAAATGCGCAGTAAGCTCCGTGTAATAGCGACATAGGCGGAGGTAGAAAGATTAAACGCGCCGTTGAAGAGTTTAAAGAACCATCCGAAGCAGACGTCGATAATCCATGTTAGCGGGTCGCGTCTGGCGCCGTGTCTTTGCAGTAGAATGGCGCACAGCGCGGGGCTGAGCGTGAGCGAGACAAAGCAGGAAATTAGCGTGGAGACCGCAATCGTAAGCGCGAACTCACGATAGAACATCCCAACGATCCCGGGCACGCACGCCGCGGGAATAAAGACCGACGCGAGTACCAGCGCAATGGCGACCAGCGCGCCGGAGACCTCTTGCATTGCTTTATAGCACGCCTCGCGAGGCGCTAGCCCGTGCGACATGTGACGCTCTACGTTCTCCACCACGACGATCGCGTCGTCCACAACGATACCGATTGCCAGCACCAGCCCGAAGAGGGAGAGATTGTTCAAACTAAAACCGAGCGCGTACATCGCCGCACAAGTACCGATCAGGGAAATTGGCACCGCAAGGAGCGGAATAATCGCCGCACGCCAGCTCTGCAGGAAGAGAATCACGACGATTGCCACTAGTACAACCGCTTCCAGTAGCGTCTTTTTGACCTCGCGAATCGACTCCTTAACGTAAGGGGTTGTGTCATAGGAGACGATATAATCAATTCCGTCAGGGAAGGACTTCGCTAGTTCCGCTAGTTTTGCGCGCACGCGTTCGGACGTCGCAACGGCGTTCGCGTCGGGAAGTTGATAAATCGAAAGGGTTACGGTCGGCAGACCGTTGAAGGCGCTGGCGACTTTGGTATCGAGCGCTGATAGTTCCACGCGCGCGACGTCCTTCAGTAGCGTTACGCGACCTTCAGAGTCTGTTTGAACCACAATCTTTTCAAACTCTTCCACTTCGACCAGACGCCCCTTGGTATTGAGCGGACGCTGAAAGATAATCGGCTCGTCAATTGGCGGATCGCCGAGCGACCCTGCGGCGACCTGTTGGTTCTGCTCCTCGAGCGCTTTAACGACGTCACTGGCGTTGAGCTTACGCGCCGCCATCTTGGCGG
The DNA here is from genome assembly GCA_030537455.1 of Planctomycetia bacterium. GTDB lineage: Bacteria > Planctomycetota > Planctomycetia > Pirellulales > Thermoguttaceae > RUG369. The sequence goes on along the minus strand of JAUNMR010000004.1, from coordinate 70,587 downwards.
GGTCGAGCCACACGCGCATACTGTATGATTTTTCGCCAAAGATCGACACGTCGCCGACGCCCTCGACGCGAGAAATCGCGTCGCGTACGCGTAGGGAGACGAAATTGCTAATATAGACCTGGTCAAAGGTCTTCGACGGCGAGATAAAGTTCACCATCATGAGTGTAGTTGGCGAGCGTTTGCGCACGGTCACGCCGACCTTTTTGACCTGTTCGGGCAGTTTAGAGGTCGCCAGTGACACGCGGTTCTGCACCAGTACCAGCGCGTCGTTGAGATTCGTACCGGTTTCAAAGGTGACGTTAAGACTGAGTTTACCGTCGTTGGTACTGCTCGATTCCATATAGAGCATTCCCTCGACGCCATTGACTTGGTCTTCGATCTGTGTCGCTACGGAGTCGGCAACCGCGCGCGCATTGGCGCCGGAATAGGTCGCATTGACGTTAATTGTCGGAGGCGCGACATTGGGATATTGCGCCAATGGTAATGCAAAGTAGGCGACCGCGCCGATAAGTACGATTAAAATGGACAATACGGTCGCAAAGATAGGTCTATCGATAAAAAAACGCGCCACGATATCTTCCTTTCGCTACGCTAACGTTGGGTAATAACGAACCGACTCGCGCACAGGCGCGGCGTCGTAAACGACCTAAAGTAAAAACTTAGGCGTTTTTGGCGTTATCCTCTTCGTTTTCGTATTCTTCGTGGCTTTGCGCCTGATTATCTTTTTGATTTTCCACGGACCATTCGTACAGACCGTCGTATTCTACGGAACCGTCGGGATTAACGACAGTACCGTCTTCTCGTGTGATCCTTGTTTCAGAGATCGGCTCTGCGAGAATCGGTTCGATCACGCTATCGGGTCTAATCTTGAGGAGATTATCGGTAATCACGCGATCGCCGAGGTTTAGTCCGGTGGCGACCACGCGCATATTGTCGCTTTGGATCGGTCCGAGCGTGACGGGTACCGATTCCACGTGATTATCCGCGGCGAGGCGCCAGACGCGTTTGACGTTCTGGTCTGTGACGATTGCCTCTTCCGGCACGAGAATGGCGTCGTATTCCGGCGAGGTTGGGAAGAGCGCCTTCAGGCGCAGTCCGGGTATCAACTCACGCGAGCCGTTTGACTTGAGCGGGTTTTGCGCGACCGCGCGAAATTCTAACGTGCCGGTTGTCGCATTGATTTGCGGCTCGGCAAAGTCGACCGTTGCCGTGTGGTCGAATTCGCCGTCGCCAATGGCGAATTTAATTTCAAAGGCGTTCTCCGAAGCGTTGGCGGCTTCCATGTGACGACGGAAGGTCAGTAGCGTGCGTTCGTCGACGTCAAAGAAGACGTGGATCGGATCGACCGCGACCACGCGCGTAAGGGTTGTCGAGCCAGAGGTTACTAAGTTGCCGACCGTGATCTGTTCGCGACTGACTTGACCGGCGATGGGCGAAACAATCGTAGCGTAGTCCAGGTCGATTTGTGCGCGTTCGACATTAGCGCGCGCGGCTTCTAGTTCCGCGGCGCATTTATCGCGTTCTGCCAGCGCAAGTTCCAATTGTTGTTGCGACGTCGCGTTCTTGTCAATGAGACTGCGCTGACGCGCTAGTTCCGCTTCTAAATGTTGAAGGTCGGCCGACTTTGCCGCCACGTCGCTCTTACGCTGTGCCAGAACGGCGCGATAGACGCGTGAGTCGAGCGTAAAGAGGGTTTGGCCCTTTTGCACAAAGGAACCGGCCTGAAAATTGATCTGCTCTAAATATCCCGAGACTTGCGCGCGCACGTCGACCGACTCCACCGCCGCGGTACGACCGGTGAGTTCCACGTAGTCGATAATGCGTCGTGAAATTGTCGGCACAACCTTAGCAGGCAACGCGGCGTCGGCTTCGTCTTTGCGACCTTGCGGCGCATTGCCACTGTCTGGGATGCAACCGGTTAGTAGAGTGATAGACACAATGAACGTTAGAGCCAAGAGATTTCGCGCTTTCAAAGTAAACTCCAACGGCGCTCGCCGGATTAAAGTAGGATCCACAGACCCATGTGTTTCACGCGACGCCTCAAGAGGCAGGTAAAGCAAGCAGTAGGCGGGAAGCTGTTGCGTTAGCTCGACTGTCGCGTCGCAAATATTTATGATATTGGCGCCACGGCGCGACGTCAAGTAAATGTTAGAGATACCGATGAACTTGATATTGCCACGTCTGCTCTTTATAATCGTTATTAATAGCGTTTATCGCCATAGCGTTGCGCATGGATGAGCGCTGTAAGCATCGAAAAACATTGAAAATAGGCTCTGTCATGACAAAGCGACTCGCCCATTGCCTCAATACCCCCTGGACGTTTTTGACGTTAATCTTGCTACTGACGTGTTTGCTGTCTAAGACTCTGTATGGTCAGGAGCCGACGCTCATTCAGCGCCTTGCTTCTGTGCCTTTTACGCCGGTCGACGCCATTTCGCCGTTGCAAGATTTCGATCTCTTTGGCGGCGATTGGCGCCTGTCTGAGAATGGAGAAGTTCTTACAGTCAAAGGGGATAGCGGTTCGCGTCTCACTTACAATGTAGAGTCGTGGCAAAATGCAGAATCGGGCGCGATTGAGGTCGATTTACGTTTCGCACAGAAATCAGCCGGTTTTTCAGGGATTTGTTTTAAGATCTCTGGATCAAGCGTCGGCGCCGACGCCTTTAACGGTTACGAGATAGGTTTTAATCCTGCGGAAAACGTCGTTAATCTCGGGGCGCATCGCCATAACTACGAGCGACTTCAATTGATCCCTTACGAGATTCCAATTGGACGGTTCTTTCGTCTGCGCGTGGAGTTCCAGCGCAGCGATTTCTCCGTCTATATCGACGGCAAACTGCTGACGCAATTCCATGAGACCAAAGAGTTGCACAACGACCCGCTTGTCGCAGGAACCTTTACTCTTCGCTCCTGGCAGAACGACGTCGATTACACGCGCCTGAGCGTGCAACTTGGCGTCGACGGCAAGATGCAAGCGGTTCCCTGGCGTTTGAATCAATCCTTTAGCGCTGAATATCCGGAAACCCTGGCGCTGGATGAGGTTCCGCCCTTTATTTATATCGCGCGTTCGCTATTGAATCGCCCCTATTCTGTCGGCAATGACCTGTGGCAGAGCGTACCCAAACGCCCGGGGTGCGCGATCCGCCTGGTCGATCCGAACTCGCCCGAGGATCCTGTCAAGACGATCTTTGAGGATCCCGACGGGTCGATCTACGATATGAACCTATCGTTCGACGCCGCAACGATTTATTTCTCTTATCGTCCCAAAGACTTTGCCTATTGGAACATCTGGAAGATCGGCGTAGACGGCTCGAACCTCACGCGCCTAACGTCGGGCCCCTTCTTTGACGTTTCCCCGGCTGAATTACCGGACGGTCGGATCGTCTTCGTCTCCGATCGACGCTTCGGGCGCACCGTCTGCCAGCCCGGTCCGGCTTCGAACCTCTTTCGTATGGACGCCGACGGTTCTAATATCACGTGCGTGAGTATGAACACACTCTCGGACTTCAACCCCCAGCCGCTACCGGACGGTCGCGTGCTTTTTACGCGCTGGGAATACGTCGACCGCGATTTGACCTATCGTCAGTCGTTATGGACGCAAAACCCAGAGGGAACGCTCTACCAGCTCTTCTACGGCAATACGTTGCGTGACTTTGGCTCGATTCTGCAAGCACGTCCTATTCCCGGCGCGCCTAGTTCTAAGGTCATGGCGACCTTTACGCCTCACCATGGCTATCCCCACGGCGCCATTGGCGTGATCGACCGTTCCAAGGGAATCGAAGCGGGTCGCGACCAGGGCTTTGTTTACTGGACGCGCGAATTCCCCGAGGTCATGGATATTTCGCGTGAATACGCCTATCGCGACCCATTCCCACTCGATGAAGAACGTGCGCTGTGCTCCTACGGTTGCGGTAACGTCGGCGTTCTGGGCGCGAACTCTACCGGCTCTGACCTGCGTTATCGCATTTGGCTTCTGGACGTCGACGGTCAGAAACGCCTGCTCTGGGAAGAGCCGGAACTCGACTGCTTCTGTCCTATCGCGCTACTAGAGACGCCGCGTCCGCCGGTTCTACCGACTAAAATCGTCAATCCCGACCTAAAAGCGGTTCTGCGTCCACAACTTAAAGAATCGGAACTATTTAGCGGTCTACGCGTAACCGACGGTTTCGAACCGTGCGAAGACTACTGTGAATTGGCTGAGCGTTATAACGCCGACGCCAAGCCTATTAATTCGCTAACCCTTAAGGGACAAGACGTTAATATCGCGCCTTGGGGCATTCCCGAGCGTATGAACCTCATGCAAGGCGATCCGGTGGCGGAAGTGGCGATGATCGACGTCTATCAGGGTCTAACCCCCGCGGTCGCGCCAGGATCCGTTAAGCGACTCAGAATCATGGAGCAGATCCGTAAGTCTGAGGAACTCTACGATCGTTCCTTCGATCAGTCTCCGTCCATGGGCGTGGGAACCTATTACGCCAAAAGATGTTGGGGCGAGGTTCCCGTCGACGAAGACGGCAGCGCGCACTTCTATGCCCCGGCGTTGCGTGAGATCTACTTCCAAGCGCTCGACGAGCAGGGGCGTGAAATTCAGCGTATGACAAGCGCGGTACAGTTCATGCCCGGGGAGTCCGTCGGATGCGTCGGATGCCACGAGGATCGCGACGCCATTCCCGGCACGGCGCAAGAGAGTAGTCGTCGCCCGAGCGCCGCGACGCGCCAGCCTGATCTACCGGTTCTACCGCAGTATCTCTATCAAGCGTATGAATATCGCCGTGCGACCCTGGGTAACGTTACGCTCGACGCCGGCGTGGTCGATTACGTTTCGCTGGTGCAGCCGGTTTGGGATCGATATTGCACGTCCTGTCACGACAGCGCGTCGCCAGCGGGCGGATACGATTTCTCCGGTGATTTAACACGGTTTTTCAATCAGTCGTACGAATCGATCCTCTTGCATAGTCGCTCTTATCGCCAAGCGGACATGCTTACCGGTAAAATGCCGAAGTCTCAAGAGGCGCTCGGTAAGCCGCTGGCACAATTCTACTGGCTACTGTTTACGACCTCGGCGGTGAACGAGCCGTACACGACCGGCGCGCTGGCGAGTCGTCTGCCCGACTATCTCACCGCAAAGCATTGTGGAGAAGAAATATCAGCAGACGACCTAGCGCGCGTCTACTTCTGGCTCGACTCCAATGCGATTTATCATGGCACATACGCACACGCTCGACCCGACTCGCCCGGTCGACGCGACCGCTGGGCGCCTCTGGACGGCAAAGGGCGCGCAAAATGGTTCGAAGAGGAGCTTTTGCCGATTTATCAGGAGAAATGCGCCAGTTGTCACGGCAATCTTCTGGGCGGTAATCACGACCTTGAGGGGGTTCACGACGCCGTTAATATCGACTGGATTGGTCGTTTTGCGTGGTTGAATCTGACACGAGCGGAATTGAGCAAGGCGCTGCTAGCGCACCTTCCGCGCGAGGAGGGCGGCTGGGGGATTTCCACACAGCCTGACGCGCCGACGCCCAGTTACGTCTTTACCACGCGTCAGGACGACGCCTGGCAGACCATGTTACACGCGATCGAACAGGGATGCGCCGACGCGCAGGCGCGTCCAGACGCCGACCAGCCCGGCTTTGCGCGCGCACGACCGGAACCGTAACGTCTGACCCTTGCGTTCTTCCTAGATTTTCCTTGCGAGTTTTGGCGTGTAAAGGTATAATAACGCCGTGACGTCTGTGCGTCGGCGCCAGTTTATGCGCGACGCGACGTTTCCGGCATTCGCGTCCTATGGCGCAAGGCGTAATAAGTATAAGGAACGACTTATGTTAAATCGTATCGTTTCGTATGTCGTGGCGCTGTGCATTATCGCGGCGATTCCGACCACACTGACGGCTCAGGAGAGTCGCACGTGGACTTCTTCCTCTGGCGTTCATCACGTCACGGGCAAATTGGACGTCACGGGCTTTCTTGCCAGCGAGAACCCCGAGAACGTTACGATCTTAGACGAGAGTGAGGATATCGCGTTCGAGTGCGCCTGCGATAAACTTTCCGAGGCGGATCTGAAGTACCTTGCGAATCTGCGTAGCGCCTGCGCGCGCGCTAATAATGTCAATCGCGACGTGATTCTCAGCACGGTGGACGATTCCGCGCGTGAAAATGGCACGCGGATTACCTTTACCTACGATAATATCGAGTACGCCTTCGTCTGGATCGGACCGGGCGCGGCGATGGAGCCGGACGACGCTCTCACGCCGGAGGCGATGAAACGCAAGACGACCGAAAAGAAAAAGCGCGCCCCTAAACGCACTTACGTCGTCAAAGAGGGGTTCTGGATCATGGAGACGGAAACGACCCTGGCGATGTGGAACTCCTTCCTGCGCGATTCACGTTATAAGCTCGATCGCACCGAAGGCAAACGTTTAGGCTACTTAGCGCCGCCGGAGAAGAACGCCGGCGTGATCGACGGCGAATATGATTGGAAAAACCCCGGCTTTAGCCAGAGCGCTAACCAGCCTGTAACGCTTATCACGCACAAAGACGCGGAAGCGTTCTGCCGTTGGCTGTCGCAACGCATGGCGTTGCAGTTCCAGCTGCCGCGTCGCGACCAGTGGCGTTTGGCCAGTCAGCCCGCGCCAAGACGCGTTGTGAACTCCATGCAGACGTTTAATACATGGTTCTTTGGCGGAGACGACATGTGGGAACGCGGCAATCTTCCCGACGCGAACTACCGCGTGATCTGCCCCAGACAAGCGTACGCAATGGAGACCGTTTCCTTTATCGCACGCGACTCATGTCGTTACACCGCGCCTGTGAAGTCGTTTAGACCCAATGCTAACGGCGTTTACGACATGGTCGGCAACGTCGGTGAAATGCTCGACGGCGAGACCTCTGCCAAAGAGATCGTCGATAGTATCGGCGGAAGCTGGTTCCACCTGCCGAACTTCAACCCCTTGTGCTGGCGATCGATCGACTCAATGACGCAAAACCTCTTCGACTCTGCTGTGGAGAAATACGTCGCAGCGATTCCCAGCGCGAGCTATGCACAGGAATACCCGCAGAATTACTATCAGGACGACCCGCAGGAAATGTACGGCGGCGCTAGCGGTAACGTCGGCGGCGCTAGCGGTATGGGGCAAACCGGTATGGACGGTCTGACCGGTCTAGCGAGCGGCGTGACCGGCTCCACCGCTTCGATTTTGTGGTCGCCAGTCGTGCCCGAGGACGTCGTGGCTACGTGCTACACCGGGTTCCGACCGATTATGCTCTGCCCCCGCTAAACGCAGGCTGACAAGTCGTTCTAAAAAGAAACGCGCTCGGCGTCTACAGGTAGTCGCCGAGCGCGTTCTCTTTTTGTCTTGCGCTAACGAAGCGCGTTAGTCTTCCACCGCACGTAACGCCAGACGGAAGCCGTAGTTATACCCGCGCGTGGCAGGGACGTTTCGCGCACGCGCCGCCGCGCGACAGAAGGCAACGCCGTAAAGCCATGAACCTCCGCGCAATACGCGATTCTTTCCGACGTCGGAACCCTTGGGGTCGAGCGTGGCGTCGTCGCGTAGGTAATAGCGATAATCGTAGACGTCGTCGGTCCATTCGTAGACGTTCCCGTGCATGTCGTAGAGCCCCCAGGCGTTCGGCTTGGAATTTGTGCGAACCGGTTGTAGTTCACTACGATTAATCCCCTGAAGCACGACTTCGTAAGGATCGCTGACCTCTTGTTCCATCGCCTTCGCTAAGTCGTTTGCTTCGACGAAGTTAAATGGAGCGTAATTTCCAGCGCGACAGGCGTATTCCCATTGTGCCTCCGTCGGTAGCGCAAAGCGATAGCCTTGTGGCAAGACGTCGGCGCATTCGGCATTGAGTTTCTCAATAAACGCGACGCAGTCGTCCCAACTCACGCGTTCCACCGGCAATTGCGGATCGTCTGTGACGCCGCTGGGATTCTCGGGCATAAAGGCGTCCCAGAGACGTTGAGTCGTTTCGGTTTCTGCGAGCCAAAAACCATGTGTGAGCGTGACTTCGTGCTGAACTTCGTCGTCGTATCGTCCCGGTTCGTTCTCGGGACTACCCATGACAAAGACGCCGGCCGGCGCCCAGTGGAACGAAAGTTCAATTCCTTTGAGCGTAAGAGTTAGCGACGTTCCAGCGGCGCGCGTCTGAGCGGTTTGTTGCGTCGCGGCGACGTCGTGCGCAGTACAGGAGGACGTAACGCTCGTCGACGCAAGGAATAGCGATAATACAGAAGTTAAAATTGCCGCGCGGGATAGATTGTTTCGTAAGGTCATAGGACAATTGTCTTGAGCGCCTAAAGGGCGCGGGAGTTGGATGAAGTCGAAAAGAAAAAGACTTCTGAGTCACGCGAATAGGACTCAGAAGTCTCAACAGTGGCGCGCGTGCGCGTTGTCGCGTGTGATTTAACGTCGCGCGCGTTATTGGTTTAGACCGGATTGCAGAGCTTAGGCGAGTTTATCCTGGAGGAACTTCTTAGCCGCTTCAATTGCCGCAGGTATTCCCTCGGGGTTCTTACCGCCCGCGTATGCCATATCGGGACGACCACCGCCGCCGCCTTGAACAAGAGAGGCGAACGCCTTGATCCACTCCACCGCGCTGAGCTTACGCTCCACGAGATTGCGCGTGAGCGCGGCAATGAGCGAGACCTTTTTAGCATTGGTTTCAGTACACGCGAAGAGAATAGCGGCGTTTTCTGTCTTGCGACGAATCTGGTCGATAACTTCGCGTAGCGCATTGGCGTCGACGTCTTGCGCCACGAAAGAGATAAAGACGGTATCGCCGATCGGTTCCGCGTTCTTAATGAGTTCTTCAACGGAGACGACGTCTTTCTTCGTAACGGCGTCGAGTTCTTTGCGTAGCTTCTTAACAGAGCTGGCGAGGTTTTCAACGCGCGCGACGATTTCGCCGGTCGGCACGCGCAGAACCGCGCCGAGCGACGTGGCTATCGCGTCCGACTCTTGGATCTTTTTGAGCGCTTCCAGCCCGGTGTAAGCGGTGATACGTCTTGTACCGGCGCTGACGCTTTCTTCCGAGACGATCTTGCAGAAACCGACTTGCGCGGCGTTGGTCAGGTGGGTGCCGCCGCAGAATTCCATCGACGGTCCCATCGTGACGACGCGCACGATATCGGGATACTTTTCACCGAAGAGCATCATAGCGCCGAGTTTACGCGCTTCTTCGATCGGAGTTTCCATGCAGGAGACCGGATAGGCTTCCAAGATCATGGCGTTGACGTCTTGTTCGAGCGCCACGAGGGTTTCTCGATCGAGACCCTGATGATGCGTGAAGTCGAAGCGCAGTACGTCGGCGTCGACTTTCGAGCCTTGCTGTTCCGCGTGCCCTCCCAGACGCGCGCGTAGCGCGGCGTGCAATAGGTGCGTGGCGGTGTGCGCGCGCGCGACGGCGGCGCGACGTTTCGCGCAAACCTGAGCGACAACGGTAGCGCCTAGTTCCAGCGCGCCGCTCTTGAGTTCGCCAACGTGCACGATGAATTCACCGTCGTATTGGGTCGATTCGACCTCAAATTTGGCGCCGTTTGCACCGGTAATTTCGCCGACGTCGCCGACTTGCCCGCCTTTTTCGCCATAGAACGGGGTCTTATTGAGAACGACGCGCAACTTTTTGCCGTATTGCGCGCTATTGGCGGTTTCCAGAAGACTTTCCCCGTCGAGGATCGCGATAACCTTGGCGTCGTCGACGGTTAAGGTTTGATAACCGAGGAATTCCGGCGGATTATTTGCCTTTTTAATACCTTCCAACGGGTCGTGTTTGAACAGGAGGTTCTTTTCGCCTGTGCCGGACAGTTCGCCGTGGCGTTCCATTTCCTTTTGGAATCCAGCCCAGTCGAACCCGTAATTACGTTCGCCGGCGAGGGTTTCGAACAGTTCCGGCGGGAAACCGTAGGTTTGATACATTTCAAACGCGTCTGAACCTTGAACGGTCGCGCGTTTTTCGGTCTCCATGGCGTTAAAGACCGCGTCGAGTCGACGCAGACCTCCGTCAATACTTCCGAGGAAGTGCTCTTCTTCCGCGGCGATAACGCCTTGGACACGTTCTAGTGTTTCAGACAGTTCGGGGTATGGAACCTTCATGAGTTCTGCGACCACGGGTACGAGTTGGCAGAGGAATGGCTTCTTCATTCCCATTTGGACGCCGTCGAGTACGGCGCGCCTCAGTAGACGGCGAATGACGTATTTTTCCTCTTTCGGGCCGGGGTATACGTTTTCGTGGATCGCGAAGGTACACGCGCGCACGTGGTCGGCAATGCGTCGGAGTCGACGACCGTTTTCGTTGGTAAGGTCTTGAGCGTCGTACTTTTGCGAGCAGATTTCCGCGGCGGCTTCCACGAGCGGTCGGAGCGAATCGATATGAAAGTTTGTTTCAACCCCTTGCAGAACGGAAGTTACGCGTTCCAGCCCCATACCGGTGTCGATATTTTTACTCGGGAGCGGACGTAAGTTGTCTGGCGGATTGCCGACGCGATTGAATTGCGTAAAGACCAGGTTCCAGATTTCCACTTCGCCGTGCGGGGTCTTGTGGTAGATTTCCGAGCAGGGACCGCATACGCCGTCAGGACCTTCGCTCGGGGCAGAGGCGGGCCAGAAGTTTTCGTCTTCGTCGAGATATTGGAGTTTTTCCGGCGGTAGTTTAATTTCCTCTAGCCAAATGCTCGCGGCCTCTTGATCGTCCTTGTAGACGGTCGCCGAGAGCATAGCGGGGTCGATTCCAAGCCATTTTTTGTCAGTGAGGAATTCCCAAGCCCAGTGGATTGCTTCGCGTTTGAAGTAATCGCCGAAGCTGAAGTTACCGAGCATTTCGAAGAAGGTGTGATGGAACGCGGTACGACCGACATTGTCGATATCGCCGGTACGCAGACATTTCTGGCAGGTGGTAGCGCGAGTGAAGTCGAGCTTACATCTTCCGAGGAAGTGGTCTTTAAATTGGTTCATGCCTGCGGGAGTGAAGAGGACCGAGGGATCCCAGCGCGGCACGAGTACGTCGCTGGGACGACGTACGCAACCCTTGGTTTCAAAGAAAGTTAAATATTTTTCGCGAATTTCGTTGGTCGTTAGCATGATACTTCAATTCCGTCATAGACTTGGCGACGACGTAGAGGACGCGACGCGCGCCCCGAACAGGTTCGTTTATTATACCCTCTTTTGAAAAGGCGCCAAGTTATGGCATGGCGGTCGCGTCGCGCAGCGCGCGTTCCAGTAGTTGCAGAAGTATGGTCTCGTCGTACTCCATGGCGCTTCTTATGCGTAATACCGGCACGCCCGCGTTGCGTAGGATTGTGTCCTTCTGCTGGTCGCGTCGTCGCGCGCTGGCGGTATTGTGTGAGGCGTCGTCGAGTTCGATCGCCAGGATCGCCTGCATCGTCGCCGGGTCGCACAGTAGGAAATCTAAGTGTTTTTGTGAAATACGATACCAATCGCTCCGCTCAACATTTTGTACAACGCTCCACAAACCGACCTTTGCGGCGACGTAATAGCGGTCTCCCAACGCGCGCCAGAGCGCTTGGATGAATTTCAGTTCGTTCGGCGAAAGGAAATCGCGCTTGCGAAAGGCGTGTGCGCTCAGGTCGTCAAGGTTGGTTCTGGCGTTACGAGCGGCGGCGCTCGCGCGTGGGTCGTCGTGGACGTCGAAATCGTCTGCAGCGGCGTCGTTCTCCTCGCGTTGAGAGTACCGTCGGCGCGTGGCGTCGCTGAAAAATCCGCGTTGAAAGCGCATAATGAAATGGACCGTGAGAGCAAACTCCACGAGAACTACCACGACCATGATAATAAAGAACGTATTGAAAGTCATAACAGCGCGTTTGGTAACAACGTATAGCGATAAGCGATCGCGCCGCGCCCCATGCGATCGGACACGCGGCACGCGACGTCATTATATCGCATAAACGTCGAATGAGTCAATTGGGTTGCGTGAAGTCGTTGCCAACGGCGTTGTTTTTTTCTATCGTCGCGTCTGTTCGTTCCCCCTTTTTCTCAGGCGTATTTTAACGCGGGGTCGTATCGAACCGAGCGCGCGCCCAGCGCCATTTGAATGCGACGTTCCACGACGACTTCATTATAGCGCGCCGCGCGTGGCATACACACGAAAGGAAGGCCGCTGTGTTGAAGGAACGCTTCTTTGGCGCGTTCCAGCTCCACGGATAATTTGTTGTCTGCACGCGGATTGGAGAGCATGACGACCAGTACCGGCGCGAGCGTTTCCGGTTCGCACAGGACGAAGTCGAGCGTTATTGAGGGGAGCGTCGACTCGACCCTGCCATTGGCTTTCGTGAAGACGTCAGACAGATTCTGTTTGAGCGCTATGTAATAGCGATTTTCAATGAGACTCCAAAGGACATAAAGCAGTTCCATTTCCGTCGGATCGAGTAGCGCGCGTCGAGGTTGAACGAGGTTTCGGGCGCAGTTCAACTGATGAATGAGCGTTTTAACGTCGGTATTGTTCGGTTCATGCGTCAATGACTTGGCACGACGATCACGGACGTGCTTGCCACGACGTCTCGACGCTATCTGTTTGCACTTCGAAGAACCGGAAGAACCTAACTTAAAGAAGACAAAGAGCACATAGCCAACGGTGAATGTTCGCAATGCAAATACGGTGAAAGTTGAATCTAACATTTCTTACATCCCTACTCATGTTGTAATATGTTCCCGTTAAAACGGCTTGCCTAGCCGATATTTTGACATATTCCAATAATAAGGATTAGTGTTTTTGTAGAAAATTGACAGACTTTTAATAGAATACTTTGTCTTTTGCTTGTTAAATTTGATATAACTGTTAAAAATTAACAATCGTTGAGGCAAACATTGAGACAAAAAAATAAACGCGCCGTTCGAGTGGACGACGCGCCTTTCTTTATAGTAGCGCTTCAAGCTAGAAGCGACTGTTGTTAAAGATTTGTGAAGTTTACGATTATATCGCACCGGCGGTATATCGTTGAATGTCAAAGATTTGCGTTAGAATCGATAGGCGAACTCCTTGTTGTGCTGTTAAGTAAACCGCGACGCAACGCGCGGTCGTGCCGCGGTCATTTGTGTTAAACAATGGGTTGAATGTAACTAAACAGTTTTGACATGGAGGCTGAACGCAATAAAAATCCCACACGCTGATTTAAGTTAGGATTGCACGGGATCGACGTCGCCGACGCGTGCATTAATATTCGCCAGAGCGAGCTGTAAAGCGCGGTTTTTATTTGCGTTACGTAAGATAAGACGCGATAGCGTACGGATAGTTCCAGTATTGCCAAAAGTTTTTAAAAATTCTGGTAAGTATACATTCCACAATACCCTTTATCGACGCGGACCTCCCGGGGCGGGACGTTGTGCCTGGGGTTGAACTTGCGTCGGTGCGGCGCCACGCACGATTATGTTTTGTTGGGCGCGTTGTCCGGGGTTAGCGCGTTGTGTGATTTGCGGGTTATTTACAGCGATTGGCTTGTTCGGAGCCTTTCCCTGTTTCGGGTTGAAGTTCGGACGCGGCGCAGTCGCGCCGGGACGCGCAATACCCGGAGCGTGATGTGGCGGAGCGATTTGCACGGGTCGTGGCGCAGGCGGAGCAGGGGCAAAGTCGCGGTACGGCACAGGCGTAGCGACAATCTCGGGCGCAACCGGCGCGCTAGGCTCGCCAATACCGATATTGAAGCTGGTATTGCCGAGGTTCAGTGAAAGCCCGAAGCTTCCCGCCTCAGTGGGACGCGCGCTTGTGGCGATAATCAAGGCGGCGATTACTAGCGCGGGTAGAAGAATGCGCGTGGTTTTGGCGTGAGTCATGACGATTCCTTTCGAAAAAAAAAGGCGAGTGAGATATCGGACTTGCTATAAGACGATATTATATTGTTATAAGATTTTTTGCTTTTGAGAGCATAAGAAAGGCGCGCTATTACTAACGCGCCGTGGAGAGAATGGAGTCAGGACGACTGCGTAGTGACTTAGAATCTTGGACCGCCAGGTCTTGGGCCGCCGGGTCT
>JAUNMR010000004.1:28892-56593 GCA_030537455.1 Planctomycetia bacterium | reverse complement strand
ACCGGCGGGACCACCGGGACCACCGGGACGCGGACCGCCAGGCATTGGACCGCCGGGTCGAGGACCAGGCATGGGGCCTCTAACGTGCGGCGGGGGCGGCGGGGGAACCGGTCGTCGGTAGGGTTCCATGTAAGGCGGCGGTGGAGGAGGAAGCGGTCGCACATAGTAGGGCGCGACGTAGGCGCGTGGGTAATAGTACCCGGAGTTGAGCCAGAAGCTCGTGCCGCCAGAACCGTTGCCGACGCCGAGCGCTACGCCGCCGGTATTGATCGCAAGTGCGAAGTCAGACGCCTCGCAAGCGCGAACGCAGAAGAACGTTAAGCTCAGTGCGACTGTCGCGAGCAGGAACACGACGGTACGACGAGTGGACGCGGTGTGTTTCATGGCTGAGTCCTTTATGAAAGAAAATTACGAAAAGTCGTGGAATAAACGACGGAGTTGAAAGGGTAAGCGTTTGTCGTTTCATTCAACCGACACTTCCAGTTATGGAAACGACTTGAGGAAAATGACGACTTTTTAACGAATTTCTGAATTTTTTTAGACTCCTTCGTTTTGTCGCGCGTATTAGCGTGTGATTTCATTTAACGTCGTGGCGTCGATCCAATCATAGGGGCGCCGATCGGCATGCCTCCAGGCGCCCAGCCTTGTGGCGTGGGAGTCGGACCGAGCGTGGTCATTCCCCCGTAACGATTGGGCGTTAGTCGAGAGGGAATCGAGGCGTTGGGGGAGTTGTATGCGCCATAGGGACCGAATCCCAAGGGCGTCATTTCGCCGTATCGTCCGCCGGGCGTGGGCGCATAGCGCGATCCCTCTACGTCGCGTGGCGCCCCGGTCGGGGGTACGTAATGACGAGCGTAGGAGCGATCGTAACCGCGCGCGGTCGACCTGACGGCGTGGGGAACACGATAAGAATATAAGGACGCAAGGGACTCACGATAGGTCGGCGTTTGAATCTGCGTGGGAGGAACCAGATCGCGCGTCGACGGGAAGATAATATATGCACAGACTGGCGTATTGCTCGCACACAGCACAAGCGCGGCGAACGTCAGTAGCGTCAGGAAGAACGAACGCGTCATGAGATACTCCTTATAGAATCAGACGCGACGCCATTGCCGGAGCAAGGCGTCGCGAAGACGACGCGCCGTAGCGCGATTGTCAGATTGTCATGCCGCGCGTGTGAAATAAATCGCGCGCGTAGTTAAGGTTAGGGTCAGGACGCGAGGTGAAACGCGCAGGTTAGGCTATTCGCCACGTTCGCGACGCGGTAGTTTTCCATGGGGAGGTAGAAGGATTGCTCCGCAGGCGCTTCGGTCGCTTCGGTCGCTTCGCTTGATTCAGTCGATTGAGGTTCGACGATGACGTCGATTTCTTCAATCGCTTGCACCGCGGGCTGTGCATTACTCTTTTCAAGTTGTTGCTTCATGTAGTTTCCATAGCCGACGGTGATCGTGGAGTAGAGCAACGTAAAGATCGCCACGCCAAGGATGAACTTCGTGAACTTGCTAGAGCCGCGCCATTCGTGTAACGCCAGACCCCAAATAGAGCTGAAGATAATAATCGAGGCCATGTGGAGCGTCCAGCTGGAGAAGGTGTATTCGCCCATCTGGCTTTCGCCCATGGTGTAGAAGAAGAACTGGAAGTACCAGGTCGTACCGGCGAGCGCGGAGAAGAAGTAGTTCCACACGCGATTGACGCGCGCTTTGCCTTCAGGCGCGGTCGCGTCGTTGACCGTCGCAGAGGTGAACTGATACGCCGTTTTGTTCTTGGCGAGGAGGTAGGCGCACCATAGGAAGTTGGTCGTGAAACCGCCGAGCAAGACGATGCAGAGTTTCGGCAGGCCGGTCCAAATTGCTTTGACGCCAGCGGCTTGCGCGGCGACCGCAAGCGGGTCGGCGGCGGAAAGACCGAACGCCATGCAGGCGCTGAAGACGCCGGAAATGGTGGCGACCAGTAGTCCTAGCCCGAAGTTGAATTCCTTAACGCTTTCTTTTTTGGTCTCTTCGTCCATTTCGCGTTCTTTTGACATACCAGCAACGCCGGCGAGTACAACGCCGAGCAGGCACACGCCAAGACCAAGGATAATGACGACGTAAGGAGGTTGCGTGCAGAGTTTCTCGATGAAGACGCCCTTGACCGTGTCTTCCATAATAGTGCCGAGAACCGTGCAGTATCCCAGCGCGATCGCCATGCCAAGCGACATGCCGAGGTAGCGCATCGTAAGACCAAAGGTCAGACCGCCGATACCCCAGAGGCAACCGAAGACGTAAGCGAGTAGCATACGCGAGGAGTCGTTTTTGAAACCTTCGGAGATCACGTCAAAGAGCGTGCCGTGGAGAATGCAATACGCGATGAGCCAAGGCGCGATAATCCAAGAGAAGAAACCGCCCGCGAGCCAATAGACTTCCCAGGACCACTTGCGAACCGCTTTATACGGAACATAGAACGAACCCGACGCCAAACCGCCGAGCCAATGGAAAAGTACGCCAAGCGCTACGTTTGCCGACCCCATATTAAACTCCTTAATTGACTGTTGTGCTGATACGTCGGTTAGCGCTCACGTTGGGAGTACAAGCAATACGCTATGCGACGATTATGAGCCGCGTTCACTGTCAAGCGCGCCATTACGACGTCGAGACGCCAGAGGCTCTTATTTTGTAATTGTAATTAAAAACAAATAGAATCGCAAGTCGCGCCAAACGGCTTTTTGATAATTAACGTAGAATCTCGGTGAAAGTTAGAGGTTCTTGAGGTAACTGAGCGTAATTTCGGGGTAATCGTCGAACTTGATTATATCGGGCAATATCTTGCCGTAGTATTCCTTTTCCTCGTGGTCGAGGTATTCGTGCGGTTCAACGTATCCCTGGCGCCAGAGACGTCGGATCTGACGAATGACCGTACACGCGACGTTGTCCGCTTGATCAAGGTCGGTTTGTGTCCACGGCGCGCCAAATGCTTCAACGGCGCCGCTTTTGGGAAGGACGATATAACCCAAACTCAAATTGTTGCTTTCCACCCACTGGCGCGAACGCTCAGAGTCGTGATATTCCCAGAGGATCTGGTGGAAGAAATGACGGTACAACGGTAATTGGAGGTTTGTCCAGCGATGTTTGAACTGGTAATTCTCCAAGTAATTGAGCGGCGAGAGTCCCAATTTATCGAGTAGCTTCATCGGCGCAGGCATACTCGGCGTCACGTGGTATCGATGTTTTAGGTCAACTTCGTTTTTGTAGTTGTATGAGATCAACCTTCTTTCAGGTTCCTCTAAGGCGTAGACGGGCTCTTTATACCCGGGACATTTATGGAACTGTTTTTCATCGATAGGCGTTCCGATTTTGGGGGAGTCAAATGTTTTGTAGTCGAAGACGTGCCAGGTATTGGTTCGGCGATTGTAGTCGATCCGATCGATTCGTCCACAGAGGTAAATCGGGTCGTCCTCTTGCGCAGGCTGGAACAACACGCCGCCGCCGGCGGGCGAGATTTCTACAAAGAAGATTTCCGCACCGTCCTCGCGCCAACGCGCCTGCCATTTGGCGAACTCATGTAATCGACGTCGGATCTGCTCTACTTGTATGTGTACAAAAGGCGAGGCGAGTTCGTCAAAGAACTCTTCGGAACGCTTATTGAGACGTTCGCTGAGCCAAGCGTAGATTTCCTCGGCGTTTGAGCAGTCGCGTATTGCGGCGTCGAGACCGAAATCGCGCAGGACGTTGTGCGCCATAGAGCCGAAACTAGCCGCGTTCATTTCATAAGGCGCGCTCTGTTCGGTCGGCGCGAGCTTGTAGACGTCATGGAGGAAATAGTGATACGGACTATTAAGGAACGTGGCGAACTGCGTTACGTTGATTGTATCCGGGGCTTTGCCACGTAGCGCTAAGGTAGGCGCGCGGAAGCGTTTAGAGGGCGCGCCCGGTTCTGGCGTGACGACGCGCGCGGCGCTCGCTTGGCGCGTGGCGTCGTGCGCGTCGGCGTATTCCTCGAGCAACGGTTCGCGCGGGAAGCGTTGGTTTTCTTGTCGCTCTTCCAGACTCTTCAGGTCGTTTTCGGCGTGACCAAAGAAACGTACGATTCGTTTAGGCGCCTCGAGACGATCGACGGCAAACGCAAAGCGACTCGGCAGGAGCGGATCGCCCTGTAACGTGCGCTGACCAAAGACAATAAAGAGATTGCGTCGCGAACGCGCAAGCGCGTTGATTAGGTAGGCGTCGCGCGCGTAGACGCGTTGGGCGTCGCGTAGTCCCAGCGCTTGTCGTGTTTGATCTGGGAGAAAGAGGCTCGTGGAGCGGTTTGAGGGGATGACGTTCTCATTGAAACCAGTGAGAATAACATGCGGGGCGTCGTCGAAGAGTAGATCGAGCCATCCCTGCACCTCGACGACCTCGTCGTCGGGCAACGGAGGAATGGTCGTGCCGGCAAGCTCTTTGAGTAGCATACGAATCGCGGAAGCGCCGCTAATGTGTTCGTTGCGCGCGTCCGGCAGGCGTGCAAGGGAGTCGAGTTTACTATTGAATTGCAGGAAGAATTCGTCGATCTGGTGATTGCGTTCACGCGTGAATCCCAGCGCGACGTCCTCCTGTTCTGGCACATCATAAATGCGACAGAGGAAGTCAGAGATAATCTGTCGCCATTGCGCAGGCGCAAGGCGCTTCTGATTTGCGATCCAACGGAATTTTTCAGAAAACTCGCCCTCTGCGAAACTTAGCTCGCCACTATAGACGGCGGCGCGCGCGTTTTCAAAATCCTCGACGGTCGGTTTGAGTTCCTCTAGCGGATCCTCGATCGCGTGAGACGCTCGCACGTCGAGCTGACGCAGGGTCGGGGCGTCCTGTTCGCGGAAGGGCGCAAGCGCGTCGTCCAGTAGCGCCACGGCGCGTTTGAGCGCGTTGAAGTAACAGCTGTGACGTGCAGAGTCTTCGTCGATATAGGAGCGCCAGGTTGCGCGCGCAAGGGTCGGTAGGTATAACGAGCGATAGCGGTCGAACTCGCATAGCCACTCTCCTAGCGCCTCGGGCGTAACATTTGCGTCGTCGTCTTCAGCGGGGTCGAGGGTATCGAATTCTTCGCTGAAATCATCGTCGAAATCGTCGTCCTGGTCGCTGGTCGCGTTTGGCGTAGAGTCGTGCGCGCCGGCGACGTGCCAGATACGTTGGAGATACAGCTGGATATCCGGTCGGCGGATGAGTTCATATAGCGACGTAAAGCTCCGCGTCTCCAGGTATTCGCAGACGTTGAGCAGGAGCTGATACACGCGATTGTGAATCGTAGATTCCCCCTCGCCGCGAATGCTTTTGTACCCAATGCGCGCGAGCGCTTGGGCAATAAAGGGCGCGACTTCGTCGTCGGGCGCGCCAATGGTGAGCGCTTCCGGTTCGATCGGCTCGTAACGCCAGGTCGTTGCGCCATTTGAGTCGCTATGATAGACCTTAGAGAGCTCCATTGTTAGTAGCGCTACGGCGCGTCCCTGGTCGGCGGGCGATTCCACCTGGAAGAGATTCTGTTCTTCCAGCGGGAGTTGGAAGTCGTCCCAGGCGTCGGAACGAACACAGCCGAACTGGTCGAAGCGTTCGCTCTCCGATTCCGGAGCAAAGACCCAGTATTGCACACGCGAGCGGAGCGCGTTGAAGATATCTTTGAGCTGTTGATCGAGGTCGGAGGCGCCGATGAGACGGTATTCACGCGGTTGGTCGTTGACTGTGTCGAACGCGGTTCCGCCAATGCGACCTGCGCGTAGCGCTTCCTCGCGCGCAATGTTTTTATCGAGTTGACCCAGCGCGTTGATTTCTTCGCGATAGAGTTTATTGAGAGTTTCCAGCGCGTCCCAGCGCAACGCCTCTTCGTGCTCATTGCGTTCACGGCACAGATCCGCTACTTGACGATAGTCGCGTCGTTCGCTCGCAAGGTCGTCGCTGAGCGCTAAAAAGGTTTGCGCAAGTTGAAGATACGCTTCGAAGTTATTTTCCGCCGGAGGTTCCGGAATAACGCGACGACTCAGTTGACGATGGTCGACAAAGAAGCGTCGCAACGCGCGACGTTCGCAGTAGAGTCGCGCGAGTCGATCGGCCAGAGGACGTCGACGCGAATAGAGAAGTTCCGGCGCGGAGCCGATCGTTAGAAAAGTCGGCGGAGTCCATGCTTCTGCGATTTCGTGCAGTGTGACGGCGCGTTCGATTTCCGTCTGAAGGTAAGATTCAAGCGTACGAATCGCGCGCCGACCCGGCAGAATATAGGTCAGGCGCGACAGGTCGAGTATCGGGAGCGCGCCCAGTAAACGCTGGTTCTGTAGCGCCTGCGCGCGCGCGGTTTGTACGATATAACGCGCGACCGTCGGCAAGAGCGGTCGCGACCAGTCGAAAAAGCGTCGATTCACTTCGAAGAGTCCTGTGACGGCGTGTCGAGGAGTTACCGTAGAACAAAGGCGACGTAGCACGCGCCGAGAACGCCTGCTATCATGATCGCGACAATGGTAAAGAAGAGTTTGCGAGTATTTCCGTCCTGTTCGTATTCGTCGTCTGGAATAATTTTCGCGAGGAATTCCTCCACGTCCGGGGTAACAGAGGCGACCGAGTCGGTAGGTTCGAGCGGATCGGGGCCGAAGTCGTACCCGCAATGTTCGCATTGCTGTTCGAAGTGGGGGGTAAAGGCTTCGGAGCAGACGTTGCATACCGCCAGCGGCGCTTCATTGTTTTCCGTGGCGTCTTGTGCTTCGAGATTTTGTAGCGCGGGGTTAACGCGCGCCCAGGCGCGTCGTCGTCGCGCCATCGCTTCCGGCGTCATTGTGGAATCAGACAGGTCGTCGAAAACGTCGTTATGGCAGTTCTCGCAGGGCGTTTGGCGTTCCAAATTTGGCAGACCAGGAATGAGTTCCGCGGCGTTCACGCTAATAGAGATCGGCTCGGCGTCTAGCGGAATGGAATCGAGGTAGACTTCAGTCACGCCGGAGGGATTGGCGTCGACTTGTGCGTCGTTTTGCTCGTGGGATTGCGGTTTTGCGGCGGCGGAGCCAAATGCGGCTTGGAGCTCTTGCGCTTCGCGTTGCGCATAGGATTCTGTGCGCGTAGCGCTGTGAACCGGGACAGTCGGCGCGCTAGGCGTCTCGTGAACCTGGCGAGGCGTCTGCGTGACGACCCAGAACTGCGAATCGCCGATCTGTGCAAAGTCGACCTTGTTCTTACAGACCGGACAGCGTGCGACGCGTCGACGACCGCAGCGGGGACAGCGCGGCCAAAGTTCCAACGCCTCTTGAAATTCCTCTTCGGTTTCGAAATAATCGAAATAGCGCTCGCGCGCCTGGCGTAGATCGTCCTCTAAGTTGAGAGCGTTCGGATTGACTTCCTGGGGGGAACTCAGCGGCATGTCGTGTGACTCCTTGACGTAGAGACGAGGTCTAGAAACAAAATTGGCGACGAAGCGCGCGACTTCGTCGCCCTAGACGCGACGTCTCAAAACAATCGTTTAATCATGTGTTAAATTGAACGTGAAAAAACCAGTGGGTCGGAACTCAACCCACGCGTCGTTTCGACGGGGGCGGCAGTAACGAGGCGCCGTTTTCATCGACCACGCGCAATTGAATGGTCTCTTGTTCGCCTTCAATTTTGGCGCTGACCTTTTGTTCGCGAGTCTGTTGGTCGTTGGCGCGCGCGTTTTCACGTGCGGCGCTCACGGTCGGTAGCGCGGAGCGTTCGGTCGTGACGCCGCGCGAGGTGGTCGCCAGAAAGCGCGCCATTTCCAGACCGACGCCATCGGTGTATTCGTTCTCGACCTTTTCGACGATTTCACGCCAGTTCAGGTCGCTCTTATAGAGAATGCGGTAGATATTTTTGAGCGTTTTAACGTCCGCGGAGGTAAATCCGGCGCGACGTAGACCGACAAGATTGAGTCCTACGACCTGGCTGGATAGACCGTCGACAGTCACGAAGGGCGGAACGTCGCGCACTAAGTGCGCTTGACCGCCGACCATCGCAAACGCGCCAATGCGCACAAACTGGTGAGCGCCGGCCGCGCCGGAAACGAACGCGCGACGACCGACTGTCACGTGACCCGCAAGCATGGCGTTGTTCGCCATAATCACCTCGTCGGCAACGTGGCAATCGTGCGCGATATGAACGTTTGCCATGAGCATACAATCGTCGCCGACGGTGGTGGAGCCGTCCGCGTGCATGGAGCGATGGATCGTGACGTTTTCCCGTATTATATTGCCGTCGCCGATAATTGTCGCGCCACAGTCTTCTTCGCTTAGCCCGACGCATTGCGGTAGACCGCCGAGAGTTGCGCCTTCAAAGACGTGATTGTTTTTACCGAGAATTGTCCCGCGCTTGATCGTAACGCGCGCCTCTAAGATCGTACCGTCGCCAATACAGGCGTCTTCTTCTACGACGCAAAAGGGTCCAATTTGTACGTCTTGTCCGAGTTTTGCGCTCGGATCGACTAATGCTAAGCGGTGAATATTCACGATGTCGTCCTTGTGACTCCGTCCGTGTAACGATTACGAACGTCCTGTCGTAAGTAGCGTCAAAACGCGTAAAGTTTCACGCGTTGTTACTCTTCGATTTACTCGACCGCCTTTTCGCGCAGTACGCGTCACGGCTGAGCTTGAGTCACTTTACCGATTATTCCGAGATCTTAAAACCTCTATTTCCCACAATTGAGGGATTTTTTTAAATTTTTTTAGCTTTTTTCTTGCAACGTGCTCATAACGGTTGTGTGCGAAACTTATATACGCCGCGTGACAGGGAAGTAGGGTTGACGTCAATCTTAGATTGACTTGTTTTATAATCGTTACTACCGGAATAACCAACTGCCCAGCGACACGAATTAACAGGGACGCAAGATTTTTTTCAAACTCAGCCGTCGCGCTTGTCGAAAGGAATCAATATTACATCAAGGATTGATTGTGTGGCGCCACGCGCGTTGCGCAGTGGGTTTAGCGCCGTCGCGACAGCACGCGATTCTTGCACTGAGACTTGCCATGGATAAGCGCTTTATTATTAGCTCAATTGTACTGGTTTTTAGCCTAGTCGGCGCAATGTTCGCGTATGCGGCCGACTCGCCTGAGACTTCCGACTCCACCGTGCGTAACGCCAGCGCACGCTCGAGCGTCGGCACGAAGTCAACACCGGGCAAAAAGCCGTCGGAGAATCCCGATTCTCTGGACTCGCAACGCTACCTCCAGGAGCTACTTGCGCAACTTGGCGAGCTTTCTGCACGCGCCAAGGCGGAATATTCCATTGTGTACGATCAGCAGACTCACGCCGCGCGTTTGGAACTGCTCGACGCGCTGCGCGATCTGGCGCAAATCGCTAAAAATAACGCCGACGCTAAACAGTTTGCCAATAGCGTCAAACTCAACGAGATTCTTTCACTGGCGTATCAATCTCCTGAACTTTTCCAGAACGCCATCGAAAAGCAGGGCGTTAATTTCGTCAAACGCGGTTTCGCAAGCGGCGCGACTTCGCAAGAGCGTCATACGGCGGTCAAGGTAGGCGATTATTTGCGTTTGGTCAAACGCGACGTAAAGAAAATCAACGCGGAATCGTCGCAAGAAGAGCGTGATTTGGCGCAGGCGGAACAAGAGTATTTCAACGAAAACTGCGACGCGGTTGTCGCGGCTTTTGAAGATTATATGAATATAGGCGACGAGGAGTCGTTCTACGCGCTAGAGCAGATCCTCGGCGAATTATACTACTATCAGCCGGACTCCCCCGCGGTCTATCGACTTTCCGCGTGTCTGGGAAAGGTCTTTTCAAGTTCCAATTTCTACTTCGAGGCGAGCGAACGTTTCCTCTCTGAACTAACGCGCCGACAGATCGACATGGCCTTTCCCGTGCGAGAGACCATACGCGAGGCCTTTGCACAAGGCTCCGGACGTATTGCCGGAAGAACGCGACTCGACCTGCGGCCAAACGCTAAGCGCGCGGAAATGGCGCTCACTCTCGACGCGACCGTGAGCACGCGTACAATCGGCTCCAGCCGTGGCGTGCACGTTCACTCCGACAACGCCGGTTCGGTCGTGGCGAGCAAGCAGATCTATCTTAACCCGAACTGGCTCCTGACGACCGTTGCCAGCCAGGCCAGCGGCGTGATGAAGTCAACGGTTCGCGGCGTTAATACCGACCGCATTGCGCTCTTGGGCGGCGCCGTTATTTTGAACAAGGTGAATCAGGAACTGCCCTTTTCGGAGCGCGAAAGCTCTCAACGCGTGAGCGCGCGCGTGGCGCAAGAGCTTGACGAACAGGCGAATTTACAGATCGCCACCGTCAATAATCGTGTTAAAAATATGCTGGAGCGCACGCACGATCCGCTCTTTAATCACCTGCGTTCTCACACCTCTGAAACGCGCTTCTACCTGCAGTGTACCCTCGGCAAATATGACCAATGGAGCGCTCCGAACTCTGAAATGGCTCCGATTATTCTCCAGAGCCAATTGAGAGCTAAGAGCCAAGACGAGGAATATCCTCTGGCCGATACCGCCGCGTCATATCAGCAGCTTTGTCAGGGAATGTACGACTCAAGCGACACTCACATGCATCGCGTCGCTCAACGTCCCTACGTGTGGTCGGCTAAGAGCGCCACAACGTCGTCCTCTTCGAGCCGAAATACAAAGAAGACCGCTAAGGACGCCAAGGACGAAACGCTCAGCGACGTTAGGATTCGCGTGCACCAGAGCGGTCCTAATAACGTGGTCGCCGTAGCGCTCGCCGGCGCGCACTTCGGTCAAGATTCTCAGATCGACGACGTCATTTTGAAGTTTCCCGGCGTTGATCCGCAGGACGTCAAACTTTTCCTAGAACCCTACTTCCCAAAGACCCAACGCGCGCTCGACCCCGAGGACAATTACAAGGATATTGCCGTCGATTTCGATCAGGTCCGTCCCTTCTCCACCTCGTTTGAGAATAACAAAATCATCACGGTTCTGCGCGTCTCCAGGATCGTTGTCGACGGAAAAGAACTGCCTCCGATCGACGTGAGATTCCAGTACAAGATCGAAAAACATGGCGACTCCTTCGTCTTTCTACGCGAAGAAGTCGAGGTCGTCCCGGCCGGTTATCAGGACGGCGACGTGGTCTCGGCGCGCTTTCACATGATCCGACGCATCTTCCTCAAGCGTCTCGAAACCGCCATTATGGACGAATACGTCGTCTCGCCAATTCCGATCAGTACGATCTCGCCAGAGCCGACCACTGAACGTCGTGGCGCGCTTATTCCCATCGATATCACCGCGAAGAACGGCTGGTTCGAGGCGAACTTTATCTTCGATCCGACCTTTGTTTGTCAAGATTAACACAAAATAATAAAAGCGGTCTGACCTAAGTCGACCGCTTTTTCTATGATATGCAAACAGTTGGAATTTTTTATCTGACGTATATTGTGTAAAATATCTGTTTTAATTATTTAACTAGTTTGTGTAGTCTGTCTGTTTTATCTATTCGGCTTAAACTGTCTAAGTGTATTATATTTCTTACTTTATACATCACAAAAGCAAGGGGTCTTCTAATCGGCAAACGTGTTTCAGAACTGAATGAAAAATTAGGAAAAATGTCGCTTTTTAGTTGTAAAAAATTGCATGGTCGGTTAAACTAGTGTAAAGTCCGGATAGTGCGTTTTTATATGGTCGGTTACTGTGTGCCATAGTACTTTTATTATCCGTCGTGGCGCGTGCGCTTGTCTATTTGCGCGCGTCTTGCGACAGTCTGGCTGACCTGATAGAAACGCTCTTTGTGTGTTCCGTGTAAGCGTCTTTCCGAAACTATCGGTTCCCTTGACCCTGGCGTCGAGGGGCTTTTCGGCTCAACGCGCGTTGTGGTCGTACGCCACGACGCGCCATGGAAAGGCTTCGCGACGTCGGAAATCGACGCGACGGAACGCCGCGGCGTCGACCCCTCGGCAATACTAGTCGCGCTGGGGCGTCTTAGCCAAGGCAAGCGCAAGGGTAGTAATTTAATATGGCGGCGTTCGATTGCGACGCGTCCTTCGAGGTCTTCTTCTCGTGGTTATATGCAATCTCGCGCCGCAAACGAACTGTTTTGTTCAGGAGAATAAGATGCGTTTATTCAATCGATTCAACGGCGATTCGCACGATAATGAGAATAACCGTGAGCGTAAAATCTTTCGCGGTCGACTGTCGGAAGGGAACCGCCGCGAGAACGCTTTGCGCAAGAATCTGACCGCTCGCAAACTTGGTTTGGAAAACCTCGAAGAGCGACAACTCCTGTCCGTTAATCCGATCGGAACCAGCCAGTACAACGAGATTCGCGATACCTACGCCGATCTGCAACTTCCTGCCTCGATGAACGACGTCAATATCATCGAGGTCGCGAATCTTACCGGCGCGGCGTTGCAAGACGCCGTGAACGCCGCGACTCAAACGCCCCAAGACGACCTGATCGTTTTACGCACGACCGAAGATTCGTTCGTGCTCGATCTGGAATCGACCGCCGTGACGGTCAATCTTGACTCGTCGGAATACGGCGCGGTTAAAATCGTCGGTTACGGCGACAAAGCGCTCACGATCGAAGCGGTTGAAACCAACGCATTTACCGTCCTCAACGGTAGCCTCGCTGTCGATAACGCGGTGATCTTTAACTACACCGCCGCCGATACGGTCGAGGAAATGTTCATTAATAGCTCCGACGCCGACGTAACGCTCGGTAGCTCGCTGGTTATCGTCAATCAGATCACTAGCGTCGACTCCGACGGCGTCGCCACGACCTCCTACCTCGTCGATAAAGCGGAAACCACCGACGTTTCCAACGCTATGACGGTCACCCCTTATCGCACCAGGATGAACCCTCACGTCGACGGTCAAGACGACTACAACGCCGTACGTAACTCCGTGCACGCCGTAATGCGTTCCACCTACGATTACTTCGGTTACACTCCCGCGCTATACGCCGTGAGCAATACCTCGCGCGTCTTCGACGCCTCCTCCCACGGTCGCGCCGGCTGGGTCGGCACTGTCGCCAATATGTTGGCGTACACCGGTTGGGCGGAAGCCGCCGGGTTCTCCACTACGATGACTCTGCCTGACGGAACCGTGAGAACCTACGATTGCATCGAAGATTCCGTCGTCGATTACCTCCTGCAAAATTTCGTTTCCACCGGCAATGACTTTACCAGCGCCCAGGTGCTCGATTACCTCTTCAAAGGCGACGACGAAAATATGTTTGGCGCCAATGGCAGCGGTACGAGCAATACGATCGAAGGGGGCGGGTTCTTCCAGGATATCGAGTTTGGCAAGGTCGGCGGGTATGTCGCCGCAAGCGACTCCATGTTGCAAGACATGTTGCGCGCGTTGCGCGACGGCAACGCTGTGACGCTGGAAATCAATACCAATGGCACGCGCGAATACGTCTCCGTGTGGGGATACTACTACAACTCTTCGACCTTGACCTCCTACGGCATGGTTACCAATGGCGCGGCGACCACTGTCGGTCTGCTCTGCTCTAACCCGGCGACCGACTCCGTCCAACAACTCGTCACCGACTCGCGATACAACAATACGGAAAACAATGCGCGTACCCTTGCGCATTATATCGACGCCGGCGAGGAGTCTTACGGCGCGAATCGTCATTATAGCCGCTATCTCCTGAGCGGTTCGGGCGCGAATCTCACGCTCGTGCGCGCGCCTTATACCTACCTGAATAACCAGGGCGTGGTTCAAGGCGCGATTAACTTCCCCGAAAACTTCAATTTCTACGGTACCTTTGCCAACACCGCCAACACTACCTATACCTCGCGTATTGTCGGTTTCTCCTGGTTGCAACAGTATAACGAACGTATTGCCGACGTTGCAATCAATGAGTCGTCTGTCTTCGCGCTGGAAAGTATGCCCGGCAATACCGAAAACGTCGTCTACCTCTATTTCGACGGCGTCGACGGAACCGGTTGGGACGGTCTGGAGCACCCGGCCTTTAGTTTGGACAACGTCGCCGGTCACAGCGTCTCGGAACTCAGGGCGATCGAGGAAATTTGGCGTCGCGTCGCGGAAGACTATGCGCCCTTTAATATTAACGTGACAACGTCTGCAAGCGTTTGGGCCTCCGCTGCCAAAGGTATTCGTTGCGTCATCGGCGGTTATAGCTCTAGCGCCGGCGGTCTGTCCTACGTCGGCGTCTTTGGCGCGTCCAAGCAAGACAACTACGTCTATCCGTACTCCCTCTCGCTGGGTTCTAAAAACATTGCTGAAGCCGCTTCACATGAAGTCGGTCACTCCCTCGGTCTGTCGCACGACGGCTACGAACACAATGAATACTCCAGCGGAACCTACAACGGCACCGCGACTTGGGGTCCGATCATGGGCGCTCCCTACGGCGCGGCGATTACTCAGTGGGGTAAGGGCGAATACGTCGGCGCAACCAATACGCAAGACGATATCGCCATTATCGCCTCGGTCGTCGGCTTCCGTGAAGACAATGTCGGCGATACCATTGAAACCGCTTCCGCGCTTGATGATTATTACGTCCCGATCGATATCAATACCTACGATCCCAAGGCCGGTACGTACTACGTCAACGAGTACATCATTGATCGTAACGACTACGACGTCTACTCCTTCACCTCGCACGGCGGTTCTTATGTGGTCGACGTCACCGGCGTCGGCGCCGACTCGCGCTTTATCGATACCGATTTCCGCTGGAACACTCGCACGCACAGCTCTATTGAAAACGCGGTCTTTGGCGGTCTGTACTACGCGCGTTCCTACAATATGACCAACTTGAACCTCAAGGTGGAACTGCTCGACGAAACCGGCGAGGTTGTGTTGCTCGATATGAACGGCGACGTCATGAAGCTCTCCTTCGGGGAGTCGATTGTTCTGCGTGAAACCGACTACTACTTCTACGTCGTCGACCAGTTCGGGCGCAAAGTCTATACCGACGGCAACCTCAAAGAAGGTTATCAGGCCGTTGACGACACCATTGACACCACCTTCTCCCACTTCGTTACTCCGGAACTGGAAGACGGAAAGACCTATTATATTCGCGTCACCGGCGTCGGCGAAGGCAACCCGACTACCACGGGCTACTCCGACTATGGCAGCTTGGGCGAATATTACATGAGCGTCCATGAATCCTACGAGAACTTCTATCTCAACGAACTGGAAATGGACGTTCGCGACATTTCCTACAATACTGACGTTGATAATGTTCTCAACTGGCAAGAGGCGTTTGTCTATAGCGGTCGTCGCCTGGAAGACGGCTCTACCTATCTCGGCAATACCCTCACGTTCAATCAATCTCTGTCCGGTCAGACGATTAGTCTGCAGGATACTCTCCTGTTCACCTATTCCCGCGGTATTACCGGTCAGCCCTATCAGCCGAAACGCTTCGTTCTCGACGCGATGAACGCTTGGGACGTCGAAAACGATCAGCCCGGTATTACAATTGACGCGCAGCAGAAATTCCGTGCAATCTACGTCGATAATACGACCGTGGAACTCTACGGCTTTACGATCACCGGCGGCGTGGCGGAAACCACCAATGTGATCTATCTGTACTTTGGCGGTATCGAAGGCACAGGCTGGAGCGGCGAACTGCATCCGGCGTATGATATCGACGGCGACCCGACGACCTTTAGTGACCAAGAGCTCGCGAATATCTATGAAATCTACCAGCGTGTCGCGGAAGATTACGCGCCCTACAACGTGACCGTAACGACCGATCAGTCCGTCTTTGAGGCTGCGACCAATGCGATCCGCGTTGTCGTCGGCGGTACCGGTAACAATCGCGGCGGCGTCGCTTACGTCGGCTCCTTTGGCCCTGCTAAGCAAGACTGCTACGTCTTCCCGAACAGCCTTGGCTCTGCCAAGAGTATTGCCGAAGCGATCTCTCACGAAGTCGGTCACACTATGGGATTGAACCACGACGGTCAAAACGCCGTGGAGTACTACGGCGGCGCCAATGGCTGGGCTCCGATTATGGGAGTCGGTTACTACCAACCGCTCTCGCAATGGAGCAAGGGCGAATATAACGGCGCTACCAATACCCAAGACGACCTCGCGATCATCGCCGGTAAACTCGCGTTCAAAGACGACGATTACTCCAATACGATTAACGACGCCCAAGCGCTCACCGGCTCGTATCTCCACTCCGGCAATCTGGTCGCCGACGGTTTGATCGAACGTACCGGCGACGTCGACTTCTTCTCCTTTATCGCCACCGACGCCGTCTACGTTGTCGACGTGGTCGGTACCGGCGCGAATTTCTCCAATGTCAACGCCCAAGGTTACGCCGCAAGCCTCGGTTACTCCAACCTTGACCTGCTCGTTAAGCTTTACGATTCCGACGGCAATCTTCTCTACACCTGCGATCCGTCTGATTCGATCTTCGCTCACTTCCAGTACGACGGTCTCGAGGTCGGCGAAACCTATTACATTAGCGTGGAAGGAACCGGTCTGGGCGATCCCACGACCAACGGTTATTCCAACTACGGCTCCATTGGTCAGTACTATGTAACCGTCGCTGCGACCAATCTTTCTGGGTTCGTTGGCGAAGAACGTTACGCCTCCTACGCCGCGAAGTTGGCTGTGTCTAATGGCGCGATCAACGCCACCCCCGAAAAGGGCGAAACCTACGGTCAGGTCGGTCAGACCAATAACGGCGGCGGTATCTACAACCATTACGGTTGGCTTACCATTGGCAACTCTGTCATCGCTGGCAACCGCGCGCTGCAAGCAGGCGGCGGTATCTACAACCAGGGCGGCGAATATACCGACGTATCGCAACACGACGGTTGGCTCTATCTGGTCAATACCTCTATCATCGGCAATATTGTGACCGGTGAAAACGCCATCGGCGGCGGTCTGTATAACGAAAACGGCGGCGTTGCTTATCTGGCGAACGTCACTATTGCCGGCAATACGGCGGACTACTCCGGCGGCGGTATGCAAAACGCCGGTCGCGCGATGCTTTATAATACGATCATCGCAAGCAACCACGCCACTTACGGCGCCGACGTTTATACCCAGGTCAATAATTCAACCACCGCCTATAGTTCGATTATCGGCGATGAATCTCGCAATTCGAACCTCCTTGCGCAACGCGGCGGCGTCAATACGAGCAACGGCGATGGCAATAGCCTTATTGGAACCTCTAACGGCACGTCCGTTTGGTCGACCGTAACG
Source organism: Planctomycetia bacterium (assembly GCA_030537455.1). Taxonomy (GTDB): domain Bacteria; phylum Planctomycetota; class Planctomycetia; order Pirellulales; family Thermoguttaceae; genus RUG369. Next base: position 39,480 of record JAUNMR010000004.1, on the reverse strand, counting down.
AAGATCGATCCGGAATTCGTCGGATACCGCGCGTATGCCTCGGAAGAATGGTCCTCCGAACTGTGGAAGAACTGGAACTTCCGACTTAAGGGCAGCTCCCCCGCCGTCGATCTGGGCACGACCTATCTGGCGAGCGATCTCGATTTCGGTTCTAATTACGTCTCCGCACGTAGTTATGCCAACCTCGGTATGACTCGTTTCTATACCGATTTCGCTAACGACCTCGCCGGGCAGACGCGTATCCAAGACGACGTTGTCGACGCCGGCGCCTTCGAACTATTAGGCAAGCCGGAACTAACCGGATTCGTCCCGACCTCCGCCGGCTCTGACGTGGTTAATAATTGGGCAAGCTCTATCGTCGTCTCACGTGCAATCGACGATCAAACCGGTTCGGTCGCCCCGTTCCTCGTCGACGAGCCGCTCTATCTGAACCTCTCCTTCATTAACGAAGGCAAGCCCATTACCGAGAACTTCGAAACGACCGTCTATCTCTGGAAATACCAGGCGTACTCCAAGAAGGCGGAAATGTACGAGGCTTCGACCGAAGAAACCGGTCTGCCAATTATGAAGATCTCCGTCGATTTCGGCGGTTCCGCCGCGATGCCCGGCGCTGGTAACGCTACGATTACCTGCACTAATCTGGCCACCGGCGAGGTGCAGACCTTCGAATATGACGGCGTGGAAAGCTATATCCTCCTGCAAAACGTCAATCTCGGCTCCATTGCCGACCTAGCCAATGGACTCATTGACGCCGGCGTTCTGCCGCAACAGGACGAAGAAGGCTACTACCTCTTCGGTTATAAGATCGACTCCAACGAAGCGATCGACGAACTGCGCGAAGACAATAACTTCTTTAAGACGACGAATTACTTCGACGTTGTGGAATCCCCGGTGTCGATCAACGGCTCCATTGTCGTGACCACCACCGCCGACGTGGTCGACCCCTACGACGGCTTGATCTCCCTGCGCGAAGCGGTCGAAGTCTACGCCGGTAGTTTCTACTACTCCGAGGTCGCGCTACAAGAGGGCGACGTCTTCGAATCCAACGGCGTGACCTACGTCGTTAAGGACGGTAAGTTCTACGTCGATACCACGACCAACTACCAAGTCTACCCGGGTGAACAGTTTACCTTCGAAACCGAAGTCGACGAATCCGCGACTTGGGACGAAACAACCGGCAAGTACCTCGACGAAGAAGGCAATGAAGTCACAATTCCCGCGGGCGTTACCATTACGCGCGACGGCGTCGAGTACACGTACAATGGCGTTGATTGGAACGACGCCGACCTAAACTCCTACGCGCTGGTCGACGGCGAAAAGATCGAGTGGACGCGCACCGCCGTGGTGACGATCACCTACGCCACCAATACCTACTTCAATGAAGACGGTCAGCAGACCGCCGTTTCCAACGGCGCCACTGGCGTCTTTAACGGCGTCGACGTCGAACTTATCGACGGCGTGTGGACCCACACGGAAATCACCGCGAATCTCACGCGCGACGACGTCCAAGCGCTTGGCGTCTTTATGCTAGCAGACGGTACGGAAGTCGCGGTCGTCAACGGCGTTTTCCGTCGCGTTGCCACCAATGACGTGGCGATCGTTCAAGACGGCGCGGTCGTAACCCTCGCCGACGGTCGCACCGCCGTCTATGACTACGCGCGCGATCGTTTCGTCGTGACCGAAATCACCACATACGAGATCAATGACGGCGATACCATTGTAGTCGACGGTCAGACCCTGACCTATGCGACCGACGCCTACGTCGATCTGGGCGGTTATCGCTATTACATTACCGAAGGCGCGGAAGTTACGCTTTCCAACGGCTATCAGGTCGTTTACGAAAATGGTTCCTTCGTCTATAAGAACCAAGAGGTCGTTAGTAAGAAACTTGCCGCTGGCGTCACTGTTACTTGGAATGGCGAAGAGTATACCTATAAGGCCGGTCTGTCCCTCATGAAGCGCGTCTCGCGCGAATCGAACGCGGTCGTCTTCAGCTCCAGCGACCCGAACCTCGACGGTCAGACATTCGTTCTAGAACAAGGTCCGCTCACTCTCGATAAGACCTTCACGCTCGATTGTATCGATCCCGACGGCAATCTGCTTGACCTCACTATCACCAGTAGCAACGACGATCCTTGCCTCTTCCGTGTCACCGAAGACGCGGACGCTACTGTTCGTAACTTCAAGTTTGTCAACGCTTCCTCCACTGCGTCCGGCTCGATTTTCGAGAACTACGGTCAACTCACGCTCGAACAGGTTCGCTTCTCTAATAACGTCATGGAGAAGGGCAATCTGATCTACAACGCCTCGGGCGCGGTTCTGTACGTTACCAACAGCACGTTTGAAAACAACGTCGCCGACGCAGGCGCGCTCATTTACAACTGCGGCGACGCGGTCGTCCAGGGACTGGAAGACGAACTGGAAGGCACGACCGTCTACACGACGTTCACCGGCGACAAGGCGAATCTCAGTCCGGTCTATAACCAGGGCGGTACTGTTCAGACGCTCAACGTCAAGTTCGACTCCACTTCCGGTCAACGCGGCGGCGCGATCCTCTCCAACGGCGGCGCGGTCACGGTCAATGCGACCGAGTTCACGACGACCTCCGCGACCGGCGCGGGCGGCGCTATCTACGCTGACGTCGGCACGACCCTCATGGTCGCAGGCTCGATCTTCACCGGAACGACCGCGGCGACCGACGGCGGCGCGATCTACGGCGCTATCGGCTCTAATGTTATCGTAACCGGCAGTACGTTCGTGGAAAATACCGCGGCCAATGGCGGCGGCGCGATTTACGTCGCAGGTCATCTCAATCTCGTCAACGCTACCTTCTTGAGGAATACCGCTGTCGCTCAGACCGAGGACGACCTCGGTCAAGGCGGCGCGATCTATGTCTCTGGCAGTATGACGCTTACCGACGCGACCTTTACCGACAACGTTGCCAGCGATAAGGGCGGCGCGATCTATGTCGCCGATACCGCTACTGTGGCGTTCCTTACGGAATCTGGCGTCGTCGCGTCCTTTGCCGGTAATAGCGCGAATGAAGCGGGCGCGATCTACTCGCAGGTCGGTCTGCTCTTCAATGGCGATCTGGTTCTGCTCGATAATACCGCGACCGGCTCTTACGGCGCTGTTTATACCGATCTTGACTTCACCGTGACCGGCGACGCGACAATTAGCCGCAATGCCGCTGGCGAAAGCGTCGGCGCTGTCTATGCCAAGGGCGGCTTCACTGTCAATGGTCTGGCTACGATCACGGAAAATACGGCGTCACAAGACAATTCCGCGGTTCTCGCCGATGGTAAAATCGTTGTCGGCGCGCTGGAACTGTCCAAGAATGAAGCCGGAAACGAAAGCGGCGCGCTTGTCGCTGGATCTTCTGTCACTGTTAATGGCGACGCAAAGGTCGATGACAACGTCAACGGCGCGATCGTCGCCGGTACGAACGTTACAATCACCGGCGCGGCTACCCTGGAAAATAACCAAGCCGCAACCGGCTCCGCGATTAAAGCCGGCGGAAGCGTCGCATTCTCCGGCGACGTCAACGCCGCTGGTAATCAAGCGCTCGCTGGCGACGGCGGCGTAATCTCCGCCGGTTCCGTGACCGTCAGCGGCAAACTTGTCGCCGCCGACAATAGCGCCTCCGGTAAGGGCGGCGTGATCTACGCGACCGGAAACGTTACGCTTGCCAACGCCGACCTTCAGAAGAACAGCGCGGTGGACGGCGGCGCCGTCTATGCCAATGGCAAGATCGTTATTACCAACGGCTTCTTGATTGAAAACACCGCGAGCGGCTCCGGCGCCGCGGTCTACGCCGCGGGCGACCTGGAAGTTCTTAATACGCTCTTTGCCGGCAATACCGCGGGCGAGCTTGGCGGCGCGATCTATGCGACCGCTAATACCAGCCTTGTCAACGTAACGATCGCTGACAATAAGGCCGCTGACGGCGCAGGTTTCTACAACGCCGGCACGGCGAACGTCGACAACTCTATTCTCGCGCATAATACCGCGACTAATGACGGTTACGATCTCTACACCGCCTCGGGCGCGACCACGACGTTGCGTAACTCCTTGCTTGCGAATATCGCTCAAATCGGCGAGGTTAAGTACGCTCTGGTTCAGGAATATCGCTCGATTCTCGGCGTCGATCCGGAATTCGAAAACGATTACAGCCTCAAGGCGACCTCGCCCGCGATTAACGCCGGGTCAAACGACCTCGATCGCAACGTCGCTACCGACCTGCTCGGCAACGCTCGTCGCGTCGGGCTGGTTATTGCCGGCGTGACGCGCTCCGTTGATATGGGCGCCTTTGAATACGCTGAAGCTATCGCGCCCGACCTGGCTATTCTTGCCGACTCCGTCGATTACTGGGGCGTCGCCGTGCTCGTCGACGGCGAAGAAGACCCGGTGGAACTCGATTACTTCATTGCCGGTCAGGACGTCTGCATTAACTTCAATGTCCAGAATATCGGCGACGCGCGCGTGATCGATAATTTCGGCTTCAACGTCCACCTCGTCGGCGTCGATGAAAATAACGACCTGATTTATGACCTCACCCAGTCCGAAGTTCTGTACGCGACTGAGTTTGATAACTTCGATTGGCTCGACGTCAACGACTGGATCGGTATCAATGGCGTTCAACGTCTGGTCACGAACCTCGGCGTTCTGCCCGCGGGCTCCTATACCGTGACTGTGACCCTCGACGTCGCCGGCGTCGGGCGCGTCTACGAGTATGGCGAAGAAGACGGTTACGAAGGCGTGAATAACAACGTCTACACCTCTACTTTCTCCGTGCGCGAACTGCCCAGCGTGATTGTCACGACCGAACAAGACGTCGTCGACGCCACCGACAACGAAACCTCCCTGCGCGAAGCGCTCGCCGTGGCGGCCGACTACACCTACGTTACCACCTTCATGGTCAACGACGGCGACTCCTTCGTCACCAAAGACGGTCAGACCCTCGAAGTCTCCGGCGGTTACCTCTCTGAAATCGTCGACGTCGTCTATAAGGACGGCGTCGCCTACGACCTCCAGGAAGGCGATGAATTCCTCCTCAACGGCGTTAAGGTCTACTATCATTACCAACTCAACGGCGGTTACTTCTCTTACGCCAACGGTCGCGTCGCCGATCTGAGCTCCGGCTCGCTCACTTATCCCGACGGTACCTCCGCCACTATTGCGCTACAGACCAGCCAGTACATCCACTACGTCAGCGGCGAAGAGCTCAATGACCAAGAAGGTTCGCGTTACACCTATAACGTCCTGCGTCTGGCCGACGGCGACGTCATTCTCGAAGACGGCATGGAGTTCGACGTTTCCAACGTCAAGTTCACCTATGTCCAAAACGCGCAATATCCTACCGGCGCATTCCTCTTCGATAACGGCGACGTGATCGAATACGTCGACGGCGCCGACCTGTCCTTCGTCAGTCTTGCAATCGGTACGCTCTCCACCAGAAACGCGCGTATCGAACGCGCGATCGAACTGGAAGACGGCTCGCTACTGCAAGTCGTCGACGGTATAGCGAAACGTTACAGCAAGATGGATTCGACCATTACCTTCGCGGAAAACCTGCAGGGTAAGACGATTACCGTCGACCTGACCCAAGGCGAACTGGTCGCAGAAGACTCCGTCGTGCTCGGACGTCGCGCTGATAACGGTCAAGAGTTCGTCATCGACCGTGTCGCAACCATTGACGGCGAAGATCGCAACGTGACGCTCTCTGGCGACAACGCTACCAGAATTCTCAATGTTGAAAACGGCGTAACGCTCACGATCAATAACCTGACCTTCACCAAGGGCTTTGCCTCCGACGGCGGCGCGATCGAAAACAACGGAACGCTCTATCTCAACAACGTCGACTTCGTGAACAATAACGCGGTATGGCGACCCGCGGTCGGCGACGATAACCTCGAGTCCGGTCTCGGCGGCGCTATCGCTAACTACGGCGCGCTCACTATCGACGGCGGGTCCTTTACCTCCAACGGTATTCTGCCCAATAGTTCTGACGCGGCTTCTTACGGCTCCACTGAATTCGGCGGCGCTATCTTCTCCCAGGGCGACCTGATCGTTAAGAACGCGACCTTCTCGGGCAACCAAGCTTACGCCGGCGGCGCGATCGTCGCTCAAAACGGCGCGCTTACCGTTGAAAACACGACCTTTACCGACAACGTCGCTGAACGCGCCGGCGCGATCTATACCCTCGTGCCGACCGTCTTGCGCTCTGTGACCTTTACCGAAAACGTTGCGCAAGCGACAAGCTATACCTCGCGCGACGTCGTTGCCGGCGCCGTCTACGCCAAGGACGACCTGACAATTGAAACCGCCGAAGGCGTCGATGGACCCGCCGCGACCTTCACCGGTAACAAAGCGGAATTCGGCGGCGCGTTCTTCGTCGAAGGCAATCTCACGGTCAACGGCGACCTGGTCGCTCAAAATAACGTCGCGGTTCAAAACGCCGATTACGCCACCGTTGTCAATAACAACTACGGCGCCGGTTACGTCCAAGGCGCAATGAGCGTCAACGGTAATCTGACTCTGGAAGGCAATACCGCCGACGACGTCTATGGCGCGCTACTGGTGGAAGAAAATCTCACCGTGACCGGCGATCTGCTTGCCAAGAACAATGTCGCAAAGAACGGCGATTACGGCGCAATTGCCGCTCAAGACGTCGACGTCAGCGGCTCCTTCACCGCCACTGGCAATAGCGCGAGCGGCGCTTACGCCGCGCTTGGCGCTAATCTTCTCAATGTCGGCGGCGACTTCACGCTCGCTAGTAACGTCTCCGGCGTCGCGCTGGGCGCGGTCGTTCTGGAAGACAAACTCACCGTCGGCGGCAACGCCGCGATCACCGGCAACGTCAACGGCGGCGTCAACGCCAAGGGCGGAGTGTTCGTCAATGGCGACGCCGACCTGCAGAACAATACCTCTGAACAGGGCGCCGCTATTCTGACCGACGGCGCCGTTAAGATCGACGGCTCGCTCCTCGCTAAGGGCAATAGCGCGACCACCGGCGACGGCGGCGCGATCTATGCCGCGCAAGAGGTTACAGTCGGCGGCGCCGTCAACGCCGCTAACAATAGCGCTAAGGGTTCTGGCGGCGCGATTTACGCCAAGGCCCTTAAAGTCGGCGAAGGCGCTTCCACTCTGACCGATAATACCGCCGGCGCTAACGGCGGCGCGATCTACGTGCTCAACTCCGTTGTTATCGGCGGCGAACTCAACGCCTCCGGCAATACCGCGGACACGACAGCCACGATCGTGGACGAGCAAACCACGACCGAAACGACCACCGGTGAAAATGGCGAAACCATTGTCGTTACCACGAAGACCACGACTTACGCTGCGTTAGGCGGCGCGATTTACGTCGACGAGGGCGACGCGGAATTCGACGGCAACGCGACCTTCTCTAAGAATACGGCCGGTTCCGGCGGCGCCGTCTACGCCAATGGCAAGACCGTCTTCAAGGGCGACGCGACCTTTGTCGACAACGCCGCGAACGCGTACAAAGTCATTGAAACCACTGTCGTTACCACTGCGTCGGACGGCGAATCTACCACGCAAACCTCCACGACGACCGAAGGTCTCGGCGATTACGGCGCACTCTATGCCAAGGGCAGTCTCAACGTCGCGGGCGATCTCACCGCCACTGGCAATACCGCCACAGGCAACTACGGCGTCACTCAGGTGAACGGCGCGCTGGTCGTCGGCGGTAACCTCGACGTGGAAAATAACGTCGCGCAAGGTTCGTACGGCGCGCTCGACGTCCAGGCCGCGCTGACCGTCGGCGGTAATCTCACCGCCGTTAATAACCAAGCGGTCAACGGCAGTTACGGCGCGATTTCCGTCGCGCGTAGCCTGGTTGTGGAAGGCGTCGCCAATATTTCCGGCAATAAAGCGGGCGAAAACGTCGGCGCGCTCAATGTCGTTGGCAATCTGACGATTAAAGGACAAGTCCCGACCCTCTACGACGAAGACGGAAATGAAATCCCCAATAGCGTCGTTGCCGCGACGATCGCCAATAACCAGGCGGGCGGTAATTACGGCGCAATCAAGGTCGTTGGCGCGACCAATATCAACGGCGCGCTGGAAGCTACTGGCAATACCGCGGGCGGCGCTTATGGCGCGATGTACCTCAGTAGCTCGCTGACCGTCAATGGCGCCGCGAAGCTCTCTGGCAACAAGGCGCAAAACGGCAACGGCGGCGTCGGGTACGTCTTCGGCGCGGTCGAAGTCAACGGCGACCTCGAAATGACCGACAACTCCGCCGTCGGCGATTACGGCGCGTTGCAAGCGCGCGCTACCGTCAATGTCAATGGCGACGCGACGATTTCCAATAACTCCGCCACCGGTCGAATCGGCGCTCTCTACGCCGGCACAGGGCTGACTATTACCGGTAACGCGACCGTTGCCGACAACCACGCTGACGGCGAAATCGGCGCAATTTCCACCAATAAGGACGTTGTGGTCGAAGGCAATCTGACGCTCGTCGGCAATAGCGCAGGTCAAGACGTCGGCGCAATTAGCGCAGACGGTCAACTCATTGTCAACGGCGAGGCGACGATCTCCAAGAACACCGCGGGCGGCAGTATCGGCGCGGTGCGCGCGACCCAAGGTCTGCAAATCGACGGCAACGCGATTATCTCCGAGAATACCGCCAATGGCGATTACGGCGCTATCCGTATCACCGGTCCGGCTACGTTCGGCGGCGACGCCACGATCACCGGCAATAAGGCCGGCGGCGAAGTCGGCGCGCTTGGCGTCGCATCGGAAATCACCATTGCGGGCAATGCTAAGATTAATGGCAATATTGCCGGCGCGAATTATGGCGCTATTAAACTCGTCGGCGACCTGACTATTGGCGGATCCGCTGAAATCAATAACAACGAGTCGGGCGGCAACGTCGGCGCGATCAGCGACGCCGGTACAATCACCGTCGCGGGCGACGTGGCAATCCTCAATAACAAAGCCGCGGGCGATTACGGCGCAATTCGCGCTAACGCCTTCAAGGCGGGCGCTGAAGACGCCAAAGTCAATGTGACGATCACCGGCAACGAGGCGGGCGGCAATTATGGCGCGCTCTATCTCGACTCCTCTTCGCTCAACGCCATGTTCGTCTACGGCGACGTCGTTGCGGAAAACAACAAAGCGTCCGTTACGGCGACGGTGACCGAAGACGTCACGACCGAAGTCAATGGCGATGTGACGACCGTTACGACGACGAAGACCACGACCCTCTCTGGCAAGACCGGCGCGGTTCATCTTGAAAACGGCTCCGTAAAGATCACCGGCGACGCGACCTTCACCGGCAATACGGCGGCGACCAATGGCGCGCTGTACGCCAAGGGCGGCGTTGACGTGGACGGCAACCTGACGTTCTCCTCGAACGAAGCGAACGGCGCTACGACCGTTGAGGTTACCGTAGTTACCACGACCACGACCTACGACGAAGAAGGCAATGTCACCGGCGAAAGCGTCGAAACCTCGACCACGACCACGACGACCTACGATCAGGGCAATAACGGCGCTGGTTCGGTCGGCGGCGATCTGAACGTCGGCGGCGCGCTCAATGTGACCTCCAATAAGGCGACCAATAACGTTGGCGGTTTGAACGTAGACGGCGCAGTGAAAGTCGCTGGCGACGCGATCCTCACCGGCAACGAAGCGGGCGGCAACGTTGGCGCTCTTACCGCGAACTCTGTCGAGGTCGGCGGTTCTGCCACGATTAAAGACAATAAGGCGGGCGGCGATTTCGGCGGCGCTAACGTTCAAAAGACGTTCAAAGTCACCGGCGCGCTGACCGTTGACGCCAATACCGCGGGCGGTAATGTCGGCGGCGTGTACGCACTCGGCGACGTGACCGTTGGCGCAGACGCTACGCTTACGAATAATAGCGCACAGGGCGACAACGGCGCGCTTTATACCGAAGGTAAGTTTACTGTTGACGGCGCGCTGACCGTTGACTCCAACACCGCGGGCGGTAATGTCGGCGGCGTGTACGCACTCGGCGACGTGACCGTTGGCGCAGACGCTACGCTCACGAACAATAGCGCTCAGGGCGACAACGGCGCGTTGTATACCGAAGGCAAGTTTACTGTTGACGGTAGCGCGACGATTTCCAATAACACCGCGGGCAATAGTTACGGCGGCGTCTTCGCGAAGGGCGACGTTAGCGTTGGCGGCGATTTGACAGCGTCGAGCAATGAGGCGAAAGACGGCGACTACGGCGCGCTCTACACCGACGGCGCACTGACCGTCACAGGCGTTGCGACGCTTGACGGCAATAAGGCCAGTGGCGACTACGGCGCAGCTTACGTCGGCAAAGACGTCACGGTCGGCGGCAATCTGACGGTTACGAACAACGAAGCGGGCGGTAATGTCGGCGCTTTGGCGGCTAATAAGCTTGTCGTTGGCGCTGCAGACTCCGAAGAGCCTGTCACGGTGATCGTGAGCGGCAATAAGGCCGGCGGCGATTACGGCGCGATTTACCTTGCTTCTGCCGATAACGCTCTAACGGTTTACGGCGATCTGACCGCGGAAAACAACAAAGCGTCCGTTACGGCGACGGTGACCGAAGACGTCACGACCG
>JAUNMR010000004.1:0-28792 GCA_030537455.1 Planctomycetia bacterium | reverse complement strand
GCGGAAAACAACAAAGCGTCCGTTACGGCGACGGTGACCGAAGACGTCACGACCGAAGTCAATGGCGATGTGACGACCGTTACGACGACGAAGACCACGACCCTCTCTGGCAAGACCGGCGCGGTTCATCTTGAAAACGGCTCCGTAAAGATCACCGGCGACGCGACCTTCACCGGCAATACGGCGGCGACCAATGGCGCGCTGTACGCCAAGGGCGGCGTTGACGTGGACGGCAACCTGACGTTCTCCTCGAACGAAGCGAACGGCGCTACGACCGTTGAGGTTACCGTAGTTACCACGACCACGACCTACGACGAAGAAGGCAATGTCACCGGCGAAAGCGTCGAAACCTCGACCACGACCACGACGACCTACGATCAGGGCAATAACGGCGCTGGTTCGGTCGGCGGCGATCTGAACGTCGGCGGCGCGCTCAATGTGACCTCCAATAAGGCGACCAATAACGTTGGCGGTTTGAACGTAGACGGCGCAGTGAAAGTCGCTGGCGACGCGATCCTCACCGGCAACGAAGCGGGCGGCAACGTTGGCGCTCTTACCGCGAACTCTGTCGAGGTCGGCGGTTCTGCCACGATTAAAGACAATAAGGCGGGCGGCGATTTCGGCGGCGCTAACGTTCAAAATGCGTTCAAAGTCACCGGCGCGCTGACCGTAGACGCCAATACCGCGGGCGGCAACGTCGGCGCTCTTACCGCGGGCTCCGTTACTGTTGGCGGCGATCTGTCTGCGACCGCGAATAAGGCCAAGGGCGGCGACGTCGGCGCTATCTATGTCGACGGCGCGCTGACCGTGACCGGTTCCGCGACGTTCGACGGCAATACCGCGACCGGTGATTACGGCGCCGCCTATGTTGGCAAGAGCGCGACGATCGACGGCAGTCTGACCGCGACGAACAACGAAGCGGGCGGCAACGTCGGCGCTCTGGCGGTTCAAGACGCGTTGACCGTCAAGGGCGACGCGACCTTCTCAGGCAATAAGGCCGGCGGAAGTATTGGCGCTCTGAGCGTCTCCTCTGTGACGGTCGACGGCAATTTGACCGCGACTAACAACGAAGCGCAAGACGGCAATTACGGCGTGGCTTACGTCGCCGATGCTCTGACGGTCAAAGGCGACGTCACGCTCTCCGACAATAAGGCAAGTGGCGATTACGGCGTCGCTTACGTCGGCACAAACGCGACCATTGGCGGCAATCTGACCGTAACCGACAACGCAGCGGGCGGCGTCGTTGGCGCTTTGGCGGCTCAATCGCTACTCGTCGGTTCTGCTGATTCCGAAGAGCCTGTCGCCGTCACGGTGACAGGCAATAAGGCGGGCGGTAATTACGGCGCGATCTATCTCGGCGACTCGGCGATTGTCTACGGTAATGCGACTTTCGCCAATAACCAAGCGGCGCTCGAAGCTGTCGTTACCAGTACGAGCGCAGTCGCTATCGGTGAAAATGGCGAAACGATCGAAACGACCGTGACCACGACCACTGTGACCGGTCTGGCAGGCGCGCTCTACACCGTGGGCGGATTCCAAATCACTGGCGACGCTAAGTTCAACGACAATACCGCGGCGCAAGCCGGCGCGGCTTATGTCGGCGGCGATCTGCAAGTCGGCGGTGAACTGGAAATGACCGGCAATATCGCCAATGGCAAGGTCACGACCAAGACCGTTGTTAAGACCTCGACCTACGACGAAGAAGGCGCGCTGGTCTCCGAGACTACGACCGAATCCGAATCGGTCGCTTACGACGACGCTAACTACGGCGCGGCCTATGTCGGCGCTAATATTGTCGTCGACGGCAACGTCACGCTCGCAAATAACACGGCTAACGGCGCTTACGGCGCTGTCAGCGCTCAGGGCAACGCGACCGTGGGCGGCGACGCCACGATTACCGGCAACGAAGCGAAAGCCGGTCGTGTCGGCGCGCTCGACGTCGCTGGCAACCTCAGCGTGAACGGTCTGACGACTGTCGCCAATAATACCGCCGCGGACAATATCGGCGCGGTCAACGTCGGCGGCGACGCGACCTTCTCCGGCTACGTCGCTCCGCAATACGACGAAGAAGGCAATGAAATCGAGTCCAATGCGGTTGCTCTGACGGTCTCTGGCAACGTGTCGAAGGCGAACGTCGGCGCTATGCGCGTGGAAGGCGCGCTTACCGTCGACGGCGACGCCACGATCGAGAACAACTCCGCTGCGATCGCTTACGGCGCCGTGCTCGCGCGCTCCACCGTGAATATCAACGGCGACGCCACGCTTACCGGCAATAAGGCTCAGGGCGGCTCTTACGGCGCGCTCTATGTCTTTGACGCCGCTACGATCGTCGGCAATGCGACCGTTACAAACAACGAAGCCTCCGAAGACGTCGGCGCGATCTACGTCCTGCGCGAATTCACCGTCAATGGCGACGCCAAGATTGCGGATAATAAGGCCGGCCAGAACTTTGGCGCGATCTACTCCAACCTGCAGTTCAATATCGACGGCAACGCCGAGATCACCGGCAATGTCGCCGAACAGGGTAACGTTGGCGCGGTTCGCTCCAACTACGGTCTGACCATTGGCGGCGACGCTACCATAGCCAATAACCAAGCGGGTCTGTCCAACGGCGCGATTAAGACCGATACCGCCATTGTCATCGGCGGCGCTGCGAATATTACCGGTAATAAAGCCGGCGAGAACGTCGGCGCGATCGAAACGCTCGCGAGTCTCTCCATCGGCGGCGACGCTACGATTACCGACAATAGCGCGCAAGGCGATTTCGGCGCGATCAAGGCGAGCGTTCTGAACGTCGGTTCTTCTGAAAACGGCGCTAACGCGACGATCACTGGCAACTCCGCTAAGGGCAACTACGGCGCGATTTACGTCAGTGGCAGCGGCTCCGCGCTCAATATCTTTGGCAACGCGACAATTACCGGCAACGCCGCAGGCGGCAATACCACTGTGGAAGAATACGCCGTTCAGACGACCGATGAAAACGGCGCGCAAGTCGACGTCGTTACTAAGACAACGACGACCTACGGTAAGGCCGGCGCGGTCTATGCGCCTAACGGTACCGCCACAATCATGGGCAACGCCGATATCTCCGGCAATACCGCGGCACAAGGCGGCGCGCTGGTTCTCTCCGGTAGTCTCTATGTCAACGGCGACCTGACAATGGACGGCAACTCCGCCAATGGTCAAGCGGTTGTTGAGACCGTCACGACCGTGACGACCTTCGACGAAGAAGGCAACGTAGCGGAACAAAACGTCACGACCGAATCGCAAACCGTCTACGCCGACGCCGCTTACGGCGCCGCATACCTGGGCGGTAAGCTCAGCGTCGCCGGTAACCTCTCCTTGCAGAACAACTCTGCTAAGGGCGAGTACGGCGCGGTCTACGCCGGCGAAGACGTCGCTGTCGACGGCAACGCTACAATCGTCGGCAATAGCGCGTCACAAGTCGGCGCGATCTACGCAAAGGGCGCGGTCTCTGTTAGTGGTCTGGCGAAGGTCGTCGGTAACAAAGCGACCAACGGCAACGTTGGCGCGATCTACGCCGACGCCATTACCCTGGCCAACGCGCTGGTTGCCGAAAACACCGCTACTGAAAACGTCGGCGCCTTCTACGTCAACGACCTGACGCTGGTCAATGCGACCGTTGCGAACAACTCCGCTACTAACGCCGGCGCGCTCTACGTCCTGCGCTCCGCCGCTATTGACAACTCCATCTTGGCGGGCAATAGCGCGGAACAAGGCGTGGATATCTTCGCCGACGCCAATGCGGCCATTACGCTACGCAACTCCTTGATTCAAAATATCGAATCGACCGGCGACCTCGCCTTCAGTGAAGCGTGGCTCCAGGCGGACTACCGCTCCCTGGTCGGAGTCGATCCGCAACTCAACGAAGACTATACCCTCAAGGCGACCTCGCCGGCGATCAACGCCGGTAAGAACGAACTCGGCAATGGCGCGGAGGTCGACTTGGCTGGAAACGTGCGCGTTATCGGTCTGAACGTTGGCGGCGTCGTCTACTCCATCGACATGGGCGCGTTCGAGTACCAAACGGTTATCGCGCCTGACCTGGCTATGGACGCCGACTCGGTCAACTTCTGGTACAGCTACCTCAATAACGTTCAGAACTCCTTCTACTACTACGGCGAAGACGTCATTCTGGACTTCTCCTTCCAGAACCTCGGCGACGCTACGGTGATTGATAAGTTCGACGTTGCCTTCACGGTAGTCGGCACGACCTCCGACGGATCCGATTACTCCGTCACTAAGATTGCTCGTTACCAGAACGGCTCGGTCTACTTCGATTGGCTCAGCGAGTCCGAATGGGTCTACTCCAACGGCGAAGTCACCTATGCGCGTCAGAACCTCGGCGTTCTGCCCACCGGTTCCTATGCGCTCACGATCGTCCTGGACGTCAATGGCGAAATCGTCGAATGGGGCGAAGAGGACGGCTCCGAAGCCACGCCGAATAACGTCTATTCCGGCGCTTTCGAAATCCATGAGACGCCGACCCTGGTCGTTAATACCGACGCCGACGGAGAATATAACCCGCTCGACGATAAGATCACTCTGCGTGAAGCCGCGGAATTTTACGTCGGCCCCTCCACCTATGGATACAAAGTTCTCATCGACGACGCGACCTTCGTACGCGACGACCTGTCGCTGGTCAAGGTTGTCGACGGTAAGGCGACTGTCTCCTACAACGTTGTTAATATTGCCGGCTCCGAAATTCGCGTCAGCGACGGCGATTCCGCGCAATACGGCGCGACCTACGTGACCTACGACAAGGCTAAGGGCGAGTTCCACTTCCCGAACGGCGACGTCGAAGTTTACGCGCGTTCCAACTACTCCTACTCCCTCACGCTCACTATGAGCGACGGTAGCGAAGTGGTCGCCAAGCCGATCTCCAAGATCGAATACCTCGAATCGACCGGTCAGCCCTACTCCGATAAGGATCTGGGCGTTTACGTCGACGTGCTCGTCTTACAAGACGGTTCGCAGATCCTCCTGAGCGATCTGCAAGACGACTCGATTCTTTACCAAACCACGCACGTAACCTATCGCGCGAGCGTGGCGACCGACGCCTCTGGCGTTGCGCATCGCCTCGCCAACGGCGACGCCGTGACGGTCAATGGTAAGGACGGCGTCTACAGCAACGGCGCGGTGAGATTCAACGACGGCGGTTATCAGCTACTCAACCGTGGCGACGCTATTGCCAATGCTGACGGCGACTTGACCTACGTCGGCGCGGCGCTGTGCTTCGAAGACGGCGACGGCTCCTGCCTGCCGTTCGAAGACGGTACGACCGTCACTGCCCCGAACGGGTTGGAAATCGGTTTGGCTGTCAAACAAGAGGCGGTCTCCGGTTCGATTACCACCGCCGACGGTCTGGTTGTGACCTTCAACGAAGACGGCTCCACTGTTCTGACTCACGAACTTGGCAATACGATTACCTTCGCCGACAATCTCCTCGCCTCTGCGACCAAGATCAAGCTCGACGGCTCCGAGATCACCCTTGCCAAGGATCAAGTGATCGACGCGACCACTCCCAACGGTTCGGTCAAGATTACGGTCGACGCCGGTTCACAATCTCGCGTCTTCACTGTCAACAGCGGCGTTACTGCGACCATTAATAGCATGACGTTGGTCAACGGTAAGGCCGACGTGGGCGGCGCGATCGCCAACCGCGGCGAGTTGACGCTCAATAACGTGTCGGTGCGCGCGAGCGAAGCGTTCAGTACCGGCGAAGTCGGCGACGACCACGTTCTGCGCGATGGTCTGGGCGGCGCGATTTACAACTCCGGCGCTCTAACGATCAACGGCGGTACGTTCTCGAGCAATAAGTCGACGTTCTTCGGCGGCGCGATCTACTCCATCGGCGGCGTCACAATCAACGACGCGACCTTCACGGGCAATCGTTCCAACTACAACGGCGGCGCGATTTACGCGTTGAATTCCTCCGTTGCGATTCAGAACTCTATTTTGCAACGCAACGTTGCGGCTAATAACGGCGGCGCGATCGCTATCAGCGTCTCCAGGGGTTCCGCCGCGCTGACCGTGGCGAACTCCTTGATCACGGACAATACCGCCACGGCGACCAACGGCGGCGCGATCTACGCTTACGCCATTAGCGGCGCGAACGTAAACGTCGACCTGACCAACGTCACCGTTGCTGGCAACAGCGCTCAAATCGGCGGCGGTCTGTACGGCGACAACGCGACCTTCACCGTTAAGAACTCGATTATCGCGAAGAATAAGGCGCAATCGTCCAACGACGTCGCGCTCGACGCTTCCGCGACCATGTCGCTCGACGCCTCGCTACTGGGCGACGGTCAAGACGTTGTTGAACCCTCCGCGATCACCGTGGTCTCCACCGCGCTCATCGGCACGAAAGACGCTCCGATCGATCCGCTCTTCGACGCCAGCTATAAGCTCACGAAGAATTCGCCCGCGATCAACGCCGGTAAGAACGAACTGGCGCTCGACCTCGATGGCAATCCGATCGCCAAGGACGTCAACGGCGCCAACCGCTACGTCGGCGTGCAAGTCGACGACGTGATTTACTCCGTCGATATGGGCGCTACGGAATTCCAAGGCGACGGCGAAGTCGCGGTCGACCTGAGCTTCCCGACCGATAAAGACGCGCTCACCGGCTGGTACGGTACTGTTGCCGGCGAAGACCTCGGCGAGTTCTTCGAAGGATGGGACGTTTCCTTCGCTTACGTCTTTGGCAACTACCTCGGAAACGCTACGCTTACCAAGAGCTTCAACTACTCCATCGTCGTGGCGAAACTCGACGAAAACGATCAGGTTGTCGAAGGATCTGAAAAGACCTATACACGCTCTTACGGCGACGACGTCTACGGGTTCATGTCGCAACAGTACTGGCTCGGTCCCAATGGCGAAGTCGAAGGCTTCTGGAACCTCGGCGCGTTCGAAGCGGGTCGCTACTCCTTGACCTTCACGCTCGACGTCGACGGCGCGATCTATGAACTCAACGAAGACAATAACGTCTACGGCACGACCTTCACCGTTTCCGAACGACCCAGCTTGATCGTCACTACGGAACAAGACGTCGTCGATCGTTACGACGGCAAAGTCTCGCTGCGCGAAGCGATCGATTACGTCGCCGCCAGCGGCGCCACGACCGTCGCTATTAAGACGGCGTTGGACGACGGCGATACCTTCCAGCTCATGACGAACGAAAGCGCCGGTATCCAAGAGGGCGCGGTCGCGACCTATAGCGACGGCAAACTGACTTATGTCAATGCCGACGGTGAAACCGTTGAACTGGCAGCGAACGTCGAGTACGACCTCGCTAATGGCGAAACGCTCCTGTGGAACGGCGACGCTACTGCGGTTCTGAGCCAGTCCTTCGGCAATACCATTACCTTCGTTGAAAACGTCTACGGTAAGACGATCGCACTCGCTGACGGCGAACTGATGATCAGTCGCAATATGGAGATCAACGGCGACGGCGCTAATGTTACGGTCGACGCTAATGGTCAATCTCGCGCGTTCTTCGTCGCTCACGGCGATCAGATCGTCCTGCGCGGTCTGACCCTGGCTAACGGTCAAGCGGACGTCGGCGGCGCGATCTACAACGCGGCCAATCTTTACCTGACCAACGTCACGATCAATGACGCAGCGGCGAACGAACGCGGCGGCGCGATCTACAACGCGGACTCCTCGCTCCTCGACGCCTCTAATCTTACGATTACCGGCGCTGAGGCTCAGGAAGGCGCGGCGATTTACAACGCCGGTCAGGTCACGCTCAATACAGTGAACGTCAGCGGTTCTTCTGCCAATACCGGCGCGGGTCTCTACAGTACGGGTCTTGCGACGATCACGGACGCGCTCTTCAGTGGCAATACCGCGACCGAGCGCGCGGGCGCGATCATGAACGACGGCGGCGTGCTGAATATCGTCAGCGCGGCGTTTGACTCCAACGAAGCGCAATACGGCGGCGCGATCGTCAACTACCAGGCGGCGACGTCGCTCGCGAACGTGAGCTTCTCCGGCAATAAGGCGACTAAAGACGCCGGTGCGATCGACAACTACGGCTCGCTTACCATCACCGACGGCGAATTCCTCGGCAACTCCGCTCAGGGCTTCGGCGGCGCGATCTACAACAGCATGTCTTCCGCCAAGGACAAGTACACCGTCGAACTCAACGGAACGGCGACCTTCTCGCGCAATAGCGCAGACAAGGGCGGCGCGCTGTACAACTCGACCGGTTCGGAAGTCAAGGGCGAGGCGACTGTGCTCTTCACGCGCAACTCCGCGACCGACGGCGGCGCTGTCTACAACGCTGGCGCGCTCACGAGCAACGCGTGGACCTTCCAGGGCAATAACGCCACTGGCAACGGCGGCGCGATCTACAACGTCGGCGCGGTCGACGCCAATGCAACGCTCTTCCAGAGTAATACCGCAAAGAACGGCGGCGCGCTCTACAATGCGGGCTCCTTCTATGCGACCGGCTCTAACTTCGACGGCAACGCCGCGTCGGTCAGCGGCGGCGCGATCTATAACGCCGCGAGCTCCACTGTCAGTGTTGCTAACACCGTTGTGTGGCGCAATGCTGCCGGAACCAATGGCGGCGCGATTCTCAACGCTGGAAACTTCGTTGCGCGTAACGCGACCGTGGCCGCTAACTCCGCTTCAAGCGGCGGCGCGCTCTACAACACCGGCACGACGCAAGCGTACAACACGATTCTCGCCGGCAACTATGCCGCGTCTGGCGTCGATATGTACTCGACCTCCACGGTCAATATGTACAACTCGATCGTCAGTTCGACCACGGGCGTGGGTCGTACGCCGAATATGGCGAATTCCAAGGTTGGCGACCCCGGCTTTGCCACCGCGCCGGTCTTCAACGCCGGTTCGCTCGCGAACGCCTCGAGCGTCGACGTGAGCCTCACCGTCGACTCTATTGCGGTCAACGCTGGTAACGACGCCTACGCGCTCGACGCCTACGGTCTCAACGCGCTACAATACGACGTGGCGGGCAACGTGCGTATCTGCACCTCGCTCGATTCCGTCGATATCGGCGCGTTCGAATTCCCGTTCGAAGAGCCCTCGGTGATCGTCACCACCGACGAAGACGTCTACGATCTCACCGACGGCAAGATCTCACTGCGCGAAGCGATCGATTACGCGCTGCGTCTGGGCGAAACCGAAGTTAAGATCGACCCGTCGATCACCGCCATTACCCTGGCCTCTACCTTGGAAATCAACGACACAATTAAGATCGTTGCAGAAGACGGCGTCACCCTCAAGGGCGGCGACTTCGTCGGCGCGGTCGTCGCGGTCGGAACAACGACCCAGGGAGAAAAGGCTAAGGTCGAACTGGAGAATATCACGATCTCTGGCGGTAATAACGTCAATAGCTTGTTGAACGACGATCCGAACTACTCGGGCGGCGGTTTGGTCAACTACGCCGAACTTACGCTCACTAACGTGACGATCGAAGACAACAAGGCCTCTTACGGCGGCGGCGTCTATAACGCTGGCAAGCTGTCGATCTACAACTCGACCTTGCAGAACAATACGGCGCTCTACTACGGCGGTCTTTACAACCGCGGCGAGCTCTACGTCGAGGGTACGCTCATTGCTGGCAACACCGGTACGATTTACGGCGGCGGCGTCGGTTCCTACACGGGCGCGACGATCGTGAATTCCGAAATTATCGGCAACGTGGCGACCACCGGCGCGGGCGTCTTCATTCAGATCAACGCCTCTGACCTGATCGCCAGCGACGCCGATTGGGACGTCAACCTGGTCAATACCACGATAGTCGGTAACGTCGCGAGTGAAAACGGCGGCGGCGTGTGGGTCAACCACATTCTGAACGTGGACAACTCGATCGTCTACGGCAATACCGCTAAGACGGCCGCTGACCTCTATGTCACCTCTATTTTCGCGAATAGCGCCACGCAACTGCGTTACTCCGACGTCGGCGTGTCGAACGTCAATGTCGCTGGTCAAGGCGTCAAGAGCGTCGATCCGAACTTCGTGAACTTCACTCAGCCGACGAGCGCTTCCGCTATCGCATGGCAAGATTGGGATCTGAACCTTGCAATTGACTCCGCGCTAATCAACGCCGGCTCCAACTCCTTGGCGGTCGGTCAAGCCGGCGCGCTCGCCGTCGATATGGCGGGCAATGCGCGTATCGTCAACTCCAAGGTCGATATGGGCGCGCTGGAAGAGCAGGGCAATCTGCCTCCGACCGCGGTGACCTTCACCCCGGCGACCAGTACGGTTCTGTCGACCGACCCGGTCGGTACCGTGGTTGGCGTTTTCAATACCGAAGACGCCAATGGCGACGACTCCTTCACCTACGAAATCGTGGACGGCGACGGTAACTTCGCAATCGACGGCGATAAGCTCGTACTTGCGAAACAACTGCCCGCCGGCGATTATGAGGTCTCGATTAAGTCGACCGACTCCGGTAACGCCTCTATTGAAACCACGGTGACCATCTCTGTGGCCGATCCCGACGCTGAGTCCTATAATACTCCGGTCATTACCGCGATCGGTAAGGCGACCGACGGCTCCATCGTCGTCACTTGGGAAACCGACGACCCCGCGAAGGAATACGTCGTGCAATACCGCGTCAAGGGCGCGACTAACTGGGAATCCACCAGCGCGCTGACCGGCGACTTCGGTTCGCTTGTGAACGCCAACTTCAAGACCGGCGACGTGATTGAAGCGCGTATCAAGGCGTTGACCTCCTCTACAAAGAACGAATCCGGCTGGTCCGATATCGTCTCCTACGAAATCGTTGCGCCTCAACCGTTCTTCAACGTTGATTACAACAGCTTCGTCGGCGCCAACTACCTGGCCGCGAACTTCACGATCGACGCGAGCGACGCGCACGCATACTGGGCGATTGACTGGAACGACGGTAGCGCTATGACCGAAATCACGGCGCTTGCTACGAACCAGACCCTGTCGCACCTGTATCGCGCCTCGGGCGTTTACGCGCCTATCCTCTACATCGACAATATGGAAGGCGTTGCGCTCGACCGTATTATCGTGACGATCGCCGACGGCTCGCACGCCACGCTCGACGTCGCTGTGAAGACCGCGAACGTCTTCTCTGCGATCGAACCGATCGCCGTGAGCGCGACCAATGAGTTCGACGCCTATGTCGTGAAAGCCGAACAGAAGGTAGAAACCGTCGTCGTCGCGCCGCGCGCTACTAGCGCACAACGCTTGGCGAAGATTCAAGCGCGTTTCGACGCCTTCGCGCAACTGGCCAATAGCGGCGATAAGACCGACGCCTCCAATGAGTTGACCGACGAGATCTTTGGCGAGTTCATTGACGACGGCTTCGAGGACTGAGCCGTAACGACCGCGTCTAAGCGACGCTAATCCAGGACGTTCTGCGCGTTTAGAGCGCTGGAACGTCACTGATGAGAATTGATTCATAAGAGCGTGATCTCTTCGGAGATTGCGCTCTTTTTTGTTTCCCGGACTCACCGGGGCGTTTCTCACTCGCGTTGCCGAGTGTGTTTCATTTGGGCGATAGATTGTCTGCGACGCGGTTTCACGAGAAAAGGGCGTTTAGGCGCCGGGCAGGCTTAGGAACGGAGCCGACTGCGCCGTTATCAACGTTCTGAATGGAGTCTTGCGTTTAGTAGAGGCATTAGAAGAGAGATTCGGTAACTCGTCGTTTCTCAATAATGGCGCGAGAAATCGTACTTTATGCAGTCGTCGAGATAAAAGGGCGCCTCGTATTGCAGTTGCGAGGCGCCGTAGAGGAAAGGAGAGAAACGCGTGTAAGTTGCGCTAGTATGACAGACCTAATTTGAGATAGACGGAGTTTTTCGGGTCGTACATTACGCCTGCTTTTGAGCGTATTTCGCGTTTAAAAGCGCCGCCAACCTCGAAGGAGCCTGCCAGGCGCGTGGGACACTGGAAGGTTAGCCCCACGCCGACGCGATAGTCGTTGTAATCGACGTTGTACGAGGTTTTGCCATTGATCGGCGCATTGACGTCGGAGATAAACCAGCGACCGCCCCCAATATCGCCGTGGACAAAGAACCACCAGTCGGTCTCATTGGCTTTGGTGAGGTAACGCGACCATTTCGGATTGGGAAAGACCAGACGCAATTCATTCTGCTCATTGGGCTTCCAGACCAAGCCGGCGATCGGAACGAGTTTGTATTTAATACGATCGTAATAGGCGACGCCGCCGAGGATTTTGACCTGTTTGTCGTCGTCAAGCGGCAGACTCGCCTCCACGCGACCACGGTAGTAGATCGACTTGCCCGTGATCTTCTTAAAGGAAGACGCTACCCCAATGGAGAAGTCTGCGGTCACGCTCAGGTCGCTAAGGTTCGTCATAAAGGCGGTCGTTAAGCCGGCGTCGAAAACCGAATGCGGCATATCGATTCGCGAATTATTGCTTTTGGGAAGAGAGAAGTTATTGTATTTAAAACTTGGAGTGAGAAGGAAATATCCGTTGTTAAGAGACTTGGCGTTTTCCATGAGTTTGCACGGGTATGCAAAGAGAATACGCGCGTCAAGTTCGTGAATTCCCAGACCACGATGCGAGGATCGTGGCATATAGAGGTATCCGCCGGAGATCTGCTGACGATAGCGGAACATTTTCTGAAGCGTTGTGGGATTGTCCCCCAGTTCAATCTGCGTTGCCTGGAAGGGCTGGTCGTCGACGTCTAACGGCGGGGCGATGACGTTGGGGTTAGAAGAGTACACGGAGGAATTAGTCACGACCGTGGAGGAGGTTGGCGATTCCGTGGGGGGCGTGACGTTATATTGACCGCGAACGATCAGATTTTCCTCGACGTCGAGGCAGGCGCTCAGGAACCCGGCGCGGCGCGTCGCTTCCGCATTGGGGAGCGCGTCCTCCTGGAACTGTTCCGACTGTGCGTCGCTGTATTCGATCGCGTCATAGTCGTAATCCGGTTGCAGAAGATAGAGGCAACCGTCGATTTCTGTGACCATCGCCTCTTCATTTGGGACGACGAATTCTGATTCAGCGAGGGACTCATTGAATTGCGCGCGCGCCACACACGTAAAGAGTAGCCAAAGCGCTCCAAAGAGCGGCATAACTGCGCGGCGCGCGTGAGCAGATGAAAACATGGCGTCGATCCTTCGATAATCTTCTTAGTCACAGCGCGCCGTTCTTAGCGCGCACGCGAAGTATAAGCAACTTTTACGCGGCGTGTCAAGGCGATTTGCTGGGAGGAAAGACTTTAGGTTATTTTTTGAAAAAAAGGGGGAAAAGATATGAAAGTCAAATTTTTGATATTGTAGCTATTTGGGAAAATTGTATAATGCATAAAATCGTGTTATTATAGTCGCGGTAGTAGTTTTTTGTCGTTCGTGAGGACGTGAACAACACGCGACGCCTATTCAGGCTGCGCTTGGATGTATTTGCCCGCGTGAGGCAAACGGCGCGGCGCTAACCCCTTAACCCCCTTTTATTTCAGACTCACTGTCTGGCGTTCGTACGCGAGTCGACGACGTCCAGCACGCCTTGTGCCGATGAGTCCGTGTAAAAATTACCATTTAGGATCATAGTTGTGGTAAATCGTACGCTTCTTCGTGGTTTGGACAGTCTTGACGACAAAGTTGACGATATCGTACTGGACGACGACGCTATTATTGAATACCTCGGCGAAGAAAAAGAGATCGCGCTCAATAGTATTTTGGAAGGTCGCGTTGTTCGCATCGACGGCGAGTATGTCATCGTCGACGTCGGTTACAAGAGTGAAGGCGGCATTCCTCTGACGGAATGGGACGAAAATGAAGCGAAACCTCAGCCGGGCGACGTCGTCAAGGTTCTCGTGGAAGAACTCGAAGACACAATGACCGCTGACGATATGGCCTCGCGCGGTATGATCGTGCTGAGCAAGCGTAAGGCTGCGCGCATTGAGAATTGGCACCGCTTCGTTGAAAAGGTCAAAGAAGGCGACCTGGTCGAAGGCGTTGTCACCAAGAAGATCAAGGGCGGTCTGCTCGTGGACGTCGACGGCGTACACGTCTTCCTGCCGGCGAGCCAAGTGGACGTGCGTCGTCCTACCGACGTGAACGACTTCATTGACAAGCCTCTGAAGTGCAAAATCCTCTCCATCGACCTGGATCGTCACAACGTTGTCGTCAGCCGTCGCGCGCTCATCGAAGAAGAGCGTAAACAAAAGAAAGAAGCGCTCCTCGCGACTTTGGAAGTTGGTCAACTCCGCGAAGGCGTCGTCAAGAACATCGCCGAGTTCGGCGCGTTCATCGACCTCGGCGGTATCGACGGTCTGCTCCATATCACCGATATGAGCTGGGGACGCGTCACTGACCCGAGACAAATCGTCTCTATCGACGAAAAGATCGAGGTCGTTATTCTGAGCATCGATCGCGAAAAGGAAAAGATCTCCTTGAGCCTCAGAGAAAAGACCCCGAGTCCTTGGGAACATGTCGAAGAAAAATATCCAAAAGGCTCTCGCGTCAAGGGCGTCGTCGTCAATATCATGCCTTACGGCGCGTTTGTTAAACTCGAAGAGGGCGTCGAAGGTCTCGTCCATATTAGCCAAATGAGCTGGACCCGTCGCGTTACTCATCCCAATGAGATGCTCTCCGTTGGTCAAGAGGTCGAAGTCGTCGTCATCGAAGTTAAAAAGGCCGAAAAGGAAATCTCTCTCGGTCTCAAGCAGACGACCGAAGATCCCTGGGAAAAGGTCGACGAGAAATATCCGGTCGGCTCTCGCGTCAAGGGCGTTGTGCGCAATCTGACGAACTACGGCGCGTTCGTGGAACTCGAAGAGGGCGTCGACGGTCTGCTGCATATCAGCGATATGAGCTGGGTGCGTAAGATCACTCATCCGAACGAAATCGTCAAGAAGGGCGAAGAGATCGAATGCGTTGTGACCCAGATCGACAAGCGCGGTCATCGTATCGCTTTGGGTCTGAAGCAACTCACCGAAGATCCCTGGATCTCCGAGATCCCGAACAAGTTCCGTCCTGGTCAAATCGTTCGCGGTAAAGTCACGAAGATCACCAACTTTGGCGTCTTCGTTGGTCTGGACGAATACCTCGAAGGTCTGCTTCACATCTCCGAACTGTCCACCGACAAGATCGAAAACGCCGAAGACGTCGTTAAGCCTGACGAAGAACTCGAAGTCATGGTGTTGCGCGTCGACGTGGAAAATCGCAAGATCGGTCTGTCTCTCAAGCGAACCGGCGAAGTGGAACAAGTCGCTGAGGAGAAAGAGGAAGCGCCTGCTCTGGCTAACACTGCGCACGCTAATCGTCAGCTCAAGGGCGGCGCGGGCGAAGGCTCCGGTCCGCTCTTCGACGTCAATATTCTCAATGACGTGAAGGACGCGGAATAAGCTAACGCGACTCAGTAACTGAATAAATCACGAGGACGTCTCTAATTACGCTTAGAGGCGTCCTTTTTTCGTCGCACGATCAGGCGAAAGCAATAAAATAAGCGTCGCGTGTGGAACCTGCGACGCTTATTTTATTTATACTCGAGTAATAGTCGCAACGTGGCTTACGCAGTCGCGTTGCGACGTCAAACGCCTCGAATGCTTGTGATTGCGTTGAATTGCCTAGAAGATTTCATTGGCAATGAGGTGTTCGAAGGACTGTTTGCGACGGATCAGTTTGACGTCGCCATTGTCGAGTAGCAATTCCGGAGCGTAGTATTTTGAGTTGTAATTGGAGCCCATAGAGGCGCCGTAAGCGCCCGCGCATTCGAGAATGAGGTAATCTCCAACTTGCGCCACTGGCAAACGTCTCTTTTCAACCACTCCGCCCTCGCCCTGGGTAAAGACGTCGCCCGACTCGCACAGCGGACCGCCCACCACGACGTCCTGCTCTTGATATTCGTCGTTACGTTTATTTTCCGGGTTGTACGCAATGGAGATCGGATGGTAGCTACCGTAAGCCATGGGACGCACCAGATGAGTAAATCCGGCGTCGACCAGGTAGAAGATGTTCGTGTTTTGCTTTTTGATCGCACGGATTTGCGTCAGGAGATACCCGCTTTCGGCCACAACGTAGCGTCCGGGCTCCAGTTCGAACTCCAGAGCATGACCGAACGCGGATTCTAGGGATTGAATCGTTTTGCGCCAAATAGCGCCGAAGGCGTCGAGGTCGATATATTCCTCGTTCGTATGATACGGCACGGGCAGACCGCCGCCACAGCTGATCGATTTAATTTGCGGACCGACTTCCAGCGCAACTTTCGTCATAGCGTCGCAGACGGTCTTGAGATGATCGAAGTCCGTGCCGGAACCAATGTGCATGTGCAGACCGGTAATCGTCATGCCGTACTGTTGCGCAAGCGACAGACACGCTCCAACCTCGCTGTGCCATACTCCGTGCTTGGATAGGTCGCCGCCGGTATTGGTCTTTTGACTATGACCATGACCGAATCCAGGATTAACGCGTATTGTGAGTTCACGACCGCGCGCTTGTGCGCCAAGGCATTCGCCCAGTTGACGGATCATATCGGGCGAACCGACGTTTATAATACAGCCCGAGGCGGAACCGGTTACAAGTTTGAGCGCGTCGGCGTCGAAAATATCAGCGGTGTACGCGATATCTTCGGGCTCGTACCCGGCACAGAGCGCGCGTTGAATTTCCGCGGCGCTGACCGCGTCGATTTTAACACCTTGTGAACGAACAAGTTGGAGAATCGCAATGGTCGAGCATGCCTTTTGCGCGTAGCGTACGGTACCGCACCTTTTGAGCTGACGAAGCCGTTCTCTAATTGTTTCGGCGTCATAGGCATAAAATGGCGTCGAGCCGACGCGCTTCACCAGCGTGGTCACGGGAATCTGCGCAATTGAATCGCGCAAAAGTGGATAATTGGCAACTTCTGACATAGTAAATCCCCGGATTGATGTATTGACGATATGATGCGTTTGTTTATTTTTGGCGTTTCACCACAAATTCCGCAAGCGCTTCCAGTGATTCAAACGCTTGTAAGTCGAGCGACAACGCCATTTCAGCGCCGATTTCCTTGAGCTGAAGAAGAATATCGCGCGCCTTTTGTACCTGCTGTTGCGCGACTTCATAGGTTGCGTCAATAACGCCCTGATCCTGCAGGCGTTTGGCGATTTGTGCACGCGCGTCAAACGGCACGCCCTGTTGCAGTTGCGCTTTGAACGCGTCCGCCTCGGCTTTCGGCGCGCGCTGGAAATAGAGTATCAGCGGTAGCGTTTCCTTTTGATTGACCAGGTCGGAACCGAGCGTCTTACCGAGCGTCTCTTCTTCCCCGACAAGGTCGAGCGTGTCGTCTACGATCTGAAAGGCGACGCCGAGCGTTTGACCAAACTGTGCGAAGAGCTCCAACGCACGGTCGCTAGCGCCGGCAAGGTAGCCGCCCAAAAAGGTTGACGCTTCCAGCAGGGACGCGGTTTTACCGCCGACAATTTGGCGATACTGCTCAAAGGTCAGTTCGAAGTTGCCGACTGACTCCACTTGCATGAGCTCGCCCTCAACGGTCGAAGTACAGAACTTTGCAGTCTTTTCGAAGACGAGCAGGTCGTTGCATTCACAAATAAGCGAGAGCGCGCGCGTTATGAGCAGGTCGCCCACAAGGACGGCGCGTTTGGAATCCCATTTGGCGTTAAAGGTTTGTAGCTGTCGGCGGAAATAGGCGCCGTCGAGAATATCGTCGTGCACCAGTGAACCGGTGTGAATCATTTCCAGCGCCGCGCCACAGAGGTAATGTTGCGTGGTAATCTTTCCCCATGCTTTACCGCACAGTAGAACCAGCGCCGGACGCAAACGTTTACCGCCAAGACGAAAGGAGTATTCGAGGTATTCGTTAAAGAGCGGAATATCGTGGGATAGCTTGCGTTTGAGCAGTTCGGTCGTTTCGAGCAAGTCGCGTTCGATCGGCAGATAGAGGCGCTTGAGGTCGAGCGTTTTAGCGTTGACGTTCGTACTGGCGGGGGACGACATGGGGCGAGCTTTGCGAACTAGGCGCGTAGTGCGCGTTGGCGGCGCGACGACAATCGGCGGTTAATTATTCGACTGACGCAACGCCAAATTGAGAAATTCCGCGCGCGTGGACGCATTAGCGCGGAAGGAGCCTTTCATAGCGGAGGTAACGCAATAGGAACCCGGCTTGCGAATACCGCGCAACGTCATACATGCGTGGGTTGCTTCCAGAACCACGCCGACTCCGAGCGCATTGAGTTCGTTCATGAGCAGGTCGGCGATCATTTCTGTCATACGCTCTTGCAGTTGCGGTCGACGCGCGACGGTCTCGACGACGCGCGCGATCTTACTGAGACCGACGACTTTACCCTGAGGAAGGTATCCGATATGCGCTTTGCCGGTGAAGGGAAGAAGGTGATGTTCGCACATCGAGTGGAATTCAATGTCCTTCACAATGACCATTGAGTCGTATTTTTCAGTGAAGAACTTCTGCAAGTGCCTTGCCGGGTCGTGATTGAGACCTTGGAAGAGTTCCGCATACATTCTTGCGACGCGTTGCGGTGTTTCAATGAGTCCTTCTCGATCGGGGTTTTCTCCGATAGCTAGAAGGATTTCACGCACAGCGCGTTCGATGCGCGGCTGATCAACGTGGAAGTTTTTATCGATGGCGAGCGCTTCGGTCGAGGAAACACTAGTGGAGTGATCAGATTTCTCACACATTAGTAACCTCCCAGTTCTTTTTCGAGAAACTGTGCGAGCACGACGGGATCAGCTTTTTCCAGGAGCGCGTCGATTTTCTTCTGCTCAACGTTGAGGTTTTTAAGCGCAAGTTCCACGCGTCTCCACAGTTGCGCTCTTTTCTTGTCAGTCGTCGCGAGGTAAATATCCGTGATAAGCTCAGCGATCTTTTGACGCATGAGTTCCGGTCTATTTTCGTAATAACGTTGTATGATTTTATCTTGGTAGGGGGTACGATCCATGTTATAGTTCTCAAGCGAACGACAAAGCAAACGTAGCGCCGTAAACCGGCGCGTATTATGTCCATTATAGTCGATTGAACGCGCCATTAAATAGGGGGCGTATACATTTAGGGTCGGCGCGTCTAGAGGAAAGCTTGAATTCTACATGATTTTTAAATTATTACTTGCGCTTTATTGGGACTTTGGTATAATGGCTCAAATCTGTTATTGGAAGAGTCGCGTGACTCGAAGCCTCGACGCGTCTTAGCGTGCGAAAGGAAAGAAAGAAATGGCTGATTCTGAACAAAAACCAAAAGAGGAAGCGATAGAGCTTCACGGCGTGGTGACCGAAGAAGTACGCGGCGCTTTCCGTGTGCGTGCGGAAGAGACCGGGCATATCATCTTGTGCCGTCTGGCTGGTAAGCTTCGCAAGAATCGCATTCGCGTCGTACCGGGCGACCAGGTGCGCGTGGAGATCACTCCCTACGATATGGAGCGCGGGCGTATCGTCTATCGTATGCGTTAGTTTCTGCCGTGGCAATTGCTCCTCAGGACTGAACGCGAACGTCGCCGTGGCGACGTCAAGGCGCGCCTAGCGCGTGCATTGTGAATGTAAGGCGTCGTGCGGCGCCTTTTTTTATTCCTTCTTTCTAGACGTCGTGTCGAATATCTGCGAATTCCCCTTGACGTAGACCAGCGATTTGTGTACCGTCGCTTTCGAACGCGCTGTCGTACGCGCGTTGGTTGAGAAGCCTAGAAAACGAGGGCGATAATGCGCGGTTTCACGACGACAATCCTTTTCATACTAGCGGCTGTTACGCTATTGGGATGTTCCAAAGAGGCGCCACAGGATCTGTTTGAGCAACAGCAACGGAAAGTTCTGCTCAATCGCGGACGATTGATACAGGATCTTGCGCGTCCAGCGAATGTCCACGCCGCTAAGATCGAGGGCGTTACGCTTGTGCGCGGTCTGAATGGCAACGGCGCGGACGAACCACCGTCGACTTACCAGCAGTTGGTTCTGCAAGATTTACAGCGCGACACGGAGAAAAAACGCACAGCAAAGTCGCAAATTGCGTCGCTTGACACTGCAATTGTCATGTTAGAAGCGATTGTTCCGCCCGGCGCGCGTAAAGGCGATCGCCTCGACGTCAGTGTGAAACTTCTGCCTAATACCGAGGCGAGTAGTCTTCAGAACGGTTACATCGAAGACGGCGAACTTTACCAATATTTAGCGGTCGATACGATTCGTCGTGGTTATCAGTTGGGCAAGGTCGACGGGTTCGTTACGCTTGACCCGGATCTGGTGGAAAAGAACAGTCCCATCGCGTACAAACAGGGCAAAATTATCGGCGGCGCGGTCGTGACGCGTTCGCGTCCCATTTGGTTGGAAATCAAAGAAGACGAACGTACCGCGGGCGTGGCGCAACGTATCGAAGACGTTATTAATAAACGCTTTAGCTATACGCGCGCCGGTTACGCTGGCAAAAAGAAGGTCGCCCAGGCAAAGGCAGGCGCTGCGCGTATTAATTTGGAAGTGCCCGAGGAATATCGGGATAATATCATTCGCTACGTCAATGTCGTTTGCGCAATCTCATTCTTTGAATCGACCGACGAATTGAACGAACGTATTGACCGCCTGGCAGAACAGTTGCTTGTGCCGGAAAACTCCGAATTTGCCTCGATTCAGCTCGAAGCGATCGGTTCGAATAACGCCAAAGTCGTCGACGCGATTGAGCGTGGTCTGAATTCTCCCAACGACATGGTGCGTTTCAATTCCGCGATAACCTCGGCGTATTTCAATCTTCGTCAAGATCGTCAGCAGACCGCGAGGATTCTGGCGGAATTTGCGCGTACGAATTCCACGCTACGGCCCGCCTCTCTGGCGATCCTCAGTTACTGCATGAAGACGTCCTTTGACGTCGACGCTGAGTTAAGAAAACTTCTGAGCGATCCTAATATTGAGACGCGTTACGGCGCCTTTTATGCTCTTCGCACGCGCAATCCTAGCGATTACATGATTCAGGGTGAAAATATGGCGAATCAGTTCGCTTATCACTGTCTGAACTGTGGCGGGGCGCCCTATGTGCATATTTCACAAAGTCGACGACCGGAAATCATTCTCTTCAACGCCGATCAAATCTTTTTGCAAGGCGATATCGAAGTGGAAGCGAACCCGCGGATGACGATTCGTAGTGAAGACGACGAAATCATCGTTAAGAGATACGAGGCGTCCGACGGCGTCGATGAACAACGGTCGGTTGGTTTTAAGTTGGACGACGTCGTGCGTGCGATCGTTGAGATTGGCGGCACATACCCCGACGTCGTCTCATTCCTCACGAAGGCTAAGAGTCAAAAGCTCATACGCGCCGTCAATGAGGACGGAACCTCGGGCGAATGTCCGCTAGCGATCGACGCCTTG
Source organism: Planctomycetia bacterium (assembly GCA_030537455.1). GTDB lineage: Bacteria > Planctomycetota > Planctomycetia > Pirellulales > Thermoguttaceae > RUG369. Next base: position 7,498 of record JAUNMR010000004.1, on the reverse strand, counting down.
CCGGGCAATCGCGCGTCGCACTTCAAGAAAGTACGCGACATTGAAGCGATTGCCGAGCGTGAAGAGGCGCGTGCAAAAGCGGAAGCTGCCGCCAAGAAGCCGTCGGTCTGGTCCAAGATGTCGCCGTCGAACTGGTTTGCTAAGAAAGAAGACGCTCCCGGAGAGTTCAGTCTTGATGAATTTGACCAACTCAATTCCGCCGACGATAGTGACGACCAGTCTAATGAACCCGCTATACCCAGTGATTCAGATCCTAACTCCGACGCGCTCTATTTGCCAGATGAGTTCGATTTGAATGAAGAAGAATAAAACGCGTTGCGTCACAAGACGCGACCTAGATTTATAAAATTAAAGGGATTGCCGAGCGAATAGCTAGGCAGTCCTTTTTTTATGGCTCGTCGACGCAAAACACTAAGAAATGTGGACTGTTTTCGTTGATTTTTTAAAGAACTTGATTCAAACTCAGTGTTAGCACGAAAAAACACGCGCCGCCGTGCAGAGGGAGGCGACGCGTGTTTTAAGAAAAAAAGATGGTAGACGCTTGTCGTGACGGCGTCAGACAGAGAGACGGTCGATGAGCGCGACGGCGTCCTCGGACTGTTCGCGATGTTCGCCCACGACCTCCTTTAGCGGGGTAAGAGTGAGGACGCCGCCGATTTCGCCGACCATGTGACTCGAGACGCCGTTGTGTAGCGCGTCGATGGCAAAGCAACCGAGTTTGGTCGCGAGAATGCGGTCGGCAGGGGCAGGCACGCCGCCGCGTTGTACGTGTCCTAGTACGACGGCGCGCATCTCATAGGGCGCTTTTGCTTCTTTGAGCGCCTTCATGATATCGATGGCGCCGCCGAAGTCGTCTCCTTCCGCCACGACCATAATAATCGAGCGTTTTCCAAGCGCGCGGAAATGCTCTAATCGCTTGACATAGTGTGTAATTTGCGTCTTTACTTCCGGCACGGCGACCAGTTCGCAACCGCTCGCTAGCGCGATGTGCGTGGCGAGATCCCCACAATGGCGCCCCATGACCTCGACTAGGAACATCATGTCGTGACTACCGGCAGTGTCGCGCAGTTTATCGATCGCTTCCACACCGGTTTGAACCGCCGTGGCAAAGCCAATGGTGGCGTCTGTGCCGAGTAGGTCGTTGTCGATTGTACCAGGTAGACCGACGACCAGACCATCCCAACGTTCGGCGATATCACGCGCGCCGGAGAGCGTGCCGTTACCGCCTATGGTTAGTAGCGCGTCGAAGGAATGCTTGCGAAGAATGGCAACTGCTTTCTGCAATCCCTCTTCGGTCGTCATTTCCTTGCACCGGGAGCAGTTCAAAAACGCTCCGCCTTTATTTGTCAGACCAGAAACGTCGCGCGCGTTGATCTTGTGACTGCCGTCTCCGCCCCAAAATTCTTCTGTCAGAAGACCGGTGTAGCCGTGGCGAATACCGATAACACGGTCGCCGTATTTTTCACCGGCGCGTACAATGGCGCGCAAACAGGGGTTCATTCCGGGCGCGTCGCCGCCGCTACATAAAACGCCAATTTTCATAAAAAGTTTCCTCTCAGAGCCACAAGTTGCGCGCAACGCCGCGTCGCGCCTAGAAAAAAACGACGCCGCCCTCGACGTCGTTTATATGAGAAGCGCCGTTGTCGTTAAACTGAAACGTCAAGCGGTCTTAGCGTGTAAACGGTCGTTATTTCACAAACTCTTCGATACGGTCGAACGCTGTTTTGAGCGTTTCCATACTCGCGGCAAATGACACGCGCGCGTAACCTTCCGCGCCGAACGCCGAGCCCATGACCGTCGCAACTTTCTGCTGTTGCAACAGTTCCAGGCACCAATCTTTGCTGTTTTCCACGCGCACGCCGTTATATTCTCGTCCCAGAAACGCCTGGATATTCATAAAGGCGTAGAAAGCGCCGCCCATTTTAGGCGCGCTCAGACCGGGAATCGCGGCAATACGTTGCGCGACGTAATCACGACGCTTTTCGAACTCGACCTTCATGACGTCGACACAACTTTGATCGCCTTTGAGCGCGGCAATCGCGGCGTATTGACTGAGACTGCAAGGGTTGGACGTCTCTTGGCTCTGCAGACTTGCGACCTTTTTGGCGACGTTTTCCGGCGCTAACATCCATCCGATTCGCCAGCCGGTCATGGCATAGGTTTTACTCACGCCGTTGATAACGATTGTGCGATCTTGCAGATCCTCGCGAATCGTCGGGAAGCTTACGAACGGTTGGGCGTCGTAGACCAGACGCTCGTAGATTTCGTCGGCGACGACAAAAAGATTCTTCTCTACGACGACTTCCGCCAGGGCGAGGAGTTCTTCGCGCGTATAGCACGAACCGGTCGGGTTCGACGGATTGCACAGTAGTAGCATTCTGGTACGTGGCGTACAGGCGTTGCGCAGTTGTTCCGGTGTAAGTTTGAACCCGTCGACCTCGCTGGTTTCGACAATGACCGGCTTAGCGCCGCTGAGCTTAATGAGTTCGGCGTAGCTCACCCAATACGGCGCGGGCAGAATCGCTTCGTCGCCGGGATTGAGCGTGGCAAAGAACGCGTTGTGCAGAGCGTGTTTCGCACCGTTGGAGACGACGCATTGCGTTGTGGCGTAAGTGAGACCGAAGCGAGTTTTATAGTCGTCACAAATCGCGGTCTTAAGTTCCGGCAGACCACTAGCGACTGTGTAGCGAGTATGACCGGCGCGCATTGCAGCGACCGCGGCGTCGCAGATATGAGAGGGCGTGTTGAAGTCCGGCTCGCCAACGCTAAGATTATAGACCGTTTCACCCTGCGCTTTGAGTTCTTTCGCTTTCGCGGACATAGCCAGTGTGGCGGACGGTTCAACTCCTTGCACGATTTTGGAAACGTCAATACTCATAAGAACTTTGCTCCTAAGCTGTTGTCGTAGCGCAATTCGGCGCGCTTATATTAACCTTGACTATTATAATTACAAGTGAATTTTAGACAAGGCGCAAAACCGAAGCGAGCGTCAAAAAGGCGTTCGCTCTGATTTCGTGAAGCGTTTTGCGCACAAAAGCGCGCGAATTGTCCCTGTCATAGAAGCGATTCTGTTAAATTATTTTTCTTCGTCGTGACAGTGACCGTCGCAATGGCAGCCGCAGCCGTCGTGTTCACATTGCAGTTCCGGATCGACGTATTCCACGACAATTTCAGAGTGCATACCGCCGCGAGGGGTGAATTTCGCTTCGATCTTCATGTACTGTGGCTTGAGCGTGCTCGTGAGGTCGTCGAGGATCTGATTGGTAACGCGTTCGTAGAAAGCGCCGTAGTTACGGTACGACTGAAGGTAAAATTTCAGACTTTTAAGTTCGACACAGGTCTTACCGGCGATGTATTCAATGGTGATTTCGCCATAATCCGGCTGACCGGTTTTGGGGCACAGGGAGGTGAATTCCGGCGCGACGTGCTTAATAATATAATCACGACCGGGGTAGGGATTGTCGAAAACTTCGAGGATATCAGGACTTGGTGTGGAAGGAATGGCTGACATATGGGAACTTTCTTATTTAGGCGTCGGCGCGTGGGGCGTCGGCGCGATTATTCCATATCGAGAATCTCTTGCGCGAGTTTGAGATAATCTTCCGCGCCGTTCGATTTGGGGTCGTAATCAAAAATCGATTGACCGTAACTTGGCGCCTCCGCGAGGCGGATATTGCGTCGGATATTGACGTCAAAGACCTTAACGTTCTTCCACGCCTCGGGTCGGTTGTCGTGTTGTGCGAAGAAGTTCTGGACGTCGGCTTTAACGTCGAGCGCGAGGGTAGTGCGCGCGTCGAAGAGACACAGCGCCACGCCGGAGACGTGCAGTTTCGGATTCAGACGTTTGGCGACCAGTTCGATCGTTTCGAGGAGTTTGCTCAGACCGTGCAACGCAAGGAAGTGTGGCTGCAGTGGAATTACGACCTCTTCCACCGCGGTGAGCGCATTGAGCGTGAGCACGCCCAGCGAAGGGGGACAGTCGATGATGATATAGTCGAAATCGAGCGAATCATTTTTGATTTTATCAGCGAGGATTGTTTCGCGTCCAAAGACGCTAGCGAGTTCGAAATCCGCGGCGGCTAGGTCAAGGTGCGCAGGGACGAGCCAAAGATTCTCACTGATCTGTTTACGCACTGATTCAAGAGAATCGTCACAGACAAGCACGTCGTAAACAGATGGAAATTCCTTTTCAAAGGTGAGACCTAGGTGCAACGACGCGTGAGCTTGGGGATCAAGGTCGATAAGTTCAACGCGTTTACCGCGAGCGGCGAGCGCCGCGCTGAGATTGACCGACGTCGTCGTTTTGCCAACGCCGCCCTTTTGGTTCATAACTGCGATGGTACGCATAGAAACGCTCCTTCGTAAATAGGCTCCAACGAACGTGGAAATCGACGCGAGAAAAGCGTGTCGACATTCCAATAATATAGCGTTTGCACGTTCCTTTGGCAAGAGGGAATGGCGCGTGTGTTACGACAAGAAAAAGAAACGCTTCGACCCAGACAAGGAGACCAGGTCGAAGCGCCAGACGGATGTGTACCGTTAGATTAGAAGACGCGGACGATTCGCTGTACGACTGCGTCGGAATCTTAGTTTGAAAGCCGCGCCAACGTGGCGTAGACGCGGTTATTTAGGGACGAATCACAAGCGAAGGCTCAGTTGCAAGCGGCGCAAGGATCGCAAACGGTGGAGCAGGGCGCGCAGCAGTTGACTTGTACCGGAACCTGATAGGTGCAGATACGCGGCACAGTGCGAGTCACAGTGTAAGGCGCCTTGGTCGTGACGAGTTGGTAGCAGCAGACGTTTTGGGTGTACTGAACCGGCTTCATGACGACGTTGTAGACAGTGCGAGTACGCACTTCAGGAACGCAACGGCAGACCTTGTAGTTGACGACTTGCGAGACTTGTTCGGGGACGCAACGCGCGACTTTGTAGGTAACCGTACGAACTTGTTGTTGCGGGACGCAACGCGTCACGTTGTAAGTGCAGGTCTTGGTTTCCGGCACGACGTGGCAGACCTTCTTATAGACGGTGCGGGTGCATTGTTGCGGGACGCAACGCACAACGTTGTATGTGCAGGTACGAGTTTCAGGAACCATACGGCAGACGTTGTAGGTCACGGTGCGAGTGCATTGTTGCGGGACGCAACGCGTCACGTTATAGGTGCAGGTCTTGGTTTCCGGCACGACCTTGCAGACCTTACGATAGACGGTGCGAGTGCACTGTTGCGGGACGCAACGTACGACGTTGTAAGCGCAGGTGCGTGTTTCCGGGACGCATTCGGCAACGGTGTAGTTGACAGTGCGCGTGCAGGTTTGCGGGACGCAACGCGTCACGTTGTAAGTGCAGGTTTTCGTTTCGGGAACGACTTGGCAGACCTTCTTGTAGACGGTGCGAGTGCATTGTTGCGGGACGCAGCGCACAACATTGTATGTGCAGGTGCGAGTTTCGGGAACCATGCGGCAGACGTTGCAGGAGACGGTGCGAGTGCAAGTTTGGGGAACCATGCGGGTGCAGGTCACCTCTTGCATGCAAGTTTGGGGAACCCAAACTTTGCGGGTGCAGGTCGTGGGGCAGGTTTGGCAAGCGACGATCTTATAGGTCGTACGAGCGCAAGGATCGCAAGGATCGCAGCACGCGACGCGACGATAGACGGTGCGACCAGGAACCGTGTAGGTTTGGTCTTGCCAGCTACCAGATTGAACCGGAACCTGACGAGTGTAGGTTTGCGGAACCATAACGGTGTAGGGAACTTCACGCGTGACCGTTTCCACTTGCGGACGCATGACCGTGTAGGTGCGTTCGCGCGGTTCAACGACGCGTTGCATGACAGTGTAGTTCACTTGCTGCGGAACGTCGACCCAGTTGACGTGGTTGACGGTGTACGTGCGCGTCTTCTGTTCGGTGACAGGAACCATAACCGTGTAAGGGACTTCCTTTTGGCAGGTACGATAGACGAGGCGATTGACCGTGTAGGTACGTTCGCGCTGTTCAACGACCGGCTTCATGACGGTGTAGTTGACCTGTTCCGGGACGCACTCAGTCACGATGTGATTGACGGTGTAAGTGCGCGTCTTTTGTTCGGTGACAGGAACCATGACCGTATAGGGAACTTCCTTTTGGCATTGTTCAACGACGCGACGGCAAACCGTGTAGGTGCGTTGACGTTGTTCAACAACCGGCTTCATGACGGTGTAGTTGACCTGTTCCGGGACGGTCGTCCACACGTTTTTGCAAACGGTGTAGGTACGCGTCTTTTGTTCGGTTACAGGAACCATAACCGTGTAAGGAATCTGTTTGACGCAGTCTTCATAGACGACGCGATTAACGGTGCGCGTAACAGTTTTTTGCGCGTTTTCCCACACCAGACGATTAACGGTGTAGTTGACTTGGCGAGCGCAACGTTCGGGAACGTACTTCGTGCAAACGACTTGGCGAGTCACCGGAACCTTTTGAACGACGTTGCGATAGCACACGACTTGTTCGCGATCGAAGACGACACGACGGCAAGTCTTCATGACAGTGTTATACTGCGTGGTGAACTCGCAAGGATTGGGCCGACAAGCCGTGTAAGAACAAGCGCCGCAATACGCCGCTTGGGCTTGTTCCAGCGAGAAGACCGCCAGCGCAGCGACTGCAACCAGTGCAGTCACAATAAATCTTTTCATTTTAACCTCCATCAAAACTCTAACGGACGAAACCGTCTCCATCCATGTCGTAAACGCGCAAGTGTGTTCCGACTGTTTCCTCTAGCGGAGCGTGGGAAGGAAAAGAACTTCCTCGCTCAACTATTTTGTCACGCTCGCACAAAATAGAACGCGTGAGCGCGGAGACGCCGCAAGCCTTGTTGATCTTTACTTCAAGACGACAGTGCAAAGTATGGCACAGTCGTAAAGTTTATCTCATTATCGGCGCGCCAGAGCCGCCGCCTTGATACTTTTTACCACGTTTTGGGAAACTTGTTAAAATAGTAAAAGCGACGGAGAAACAGCACGTTTACGCCATTTCTATCGAGCATGATTCTATATGGGAATTACGCCTCGACAGTATCATTATATAAAAATAGGAAAGATAGAGTAGGTATGATAAGGATTAATTGCGGAATTTTAGCAATGTTTCGAGAAGATAGAGATAAAATTATTGATTATATCGATTAGAATGGATAATAATGATAAACGGTAATAGGTAAAGAGCATCAGACAACCAGTGCGCTTGGCTGTGGATTTGTAGACGCGTTACGCGTAGTGTCGCATGTCCCCAGGGAGTTTAGGCGTAGGGACGTCATAAGCCCGCTATTCGATCATGATGAGCGATGGGGAGGTATCTTATCAGTACAGACGTAGGAGGAGTGCAAAAGACACGATCATCAGGATTAGACGAATATGAAGACGAAGTCTTCGGAAAGTCAAAATAACAGTACAAACACAAGAGGAGCGTTAAGTAAAGAAGCGTACTCTTGATATTCCCCAACCCAAAGATGAACACGTTGTCAGAGTTCTTC
>JAUNMR010000003.1:54097-173231 GCA_030537455.1 Planctomycetia bacterium | reverse complement strand
GTGACGACGTCAAAAGGAAACGCCTCAATATCGCGTAAGTTGCGGTATTGAGGCGTTTTTATTGGTTAGCGTATGTGGCGTCTGACAGACAATTCAGCGCTCCGCTGGCGCGTAGCCATGCGACGCATGCGTTTAACGTTCGCTCTGATAGAACGTCTTGAGTTTGGCGAGGTCGTCGTTAGACAGCGCGCCGTTAATCAGTACGACTTCGTCGAGAACCGCGCCCAGATGATTGGCGTATTGACCGGTTCCGTCTTGACCGAGGTTCACCGGCATATTGGTTTCAAACGCATTCCCTTGTAGCTCAGTGGGAATATCCTGTACTATGAAATCAGCGAAGTCGTATGAGAATTTCACTTGGTTTGCGTCGCGATCCACAACTAAAACGACATAGACCCATCCGTCGACGTAATCGAAGGGCAACGAGTAACAAGGATCAAATCGTTTTTGAGCGTTTCCAAGGTTGAATTTGACGTCGTCGACGCGCAGCGAGAGGACAAATCCTTTCCCTAAGCCGCTTCTCCAGTCCTTATTTGATAGAATCGCGGGGTCTGTGTCGACTCCGCCGGTCTTCATCCACAAGGCAATGGAGAAGCTAGATTTATCACATTGCGCCTTATTGAGCGTGACATACCCGTCGTCGAAGCGCGCCCCTTGACCGAAGTAGCCGTCTTCGTAGTACAGATTGCCGTTTTGTACCGCGTCGACAACGCCCAGAACGTTTTGGGCGTTATTGTCGAAATTAAAGTATGCCTGGACGCGTCCTTTCCCGAGGATTGCGGCGACTCCAGCGTCTGTCACGGGCGTTTCGACCGGTTCATGCTCACGGTGTTTGAATTGATATTGTACGGTATAGACGGGTCGTTCTTTCGCTTCGACGCCTTTGAAGAAGTTCGAGGGCACGCGCGAAGTCCAGGTTTCCGGCTGTTTGTCAGCCAGACCCAGCGCGTAGAGAACGATCGAGGAAATATCGCGCACTTCGGTCTGATCGAAGGAGCCCTGCACAATGCCCGGTCCGGTCGCCGCTAGCATAATGTACTTTTCCGCGTCGGTCCAACCGCCGTGGGAACGACCTTGACCGCCGTGATCTGCGGTGACCATGAACAGGGTGGAGTCGAGCATGTCGCGATTCTTAAGCGCTTCGTAGACCTGCTGAATGTAACCGTCGGTAGTGTGGATTTGCGCGAGGTGTCTTTCTGTTCCGTAACCAGCGCCATGTCCAGCGCCGTCGACTTCGTCGTAGTGAATAAAGAGAATCGTGGGGTCGTTTTCTTTCAGGTACTCGCACGCTTGCGCGGTGACATTCGCGTCGTTTCCGGTTCCCTTGACAATTCCCAGACCGTCCTCAATAATCCCGATATTAACGGGGTTCCAGTTGCAGAACGACGCCATTTTCGCGTCTGGATCGTTTTCTCTCACGACGCGGAAGATCGAGGGGAACGCACTGTCGGGCGGATAGGGTTGCGAGGAGACGATCGAGTTGGTGAGACGGTGAAATTCCGGCGTGACGCCATGTAACATTGACCCCCAGCACTGCGCGCTAATCGTCGGTTTAGAGGTTAGAACGTCGTAACTGACCGCGCCATTGGCAAAGATTTTATCGAGGTTGGGCGTGTCAGCCTCACGGAAGAACGCGCCGCCGCCGTCTACGCCGATAATCACGACGCGTTTGATCCCAGTGGGACCTTCCATTGCAACGCTTTTCGTGCGCGCTTGCGTCATCGTCGAGACGACCAGGAGTAATATGAACAAACGTAGTAAGAACTTGTCAGGTCTCATTTTGTAACTCATGGGGTGAAGAAGGTTGCTAACATGCCTGTGTACAGCGCTCCGCTGGCGCTTGCGCTAGTCGTCACGGTTCTATTGTGACACGCGTCGGCGTTGACGTCAAGTTTTTAAGCTAATGGGTTTGCAGAGCGAATCGAGTCCATGAAACCGTGTTTGTTTAAAAAGAATAGACAAAGTTATTAATTAAAATAAAATGTATTGCTTTTAACTATTGCGCTAACACTAGGGGTGAGGCGCGTTGAGTCATGTTGAAAAAGGCGTTTTTTCTTTTGGCGTTGTGTTTTAGGCGTTTATTTGGCTTTATACTAGAATAAACGGCGCTCTGTGCGTTGTTTTTATGTGAAGCGAACGCGTCGCGTCGACGTTGGTCCTTTGGCATTTTATAGCGAAAGCGTTGGTATGCGAACCCATTTTCGAATTCTGATCGCGCTGAGCGCGTTGTGCGCGCTGTATTGCTTTAGCGCTTCCTCCTCGCGCGTGTGCCGCATTTTGGAAACGTTTCCCTCTGTAACGTGCGTCGCCTATGGCCAAGACGACGACCCCTTTGGCGAGGACGGCGACGAAGAAGATCCCTTTGCCGCCGGCGACGACTCCGACCTCTTTGACGAATCCAACGACGCGGACGCGCCCGACCCCTTCGCTCCGTCGACGCTCAATTCCGACGAAGAACCTGTCGCGCCTGTAAAGAACGCCACGACTCCCGTCGCGGCCGCGCAAAATAAGCCTGTGGACGAAAACGATCCAAGAGCGAAATATAATCGCCCAGAGGACGTTCCGGACGATATCAAAACCGAGCAGGATTTCATCGACACCGCCAACGCGGCTGAACGCTCCATTCTGTTACGCGACCTCAAGACGACCGTCGATTACTTCTGCGCCGCGACACAAATCGCGCGCGTCGGTCGACCTGCGTTTGCTAAGCTCATGATGCAAAAGGCGTTAGACGCGCCCGACGCCACGCCGCAAGAGACGGCCGAGGCGCTGGAGAAATTCGGCGAGGGGCGCGCCTTCGAAGCGCTTGCGCTTACCGAACTTGACGCTGTCGGCGTTCAAGCTTATGAGCGCGTGACCAAGACGGCCGAAGCCTACTGGAACGATGAAACGGCGTTGCGCGAAGCGTTTGAACTCTTTACGACCGCCAGTGACACGTCGCGACGTTCCCAGGCGATCAATCGCGCGCGTCGCGGCGGCGAAGCGGCGCTCGCGCTACTGCTCAACGATCTCATTGGCGCGGATCAAACTCGCGCGCAGTGCGCCCAGGATTTGCTCCCGTTCTTTATGACCGACGCGGTCGACGCTCTACTGACCTTACTGCATGAAATTCCACAAGAGAACTCCGCGCCGATCGCGACCGCGCTCTCTAAGATGGTCGATACGCGTATTGCGCTGGAACTTACCGCGCGTTACTACAGCGGCGACCTTGCAGACGACGTGAAGTCTCAATTCGAATCGGCGATTAAGGCGCAGTGTGGCGCATTCCCCTCGATTGAAAATATCGGCGCGGAAGCTTATGAGACCGCGCGAGGATATTACGGTCGTACTTTGCTCTATCGCGACCCCTACTCAAAGGAATTTCGTCGTTGCGTGTGGAACGACGATCTCAAGCGCGCGGTCTTTACAACCATTTCGGTCGATCAAGCGTATCGTGACGACGCCGCCTACTGGGCGCTGACGACTTATAAGGTTCTTGCGAGTAACGACCAGCCCAGTGAAAACGCGCTAACCATTGCGATTACAGCGGTCGCGGAAAAAGAGGCTTATCGTTCCGGTCTCGATCAGGCCGCGCTGGGTATTCCGCCCTTTGAAAAACAGTTGCCACAACTTAACGTGCAACAGTTGCAAACCGCATTGAGCTTTGCGCTTAATACGAAACATTACGTCGGCGCGCTAATTCCTGTGATTATTCTGCGCGAAATCGGTAACGAAAGCCTGACGGCCAGTAGTAAGGGCGAGCCGTCGGTGATTGTTCAGGCGGCCACTTGTCCCGATCGTCGACTCAGATTCGAAGCGCTTGCCGCTATTGTACGCTGGAACCCCGAGAGGGGATATTCCGGCGCCAGTCGCACGCTAGAGGCGCTCAACTGGTTCGCTAGCGCCAGCGGCGAACGCGTCGTGATCGTCGCGCATCCGAAATTAGCAGAATGCGCCGTGCTCTCCAAATTCTTTATTGACTTGGGTTACAAGACCAAAAGCGTCACAACCGGTCGTGACGCCATTCTTGCGGCGCAAAGTAGCCCGGACGTGGAGTTTGTCTATGCCGACGCGCAACTTTCCTCCCCTGACTTGATCGTGCTCGCTCAGATTTTGCGTGACGACGTGCGTACCTGTCAGACTCCTCTCATGGTTGGCGCCAGTGACGAACTTGCCAAGACGACCGCCAGCGTCAAGGTCGGTAAAGAACCTAATGTTGCCGTGGTCGTTACGCCCTTTAATCTTGAATCGGCGTCTTATGCCGTACAAAGTCTCTTTGACAAGGTGAAAGTGGAAACGCCCGAGGCGTCGCAGCGTATGCGCGAGGCGCAATTGGCCGCCGGCGCGGTGTTGAATCTCTATAAAACACGAGGCGAGCTATACGACTTCGATTCGATTACCGAACTGACGCGTAATCTTCTGTCACACAAGGAGCTTTTTGACGTTGGTTTGGAATTCGCCTCCACGATCAAGACGAACCAAATGCAGAATCTCCTGATTGAAATGACGTGTGATCCGCGCTTATCGATGAACTCTCGTCGCCAAACGTTGCGCGCATTCGAGCGTCAGATGGAAACGAACGGTTCGCTTCTGCGCGGTCCGGACGTCACGAGAATGTACGATCGCTACAATGCCTCTGAAACGGAATCGGTAGAAGTACAGAAGCTCCTCTCCGATATGCTCGATATCTACGAGAAGACGGTAAGCAACGAGAACTGATTCTGCTTAGGCGCCTCTAATGAGAGACGGTCGGTATTGAAGTAAAAAATGGCGTCGTTGTGAGGTATTCTGCAACGACGCCATTTTGTGTTTGGTGGAAACGTCAACGAACAGCAACGTTTTTGTCACAGTGTGCGCGGAATCGTCGTGTTGACGTCGCGTTTGGTTTTAGGTTTGTACGTTCAGAGGGGATAAAAGAAGCCCAAAGGGAACGTTTGCTCTTTCCTTTGGGCTTCCTGATATAAGTTTAGTCTATGGATTATTCCTTAAACTAACAGTTGCGTGTGCGGTAACTTATTTAGCGAATTGCGCGTCGAAGACGACGTCGACGTTCTTGGGGAAGTCGACCTTTTGGACGAAATCGAAGGATTCGCGCGCGCCGTACCAGCGATCCATACGTTGGTCTTCCCATTCGACGGAGAGCGGACCGTCATAGTTGATATCGTTCAGAGCGCGAATGATTTCTTCGAAGTTCACGTCGCCATGACCGAGCGAACGGAATTCCCAACCGCGGCGATAATCTCCGAATGGCAAGTGCGAGCCGAGAATGCCGTTTTCGCCGTCAAGTTGTAGCGCGGCGTCTTTCATATGCACATGGAAGATTCTTTCGGGGAATCGACGGATGAACTTGACCGGGTCAACCATTTGCCAAATGAGGTGAGAGGGGTCGAAGTTAAAACCGAAGGCCGGATGAAAATCGAGCGCTTCCAGAGCCAATTGCGCGGAGTGGATATCGAACGCGATTTCCGTCGGGTGGACTTCCAGTGCGAACTTGATTCCACACTCTTGATAGACGTCGAGGATCGGGGTCCAGCGTTCTTTCAGCAGTTTGAAGCCGTCGTCGATCCAGGATTGTGGCACCGGCGGGAAGCTATAGAGATAGGGCCAGATCGAGGAGCCGGTGAAGCCGGTGACGATCTTTGCGCCGAACTTAGCGGCGGCGCGTGCGGTGTCTTTCATTTCTTCCGCGCAGTTTTTCCAGACCTGTTCTTTGTCGTCGCTACGCAAACGTTCAGGAATCACGTCGAGATTACGTTGGTCGATTTGATCCAAGACGCCTTGACCCACACAGTGGTTGCTGATAGCCCAGCACTTGAGATTGTATTTGTCCAACTGCGCTTTTTTCGCTTCGCAGTAACCTTCTTCGTTCAGGCAGCGTTGCACGTCGAAGTGGTCGGTGCCAGCGGCAAGTTCCAGACCGTTGTAGCCGATTTCCGCCATACGCGGGAACAGATCGGTGGAAGGAACGTCGCCGAATTGACCGGTAATGATCGTAATGGGTCGTCGAGCCATTGTGTGATAACCTCCAATAAAGAAGTGAGTTCGTCTATTTTTTGCGCCGGAGCGCGCCTCGCGTGTAGCGACGTAGCGCGCGTCCTACTACTATATATTAACAAGAGCGCGTTAAAAAATCAAATCAAATTGTCACAATTTACAAAAGCATGGCAAATTGTGTCTTACTTTGCGAATTGCGCGTCAAAGACGACGTCGACGTTGCGTTCGAAGTCGAGTTTTTTAACGAAATCGTACGATTCCTGAGCGCCGTGCCATCGATCCATACGCTGGTCTTCCCACTCCACGGAGAGCGGACCGTCGTATTCGATATCGTTGAGCGCGCGAATGATCTCTTCGAACTTAACGTTTCCATGACCTAACGACCGAAATTCCCATCCTCTGCGTGGATCGCCAAAGGGAATGTGCGAGCCGAGCAGACCGTTTTCTCCGTCGAGTTGCAACGCCACGTCCTTCATATGGACATGATAGATCCTGTCGGAGAAGACGCGAATAAAGCGCACCGGGTCGACCTGTTGCCACAGTAGGTGAGAGGGATCGAAGTTAAAACCGAAGGCGGGGTGCAAGTTCAGAGCATAGAGCGCGGTTTCCGCGGACCACAGGTCGAACGCAATTTCCGTCGGATGAACTTCCAGTGCGAATTTCACGCCGAGTTTCTCGTATTCGTCGAGGATCGGAATCCAACGTTCTGCGAGCAGCTCGAAACCCTTACGAATCCAGTCGATCGACATGGGATCCTTGCCCTGCTTTTGGTATTGCAGGACGACGTCCGCGTAGTACGGCTTAACGCGCGGAACCAGAACGCCGCTGGCGTTGAGAACCTTGGTCGGTTGGGGCTTGTAATAAGGACTACTGAGGTTTTCCGCCTCTGGCTCGCTATATTGCGGAACCGGTGGGAAGCTGTAAAGGAAGGGCCATATGGAGGAGCCGGTGAACCCGGTGACGATTTTGGCTCCGATCTTAGCGGCGGCTCGCGCGGTATCGATCATTTCCTGCGCGCAATTTTTCCACACGACCTCGGGGTCTTTATCCCTTAATCTTTCGGGCAGCACGTCAAGATTGCGTTGGTCGATACGATCGAGCACGGCCTGTCCGACGCAGTGGTTGGAGAGCGCCCAGCACTGGAGGTTATGGCGTTTAAGTTGCGCGGTCTTCGCCTGGAAATAATTCTCGTCGTTGAGACACAACTGCACGTCAAAGTGGTCGGTACCGCACGCAAGTTCAAGACCGGCGTAGCCGATGGACGACATTTTCGTGAAAAGATCTTCTGACGCCACGTCGCCGAATTGGCCCGTGATGATCGTTATGGGGCGCGACATGCAAGGTTCTCCTCTTATACTATGAACAATTCCTAAAATGACGCGAACAATCGCGCACGATATAACTAGTTTTAACAGACCGCCGAGTGAAAAGCAACTCTTGCGACCCTTTTTTATCGATATTTTCGTTCGCACGTGAGCAAGCTTAACACGTCGCGCCTATGTACGTGAGTCGTGGCGTTTATCCGTTTTTTTTTAGCATTTTTTGATATTTTAGGAACTTTTTGAGAAATAGGGTTTGTTTCTATTGCCGATTATCCTTAAAATTGGGGATAGCGTCTGTTCGCTGGCTGGCGTGCGATTGACGCAAGCATGACGCTTATGACGTACCGTCCAGGCGCAGTATAGCGCGACGTTTATCGGCTTTTTTATTCCTATTCATACCGAGTTATAAGCCAATCATGTTACGACGCCACAACGTAGCTAAGCGTGTAGCTTGGTTACGAGATTAGTTTTCACGAAGGTTATAGAATGAAAGTTCAATTAAAGGTTATCGGCGGCTCTCGTCAGGGCCAAACCATTGCGATTTCGATCCCCCAATTCATGATTGGACGCGCGGACGACTGCCACCTGAAGCCACGTAGCGAACTGATCAGCCGTTATCACTGTGCCATTTTGACGGAAGAAGCTTATGTTTCCGTTCGCGACCTTGGCAGTAAGAACGGCGTCTATGTCAATGGCGAGCGCATTGGCGTGGAACAAGAGCTAAAGAACGGCGATAGACTTGCCTTTGGACCCTTGGAATTCGAAGTGGTCATTATTCCGACGATCAAGGGCGATATGAAGCCGAAAGTCTCCTCCGTCTCTGACGTTGTTTCGCGCACCATGGCGCAAGGCGCCTCTGCAACGAGCGCGACGAATTCTCAAACGGTCTCCGCAGCTCCTGCCGTGGAACCGGCTCCTGTCGCCGCGCCTGCTACGGGAGCTACCGTCGCGCCCGCGCCGACCACGGAACCTGAGGTCGCGCCCGTCGACGCCGCCGCGCTCTTTACCCAGCCGACGATCAATGAACTGAATGCCTCCGGCGATTCTGACGACTCCGATTCTCTCGCCGACTGGCTCCTGGGAGACGACGACAACGCGTCCTCGGAAACGCAAACGCTACGTATGGAAGCGGTCGATCTCGATCTGCCCTACACGCCTCAAGAGCCCGAGAAGAAGGAAGAGGTCGAAAAGAAGCCCGGTCCGTCCGCGCCTAGTTCCTCTGACGCCGCCGCTAATATGCTTAAAAACTTCTTTAAAGGCGGTCGCTAAGCGTTTGGGCGCCTGACGGCTCCGGTACGCGCGCTTAATGCAGTCGCAATGACCGAATATGTAAAAAAAGAGAAGCTAGTGAAAAGATCGCTAGCTTCTCTTTTTTTATCAGTATATTATGCTTCTTATTTTACGCGCGGTTTATTTTTGTGACGCGTAGAGGGCGTTTGTCTCACTGGTAGACGCGCACGTAATCGATAATGAACTCCGCGGGGCAGGTCTTATTGTCGATTTCTCCTCCCCAAGCTCCTCCGATTGCGGTATTGAGGATCAAATAGTGCGGGGCGTTAAAGGGATAGACGTCGGTCATTTCTTTGAGTTTTTGTGCGTCAGCTTCTAGTACGACTTTATCGTCGACCAGGAAGATTAGCTTTTCAGGGGTCCATTCGACGGTATAGACATAGAAACGTTCTTCCGGCTCTTCCCCCGACTTATTGAGCGTGAGTTTACTTCCTTGACTGACATTGTGCCAGTTTTCTCCGCCTGGTCGGTGCATGTGGACAGTGGAATGAACGGTGTTGGGCGTGTGACCGACGTACTCCATAATGTCGATTTCACCGCACTTGGGCCATCCGATCTGGGAGATACTATCGCCTAGCATCCATATAGCGGGCCAAATTCCTTTTCCCTTGGGTAGTTTCGCGCGCGTTTCGATTCGTCCGTAAGTCCAGGACGCCAGCCCACGCGTCTCGATACAGGCGGAGGTGTACTCCGCATGATCGCGACCCTGATTGTTCGGCTTACCTTCGAGCGGATACTTTTCTTTGAGCGTGCGAATCGTCAGAACGCCGTCCTTCTGGAAAATATTCTCTTGACGTGCGTTCGTGTAATATTGCGACTCGTTATTACGAATGTACCCGACTTCGTAGTTCCATTTCCTTGCGTCCGGTAGACCCTCGCCGTTGAACTCGTCGTTCCACACGAGTTTCAATTCGCGCCCATCGGTCGTTTTGACCGTTTGAGGCGCTTCGGAGTCGTTGCCCAAGCTCGCGTTTAACGCCGCGCCGCTCAAGATTGCCAGCGCGCATAGGCGTATAATATTTGCGCTCTTCATTTTACCTTCCTTTTTAGCAGGGGATTGTGTTACTTAAAGAATGACGCTTATAGCGTGATTTTCTCTCTTGCGATTTTCTCCATAATCGAGACGACCTGCTCGATACTAAGTTCGGAGGAGTCGATAACCACGGCGTCTTGAGGCTGTCGTAGCGGACCGACTTCACGTTGCATATCGAGACGATCGCGCTCGAGGATCTGACGTTGCACCTCTTGGAGCGGCTCGTACTGACCTCGCGCGTTTAGTTCCTTGAGTCGACGTCGTGCGCGCTCCTCCACACTGGCGGTGAGATAGAATTTACATCGCGCGTCAGGAAACACGACGGTACCCTGGTCGCGTCCCTCCGTTGCAATGGGGCGTTCTTGTCCGATGGCGCGTTGCAACTGCGCCATGATTTCGCGTACCCCTGGCGCGTTGGCGCTGTAGCGCACTAGCCGTGAGATTTGCGCGTCGCGCACCGCGTCGGTGACGTCCTCGCCGTCAAGATAAGTTCGACCTGCGCGCGACTCGATCTGCGCGCGGCGCGCCACCGCTGTGATCGACTCCTCGTCTGTCAGATCCACGCCCTGACGTTGCGCCGCGATCACTACCGCGCGGTACATAGCGCCGGTATTGAGATAATCGATTCCAAGTCGACGCGCTAACTCTTGCGTGACGGCGCTTTTACCGGCGCCGGCCGGTCCGTCCACGGCGATAACATTAATTGACATTATACTTCCTGAGGTACAAACTCCAGCGCGCACGCGCCGACGTTTCTCGTTGAGCGCCTATGCGTGGCAAACCTATTCTTTATTGCAAACAGAGTCGACGCGACGCCAAAACGCGCAGCGTTTCCTCGAACTAACCACAGTATAGCCCTAAGAGGGTTCGTAACAAGAAAGGAAAGAATCGTAATTCCGAAGCGTGGGGGAAAGATATAAACGACAATTATACCGATTATTATAGTTGCTTTTGTGAGAACGAATGATTTTTTTTGAGATTTTCCCTAAAAATTATTGCTTTTTTTGCTTGTTCTGATAGAATACGGAAGCTGGGTAAAATTAGAAGCGTGGGATAAATAAAAAACCTTCTCGTTTATTCGGCGAACGGCAGTGGCGTCACAATGGTTTTTTCACCGATTTTTAACGTGACGCAAGTAGCGCGTAGTCACGTTTTTTCCGACTCATTACGGTTAGGACGTGTCATGAACCCTTGTCGTCTCACGATTCCTTGTTGACGTCGACGATTGTGGGTTTTTCGTCGCTTGTGACAAATACGACAATTGTATTTATTAAGACGCACCCCCCTGTGCGTTCCCTTGGTTTGTCGACATGTTTGACGTTGAGTGGCGCTGGTCTTTTGCCGATTAGTTTATCAACGCGCTGGATTGGCGCGTCTTTTCACATCTGCGTCCTTGGCGCTTTGCGAATGGAGTCGTGGCGACCGACGCGTTGTTCCCGAGCGTCTGATTGGACGACGCAACGGAACGCGAGTATATCAATCGTTCGGCGATTGGGAGCGAGCTAATTAATGGCGCGTGATTTTGACGACTTTTGTAAAGACGATTCCTTCGACTCCGGTTATGTGGACTGCGACCGTCTCGACGGCGACGCGTTCCTTATGGAGGATTTCGACGACGATCAACGCTCTTTCCGTTTTGAGAACGATTATCTAGCTGATCGCGAGTGCGATTACGAACCGGACGAAGAGCGCGTGACCGACGATTCTACGTCCGACGCGGTCGACGATCCGATCCGTATCTATCTTGTACAAATGGGCGAGATCCCCATGCTCAGCCGTGAAGACGAGCGCCGCGCCGCGACCAAGATCGAGGTGACGCGTCGACGTTTTCGTAACGACGCGCTTGAGCTCGACGCGGTGATTCGCGACTCCATTGGTTTGCTCATGAAGATCAAAAAGGGTCGCGCGCGTCTGGATCGTACGATTGACGTTTCTGTTTCCGATTTGAGCGCGAAGCGTCGTTTTATGGCGCTTTTGGATCCGACCCTCAAGACTCTCAAAGGGGCGCTGTCGCGCAATCGCGCTGATTTCCTCGCGCTGTGCGATAAGAATCTGACTCCTCAGGAAAAGAAAGCGATTCGTAAGCGCGTGAACGCGCGTCGCCGACATGCCTCGTGCCTCTTGAACGAACTGGATCTGCGCTCGCAGTCCTTTCTCCCCTTCCTTGATCAGCTCTTAGAACGCCAGAAGAAGGCGATTGAACTACTGCAACGCGGTCGTGAACTCTATAGAATGCTGTGTGAACACGACGCGGAAGTTGCCAGTGGTCAGGACGCGTCTAATCCTCGCTCCATGTGGGACGCCGACGTCTGGGGCGATAGCGTCGGCGGCAGTCGCGCGCGCTCCTTTGACCCGGTCGAAATTGTTTTAACGCGCGACGACGTTTACTACCAAGAGCCGAAAACGCCGAATGACAACGCCAATGCCGACTGCGTTAATCGTCGCAATTCCTTTGCGCGTTCCAACGCCGAACTGAATTGGGACGCTCTGCGCGACGAGTTCTATTGCATTCGTCGCTATTTGCGCAAATATCGTATGCGTTCAAATGAGTCGATTTCTTCCTTGGAGCGCAAACTCACGCGCGTTCAAGAGAAGCGTCATGAATTTGAAAACGCCAAACGCGCGTTCTCCGCTGGTAATCTGCGTCTGGTTGTGAGTATTGCCAAACGCTATCGCAATCGTGGTCTGAGCTTCCTTGATCTGATTCAGGAAGGCAATACCGGTCTCATGCGCGCGGTCGACAAATTCGAATACAAACGCGGTTTTAAATTCTCCACCTACGCGACCTGGTGGATTCGCCAAGCGATCTCCAAAGCTCTGGCGGAACAGTGCCGTGCGATTCGCATTCCGAACCACCTTCTGGAAACGATTAAGACGATTCGTAAGACCACGCGCGAACTATCGCGCGACTCGCACATGCCCCCGACGCTACAAGAGATTGCCGCTAGTTCTGGTATTGCTCTCAACGACGTTCGCGCGGCGATTCAGGCGTCGCGCGCGCCGTTGTCCCTCGATCGTCCTGTGGAAGGTTGCGACGAAAGTTTCTTCGGCGATTTCCTTGAAGACACGCGCAAAGTCGACCCGATCTCGGAAATCAATCGTCGCTCCCTGCGCGAACGCCTCGACGAAGCGCTCGAAGCGCTCTCCTTCCGTGAACGCGAGATCATTCGTCTGCGATTCGGTCTGGCCGACGGTTATGCCTATACCCTGGAAGAGGTCGGACAGATCTTTAAAGTAACGCGCGAACGCGTGCGTCAGATCGAGGCGAAAGCGGTGCGTAAGCTCCAGCATCCTACGCGTGCGCGTTCGCTCTTTGCATTCCTGGAAAACGGTCGCTCCGATTTGCGTTCCTCGCGTGGCGCCTCCAACTTGCGTCGGCAAAAGAGTAAACGCGTGTCGACCGAAAGCGCGCCCAAAATTGAAGCAGACGCCGTTACCCCCGTCCCGACCCAGGCGACCGGCGATAATCTTCCCGAAACGGCGCCCACGCCGTTCCCGAACACCGGCGTCATTCTCGACGCCATGACCAGTATGACAACTGCTGCCGCATTGCAGTAGTTCAGGCGGCGCCGAGATGTAGCGCGAGGTTTCTGTTGTGACGACGCATCGTCTTTCACCGACCGATGCGTCGTTACTTTTTTATCCTCGTGTGAGCGTTGCGCCTTTTTTCCGCTTTGATCTTGCTTTTCCTCCGCAGACGTGGATAATATTGACGCCTGCTAGGCGCGCGTCCTTGCAGTTGGCTACGCAATGTTTGGTTTGACGTCGAAATGTGTGTGACCGCATGAATAAACGTAGAGTCGTTGTAGAAACCTCGGAATCCAGTTTGCAGATGACCTCGATGATCGACGTGGTCTTTTTGCTACTGGCATTCTTTGTGATTACCTATAAGACCCCGGAGGTCGAGGGGGATTTTAGTATTCGTATGCCCGCCTCGGCACAGTCGACAAGCTTGCCGAGTCTCGACGAATTATCCCCCGTGACGGTTAAGCTCGCCGCCGACTCCACCGGAGAACTCAATGGGATTTGGTTCGGTGAAACCAGCCTGCAGGATATGCACGCGCTACGCGCCGCGGTCTATCATTACGTGAATCAGAACGACGCGTCCTTTGCCGACGCGATCAATGGCGCGACGCCAGAGTTTCGCGACGACTTGGAAATCGAATTGGATTGCGACCCTAACCTGCGCTATAAATACGCCATGGACGCAATCACCTCGGTCAGCGGTTACCTTAATCAGAACGACCAGATCGTTAAAATGGTGGAAAAGGTGAAGTTCGCGCCGAAATAAGCGTGCGTTGACGACGTTGCGTCAGTGAACTTGTTGGTATTATCATGGATCAAGCAAAGCAATTTGGACCGTTCGTTGTCGAACGTATGGTCGGTCGTGGCGGTATGGGCGCGGTCTATCGCGCGCATCACGAGCAGACCGGTCAGGTAGTCGCGATCAAAGCGCTTTTGCAGACAGTGGAGCAGGAGCGCGAGCGTTTTGAGGCCGAAATCTCGACGCTTAAACTTCTTCGTCATGAGAATATCGTCAAGTTATACGGCTTTGGTCAGGAAGAGGGCGCGTTGTACTACGCGATGGAGTATGTAGACGGCCCTAGTCTTTCCACATTACTTAAACGCGGTCGACGCTTTACGTGGGAAGAGGTTGTTTATATAGGCGAGTCGATCTGCCGCGCGCTCAAACACGCACACGATCGCGGGGTAGTTCATCGCGATATCAAGCCGGCAAATATCCTTCTGCCCGATACCGGCGTCGTTAAGGTCTCTGATTACGGTATTGCTCAATATTTTGGTAATTCGCGGCTGACCAACGCGCATGAGGTCGTCGGGACAATAGAGTACATGGCGCCGGAACAGGCTCAGGCGGGCGCCGTCACGCCACGCACCGATATCTATGCGCTCGGCGCGCTCATGTATGCTCTACTGACCGGTAAGCCGCCCTATGTCGCGCGCTCTTTGCCGGAACTACTGCAGAGCTATCGTCAGGGCTCGCCTGAGTCGATTCGCTCCTTTCGTCCGGAGACTCCCAAGATAGTTGACGAGTTAGTCTTAGGACTCCTACAGATCCAACCAGAAAAACGCGCTGGGGACGCGCGCATTATTGGTCGTCGCCTTGCCGGTATTCTGCGTACTTCGGAAAATTACAACAACGGTAACCCGCTCTTGGGGCGTTCTGAGGTACAGGACAAGGGCGCGCGTGATCAAACTTCCGCCTCGCGCGTCGATCTTGAGAATCCCAGCGGCACACAGATCCCTCGCAGCGCCGAGGAGCGCCCCGACTATGCGCCCGACTTTCCCTATCGCGCGATCGCCGAGGAGTTCGACGCGCCGCTGGATTTTCAGTCCCCCTACGATAAAACAACCGAAGTCGCCACAAAAAATAGCGCCGCCCCACAAGTCGGAACGCACTCGAGCGACCATGAGGATTCTGGTTCCTTCTTCTTACAGGGCGAGGAAGTCGACGCCGCCGGAACCGCAAGTAGCGGAACCGCAGAAACGAGCGCCGCTCAACCGAGCGCGACCGGTCACATTGACCTCTCCCCGGTTGGCGCTACGCTCACCGGCGTGAGCGCCGTGTCCGGCGAGGGTCTGCTCAGCGAGGGCGCTAAGTCGAATACCAACGGTACGAGCGGTTCGCGTCTGCCCTATAATTACGCGAACGAAGGGGTGAACGAAAAGGCGCCTACGCTCAATCCGACCGACTCCGCGATCTCCACAGACTTCTCAATGTTCGACGAGCAGACCGACGCCAGTCAGAGCGCCGACGCCGATTCCACGCGCTCCTCCACAGCCGGTACGCAGACGAGCGCTTCGCCCTTACCGCAATCGTCGCCAGCGAACAATAACGTCGATCCAAATCAGCGTAAGGAACAGGCTCGTAAAAAGTCCGCGACCACCGTCGTTGCCAAGCCCGAAGCCACGGAAAGCAAAAGCTCTGAACCGACCGTGCGCGCGGCGACCCCGTCAGCCACCGACTATCCTTCCCCAAAAAACATACCATTTGAGGAACTCGACGACTACGAGTTGCCGATTAAAGCCACGCCGCTACAGCGACTTAAACGCAATCAGTTCACGCCGGTGAACGAAGAGGAACTCGGAGAACTGCCGAGTCTGGGGCAGAACGTTACCCCGTACATTCGCGTGAGAATGATCGCTATGTTACTAGCGCTCGTGCTCATCGCCGCCTCCACCTTCCTAGCGCTCAAATCGCCATCGCCCGATTCCCTGTATCGACGCGTCGACGAGCAGGTTCGCGACGTACCGACGTCGCGCTTTACCACCGCGTTGCGTCGATCTGAAAAGGACATGAGACGATTCGTCGAACTTTATCCGAACGACCCGCGCGCGAATAAGATCAATTACTTCCTCTGCGAACTGGAAATCGACGAGCTCGACACGAAACTCGAACGACAGTTACAAAGCTCCGGTAAGAGCGGCGCCTCTACCCCCGTGGTGCGCGCCTACCTCGACGCCAGACGCGTCGCCATGCTCGATTGGGAAACCGGGCGCGAAAAATTACGCGCCTTTATCGAGTTATTCGGTTCCGAGGCGATGATAAACGAACTCGACACGCTTCTGACCGAGGAGCGCGTCGAGGTGGAACAACTTCAGGAACAGGGCGCGCGTCGTAAACGTAAGCCTCGCGACGCGAGTTTCAACTCCTGGCGACTATGGCACGGTCAGAAGCGACCCGTCTTAACGACGACCGAACAGCTGGTCACGCTCGCGGCTCGGCACATGCAGACCGCGCAGGCGGAAAATGAAAAGACCAGGCGTGCGGATCTAGCGCTACTGAACGACCGACTGCTCACCGCGCAGACCCTTAACGAGACTCAGCCGGAGCGTGCGGAAGGTATGCGTCGTGCCGCGCGTGTGCTCTATGGCGACCAGCCGTGGGCGCACAGCGCGCTACAAGCGCTCGGTCAGGGAAAACTTTCCCCGGAAGAACTACAGGAACTCAGACAGAATATTGAGGACGACGCCACGGGAACCGAGTCGCGTAAAAGCGCCAGCGAACAGGAGCAAGACTCCCGCGACAATGACGACGAACCAGAACCGTCGCAACAGCAAGCGCAAGACGATCAGGACGTCCAGGAATCGGTCATAGACGCGCCAGACGTTCAGCTTGAGCCTGAAATGTCGCAAAATGGTTCTGAGAACGACGAGGATCCCTCAACGCTGGAAGCACAGCGGGAGGACGACGCTCTTGGCGGATAGCTAGGCGGACGTCTGTTGACCCAACATGACGTCTGACGAATCATAGTGATAGGAATGAATCTGTGTCTGGTAATTAGTACGTTAAATGCTTGTCTAATGATTCTATTCGTATTTGTTGTGTTATTGGCAATTATGATAATTTTTAACGTTCTTTTAGCCATTTTTGACAGGAGTTTGACGGCTTGAATCTATTTTACTAAAAAATTTTCAGAAAAAAGAGTTAATCTTTGTTTTTGGTCTGTGTTTACGGCTTGACAGATTACTCTTTTGTGAAACAATAGGCTCAATGAAATGTATATTTAACATCGAGAAACGCAATGCGTGAGGGTGAGCAATGCGATATTATCGAATTTGGAAAGTTGACGTATATGGCAAAGTCCTTGACTTGATCGAAAAAGGGCGGTATACCTCCGCGCCGAAAGTCGCAAAGAAACTGCGGGTTTCCGATCGAACCATCCACCGCGCCATCGCAAAACTGAAAGAAGAAGGCAAAGTTGAACGCGTAGGCGGCAACAAGGCCGGGTATTGGCAGGTCTCTGAGGAGTACCTGGCACAGCGCGCCGAACAGGAGGTCAACGGCGAACAGGAATGATTTCCACTTGACTTTGACTAGTTAACCATAACCATCGCGTCGCCTTCGCCGGCGCCGCGTTTTTATATCGTTTCTATGCAAGCGTCGGCGCCTTCGCGTCACGCCGTCCCAAAGGCGCCCCTGCCTCCATGGGGGCGTTGGGACGCCTTTTTCTTGTGACATGTGATTTCACCTTTTCCCTTCTCCTTGATTTAGAGCTTCACACCGTGAGATTTCCATATTGGTAGCGCCGGGACTTTAACCAGACGCTAAGGAACGTATAATGAATCTTCCGACGGTCATGACCTTTCCGTGGTGGTGACGCTGTGAAAATGGACAGATTGAGGAGAAGCGTTTTTGAAAGCGCAAAATGGAATCGAAACGCACGGTAAGCTACGCTCGGTCGACTTTACCCATGGCGCGATCGGTAAAAGTCTGATCGTTTTTGCCACGCCCCTTTTTCTTTCCAGCGCGCTACAGATCGCGTATAACGTCGTCGATATGATCGTGGTGGGGCGCACGCTCGGTTACGCCGGAATATCCGCGGTGGCGGTCGGTGGGGACGTGGTTAATTTTCTGACCTATCTTGCGATCGGATTCTCCAATGCGACGCAAGTCATCGTGGCGCAGTATTTGGGCATGGGACGTCGCACGGAGCTGGGGCGTCTGGTCGCTACGGCTTTTTCCTTTTTGTGTCTTATCGCGTTGCTACTGTCCATTGTGTGCTTTGGCATGCGTCACACGCTCCTGGCGATTATGCACGCGCCGCCAGAGGCGCTTACTGAGGCGACGCGCTATGCCAACGTTGCGCTACTAGGGTTGATCTTTATCTACGGTTATAACGTCTCCGCCGCGATTTTGCGCGGTATGGGCGACTCGTTGCGTCCCTTTTTCTTTATTGTCGTCGCGACCCTGACAAATATCGCGCTCGATTTGATCTTGGTCGTTGCGCTGAAACTCGGCGCGTTTGGCGCCGCGCTGGCGACCCTTCTGAGCCAAGCGCTATCGTGCGCATGTTCCTGCGCGTATTTGGCGATGAATCGTGAAAAGTATCGTTTGACCTTGTCCTGGCGTGATTTTCTCAAATGGGATTGGCATGCGCTGGGAAAATTAACCACGCTCGGCGTGCCAATGGCGCTCAAGAACGCCTCGGTACAGTCGACGAAGCTTTTTGTGAACTCGTGGGTGAATTCCTACGGCGTTGCGGCGAGCGCCTTCGCAGGCATAACCAATAAGCTTAGCGCGGCGGCAAATCTGGTCTCCAATTCTTTTAACACCGCCGGGGCGACGATGATTGGTCAGAATATCGGAGCGGGTCGCTACGACCGCGTACGTCGCGTAATGACGACGATCTTTAAGATCACCGGTACGCTTGCGACGGTTTGGATTTTGATATTCATTTTCTTTCCACGTCAAATCTACGGGTGTTTTACCACGTCGGAGGAGGTTTTGGCGATAGGAGTGAAGTTTGTCCCGATCGCGATAGTTCTCTTCTACGGGGCGGTGGCGCGTTCGGGTATGAACGCGCTGATCAACGGCAGCGGCAATTACAAGGTCAACTTTGTGACGGCTATCCTCGACGGGGTCGTTTTGCGTATCGGTTTGGCGCTTCTGTTTGGACTTGGTTTTAAGATGCGACACTTTGGCTTCTGGCTCGGCGACGCCCTTGCGGGTTATACTCCCTTTTTTGTGGGACTTGGTTTGTATCTGTCAGGAGCATGGAAGCGATCGTGTCTTGTCCCGGCGCCAGAGCAGGGGCGCGCGAGGCAGGGCGATCGGAAGAAGAATAGCGCAGAAAACCACGTGTAGTCGGCAAGAAATAAAAAAACCGAACCGTAAGAACGATTCGGTTAAGTGCCGAAGAAAGGACTCGAACCTTCACCCCCAGTTACGAGGACTAGGACCTGAACCTAGCGCGTCTGCCAATTCCGCCACTTCGGCTCTTTGCATCCACTATTCTAGCGCGCTTTGAGATTTAGGCAAGCGCTTTTTTAAAACTTTATCGCAATTTATCTGTTTTTGTGATCGCGACGCGTTCTCTTCCGGTGAACAACGCGTGGCGCTTGCTACGTCGAAATTGCGCTATTTTCTAGGAAAAGGGTCGCGCCCCTTGTTTTCTTTCCGTATTAGGTTAGAATAATTCGAGAAGCTATGGCGCGCACGACGTGCTGGTCATATGCGCTTCGCGTCGACCCTACGCGCGACTTGCGTGCAATTCGGTTAGGTCGACGTCCAACTTCAAGGCAAATATCCTTTTTTTACGGAGACATAGACAAGATGAAACGAGCGAAGATCACGGTCGTTGGCGCTGGTAATGTTGGCGCTACGTGTGCGCAATATTGTGCGATGGCTGGTCTTGGAGACGTTGTTCTCCTCGATATTCCCGCGGCGAAAGACATGCCCAAGGGCAAAGCGCTCGATATGGCGGAAGCCGCGTCAGTGCTGGGCTTCACCGCGAACGTGACCGGTACGACCGATTACGCCGACACTGCCAATAGCGACGTGGTTGTTGTGACCGCCGGTATTCCGCGCAAGCCGGGTATGAGCCGCGACGACCTGCTCGCGACCAATGCGAAGATCGTCGGCTCCGTCGGCGCGGAAATCGCTAAGACTAGCCCCAACGCGGTCGTGATCGTTGTGAGTAATCCCGTTGACACTATGGTGCAACGTATGCTCGACGTCACCGGTTTTCCGAAGGAACGCGTCATTGGTCAAGCGGGTGTTCTGGACGCCGCGCGCTTCTGCACCTTTATCGCTATGGAACTGAACGTGAGTGTCGAAGACGTCTCCGCGATGCTCCTGGGCGGTCACGGCGACTCTATGGTGCCGCTGTCGAGTTGCTCCTCGGTCGGCGGTATTCCCGTGACCCAACTGATTCCGGCCGATCGCCTGGCGGAAATCGTTCAACGCGCGCGCGTTGGCGGCGGCGAAATCGTCAATCTTCTGGGCACCGGTAGCGCGTACTACGCCCCGGCCGCGTCCACCGCGAAAATGGTTCAAGCGATCGTTCGCGATGAAAACCGCGTCATGGCATGCGTCGCTTTCTGCGACAAAGAATACGGCGTCGGCGGTTACTACGTTGGCGTTCCTGTCGTGCTCGGCGACGGCGGCGTTAAGAAGGTCGTCAAGCTCCAAATGACCGCAGAAGAAACGGAGCTCTTCGCCAAGAGTTGCGAAGCGGTGCGTCAGAACGTCACTAACATGAAATACTTGGTTGAATTGAACCCGTGATTTAGTTGAACCCATACCCTTCTGGCGTAGTCAACATACGATAGAGCGTCGTCGAGCATAGACGACGCCATGTCCCTAGCGCTAGAAGCGGTTGATTGACAAAACAAACGCGCTAAAACGAACGCTGTGGCGTCTCGTCTTCGGCGCGTTTGTCATTCTTTTAACGCAAACTCTCCTAGGACTTTGCGACAAGTTGCAGATTTCTGTTTTACAAAGGATTCCACAATGCCATTTTGTTCAAAATGTGGCGCTCAAGTGAGCGACGACTCTGCGTTCTGTCCGTCTTGTGGTTCGCCGGTGAGTTCAACGAACGCTACGTCGTTCAGTCAAACCAGCGCAGTCTCCTCTGAATATACCTCAGATATTAAGACCCACTTGGTTCCTAATATTATCTTGATCTTCCTAGGCGGCGGTATCTTTGCGATTATTGGCACAATCTTCTCCTGTTTGGCCAGTAGCGCACTGGGAAAGCAGGATTACAACTCAGCGCGTAACTATAGCAAGATTGCGCGTATCTTCATGATCATTGCCTTGGTGATCGCCGTGTTGTTGATCGGTCTGATTCTTTTGGGAATTATGAATTCCAATAGTTAACGCGCCGTGGGAGCCGCGAGCCGACGAGGTAATAGTTCAATCCTAAGGTCGCGGCTCTTTTACCACGTTGTGCCTGATTTCGTTTCAAAGGTCGTTAAATGTTCTGCACTCAGTGTGGTCGTTCCCTTGAGGAAGGCGACGCGTACTGCACAAACTGTGGCGCGCCGGTTGGTCACAAGCAGGCGGAGTCGTGTAAATTCAGTTCCAGTTGCGCTCCGTCATACGCTCGCGTACAGCCCAACGGCGTGAAGAGTTACTTGATCCCCAATCTTCTGCTCCTGCTTTGCACGTGCGGTAGCAATGTGATCGCGTTGATTGGGTTGATTTTCTCAATCCTCACGCGTCATGCGCTCAATAACGGCAACATTGTCCTCGCGCGTACTTACAGCGAGGTCGCGTTTATCTGTATGACGATCTCTTTGGTTCTGTTGGGAATCGCCCTGATTGCGCTGGCGTTCTTTGTGCTCTTGGCTCTTTGCGGCTTTATTGCCCAGGGCGTGATGAACTAACGCGCAGAAAGACCAACCCTATATCCAGACCCGGAATTGTAACCTCGCCATAGACCGTCCTTTAATTGATAGAAAGAAACGCTGTGTTTTGCTCTCATTGTGGTAGTTCTCTTGACGACAACGCTGCGTATTGCGGTCATTGTGGCGCTGAGGTTGTCGCTGGCGCGTCGCCCCAAGCTACTTCCTCTTTAAGTCAGGCTCCGTTCCTTTGTCCCTATGTTTGCCAGGGAGATTTGGCGTTAGAGGCGCCGTCGCAGGCGCGTCCTAAAACTTTCTTTGTCTGGAATTGCCTCGCAACCGCTTTTTTGTTTTGGCCCTTGGGACTGGTAGGGCTATTCTTTTCTTTTCGCGCGCGACGCGCTATTGCCCTAGGACGTACAACACAGGCCTTTAACGAAGCCTATAAAGCTCAGAACTGCTTCTGGGCGACCGTGCTCATTGGCGTGATTATGGCGATCTGTGTCCAGGCTCTACAGATCGCGATGCAGTTCGACGTCCTGCAAGATTGGCTCGTGTCTCACTACGGCGACTGGGTTCTCTTGCTCAAACGTTGACGTTTTGCGCGCTCGTGACGCGCCAAACCTGGTTTTTAATTACGCACGTCGGCGACCGTTGAAAAATTTGCGCGCGGATTTTAACTCTTTTAGCGGGAAAACGGAAAAAAAATCGCCAAGACGTGAACCTTTCGTCAAATGACAACTTGACGCGCGCGATTAAAATGATAAAATTTTATCTATTAGCGCGCCACAGATTATTCTCGAACGCGCTGTTAATCATTTGACCCTTGCGTACGACGTCGCGTCGAACGTTCCGGTCGCAGGTTGAACGACGATGGTCGTTCTTGCTCGGAGAAGTAAAATGTCGAAGATTGTTGTTCTTGACCCATTGGCTAGCGACGGATTGAAACTTATGGACGAAGCCGGTTTGGAATATGAAGTTCGCACCGGTCTGTCTGGCGAAGAGTTGCGTCAAACGTTGACGGAATTCGACGGCGCCATCTGTCGTAGCGGCGTTAAGATCACCGCGGAAGCGCTCGAAGGTAATAAACGACTGCGCGCAATCGCACGCGCCGGCGTCGGCGTCGATAATATCGACCTGAAGGCCGCC
Source organism: Planctomycetia bacterium (assembly GCA_030537455.1). Classification (GTDB taxonomy): domain Bacteria; phylum Planctomycetota; class Planctomycetia; order Pirellulales; family Thermoguttaceae; genus RUG369. The sequence continues at coordinate 150,374 of JAUNMR010000003.1, read as the reverse complement.
ACGCGCGCCGGTATCGTTGTGATGAATACCCCTGGCGGCAATACGGTTTCAACGGCGGAACAGACCTTTGCGCTCATGCTCTCACTGAGCCGCAACACCTGTGTTGCGAATCAATCGTTGATCGAGGGACGATGGGATCGCAAAAAGTTCACCGGTCGTCAGCTGGGCGGTAAAACGCTTGGAATCGTCGGTATGGGGCGCGTCGGTCAGACCGTTGCGAAATTCGCCAAAGCGTTCGATATGAAAATCGTGGCGTTCGACCCCTATCTTCCTCCAGCACGCGCGCAAGAGCTTGACGTCACTCTCTATGAAACGGTCGCGGAAATGCTCCCGATCGTCGATTACCTCACGGTTCACACCCCGTTGACCGACGCCACGCGCAATCTCATTGGTGAAAAAGAAATCGACGCGCTCAAAGACGGCGCCTGTCTGATCAACTGCGCACGCGGCGGTATCTACAATATGGACGCGCTCCGCAAGGGTCTGGAATCTGGCAAACTCGGCGGCGTCGCGCTCGACGTCTACCCGGAAGAGCCTTGCACCGATAGCCCGCTCTTCGGTATGCCGCACGTCGTATGTACCCCGCACCTGGGAGCTAGCACCACCGAAGCGCAAATGAACGTCGCGCTCGAAGCGGTCGAACTACTCGTCGATTACCTCAAAAACGGCGTCATCCGCCAAGCGGTCAACTTCTCCTCGCTCGATCCCAAGACCCTCGCCGAGTTGCGCGGCGCGCTCGATTTGGCCTATCGCCTCGGGCTGTTCGGTCAGCAGGTCGCGCCCGGCGCGGTTAGTAGTTGCAAGATTAAGTATCGTGGCGATATCGCCAAAAAGAACACCTCCCTTGTTACCTCCGCGTTCTGCGCCGGCTTCCTCACCGCTGTGCTCAGTGAAGACATTAGCGTCGTGAGCGCCGTCCCCATGATGCAAGAGCGCGGTCTGAAAGTCGTGGAAGATAAGTCGGGCGAATCCTCCGATTTCAACTCGATTATCGGCGTGGAACTGGAAACTGACAAGGGAACGTTGACTTACTCCGGCGCGATCTTCGGCGCTACTATGCCGCGTTTGATCACTTACAAAGGTCTGCGCCTGGATTCGCAATTCGACGGTTCGCTCCTGCTCACGGTTCATCAGGATCAGCCCGGCGTGGTCGCTGCTCTCGGCGCCGCGACCGCCAAAGCCGGTCTGAATATCGCTCAAATGGCCATGGGACGCAATCTTCACGCTCCGAACGGTCTGGCGGTGAGCGTACTGTCGATCGACGGCGATATTCCCGCGGAACTACTGGAAGACGTCAAGTCGATTCCGCAGATCGAGAACGCGCAAGCCGTGAAATTGCCGCTCAACGGCGAATATCCCTACTGGATGAACTAAACGTCGACGCTCACGCGAATTCGACAGCTAAGCTAATCGCGCGTTACGGGTGTTTCCTCCTTTCTTCCCTGTAATGCGCGTGATGGCGCCGCGACCTTTGGGAGGTGTTATCCTTTCTACTTCTAAAGGATTCGCGGCGCTTTTTTATTATCTCTTGCCAAGCCTTTTTCACACGTTATATTAAAGGACGTAACCTTTCGTATCGCTTCAATCGCGTTCACATCAGACTATTCGGATGAACGACCAACCGACCTTATTCAGTAAAAACGCGCCGGAACCGCTCGCCGCGCGATTGCGCCCACGCTCTCTCGAGGAAATCGTTGGTCAGAGTAAATTGCTCGGACCCGGTCAGATTCTCCGCAAAATGGTTGAGCAAGACGCGGTCAGCTCGATGATCTTCTGGGGACCTCCCGGCGTTGGCAAGACGACCATCGCCTCTGTTATTGCTCAGCAGACTCGCGCGAAATTCATTAATTTCTCCGCGGTCATTAGCGGTATTAAAGAGATTCGCGTCGTTATGCAGGAAGCGGAGCGTAATCGCGCCTTTGGCGAACGTACGATTGTCTTTGTCGACGAAATCCATCGTTTTAATAAAGCGCAGCAGGACGCGTTCCTTCCCTTTGTGGAGAAGGGGAGTATCATTCTCATCGGCGCCACGACGGAAAATCCCTCCTTTGAGGTCAATGGCGCGCTGCTTTCGCGCTGTCGCGTCTTTGTGCTCTCGGCGCTGTCGGAGGACGACCTGCTCGTATTGTTGCAACGCGCGCTGGTCGACAAGCGCGGATTGGCGGAATATCACGTGCGCACGGAAGAAGACGCTCTGAGAATGATCGCGTCCTTCGCCAACGGCGACGCTCGCGCGGCGCTCTCGATTCTTGAAATGGCAGTTCTCAACGGTCAGAACGTCGATAATAGCGTTGTGCTTACCAAGGAGATCGTGGAGCAGTGCACCGCGCGCAAGTCCCTCCTGTACGACAAACATGGCGAAGAACATTACAATTTAATTTCCGCGCTCCATAAATCGATGCGCAACTCCGACGCCGACGCCTCCGTCTACTGGCTCGCTAGAATGCTTGAGGCCGGCGAGGATCCGCTCTATATTGCGCGGCGCATTGTGCGGTTCGCCAGTGAAGACGTCGGTATGACCGATCCTCGAGCGTTGCAAATATCAATTGACGTCTTTCAGGCTTGCCATTTCCTCGGTATGCCAGAGTGCGCAGTGCACTTGACTCAAGCGGTCGTCTATATGTCGCTTGCTCCGAAGTCTAACGCGCTCGACGTCGCCTATGCCCAGGCGCGCGCCGACGCCTTGCAGCATTTGGCCGAGCCGGTTCCTCTCAATATTCGCAACGGGGTCACGAGTCTCATGCGCGAGGTCGGTTACGGTCAGGGCTATCAGTACGCACATGATCTGGCGGAAAAGGTCGCCGATATGCAGTGTCTGCCTGATTCGCTGGTTGGAAAGGAATATTATCACCCGACGTGCGAGGGCTTCGAAAAGAACTACGGCGAACGATATCGTCAGATCAAAGAGACCAAGCGTCAACTCGCTGAGCGACATGCCCAAGAGCAAAAGGATCGACAAAATAACTCCCCCGCAGAAAAGCCGAGGTAAAAAATGAAGACACGTAAGTTACGCGAAATCATCGTTTCAGAAATTGGCGTCGGGTGCATGGGGTTCTCCCACGGCTATGGTCAGGCGCCCCCGAGAGACGAGAGTATCGCCGCGATTCGCGCCGCCTATGAGCGCGGTTGTACCTTCTTCGATACCGCCGAAGTCTATGGACGAGAGCAGTTCTATCCCGGACACAATGAAGAACTTGTCGGGGAAGCGCTCGCGACCATGCGCAAAGACGTCGTTATAGCGACAAAGCTTCATATTCATGACAATGAATTGTCAACCGGTTCGGTCGAAGAGATCGTTCGCGCGCATTTGCAGGCGTCTCTGAAACGTTTGGGAACCGAGCGCGTTGAGCTTTACTACCTGCATCGTGTGAATGAAAACATTGCCATTGAAGAAGTTGCCACGGCAATGGGCGCGTTGCGTCGCGACGGTCTCATCGACGGCTGGGGGCTATCGCAGGTTGACGTCGACCTCCTGGCGCGCGCTCATAGCGTTGAACCGGTGAGCGCAGTGCAGAATATCTACTCCCTCGTGGAGCGAAGTAGTGAAGAGGCGGTACTACCGTTTTGCGTCGCTCATAATATCGGGTTCGTGCCCTTTTCACCGATCGCTAGCGGACTACTCTCTGGTAAGTCCTTGAGCAATAATAAATTCGAAGGGGACGACGTGCGTAAGTTCGTGCCCCAACTGTCGCGCGAGAACCTCGCCGGCAACCAGCCGATTGTTGACCTGATTACCGAATACGCCCTGGCGCATAACGCGACTTGTGCGCAAATCTCCCTCGCGTGGATGTCACATAAATACCCGAACCTCGTGCCGATTCCCGGTTCCAAGAACCACGCGCGCATTCAGGAGAACCTCGGCGCTTCCGACGTTGCACTGACCGAAGAGGAGTTCCTGGACTTTGAACGACGCCTCAACGCGTTGCCGGTCTTTGGACGTCGCGGTCACGTCGAGTCGATGCGTCGTACTTTTGCGAACAATTGGCGTAAAGAAGAATAACCTCGGCGGCGCGCGTTGTGCGCTGTGAATCTCATGCCAAATCCCGAGAAAACCACCGAAGACAAGATCATTGTCCGCCTTTCCCTCGTGGGGATTCTCGGCAATATAGCGCTAGCGATTGCGAAGCTACTTGCCGGGCTATTGGGTCATTCGGCCGCCATTATGTCAGACGCGGTTCATTCTCTGTCTGACGTTCTTGCGACTTTCATCGCGTATTTGGGGGTTAAGACCTCCGCAGCGCCTCCCGATAGACTTCATCCCTACGGTCACGAGCAGGTGGAAAATCTCACTACCCTGGCGTTGGGGCTGGCGCTACTGATCACCGGCGTTATGCTGGGCTACAACGCCTTGGACTCGCTTGTAAATCGCCTCTATGTCGACAAGCCGGCGCCTACGGTACTGCCGGCGCTGATTGCGACGCTCTCGATTGTCAGTAAAGAGGCGATGTACTGGTACACCCGACACTATGCTCTTGCGCTGAACTCCTCGGCTTTTTTAGCCGACGCACAGCATCATCGCGCCGACGGGTACTCTTCGATCGGCGCGCTCCTTGGTATTCTCGGAGCGCGTTTGGGCTTAAAAGCGCTCGACCCCTTAGCGTCGTTCGCGATCTGCGCGGTGATTGTCTGGGTCGCCGTGGGAATTATTCGCGTCGCACTGGCGCAGATTATCGACGTTTCCTGTGAGGAGAGCGTGGAAAAGCAAATGGCGCAATGTATTAGCGACCATCGCCTCGTGGATCGCATCGACCTACTGCGTACGCGCCGATTCGGCAAACGCGTCTTTGTCGAGGTTGAAATCGCTGTGGACGGTAATCGTACGCTCTGGGAGTCGCACCGCGTCGCACATGAAGTACACAACGCCGTGGAGCAGAACTTCCCCTTTGTAAAACACGTAATGGTACATGTTAACCCCACGCAACTCAATGACGAAGACGGCGAATTAATCGAATCGCCCAGTCACATGGAGGCGCGTGCACAACGGCAAGCGCTCTATGAGCGCTACAGAGACGCTAAGGAGAAACACGAGTCATGACGCCGTTGGTCTGTTGTCTTCGACGCTATAACGCCATAAGTCTTGTCTGTCGCATCGTCATTGGCATGGCGATCGGTCTGGCTTTGGGCGTTTCCGCGAGTGGGTTGAGCTATATTTCGCTTTTAGGCGACTTATTTGTCGGCGCGCTCAAAGGTCTTGCCCCGATCTTGGTCTTTGGACTGGTCTGCGCGGCTTTAGCGCGCGGTCAAGCGGGCGTCGATCGTCGCTTTAGCCTAGTGATTGCGCTTTATTTACTTAGCACAATTCTAGCCGCTACGGTCGCTGTGGTTATGAGCTTTCTGTTTACTCCAACCCTAGAGCTGGCGAGCCAATCTGACGCGACCGGAGCGCCCGCGAGTATCGGCGAGGCGTTCACTTCTCTCCTGCTCACAATGACTTCCAATCCTCTGGACTCCATCGCGCAGGGGCGTTATATCGGCATTCTCTTCTGGGCGACCCTCTTTGGTTTAGCGTTGCGCAGGTGCGCCAGCGATACGACGGTTGAGGTTCTTGGGGCGTTCGCCAACGCGCTGGGATTACTGACACGCTGGGTCGTGAACTTCGCTCCCTTCGGCGTTCTCGGAATAGTCTATACCAACGTGTCGACCAATGGCGCTTTGATCTTTTTGACCTATGGGAAGTTACTCCTGGTTCTGGTTGGCACGATGCTGATTTCCGCGCTGGTGGTTAATCCGACGCTGGTCGCGCTGACGTTGCGTACAAATCCGTATCCCCTGGTCTTGCGCGTCTTACGCGAATCGGGCGTGACAGCGTTCTTTACGCGAAGCTCCGCCGCTAATATTCCCGTGAATATGTCCCTGTGCGAACGCCTCGGACTCGATAAGGAAATGTACGCCGTCTCAATTCCCATTGGCGCGACGATTAATATGAACGGCGCCGCTGTGACGATTGCAATTATGTCTCTTGCCGCCGCTCACACCGTCGGCGTGCACGTGTCCCTCTTGAGCGCCTTGGCGCTATCGCTCATAGCGTCTCTGGGCGCTTGTGGCGCGGCCGGCGTAGCGGGCGGCTCGCTTCTGCTCATTCCAATGGCGTGCTCGCTCTTTAGCGTCTCCAATGACGTCGCCATGCAAGCGGTTGCCGTCGGCTTTATTATTGGGGTCGTGCAGGACTCTATGGAGACCGCGCTGAACTCCTCCGGCGACGCGCTCTTTACCGCCACGGCGGAATATTTCTCCTGGAAGAAACACGGTAAGTCGCTCCCGAAATTCCTCGGCGGTCAGACCGAGACCGAACTAAAATAATTGCAACGTTTACGTTCTGGCTCGCGCCATTTTCCCCTTAAAAAAACGCCCAATATGCCGACCGACAAGGAATCGCGTATTGGGCGTTTGCTTTAACTCAATCATACCGGAAGTGAGTTGCAATAGTATGTGGCGTCGTTACTTACGATTGATTTCTTCCTTAATGGAGTATTCTCGGCCTTTACGGTTTTGGTATGAAATAAACAGTTCCGCGACCACGCCAGTGGAGAGGAACTGCGCGCCCAATAACATGAGCGCGGCGGAATAGACGACCGCCGGTCGACCGGAGAGATTGTAGATCGGTAGAAAGGGAATTACGCGTGAAATCACCCAGCGGAACGCCAACCACAGCATAGTCAACGCTCCGATCGCAAAGGACGATAGCCCTACCGTGCCCAGAAGATGCTGCGGTCGTTGACCGTACCCGGTGACAAAGGAGACTGTCAGTAGATCCAAAAAGCCCTTGATAAAACGATTAAACCCGTACTTCGAAACGCCGAACTTGCGCGCGCGATGCTGTACAATCTTCTCGCCGACCTTGTACCCGCGAGCGGCGGCCAGAACGGGAACAAATCGATGCAATTCGCCGTAAAGGGTGATCTCGTCGAAGATTTCACGACGATAGCACTTCATACCGCAGTTGTGGTCGTGAAGTTTCACCCCCGTCATGCTACTGACAAGCCAGTTAAAGACACGACTGGGACCGACCTTGTGCCAGGGGTCGTGACGCTTTTTCTTCCACCCGCTCACGACGTCGTAGCCGGAATCGATCAGTCGCAGAAAATCGGGAATCTCTTCCGGGTCGTCCTGAAGGTCCGCGTCTAACGTCATTACGATCGGCTTGGTCGCTTTCTTAAACCCGACGTCGAGCGCCGCCGCCTTGCCGAAGTTGCGACGGAAACGTATCCCTCGCACGCACGCGTCATTTGCGCTCAGCTCTGAGATGATCGACCAGCTCTTGTCCGTAGAACCGTCGTCGATAAAAATGAGTTCTAAGTTCGCGTCTAACTTTGTGATAACGCTTTTAATTTGATCGTGGAGAATACGCAGACTCTCTTCCTCGTTATACACCGGCACAACAATTGTTATTTCGCGCATTGGGAATTCTCCATTGGTATAGCGCCAAAAGACGACAATTTAATGCATATGTTAAGAGCGTGAAGATCAATTTCAAGCGCTTTTTTCCCCCGGGGGGCAAATCGCACGTTTTTCTTTACTTGAACGGTTGTTCGTCATGAGCGCGTCAAGCCACAAGTCCCGGGGAATTTGACGTCCTATGAGTCATTTGTCGAGTTTGTCATGCCGGAAGTCCTTACGCCTGAACTATTTGATTCGGTCAAAGCAAACTTTACCGTTCCTTCAACTCTGGCGCAGTTCCGCGTCGATTCTCTAGCGACTTTGACGATCGTGCGTCATGACGCCTTATGTTTGCGCGTGTATAGCGCTACAATAGATGCGAACGTCGTTAATCTTGAATTTCCATGCAGACGTGCGCTAAGGTTTTTACGTCGTACTTTACCGTAGTTGCGTCTAGTAATAGGAGCATAAGCCGATGTCAAATCCTCGTCAATTCAAAGTAGCGTTACCCTTACTATTCCTTGTTTTACTAGCGTTTGCGTCGGGTGCGATTATAACTTCTGCGGTTCTGGCGACCGAGTATTACGTCGATTCCCTTGAAGGGGACGACGCTCAAGACGGTCTGACTCCACAAAGCGCGTGGCTTACGCTCGCACGTGTCAATCGCGCTTGCCTCTCGCCTGGGGACGCGGTTCTGTTTCGTAGCGGTCGGCTCTGGCGCGGACGACTGGTTACACACTCTGGCGAGGAGGGCGCGCCGATTCGCTATGGTTCCTACGGTCAGGGCGAGGCGCCGCGTATTGTCAATAGCGTCGACTTGACCTCGGAGCGCTTTTGGACCGATTTGGGCGATAATATCTGGTCGACCCCGGCGGATTACTACGAAGACGTCGACGCCAGCTATGACGAACTGCCACAATTTGCTCAGGGGCTCTGGCATGTCTATTGCGAAAAGCCAGCAAGCGCAACTTGTGTGCAACAACGATTTGACGAATATGACCAAGAGGTTGGATATCGTGTCGACTGTGCCAACGCCGGGGAAAGCGGTTCTCACTTACAGGTCACTGTGCAGAGCTTTCCGGTGCGCGCCGATCGATATATCGCGCTACGCTTTCGTGCGCGCGCCAGTTCAGAGTTCACATTAGGTTCGGACGTTGCGAGGGTTATTATGACCGGCGCGCCCTGGAGTTCCTACGCCGATACGCTCCAGGCTCCTGAGACGATTACAACGCAATGGCAGACCTATGATCTGGTCTTTCACACCAAGGTCGACGCCGAAGACGGTCGCCTCACTTTCTTTCTGGGCGCGAATTTGCCCAGCGGCGTGACGTTCGATTTCATTCCCCTGCAGGCGCGCGAACTCAAACTCCACAGTAGCGGTCTGACCGCTGACGTCGGCAATCTTGTCTTCACGGAGAATAACTCAGCCTTTCAAGCGTCCGAGGAGATTGTAAACCCTGCGGTCAAAGTCTTTGCGCCAACCTGGAGCCACGCCGAGCGCCCCGGTTTCAAACGCTGGACTCGCGACGATTTGCATCAGCAGGGCGATTTCTGGTTCGATCTGCGTACCAAATCGCTCTATCTCTATAGTGAAGCCAACCCGAGCGAACAATACGTATCAATCGAAGCGCCCTTGCGCGAACATTGCTGTCTCATCAACGGTCATGACGTCATTCTCGAAAATCTAGCGCTTACGCACACCGCCGCACATGGCGTCTCGATTCAAAATGGCGAACGCGTTGTGATTAGAAATTGCTTCTTCGATTGGATCGGCGGCGGTGATCTTGCCAGTCAGGGCGGCGCTGGACGTCGCGTGCGCTTTGGCAACGGCGTGGAATTCTGGAACGGCGCCAAGGATTGTACCGTCGAACGTTGCCGCTTTACGCGTGTCTACGACGTGGCGACGACTACCCAGGGACCAGCCAAGACGAGCGTACGTAATCTGTTCATACGCGACTGCGTAATGTGGCGCTGTGAACAGTCGTTCGAGATTTGGTTCGATCATCCCGAGACGACGGTGGAAAACCTTGTCTTTGAAAGAAATCTATGTATTGAATCGGGCAGAGAATGGAGTCATCAACAGCGTCCCAATAAGATCGCCACGCCGATCCTCGGGTATCAGTTACTCGCTAAAACGGTCGATATTACGATCCGTGAGAACGTTTTTTACGATACGGCGCAATTCTTCTTTAAGTCGTGGCACAATCGCATTGGCGAATACCATGTGGATCAGAACGTCTACTGGATAGAACCGGAAAATGAGAATCGCCCCTATGAAAACGGCGATAAACGTTTCGTTTACAACGCTTCACAAGGGGCGATTGAATTAGATTGGCAACGCTGGCGTGAGACGACCGGTCACGACATGCATTCTCACATTGCGAAACCCCAGTTTCGTGATTACCAGCATGACGACTTCTATCTGCTGAATCGAGCGGATTTACAGGCCGGTCCTGTGCAGGAATGAGGTTGACCTTCGTCTACTTGCGTTAGTTTATCCACGCGATTATTTCTCGGGCGGAAGGATTGAAAAGACGCGCGTCTCTTGTGCGGGTATCGTACCGGTAATGCGCGCGTTCTTTTCGCTTATGTCTACGGAAAGTTCCTTTGCAGTGACCAGTTCGCGTACCGTTCTGCCGGTGGAGAGAAGATACTCGGTCAATTTCGGGCTCAGCGTGACGACGAAGTCCTGATCCTGGTCGGAATCGTTAAAGAGCGTCAGGTAGATCGTGGCGTCTTTGGCAAGCGCATTGGAGCGTACGGTCGCGTCCGGCATGGCGCCAAATCGTTCGACGTACAGAGTTTCACTTGACGTCGACGCCTCAGTAATCGGCTCCCATCCCGCTTCCGCGACCGCCTTGACGATTGGCATGTACTTCACAAACAGGTCGCGGTCACGATTGTAAAGTTCCGGATTGTCGAAGTAATGGCGCGTGGACGCGTCGGCGCTGAAGAAGCTCGGAAGGAACCCGTAGGCGAGGGAACGGCGCATGTAACGTTCCGTGAGTTCGTGTGGAAACTTCTCAAAGTCTGTGTTCATAAGGAAGCAAAAGGGCTTGCCGACACAGAGAATACGACGATATAGCAACTCATCGTCCGGCATGGGACGCCATGCGTCTGCCCAGTTCCAGTTCGTTTCCGTGCCCAAGACGTCGAGAACCGGCACAAGCCAGAAGCATCCGCTCGGCGTGGCGTTAGCCATAGCGAGTTTACCTCGCGCGTGCACGTCCTCGGATATCTTGCGCGCGTATTCGTATGCGATTAATCCGCGGAAGATCGCCGGACGTTTCTGCAATGAATCATAAACCAGCGGCGTAGTCATACCGGCGAAGTGCGCGCGACGATAGTCAAGCACGTCCGTGACGTAACCCTCGCTGGAGTCGATATATTCCCCGTCGACGCCCGGCTTAGTTTGAAGCTCCGACGCCTCTTGGTAAGTCGTTGGATTGGGCGTCTTTTCGGGAATCGGTCCGTACAATTCATTGGCGATCTGCTCATTCCACTTCGTTTCGAATCCGGTTACCAGCGGCACGCCGGCTTTGACCAACTCGGCGTTTGACTCGTCCGTTAGCTTGCCCTCGCGCGCGAGCGCTGCCAGACCCGGCGCGTCGTTCATGCTCCATACGACGCCGTCGCACCAGGGCGTGTCTAGTAGTCTTCCGACGAACTCCCCGTCAGCGGAGCGGTACCCGGTCGTTAGGAGCGACTGCGCTTCCTCGACCATATAGGCCGGCTTGCCATTTTCGCGACGTTTATTTTCCAATGCAATTTCACGCGCGGTCTGTAGCGCGCCAAGTCTTGTTTTCGACGAGGTTTCCGACTTTGGGATCTGCTGCCACCATGTCATAGGTTCGGTGTAACGGAAGGAGGTGACGCCGATCTTGTCGTCGAACTGAGTTTCGTCGATACCCTCTTTGAATTGGAACCCGAAATCTTCCCAATTCTCAACCTTTGAGATTTTCGCGAACGCCATCCACGCGCCCTGTTTTGCGACTCTCACTTTAAACGCCTCCGGGTACAACGTTCTATAGAGGTTGAGGGTCGCACGGAAGGGATTGGCTCCGAACTGGAAGAGCTCGGGCGTTTCCTCACTCGATTCGATGGCGATTTCTCTCAGACGCAATTCGGCACAGGGGCGCTCTGGCGTGAGAGCTATGTCAAAAGAGGCGTAGAGTTCCTTCAGCGCGCTGTTGTATTGCAGTCGCACGAAAGTCGGAAAGTCCGGATTGACCGCGAGCGCAATGGACTTTTTGACCAGGTAGTCTTTTACGTCGAGGTCGTCGCTGAGCTTTTGCGCCTGAGCGACAACCGCGAAGGGATAACGCGCCAGTTTACCGCCGCCCACTTCCGCAAAGCTACGCGTGATACTGTATTCCTCGCCGGTAGTCACGCGGAAGCGGCGCGCGTCGTCGTACCATAACCACGCGTCGCCCAAAGGCGCTTCCGGGAGCGCGCGCGTGTAAACGACCGATAGGACGCGATCCTCATTGGTTTGGTTCTGCAGTTTAATCGCGGTTTCTCCCTCGGGTAGACTTTCCACCTGCAATGCAACCCCATTATATTGCGCGGTTTGTGAGGCGTCGCCCCAGTCGACGTCCAGACCGTAATATTCCTCGCCGTTCACGACGTCACGAATGAGTAATTGAGCGCAATCGTTCGCCGGCTGTACGACCTGTATCGGGGTAGCGTCGAAATTCACTACCTGGTTCGGGTAGTGGTATTCCTCCAATTTGAAATCTTTAAAGTAGACCTTACCAGGACGATTGCGCAGTAGTCCGTAGCAGGTCAAGGACTTGACCGGCTTGTCTGGAACAATGAGTAGTCTGGCTCTGTTCCATTTGTTTAGCTGCGTCGAAAACGCGCGCGTTTGCCCCCAAAGCGCGGTTCCGTCCTCGTAGATGATATCGACGTAGAGGGAGTAGCTGGCGTCGGGCGAGCCGTCGATCTCTTCCGCCATACTCCAACCGCTTGCCACAAAGGGTTGAACGCGCTCTTGATTGAGCGTGTAGGCATAGGAGACGCCAGCGCCGCGACCGACGTCGTCTTGCGAAACCTCACAGTAGGACGCGCCGTCTTTGGGAACACTGCCAAGACCATAACCGCCAACGTGCGTCGGCTCAACGAGTTTGAGACTCGACTGGTTGTCGAGCGGAAGAACCACGCGCGCTAGGTAGAGATTATCAACCTTATCCTCGCCGATCTTTGGCTCGACGGCGAAGACTTGCGTGAGATATAACGTCAGGAAGACGCCGGTGAGTAACAGTAATCGTGATAGTGATTTAACTAACATGTGGATCCTTATAATTAAAGCTTGGATTCTCTTAGACGACAGTAGCGAAGCGCAGGGGGCACGCATTTGAATATTATAAAAAAGGACGAAACGCAAATCTACGTTTCGTCCTAATTTTCAGTAGCTAACGCTACGTATGAACGCGCGTCTTACCGATGAGACCATTCAGACTTATCGCGCCGTTTTGTTCGACGGGGTCTTCGACTTCTGCTTAGTCAGCAACCAGTAGAGGAAGGGCGCGCAGATGAAGATCGAGCTGTAGGTACCGACGATGACGCCGATGACCATTGCAAAGGCAAAGGTGTGGATACCAGCGCCGCCGAAGCAGTAGAGAATGACAACGGAGAAGAGAGTCGTCAAGGACGTGAGCATGGTACGGCTGAAGGTCTGATTCGTCGCGCGGTTGATGAGTTCCGGCGTGAGCGCTTCGGTACGCCCGCGGATTTCGCGGATACGGTCGAAAAGAACGATCGTGTCGTTCAAGGAGTAACCGACCAGCGTGAGGAACGCGGCGACAGTAGCCAGACCGATCTTGAACTGCGTAATACCCAGGAAGCTCAGCGGACCGGCGAGCCAGTAGCTCAGACCAATGAGTCCGAGGGTAAAGCATACGTCGTGGATCAGACCGACGACTGCGGACAGACCGTAGACCGCGCGCTTGAAGCGGAACCACAGGTACGCGATAATGCAGCACAAGCTTCCGAAGATCGCCATTGCGCCTTGCGTACGCGCGTAACTAGCGACGGATGATCCGATCGTATTGGACGCTTCAAACGCGGATTCTTCGTTGACGGCGTCTTGCGCCTTTTGCGCGACGGCGGCGACTTCGTCAGCATTATCGGTATTGAACAGGACGGTCCATTCGTTAGCGGGTTCGTCGGAACCAGCTTCGTAGGCTTCGTTCGTGACTTGGTAGCGCAATTCGGAGCCTTCGAGCGCGTCGGCGAAGTAACCGTCGATAACTTCGTAGCTCAGCGCGGGATTAACGTTAAGCGTAACAGGGGTTTGCACAACTTCGGTTGTGGAACCGGTCGGCGTAACGGTAGTCGTTTCGCCAACGGTATAATCGAGCGTGTAGTGGCGCAGACGATCCGCGAAATGTTCCTTCAACTGTTGTTCCACTTCCTTTTGGAAGACGTCGGCGTCTTTGTCCACCGGGCAGGACACGCTAACCGTATAGCAACTATGCGGCTCAACGTCATTGCCGAAACGATCTTTCGCCAGTTGCAGTTCGCTAATGGCAAGGTCGGTCTTGTTTGCTTTCGCGAGCGGTTCCAGACCGGAACGAATGTCGGCAATATCAGTCGGTTCTGTGAGAACCATTTGGATTTCCACGCCGCCGACGAAGTCAACGTCAAAGACGCCCTTGCCACGAACGGCAACGGCGATCAGACCGACGATAATAATCGCTACGGAGACGATATAGGTCTTCTTCGCCAAAGCAAAGAAGTTCCAATTCGGACGACCCAGCGGCTTAATAACCGGCAGCAGCGGGGAGACGCAACGGTTGGAGATCCAGCCCTTTCTTTCGAAAGATTGGAAGATGACGCGGCAGATGTAAGTCGCGGTCAACATACTGAAGCAGACGCCGAGGAAGAGGGTGACTGCAAAGCTCTTAATCTGTTCGGAACCGACCAGGTAGAGGATCCATGCGGTCAGCATGGTCGTAATATTGGAGTCGAAAATCGCGGTGAATGCGCGCTGATAACCGTTCTTAACGGCCATGCGCAGCGTTGCGCCGCCATTGAGTTCTTCACGAATACGTTCGAAGATAAGAACGTTCGCGTCGACCGCCATACCGACGGTCAAGACCAGACCGGCCAGACCCGGGAGGGTAAAGGCCGCGTGCATACCGATCATTGCCGTCATAATGAGCAGGAGGTTCAGGAGTACGGCGAAAGCCGCGACGAAACCGCCAAAGCCATAGTAGACGATAATGAACAGTAGAACGATGACGCCGCCCCAGAGAATGGCGTTGGTACCCTTTTTGATCGTGTCGGCGCCGAGGGTCGGACCGGTGATCATTTTGGTGACCGGCTTCTTAGACAGTTCCGCCGGCAGGACGCCCGCGTGCATAACCGTAATGAGGTCGCGCACTTCGCCCTTAATACGTTCTCTGGATTCCGCAGAAAGGTCGTTGCCGAAGGTGATTGAACCGCGATCAGAGATCGTGCTCTTAATATTAGGCGCGCTGAAGAGGCGGTTGTTGAAGACGACGCCGAGCTGACGACCACGGTCGCGACCTTCATGAGCCTTATAGCGGTCGGTGAGTCGTTGCATGTGCTTCGCGCCGTCGGGATGCATGGTGAAAACCACTTCCGGCTCGCCCATTTGACCAACGCTCTCTTGGACGTATTGGATGTGATCGCCATTGACGCTGAAGCTGTCATCGAGAGTTAGAACCAGGACGTCGTAGCGCGGCGTTTCGGTTTCGTCTTCACGCGGAATGTATTGGGTTTCACGGAAGACGACGCCGGGTTGAATCGCGTCCTCTTGCGTGGGGTCGACCGGCAGCCATTCGCCGCCGATGACAATGCCTTCACGCAAGGAGGCTTCGTCGAGAGTCAGGGTCTGTTCGTTCGCAAATTCCGGACGATCCGCCAGTGTGATCAAGGACTTTTCGTCTTCGTCGGTGGAGTTGCGCGAGGCGAGAATGCGGAATTTCAATTGACCGGTGTCGTTTACAACACGTTCCAGACGCGCGACTTCGGTATCGTCTGCTTCTGGAATCGTGATCTTGATTTCAGTATTGGCGCCGAGCTCTTGAATAGAAATTTCGCGTACGCCGGAAGGATTGATACGACGCATAATCGCGTTTTTGAGCTCGTTCATATCGTCGTTGGTAACCGTGTCGTGATTTGAACCGGCGCTGGGTGAAACGGAGTAGACCAGAATCGAACCGCCGCGCAGGTCAATACCAAGATTAACTCTATTGTTCTTCAGACCGGTGAGCGTTGAGATCAGACCGACAAGGAGGCAGAAAGCGATGACAAAATACGCGAAACGATTTTCGGGCATTTTGAAGATATTAACACACGCGGAAGAGATGAAAATGCACACCGCGATTATGACAACGATCAAAACGATCAGGATAAGACGAGCCTTAGTGTTTTTGTTGGCGACGGGTTCAACCTGCACAGGCGTCGCCTCTGTGGTAACTTCAGACGCTTCGGCGTCGGTCGTAGCTTCCTCGGATTGTTCCGCTACGTCAGTCGCGGCTTCGGCGGGTTCGTCAGTCGCGGCTTCGGTGGGTTCGTCGGTCGCGGCTTCGGCGTCGTCGACCGTCGTTTGCGACTCGATTGCCGGTTGAGAAGACGGTTCCTCTTGAGCGCGTAGCGTCGCTACACAAGCGCTTGTCATAAGCGCTATGAGCGTAACAAGCGCGATGACCCAAGGTTTGAGAATGTTTTTATCGCTGGTCATTGTGTTAGGTTAGTGTATAATCTAGGTTTCAGCAAGCGAGGAGAACACGCGCACGCGTTCCCACTTCGCACTGCTCTAACGAACTTCACGTTTTTATCACGGAAAAACGCTACGGTTGATATATGCTTAAAAGAGCAGGTCGTAACCGACGCCAGGCGTAATGTTACGACTTTTTATTCTTTGTCTCTTTGGACGCTTGTTCCGCCGCTTCTTTGTTGAAAACAAAGTAGATAGCGCTAATGGCGAAACGAATCTTGACATTGTCGTCCACGCGCAAGACGACCTCGCCCTCGTCGCGTTTGATCGAATAGACCTCGCCAATAATTCCGCCGGTCGTGAGAACTTTGTCATTGACCTTAAGGGAATCGAGGAGCTTTTTCGCCTGCTTCTCGCGTGAACGATTCGGAAGAATGATCAGTAAGAATAGCCCGATCAGTATGACGAAAATCATAACGACCGCATTCCAAGGACCGCTTCCAGCGGGCGTAGTGGTCGTGGACTCCTGCCCCAAGAGGCAAAGTCGCTGCAATAACTCGCTCGTGAGAATCACGTTCATTTTTAAACTTTCTACTACGCGCGCGCTCTTATAATGCGAATCAGTCGATAGCGGCGCACGACGCCCACCGACTCTCTTCTATAATATATTAATTAAACTTCTTGGCAAGGTCAAAGAGTCTATTCTAAGCATAAAAGCACGTTTTTTCTATAAAAAGCAAGAAAGAAACCACGTCGTCGACAAACTTTTTGCGTTGTGTTTTGATACAGTTTTGAAAAGAATAGCGAACTGTGTTAAGAGATAAAACCTACCTCGCGAATAGAAAACAACCCTGAATATGTCACTCCTCTGGGGTTAGCTAAACGCAAGCGCGGCGCACTGAGGAGGTTAATCGTCAGAACGCCGCGTGGTTATCGTGACACGGGGGAGGCGCGCGTCAGTCTTTTAGGACGTCGCGAACCGCCTCGAGGTACTTGTATCCATTGATTGTGTCGGGCTCGAGGTAACTGCCTTCGGTCCATTCGTTCCAGCAGTTAATATTGAGAATTCTTGGAGCGTCGGGGTCGGCGAGGATTTTATCCTTTGCCATTTGTAGAGCCGTCTTGAAATTCTCTGGCGTATTGTTGCTAATGATATTGGTGAAGGGGTATCCGAAATTCCCGAACGGATCGTCTTGACACGCGCGCGGACTTGAGTCCCAACCCATGGAGACGTTCGGAATGTAGGGAATCGAAAAGCTAGCGCGAGCTCTGTCCCAATGCTTGAAGTATTCATCGCGCACCCAGTTGAAGTCGGTTTCACGCTCGTTGAGCGGCACGTGATGGATCCAAACGTAAGAGGTCACCGAGTCAAAACCTAGTCCTTCGATGAATTTAACGGGATCGTCGACCGTTTGTTCTCCCGGAATATTCGGACGTCCCCAGTAGACCGCGTTAATATGCAAGTCGGGGAATCCGGCCGCTTTGGTCTTTTCGCGGAAACGATTGATCGCCTGACGCGTCGCTTCGTAGGAACCAAAGCTTTCACAAAACTTGGTGAGTTCGTAGACAGAGAAGTATGGCGCGCCGTTGATTTTCCAGTAATTATCCTGTTTGAAATACTGTTCAATGACCAGGTCGCAAATCTTGTCAAAAGTTTCTGGCGTGACCTTTCCTGGGTAAATCAACGCGCTTGGGATATCTTTGTGTTTCGGGAAGATTTCGACCCAGTCGTGGTTGGCCCACATGAGCGCGAATTTGATCTTGTCGCGATTGGGAGCGTGAAGGAACCCGTCGTCGATCGTACGTTCAAGGAAGGGTCCGTCGTCGTAGTAGTACCAGTCGAATAGGAAAACGTCGACGCCATATTCCGCGGCTGCGTCGATCTTTTGCGCCATGTCCTTGGGATTCGCTTCGTCTGTGTAGCCCCAAAGCGGAACCTTAGGCTGTTGATGCCCCTCAAAGCGCGGCTTCGCCTCTTTACTGAGCTTCCATTCTGTCCAGCCTTTGCCGAGGCGCGCCTCGTTGCGTTTGTCTAAGTGGTAATTACCGAAGTAGTACGAGACAACCTCGATCTTATCCTGCGGTTCAGCCCCTTGAACGCGCGAGGTCTTCGTAATGTTCGCAAGGAGCATAGCCGTCGCGCCCAGCGTCATGAGCGTCGTAACGACGACTAGTCTGTGAGGAAGTTGATGTTTCATGTTGTTCACTCGCTCTCTATCCAGGGTGATGAAGTAAGCGCCACTCTTGTGCCCCTTATTATCCTCAGACTCGACGGCTAAGTCAAGTTGTTTTACGCCTCGTGTGCAGAACTGAACGACTCGTTGCGATAAAACCTCTTGACGCTTGTGCCATTTATGGCGCGAACGCCTCTTAAACCACGCGTTGGGTTTCAAAGAATAAAAAAAAAGTCAAGGTATTACTCCCTTGACGTTTCGCGTTGATTTAATCGTTTATTCTGACGTTTACGCGTTAAGCGATTCGACGCATACGACTAGCCATGAGCGCCGGTAGGTTCGGACGATAGGTCATGCGGTATGCGTCTTCGAGCGTTTCGCTGTAGAATCCACGCGCGACCCATAGGGTTTCAAATCCCAGTGAATTGAGAAACTGCTGCGCCTCAACGTTGCTTTCGCGTACAATGCACACGACTTCCGGACGTTGCGCGTCGATTTTGTCGAAAAGACGATGAAACATGATCGTAGCCAAGCCACGACGACGCACATGAGGCGCCACGGCGTAGGTGAGTAAATTCACGGCGCGTCGGCGCATCTCATAGATCATGTATCCGACCGGCTGGTCGTTGTATTCCGCTAGTAGCCCCTCGCACCGGTCGTACTTAAGGCAGTATTCGAAGTCCTCGCGAATCCAGGGATACTCAAATGAGGCGTTTTCGATCGCCATGATAGAGTTATTAATATCGCTTGGAAAGAGTCGACGACACGTCGCCGCTTGAACGTCCACATGACGTAAATCCGTGGTCTGGCGCGTAAAGTTCAAAATGGTAGGCGCTGAATCGTCGAACACGATACTAACTCCTGTACTGATGGTTATTTCGGACACATGACGCGTAAACGGCGTCACAAGACGCTAATTAAACTAGTCTTTTTTTTAAAAAGACACAATAGCAATATTGCGAAATTAAGATCTCTAGCCGCCGTCGTGTTTTAGAAGAAGTTTCCAGCCTGAATATTGGGCGGACCGGTGTGCAAACTCGGTCGCGCGCGTATCATTCTCGTCGTCTTGGCCTTGGACTGACTTAACGACGTAGCGGGCGCGCTTGGCGCCTCTTGCGCTTGAGCGAGGTTCGCAGTTTCTGCGCTTGTGGTCGTCGTCGCGTTTGACGCGGTTGCGGCGGCCGCGACTGTAACGCCTGTCGTGGTCGCGACGTCCGGCGCGGTAAAGACCGGTTGATTAACGCCCGTGGCGCTACTGTCGCTTGAGGGAATCGTCGCGGAGGTTTGTGCGATCGTACCGGTTTGCTTCATCGCCTCTTGATTGACGATCCATTTGACGTCATTGTCGCTCTGCAAGACAGCGCCGCGCTGTACCGCTTGGCGTTCTCTTTGCGTCGACGTTATTCTCGCGGACGCCTCCTGACTAGAAAAAGCGATCGGTTCGCTAAAGCCCAGTTGCGTCGACTGGGCGCCCTGGTTCTGAATCGGAGTTTCGTTTTGCTCTGTCTCGTCGGTCGGCAGTACCATTTCCACCGGCGGATCTTGGTTGAGCGGCTGTTCGGTTTGTGCGGAGGTGGAGGGCACGCGCGCGGTCTGCGTGGCGGTGGCGTCAGCGATGACGGCGCTTTCCGAGAGCGTTTCCTCCGAATGTTTCTCAGATTGACTCTTGCGCTGTTGCGCGGCGTATTGCGCTTCCAAAAGGTTGGCGCGTTGCGCCACGGTTGCGTCGTTGGGGTTCAAACGTTTGGCAATACTGGCGTTTTCCACCGCGTCTGACAGGTCGCCCGCACGTTCGGACAGCGCGCCCATTTTGTAAAACGCACGATAGTCGTCCGGCGCTTCCTCCGCGACGTCTTTGAGAATGGCATAGGCGTCGTCGTCACGATCTTGCGCCTCCAGAAGATAGGCGATTTCTAACTTCGGCTCGATCGAATTCGGATTGCGATCCCTCCATTCTTCCAGAATTTGCAACGCCTCGTTTGCCTCGCCTTGCGCCATTGCGGAGGTCGCGATTCCACGGTAACAGCATACGATAGTTTCCGGCGCGGGCGATAGTTCCAATGCGGTCCAGTAGGCGTCTTCTGCCTGCGCTAAAAGTTTGGCGTCGCCGGTCTCCATGGCTTTGCGCTGGTAAGCGGAACCGAGATTATAGTAGGTCTCCGCAGAGTTGGGATTGTCGTCGAGAGAATCTTGAAAAAGCGTGATTGCCTCGTCATATTGACCGGAGGAGAAATATTCCACGCCCTGCGCGTTGCGCGCCGTTGCAGTTCCGTTCGTTGAGGCGCAGCCACATAATGTTCCCAGTGGTATGCACGCAAGCATGAGCGCGAAGACAGCCGTTTGCGCTTGCGTGAACCGACCGCACGTTTGGTCATTGTGCGCGCGTTGACCTCTGGCAATTGTCATATTCCAATCCTTATCGCTGACAAGGCGCTGTTGTTCCTTCGTAAGCGCCGCGTCACACGCACGTGAAGTCCTCCTTGAACTGCGTGCGTCGGCGCGCGTTGACGCCGCGTGCGCAGACGGTTCTGTCCCTGTGCGCAACGCTTCTAACGTCGAACGAAAGCGCTTATTCGTCGCAACGCTACAGATATTTCACAAATCACGCAAGAGGGAATATCGCCAGTAGCGCCGAGGGCGCGAGTAGGGTAGCCGCCCGTTCTTTTCCCAGAAATTCCGCGCTTTTTACAAAAAGGCGCTGGATTTTAACGTCTTGTGCGCGTAAAATCCCCTTTCAAATAGAACGATCCAAACGCAATAGCGTTCCTCTCCACCGCGGCGCCACTGGACGTTGCGAAACCTTCATAAGACGCCGCCATGAAACATCAGCGTTACGGTATGTCACGACTTCTCCGCCTCAACTTGGCGCGATTCTTACCCTTGAGCGCTCTGGCGACTCTTTGTCTGTTCCTGCATGTTTGCGCCCCCGGGAGCGCGCAGTCACAGGATTCGACGTCCACGACGCGCTCGGCGCAAGCGTCCACAGACGTCAACGCCTGGTTCGACGCTCAGCAGGCGCCTAAATTGCGACAGGACGTCTTGGATCAAGCGCGTAAACGACGCGAAAATTGGCCCGATTTCAAGCCGATTGACCTTAAACAATTGGAACGACTCGGTATTGCGCGTATTGAAATCGGTCGCGTCTGCTTCTACTCCGACGTCGATCTCGACGACGAACTACTGCAGATTCCCGAAGCGCTCAACGCCGCAATCCCAAAAATTCTCGAATTCTTCGACCTGACGCTCGAGCGCCTGCCGACGTTGCGTGTGGAGGCGTTCCTCATTCACGACTATCAGAAATTCGTCACGCTCGGCGCGCTTGACGGTCCGCCC
Organism: Planctomycetia bacterium; assembly: GCA_030537455.1. Taxonomy (GTDB): domain Bacteria; phylum Planctomycetota; class Planctomycetia; order Pirellulales; family Thermoguttaceae; genus RUG369. The sequence continues at coordinate 128,801 of JAUNMR010000003.1, read as the reverse complement.
GACTTTCTGCACGGCTACTCCCTCGGCGATCGTATCTTTGCGAATCTGCAGACCGAGAATTACTACACGCGCTTTCTCCTACTGCACGAGCTGACCCACACCATTATGCACGAACTCTTCGGCGACCTTAATCCGCAATGGTTCTCCGAAGGCATGGCCGATTACGTCGCCGCGCACGTCTGGAACGGTGAACACAAGAATTTGCAATTAGCACAATTCCCCCAAGAGGAAAAACTCACGCCCGGTTTTGCGCGGCTTCGTCAGATCCGTGAACTTGTGCGCGCCGGTCAAACCCCGACGCTTCGCGAGATCCTTAACTTCCAACCCAAAAATTTTGCCGACGTCTCCGCCTACTCCTGGTCCTGGGCGCTTGTCGCCTTTCTTCTGAATACCGAAGATTATCGCGCGATCGCTGAAACCATGCCCTACTGGGCGCTTGAACCGCATCCGAATCAGCTCTTTATCGACGCGATCGGCTCGCGCTGGGGACGCCTTGAGTTCCAGTGGAGCGCCTACCTCGCTACGCTCGATTACGGCTATGATTTCACCGCCAGCGCCCTGGCTTTTGAGCCGCTCGCGCCCACCGAGAACACGTCCGCCAACGTAGAAGTCGCCTCTTGTCAGGCGAACCGTGGCTGGCAGAATTCCGGTGTGACGCTCCATGCCGGAGCGACCTATCGTCTTACCGCTTCCGGTCGTTACGACTTCTACGTCGAACAAGCTTCGCGCGCCATGCCCTTTGAGGCGCCCGGCGCCACCTTCTTTTACTACGATAACCATCCCCTCGGACGACTATGCTTCGCCACGCTGCCCGCGCCACAAGAGCAGACCTTCGAGGATTTTTACTCCTCCGCTATGACGACGCCGTCCCGCGCGACTAATGAGGATTCGGAACAGTCCAATGGTTCCGTCTCGCGTTCACGTCGCGCTCAAGCCCCGACTCAACCGAAGCGACTCAATAACCTCATGCTCGACGCCTTGCTCGACCCCCTCGACTTCGACTCGCCAAGCGTCGTCTTTACCGCGGAATACGACGCCATTCTCTGGATGAAGGTTAATGCTCCCAGTCGTAACCTCGCTCAAAATAGCGGCGACGTTCGTGTGAAAATCGAACGCTCCTCTAAATAAAGCGTTTCCCGCCCGTTTTCAAGCGCCGCCTTTTACTCACGTGTATTTTTACACCGTTCCTCTTTCTATTTTGGAGATTTATAATGAAAAAATCCTTGACGCTTTGCGTTGCCGCGTTGCTGAGCGCTCTGGCCAGCGCTGTGTGTTACGCCGCCGACCGACCCGAACTGCTCGCGCCGATCAATGGCGAAGAACGCTCCCTTACCCCCGATGAAGTCGCTAAATACAAGTCTCCCGAAGCGCGCGACTGGGATCTCAGCTATCGCCCCGTCGAACTCAAAGGCGATAAGAAAGATTGTTCACAACCCAAGCCTGTGACGTTCAAATGGAATGGCGTCGACGCTGACGCCGCCTATAAACTAGAAGTCTCAGCCTCTCCGGAGTTCGACGCGATCGTCTGCTGCAAAGATTGCGGCGATCAAAAAGAAGTCGAAATCTATAACCTCAATATCGGTACGACTTACTACTGGCGCGTCACGGCGACGTCAGGCGACGCCCAAACGGTTTCCGACGTTGCCTCCTTTAAAACCGCGTTCGACCTGCCACGCTGGTTCAACGTTCCTTCGATCACCAACGTTCGTGACGCCGGCGGTTGGAAAGCCGCTAATGGCAAGCGTATGAAGCAGGGTCTGGTCTTTCGCGGTTCGGAAATGGAACCGCACAACGACGGAGGACGCGTGTTCGAACTTACCGCGGAGGGAAAGGATATTATGCTCAATCTTATGGGCATTCAAACGGATCTGGAACTGCGTGGCCCCGGCGAATGGGATAATGACGAAAACTACTACTCCCCGCTGGGACGTGAAAACGTCAAGTGGATTAATTTCCCCATTAACTACTACGGCGCTATCTTTAACGATCGCAATAAAGAACTGTTCCGCAATATGTTCCATGTCTTTGCGCAACGTGAATCTTACCCGATCTATATCCACTGCGTCGCCGGCGCGGACCGTACCGGCACGACCCTTATCGCTCTGAAATCCGTGCTCGGCGTCAGCGATAGCGATATGTTCTTCGATTACGAAATGACGAGCTTCTCCGCGATCGGTAGTCGTCGTATCGGTCAGGACGGCTTCCAAGGTTTGCTCAAAAAGCTCGATGAATTCGAAGGTGAAACCTACGGTCAAAAATTCGTAGCCTATCTGAAGTCCGCAGGCGTTACCGACGAGGAAATGGACGCGATTCGTGAAATCCTCCTTGAAGACGCGCAAGACTAGTCTTAGCGTAACGTACGCGTAACGGTCTAATTTCTCCTAGAATCCTCAAACGGAACCACGCCACGGCGCTCGGTTCCGTTTGTGTTTAGCCTCTTTCACCTTTCCACACGGCGCCCCCCTTGTTTTTTGACGCCGTGAGTGTATCATGTATCTTTCGACAGCGCTTTAGACTGTTGACGTCCACGCGTCGCGCGGACATGTTTACTTAGACGACATACTTTTACGAGGATTTAAATGAGACGTCTACTGATTGCCGGCAACTGGAAAATGAACCTGAAACTCCAATCCGCCAAAGACTTGGCTCAAGGTCTCAAAGACGCGGCCGCCGGCGTTTCGGAAGTTGATATCGCGGTGTGCCCCCCCAGCCTCTATGTGCAACCGGTATGTGATATCCTTAAGGGTTCCAACGTCGCGGTCGGCGCTCAAAACGCCTACTTCGAAAAAGCGGGCGCCTTCACCGGTGAACTGGAAATGGCGATGCTCACCGACGTCGGTTGCCAATACGTTATCCTCGGTCACAGCGAACGTCGCCACATCATCGGCGAATCGAGCGAACTGATCAACCTCAAAGTTCGCGCCGCGCTCGCTGCCGGTCTTAACCCGATCCTTTGCATTGGCGAACTGCTCAAAGAACGCGAAGCTGGCGTGACCAACGACGTCAATCGTCGCCAACTCGACGGCTCCCTCTCCGGCGTGAGCGCCGAAGATATGAAAAAAGTCGTCATTGCATACGAACCGGTTTGGGCTATCGGCACCGGTAAGGTCGCTACTCCCGACCAAGCTCAAGAAGTTCACGCGGACGTTCGCGCTTGGCTCGCGGAACGCTACGGTCAAGCGGTCGCCGACGTCGTTCGTATTCAGTACGGCGGCAGCGTCAAGGGTAGCAACGCGAAAGAAATCCTCAGCAAGCCTGACGTCGACGGCGCGTTGGTCGGCGGCGCTTCCCTGAAAGTTGACGCCTTCATGGAAATCATCAACAACGTTCGCTAAGACCTACGTTCTGTTCGCGACGTTGCTCCATAGACGTCGCGCCTCCCTTTACGACGCGTATGTCGCGCGTACGCGTCGTGGCGCTACGGCGTTGCAGTCCTCCTGTGACGCCGATAACGCAATTTCTCACAACATTTACGACAATACGCCTTCGTTATACTAGGACGTGATATAATGTTTGTTGCCATTCTGCAATCCCTGCTCTTCATATTTTTGGTCTTGCTCTCCCTGTTTCTCATTCTCATTATCCTGTTGCAACGCGGTAAGGGCGGCGGCCTTGTTGGCGCTTTCGGCGGAATGGGCGGCAATAGCGCTTTCGGCGCCAAAACCACCGACGTCTTCCTGCGCATTACGATTTGGACCGCCATTATCTGGTTCGTGACCTGCTTCGCCGGTAGTTACCTCCTGAACCTCAACTCTACGCGTTCCCTCGCCGATCAAGCGTCTACCGATCCAGCTGCGGTAGCGACCGCTCCACAACTTTCCGGCGACAACGCCACGACCGGTGACGACGCTACGACCGCCGACTCCGCCACGACCTCACACCCCGCCACGGAAGAAGCGCCCGCTACCGACGCGGAACCCGCGCAAGAAGGCAACGAATAAGACGCTCGCGCGCCGCGCTCGCTCGTTCTTAACTTCACGTCTATCACGTTCAAAAGTCGTTCGTGTGCCGAGCGACTTTGTCGTGTTTTAGGCGCCTCTACGCTTCCTACTCTCGCAAGGTTTCCTATGTTACTGAGTATGACGGGCTTCGGCTCCGCGTCCTGTCGCGATCTCGGCTATGTTGTTTCCGCCGAAGTGAAATCTGTTAATAATCGATACCTCAAGACCTCGATTCGTCTACCGGAAGGTCTGACCGCTTTTGAGTCTAAAATCGACGAACTTATTCGTGGCAGTATCGCACGCGGAACCGTTAATCTCACCGTGAAACTTGAACGTGAGACCAGCGACCAGCACGTCTGCATTAACGAATCGGCGCTCCTGGAATACCTAGCCGTGGCGCGTCGCGTGCGTGAATCTTCCGACCTGGCGCGCGAGACTCCCCTGGGCGATATGGTCGACTATCTGCGTCTGCCCGGCGTGATTCAGGATCATTCCGCCGAGGATAACACCGACCCCGAGGCGTTGTGGACGCTCGTGGCAAACTGCGTCCAACAGACCCTTGACGCGCTACGAGAAATGAGACGCGTCGAGGGCGACTCGACCGAAAAATATCTCCTCGAAAATCTCGCTCTACTGCGTCAGTGTAACGATCGTGTTAAAGAACTCGCGCCGAAAGTCGTCGAAAACTACCGCGAAAAGACGTACGAACGCGTCTCTAACGCGCTCAAAAGCGCCGGCGTTACGCTCGACCCCAAAGATCTTATTCGTGAAGTCGCTATCTTTACCGATAAGGTCGATATCTCCGAGGAAATCTCTCGACTCTATTCCCACCTGACGCAATTCAAAGCCGTGATGACCAGTGAAACCGCTTGTGGTAAAAAACTTGATTTCCTCACCCAAGAGATGTTTCGCGAAACTAATACGATCGGCTCCAAAGCGAACTCGCCCGATATCGCCGATTTGGTCGTTGAAATGAAAGCGACCGTCGAACGTATTCGTGAAATGGTTCAAAACGTGGAGTAACCCGGCTCGTTTCGTCTGTGATAGGTTGCTGTGAATCATGTCCAGTACACGTTCTCAACGCGGTCGCGTCATTGTCGTTTCCGGTCCCTCTGGCGTCGGTAAAGGCACGCTGGTGCGCAAACTTCTGGAGAATAGCGATTTCCCTCTGGAACTTAGCGTTTCCGCTACCACCCGTAGCCCACGCGCCGGGGAATCCCACGGCGTGGCATATTGGTTCCTGTCGCGCGAAGAGTTCCTGCAACGTCGCGAACGAGGAGAGTTCCTCGAGTCCTTCGAGGTCTATCCCGGCGGCGCGCTCTATGGCACGCTCAAACAAACCGTCGACGACGCGGTGAAACAGGGTAAATGGGTTCTGCTGGAAATTGACGTCAAAGGCGCCAAGAGCATTGTAGAGCAGATCCCCGAAGCGATCACGATCTTTATCGAACCGCCCTCAATTGAAGAGTTGCGTAAGCGTCTGGAAGGTCGTGCCACCGAGTCCCCCGAGGAGCTCGCTAAACGTCTCGCGCAGGCTCAAGAGGAAATCCAACAGGCCGGGTTCTACCGATATCGCGTGCTCAATGACAACCTTGACGACGCCTACGCGAAACTCGTTGATATTCTCCAAAATCATCAAGACGCTTGACGTCTTTGCATTTTAAGTTTAAACTAATCGTGCGCTATGTCGGCGCTCGCACTTGGCGACGCTCATTATAATAGGGATTACAATTATGATCGAAGAACTCAAAGAAGAAGAACTCATTGAAAAGGTCGGCGGTCGTTTCCATCTCACGACGCTCATTCAAAAGCGTCTGGCCGCAATGAACAGTAACAGCAAGGGCTCGGCGCAGTCTCGTGATTCGAACGGCGAGAAAAAAGACAAACTCGAATGCGTCATTCAGGAGATCCTCGAAGACAAGATCAGACTTGATCTGAGCGGCGAAGTGGTTGAAACTCAAAAGTTCACCGATACGCTCACCTCGCAATTCGGCGCCAACGGGGGCGATTTGCTCTAGTCTGTCTGAGTTTCCTACAAGCAGGACGCGTTGAATTTGGTTTCGACGCGTCCTGTCAGAGTCTTTAACCACCGCGTTTTCCCCGGGGAAGTCGCCTGCGCTTGTGAGCGCGCTTTACTCGCCTTTCTGCCAGCGATTAGAAAGACGTCGGATAATGAACGATAACAAGTATGAGGTTCTGCTCGGCGTTTGCGGCGGTATTGCCGCGTACAAATCAGCGACCCTCGTGAGTCTGCTCAGAAAAGCCGACGTCGGCGTGACCGTCGTCATGACGGACGCCGCTTGCGAGTTGGTCGCGCCGAAAACCTTTGAAGCGCTCAGCGGTCGTCCTGTCGCGCGCAGTATGTGGGGCGAACGTCTCGTGCATCCTCACATCGAACTGGCGCGCCAGGCTTCGCTCTTCTGTATTGCTCCCGCGACCGCTAACATAATCGCCAAAAGCGCCCAGGGACTCGCCGACGACCTCATGTCCGCCACGATCCTGGCGTTTCAAGGCAAGCTTCTCTTCGCGCCGGCGATGAACTCCGTTATGTGGCAAAAGCCCGCTACACAAAGGAACGTTGAATTACTACGTTGTGACGGCGCTATTATTGTCGGTCCGCAATCCGGTCGGCTCAGTTGTGGCGAGTCCGGACCTGGACGTATGGTCGAGCCAGAGGAACTCTTTCAGGTCGTTCTTAAAGAGTTGAAAGAGTAGATACCTGTATAAAAGCGTCGGTTTGTTCGCGGTTTTGCATTCTTTATTTTCATTTAAAAATCGAGGAGAACGAACCGACCACGCGCTTTCCTGCGTGTTTACCTTGTAATGTATATAGTGTGAGATTTGGCGTTAAAAACGCTATTTGTAAAAATAGACAAAAAACTTTTTAAAATTGTTCTTGCGCCCCTTGTAGAAATCTTGAAACGGGTTATCATGTTCTGAGCGTTGCAAATTACCGACGACAAAGAAGGTCGATACGCGCCACTTGCGATTCTTTTTACCGCTACGCGCATCAACTCCGCTTTTTAGCCCCGACGGCCGGCCTGCGAGCTTCCTCGGTTGAGTTCTGAATCAGCCTTTTTTGTATACAAAATGTCCCTGCTTTAAAAGGTTCGACTGTCTAGTCGGCGACTGCAACCGTATAAATTATCATGCAACTAATCGGTTCGCATAACAGCGAGCTTTGTTTTGGCAAGTCGCTTTGCGTAAGATAGCGCAAAATAGCGAAACACGCCCTAACGTCGATATTTTTCAACCAGGTTTTGGAGGACACTATGGCAGGCGCCAGCGTCGGAATCATCCGTATCAGAATGGAAGCCTATGATCACGCTAGTCTTGATCAAAGCGCTAAGGAAATTGTTGAAACCGTCAAACGTACCGGTTCTGAAGTGAGCGGACCGATTCCGCTTCCCACGCGTATCGAACGCTATACCGTGCTCTCCAGCCCTCACGTTGACAAAAAAGCGCGTCAACAGTACGAAATCCGTACTCACCGTCGCGTGATCGATATCATTAAGGCTAACGCCAAAACAATCGAAGAACTCAATAAGCTCAATCTGCCCGCCGGCGTTGAAGTCAAAATTAAGGCTAAGGCGGCTCGTTGAACCAACTAGAAGTCGTATCGGCCTTCACCACTCTATTTGGGCCGCAATGCGACGCGTACGTTTGTCTGTAAGGACACAAAGGAATTTAGAATATGGGTATCGGTTTACTTGGACAAAAACTCGGTATGAGCCAATTATACACCGAACAGGGAAAAGTGATCCCTGTCACCGTAATTCAAGCGGGACCTTGTGCGGTTCTTCAAGTGAAAACACTTGACAAGGACGGCTACGAAGCGGTGCAATTGGGTTTCAAAGATAAGCCCGAACGTCTGGCAAAAAGATCCGAACGCGGTCACGTCGCTAATATCGATAGCAAACGCCAAGCGAAACTTGGCGCCGCCGAACCGCGTAAAAAAGCCGGTTGCGCTCCTAAGCGCTTCATCAGAGAATTCCGTGGCGCCGTGGACGGCGTGGAAGTCGGTCAATCTCTGAACGTTGAAGTCTTCAACGACGTGGTTGCCGTCGACGTGACTGCTAATAGCAAAGGTCGCGGTACCGCCGGCGTTATGAAGCGCCACAACTTCAGCGGTCAACGCATGACCCACGGCGTTAAGAAATGCCACCGTCACCTCGGCGGCACCGGCTGTAGCTCTTATCCTAGCCGCGTTCTCAAAGGCAAGAGAATGGCCGGTCACTACGGTAACGCTCGTTGCACCGTTCGTAACCAAAAGGTCGTCGTCGTCGACGCGGAAAATAACTTGCTTGTCATCCGAGGCGCGGTGCCCGGTCCGACCGGCGCTTACGTCATGATTCGCCCCACCAACAAATTGCCGGCTCCCCAAAAGAACCCGTGGCGTTTGGCGTAAGACACGACTGCTCTCGCCTCAAGATTGCTCGCATAAAGACACAATTTTCATAAAGTTGACAGTAAGATGACTAATTTACCGATTTACGATAAAGACGGCGCAAAAGTCGGAGATTACGCGATTGATCTCGACGCGCTTGCTTCCAAAGTCAGCAAGCAACTGCTCCATGACGCTGTCGTGATGTATCAAGCCAATCAGCGTCAGGGTTCCGCTAAGACGAAGACTCGCTCTGAAGTCTCCGGTTCCCGTAAAAAGATGTATCGCCAAAAGGGCACCGGTAATGCTCGCGCCGGTCACAAACGCAGCGGTATTCGTCGTGGCGGCGGTCATATCTTCGCGAAAACCCCGCGTGATTTCTCTTATCGCCTTCCCAGAAAAGCGCTCAAAATCGCTACCTCTATGGCGATGGTCGAAAAAATTAAAAACGATCGCGTTAAGCTTATCGATAAGATCGAAATCGCTACGCCGAAAACCAAAGAAATCGCCGCGATTATCGAAAAGCTCCAATTCGAAAAGACCGTCCTGCTCGTGGTTGCCGATTACGATCGCGCCGTTTATCTGAGCGCGCGCAATATCGAAAACGCGCGCATCCTGCCGGTTGGCGAAATCAACGCTTACGAAATCCTTCGACCGAAACAACTTCTGGTTACGAAGCAGGCAATGGATAAGTTTGTCGAATCTCGCGCCAACAACTAAGCGTAAGCTCCCTCGTTGGCTCAACGACAAACCAAGAGACTAAGGAATATCACTATGCCTCGATGCAAAGACGTCACCGATACCAAGCTCACGCTTGAGCCGTATCAAATCATTATCCGCCCGATCGTGACCGAAAAAGCGTTCCATAACTCGGCGGAAAAGAAGAACACCTACACCTTTGAAGTTCACAAACTCGCTTCGAAGACCGATATCAAAGCCGCAATCGAAACGCTCTACGACGTGAAAGTCGTTCGCGTGAATACTCAAAATCGCGGCGGTAAGAAACGTCGAACTCGCAATGGCGTCGGCGTCACGCGCTCTTGGAAAAAGGCGATGGTCACGCTCGATCAAGAACACCGACTTGACCTGTACTAATCCACGACGTTCCAAACGAAACAACTAACTTAACAAAGCGAGATGATAAAATGGGAATTCGACGATATAAGCCCAATAACGCGGGTCGGCGAAACATGAGCGTCAGCGATTTCGCTGAACTCACCAAGGGCGCAAAGCCCGAGAAAAGCTTGCTTCGTCCGAAAAAGCGTTGTAGTGGACGAAATAACAAAGGCATTATCACCGTTCGTCATCGTGGCGGCGGTCATAAGCGCCATATCCGCCTGGTTGACTTCCGTCGTAATAAGGACGGCGAAATCGGGTTGGTTCAATCGATTCAATATGATCCTAACCGTACGTCGCGTATCGCTCTGATCGTCTACGAAGACGGCGTGAAGCGCTACATCATCGCGCCGGAAGGTCTCACTGTCGGTATGAAAGTCAATAGCGGCGCAGACGCGGAACCTCGCGTCGGCAACTGCCTGCCATTGAGCAAGATTCCGCTCGGTTCTGAAATTCACAATATCGAACTTCGACCGGGTTGTGGCGGTTGCATGTGCCGTAGCGCCGGTACGAAGGCCGTTCTGGTCGCTCGCGAAAACGATTGGGCTCAGATCACTCTGCCCAGCGGTGAAATCCGCCGCGTGCCCAGCTCCTGCCGCGCCGTCCTCGGCGTCGTCGGTAATGGCGACCACATGAATATCATGATCGGTAAAGCCGGTCGCGCGCGTTGGCTCGGTCGTCGCCCCCACGTTCGTGGCACCGCGATGAACCCGATCGACCACCCGCACGGCGGCGGTGAAGGTCGTACCAAGGGCGGTCGCCATCCGGTCTCCCCCACCGGTAAACCGACCAAGGGCACGTCCACACGTAAGCACAAGAAGCCCTCGAACCGCGCGATCATTCGTCGTCGTAAGTCGCGTCGTTACGGCTTGTTGAAACTCTCTTGATAGCGAAAAGTGAACTTGCGCTCGCAACGCAAGTTCCTTCATGAGACAAATTATTTTGAACGGAAACTTCTTGAAATGACAAGATCACTGAAAAAAGGCCCGTTTGTTGATGAAAAACTTTTCGCGAAAATCGAGAAGCTCAATCAACAAGGCAAAAAAGAGCCGGTTAAGACTTGGGCGCGCGCTTGCACAATCGTGCCGGAATTCGTCGGTCACACCTTCCTAGTCCATAACGGCAAAGCCTTCCTTAAAGTCTTCGTCACCGAAGATATGGTCGGTCACAAGCTTGGCGAATTCTCCCTGACGCGCGTCTTCCGCGGTCACGGTGGTAAGGGTAAATAATCAATCCGGATAGGTTACATCATGCAAAATGAAACAGAACAATACGTCGCCCCGACGTACAGCGCGATCTACAAATATGCGCCGATCAGCGCGCAGAAAGTTCGCGTTTTCGCTAACCTGATCCGCGGTAAGTATGCCGACGAGGCGATGACCTTGCTCAGTTGCTACCCTAACCGCGGCGCTCGTATGCTGGAACACACGCTCAAAAGCGCGATGGCGAATGCCGCTGATCGTAACTCCGCGAACCAAGATCTTCGTATCGTAGACGTTCGCGTAGACGGCGGACCCATGCGTCGTCGTTGGAAGGCCGGTTCGCGAGGCGCCTCGCGAATCATTAAGATACGCTCCAGTCACATCAGCGTTGTTCTTGAATAACGAAATTGATCATCGGGCGGCTTCGTTTGCGACCCCGCCAAAACTACGAGGAATACGTATAGTATGGGTCAGAAAGTAAACCCTGTCGCGTTTCGTACTGGCGTCATGGAAGGTTGGAAGAGCCGATGGTATGCTTCCAAAAAAGAATTCTCTTCTCTGCTAGTCGAAGACAAAAAAATCCGCGACTACATCAAAAAGCATCGTGAAAACGACGGCGACCAAAAGGGACAACTCAGCTTCCCCGGCGTCGCTAAAATTGAAATCGAACGAACGCGCGACGAAGTTCGCGTGATCATTACGACCTCCCGACCCGGTCTGCTGATCGGTCGTAAGGGCGAACGTGTCGAACTATTACAAACCGAACTTGAAAACCTCACCGGTCGTCGTATTAATATCAAGACGATCGAAGAGAAACACCCCGAGCTGGTCGCGCAACTGGTCGCCGAAGATATCGGAGATCAACTCATTCGTCGCGCTAGTTTCCGTCGCGTCATGAAACACGCGATGTCCAAAGCCATGGAAAGCGGCGCCAAAGGCATTAAGATTCAGCTTTCCGGTCGCTTGGGCGGCGCTGAAATGGCGCGTTGCGAAAAGCAATCTGTCGGTTCCATTCCGCTTTCGACCCTTCGCGCTCACATCGACTACGGTTTCACCGAAGCGAAAATCGCGCAAGGTCACATCGGAATTCAAGTTTGGATTAATCAAGGCGAATATAGTAACGAGGACGATAACAATGGCCAGAATGCCGAAAAGAGTGAAACACCGAAAAATCCAAAGAGGTCGTATAAGAGGTAACGCGACCCGTGGACAAACCGTTTGCTTCGGCGATTTCGGGCTTCAAACCCTCGAAGGCGGCTGGATCTCCGCCGCCACCATTGAAGCAGGCCGTATTGCCGCTCAGCAATACCTTCGCGCGGAAGGAAAACTCTACATCAGAATTTTCCCGCACAAGTCGATCACCTCGATCCCGTTGGAAACTCGTATGGGTAAAGGTAAGGGCGAACCGGAATATTGGGCCGCTGTCGTTCATCCCGGCACCGTGATGTACGAAGTTGCCGGCGTTCCGGAAGAAACCGCGAAACTCTGCTTTAACAGACTTGCGCATAAAATGCCCGTTAAATGCAGACTCATTCGTCGTAAATCGATCTGATCGCCGTAACGCTTGCTAACTAGCACACTACGTCGCAAGCGTACCATACCCCCAGGAAGAATCGCATTGGTCGCGCGCTTAGCGACCAATGCGTTCCATCCCCAAGCGAGAGATACTATGAAAGCCAAAGAAATCAGAGAAATGAGCGACGAGCAACGCGAAAGCCTGCTCAAAGAAACCATCGAGCATCTTTTCAAGCTCCGCGTTCAAGCGCGTATGGAGCGTCTCGATTCTCCTAGCGAAGTCGGCAAAGCGAAGAAAATTATCGCTCAAATCAAAACCATTCAGAATGAAGTTGAGCAATAACCCGTTGAAAAACGAAATTAAGCAATAGATAGCGCTTATAGTTCGCTTTGTCGCGACCTGGAGACGCTCTCAAGCGAGGATACAATGCCTAAGATGAAATTGGTCGGCGTCGTAAAGTCCGACGCCATGAAGAAGACTCGACGAGTCGAAATTCCGCGAATCAAAAAGCATCCGAAATATGGCAAATATAGCCACGCTCGGACCGTCTGCTACGTGCACGACGAAAATAACGAAACCTCGATCGGCGACGTCGTCGAGATTGAAGAAAGTCGTCCGAAGTCGAAGCTGAAGCGTTGGACGCTTGTCAGTATTGTTAAGAAAGCGGAGAAGATCGGCGGTTAAGCCGACCTAATCGCATAACGCATAGCGTTCGCGATAACTCGAATATATGATGCAAGAAAGCGAGTAAGTACCATGATTCAAATGCAAACTCGACTGGAATCCGCGGACAACACTGGCGCCAAAGAATTGCAGTGCATTAAAGTGCTGGGCGGAACTCACCGTCGAACCGCTAATCTTGGCGATATTATTGTCTGTTCCGTGAAGTCGGTAATCCCCGGCAGCGCCATTAAGAAGGGCGAAGTCGTTAAGGCGGTTATCGTTCGTACCAAACAACCCACGCGTCGCGAAGACGGTAGCTACATTCGTTTCGACACCAACGCGGCAGTTCTCGTCGATAAAGATAAGAACCCACGCGGTACGCGCATCTTTGGCGCGGTCGGGCGTGAACTGCGCGACCTTGGTTTCATGAAAATTGTCAGCCTGGCGAGCGAGGTGGTCTGATGCGTATTAAAGTTAATGACAAAGTTGTTGTGCTGCAAGGTAAAGATCGCGGCAAGCAAGGCCAAGTAACCAAGGTCGACGCAGAAAATAGTAAAGTAACGGTCTCCGGCGTAAACGAAGTCAAGAAACACGTTCGCCCCTCGCAACGCAATATGCAAGGCGGTCGCCTTTCTCTTAACATGCCGGTTCCTGCCTCCAAGGTCATGCTGGTCTGCCCGTCCTGCAATAAACCCACGCGCGTTGGCTACAAATTCACCGAGACGGTCGCCGAGGGTAAGAAAGCTCGTCACAGCAAAGTGCGTATCTGCAAAAAGTGTGGCGCCGTTCTTCCGGAACCCAAGTACGAGAAAACACGCTAATAGGAAGCAGTCATGACGCCAAGACTATTTGAAAAATACAACACCCAAATCATTTCCAATCTCAAAACGAAGCTTGGAAAAACTAATATTCACTCCGTTCCGAAGCTGGAGAAAATCGTCGTGAATATGGGCGTCGGCAGCGCGATTCAAGACAAGAAATACTTGGATGAAGCGCTTGACGTCTTGACGCAAATCACCGGTCAAAAACCAGTGATTACCAAAGCGCGTCGTTCTATCGCCGGTTTCCGCCTGCGTGAAGGCATGAATATTGGCGCTAAGGTCACTCTGCGCGGCGCGCGTATGTACGAGTTCATGGATCGTCTCATCTCCATCGTTCTTCCTCGTGTGCGCGACTTCCGCGGTCTGAACCCCAATAGCTTCGACAGCCATGGGAACTACAACCTCGGGTTGGCTGAACAGCTCGTCTTCCCGGAATTGAACCCGGATAAGTACACGAAGAGTCAAGGTATGAATATTACCTTCGTCACCAACGTGGAAAGCAACGACGAAGCGCGCGAACTGCTTCGCGAATTCGGCATGCCTTTCAAGACAGATAACGATCACTAAACCCGGTAGGGAACACGAAATTATGGCTAGCAAAGCAAAAATCAACAAGGCGAATAGAACGCCTAAGTATAGCGTCCGTCGTGAGAATCGTTGCAAGGTCTGCGGTCGTCCCCGCGCCGTCTATCGCAAATTTGGTCTGTGCCGTATCTGCTTCCGCAATATGGCCAATCAAGGTATCATTCCTGGCGTGACAAAAGCGAGTTGGTGAGAGAGGAGAATTTAATATGACGACCGATCCCATTGCCGATATGTTGACTCGTATCCGCAACGCTATTAAAGTCGAAAAAGAAACGCTCGACGTTCCCTATTCCAAACTCAAGGAAGGCGTCGTTGACGTTCTCAAACGCGAAGGCTATATCTTTGGCTATCAGATTATCGAAGGCTCTCCCTTCAATTCTATTCGCATTAGCCTCAAGTACAGCCCCAGTGGCGAAAAAGCCATCCAGTCGATTCGCAAGATCAGTAAGCCTGGTCGCCGTTACTACTGCGGTCCTAAGGAACTCAAGCCGGTTCTCAACGGCATGGGCATTAGCATCATCAGTACGAACGAAGGCATCGTGAGCGACCGCGAAGCTCGCGCTAAGAACGTTGGCGGCGAAGTTCTCTGCGAAGTCTGGTGATTAAGCAGAACCAGTCGCGCCTCCCACAAGTCGCAGAGATTCTCTCGGGGTCGTGAATTTTCTCACAGCCCCTTGAACTGCCGCGCTCCTGGTATAAAATAGACTAAACGCTCTATTGTTTTGAACCGAGCGTCGCATGTGCAACGCTCGGTTCTCCGCAAAAGAAACGCGCGTGTTAACGACGCGCCCGATTCCCGACAAAAAGCAGTCCCTGTTTAACGGTTTACGTAGGCGGTGATTTTTTTAGGGGCGAGGGGCGGTAAACGCGTCCGGCGCTATGAACCTCTCAGATTGCTCTGCGAGGTCGCTGTAACGCCATTCTGAAATAATGATTGCGATAAAGAGCTACACGTTTCAGTAACACAAAGGTATTAATTCATGTCACGTATTGGAAAAAAACCGGTTGCCGTACCAGCAGGCGTTACCGTCGAACTGACGTCTGCCCGCGGTCTTAATGTCAAAGGTCCCAAAGGCGAATTGTCTCGTGAATTCCGTCCGGAAGTCGCTCTACAGTATGACGAAGTCGCTCGTGCTATCACGGTCGAACGCCTGCAAGACACTCGCATTGCCAACGCAATGCACGGTTTGACCCGCGCTTTGGTTCAAAATATGGTCACCGGCGTCGCCACCGGTTACGAAAAGAAACTCGAAATCTTCGGTACTGGTTATCTCGCCGCGGTGCAAGGTAACGTCCTGCAAGTGCGCGTTGGTTTCGCAAACGAAGTTCACAAAACGATTCCCGCTGGTCTCGAAGTGAAATGTCCCGATCAACAACATATCGTTGTTTCCGGTTGCGATAAGCAATTGGTCGGTCAATTCGCCGCGGACGTTCGCGCCATTCGTCCCTCCGAACCTTACCTCGGTAAAGGTATCAAGTATGAAGGCGAAGTTATTCGTCGTAAGGAAAGCAAGGCGGCCGGTAAGAAATAGTTACCCTACGCTTGTCGCGGTCGGCTAGGTTTCACCCTGCTAAGCGCCTAATTTCGCGCTAGGACGCCGAACGCTCGTCTGTAACACAACTTTTAAATTCAGTGGTATTACCGTGAGAAAACAACTTCGTTTGAATAAACAGCGCACTTCTCGCAAATTCCGAGTTTCTAACGCTGTCAAAAGATATAGCACGCGCGCTCGCCTGTGCGTCTTCCGTTCCTCCCGCCACATTAGCGCGCAAGTGATCGACGATCTCGCCGGTAAAACGCTTGCTAGCGCGAGCACCTACGAAAAAGATTTCCGCTCCTCTAATAAGAACGGCGGAAACGTCGAAGCCGCGTCGATCGTCGGTAAATTGGTTGCCGAACGCGCTTTGGCCGCTGGCGTTACCAGCGTTGCCTTCGACCGTAAGGGGTACAAGTATCATGGTCGCGTTCGCGCTTTGGCCGACGCGGCTCGTGACGCCGGTTTGGATATTGGAGCGAAATCTGACGCCGAATAAGCACGACTTACACCCTTGGCTTGATCTGGCGCGACGCCGTTGAGCCAACGCCTAGCGTGTTTATCCATTGTTTGCAGATCACCAAAACAATAGAATATAAAGTACTACTCATGTCCAGTGAAAATAATCAAGAATCCGGCGAAATCATCGATAAAGTCGTGAATATTCGTCGTTGCGCGGCGACCGTTAAAGGCGGTCGTCGGTTTAGTTTCACCGCTCTGGTTGTCGTCGGCGACGGCAAAGGCAAGGTCGCCTGGGGCTATGGCAAAGCCAATGAAGTTCCCCCCGCTGTGAGCAAGGCGGTTCAAGACGGCACGCGCAAGCTCGCCGCTGTCTGCCTGCAAGACTCCACGATTCCGCACGCGGTCGAAGGTCGTTTCGGCGCCTCGCGCGTTAAGTTGATCCCTGCTCGTCCCGGTACCGGCGTTATCGCTGGCGCCGCTGTGCGCGCGGTCTGCGAAGCCGCTGGTATTAGCGATATTCTTACCAAGTCCTACGGTAGCGCTAATCCCACCAACTTGGTCAAGGCGACTATCGACGCGCTTGAACAACTTCGTACCAAAGAACAAATCGAAGCCTTGCGAGGAGTTAAGCTCTAATGGATATCAATACTGTTAATCAAGGTGTTCGTAAGAATACCCGTAAAGATCGCGTCGGTCGTGGTCCCGGTTCCGGTAATGGAAAGACCGCTGGTCGTGGCGCTAACGGTCAAGGTTCTCGCGCTGGTTTCTCGCTCTCTGCGACCTTCGAAGGCGGTCAGTTGCCTCTAGCTCGCCGTATTCCGAAACGTGGCTTCAATAACAAAGTCTTCGCCGACGTCGTCGAAAGCGTTGCGCTCAAGACGGTTGTTCGTAAATTCGAACAAGGCGCTGTTATCTCCCCCGAAACGCTCGAAGAACGCGGGCTGATCTCCAGTAGCAAGTCTGTCGTTAAGATTATCGGCGACTCCGAACTGCCCGGCGCTTACAGCTTCAAAGTTCATCGCGTCTCCGAAGGCGCGCGCGCCGCGATCGAAAAGGTCGGCGGTACCATCGAAATTCTTCCCGGTAAAAAGCCCGTCGTGAAGAATAAGATGAAGCCGAAGACCAAGAAAGCGTAAGTAACCAGCGCCGTTTCACTCTGCAGAGAACCAAGAGGTTACGTGCGACGTGCGATTCTTAAACCGCTATCGTCGCGCGTTCCTCGCGCGGTTGTGCGAGCGCCGTTTAAGTCGTAGGTACTCACACGATCAAACTCGGATACGTACGCTCGGTTCGACCTTGTGCGAACCGGGCTTTTTTTTTCCGAACTCTGCGCTTGTGTCTTAACACAGAATCAACAGAACGCGCCAGCGCTTTCGCCATTACCTCGTCGTGTGGCTAGCCCTTGTTACGACGCAGTTCTTGTATAAAATTAGCGAATACCGTATTCGTCAGAGTCTCTCTGACGATAAATTGCATATAACCGCCAGCGTTCAAACGCTCGGCGTTCGAGTCTCCGTAGCGGTCGAATTGGCGTGCTAATGACGTTCAAACGTTAGAGCCTCCACGAGACGCTTTAAGTCGGCGCTCGCCTAAACTCGAGCGACTGTTACGGGTTTTAACTATTCGACCTTGCGTGCGTGTGCGCGTGCGTCGATGGTCCCATTGGACGCGCTACCGTAGCAACGGTAGACTTGTCAAAACGTTTGGAGTCGAAAGGACGAGCGATCGTACGAACGTGCGTTTGACATTCGTGGCGTAGCGCTTTCTGTACCCAGACGTTTGTTGTAAAGATCGAGGATTCGATGATTGAAAAAATTAAAACGATGTTTCGCATCGCGGAACTCAGAAAGAAGATACTCTTGACGATTGGTCTTATCGCGGTCTATCGTCTGGGTTGGAATATCTTCCTCCCGATGGTGAACCCGGAAGGCATGGCCGCGGCGTTTAAAAGTTTCGCTGGTTTTAACGATTTGCTTAGTCAAGTCGCAGTCTTCAGCGGTACTCAGCTCGACCAGATGACAATCTTCGGTTTGGGTATCATGCCCTACATCTCCGCTTCTATTATCTTCCAGCTTCTCGCGACAGTTTACGAGCCGTTGGAACGCCTGCAAAAAGAAGGTGAAAGCGGACGCAAAAAGATCAATGAATACACGCGTTACGCTACGATTCTGATCTGCATTATTCAGTCGATGGCCTACCTTTCGATGCTCAATGCGCAATCGATGGCGCAGGTATCCTCCTCCGGCGCTCAGAATATGTTTGTAGCTAGTTGCGTCACAGAAAGCGGTCGTCTTACTTTCTCCGCGTACTGGCTGGCGATTCTCACCATGACCACCGGCACAGCCTTCCTCATGTGGCTCGGCGAACAGATCGACGAATACGGTATCGGTAATGGTATCAGCCTCTTGATTATGGCCGGTATCTTGGCTCGCGCTCCTGGCGCGCTCCTGGAACTTTTCCGTGACGCGACGACCGACGGCGGATTCCATATGGGCGGTCAGTTCGGTATTGAAGTGCTTATCTTCCTTGTTATCCTCTTCATACTTGTCGTTCTCGCGGTGGTCTTTGTTACCAAGGGTCAACGTCGTATTCCGACTCAAAGCGCGAAACACGTTCGTGGACGTCAGGTCTACGGCGGCAATCGCCAGTATCTTCCTCTGCGTGTGAACCAAGCTGGCGTTATGCCGATCATCTTCGCGAGTAGCCTTTTGCTCTTCCCGCAATTCCTCTTCGCGTATCTCGGTCAACGCCTCAGCTCCGATAACGCGCAATGGTGGATTTCCTTCGTCCAAGGCGGAAACAATATCTTCAGTGGTAGTCGTTCTTTCACCTATATTCTTCTGGACGTTATCCTGATTTACTTCTTCTGCTACTTCTGGACGGCTGTTACCTTCAATCCGAAGGACATGGCGGAAAATCTTAAGAACCACGGCACCTTTATTCAGGGCTATCGTCCCGGTAGCAGCACCGCGAATTACCTCGAAAAGGTCATGCTCCGTATTACCTATGTCGGCGCCTCCTTCTTGGCTATTATCGCGATCGTTCCGACGCTCATTACCAACTCTCTCCACGTCAACGTTGGTCTGGCGAGCTTCTTCGGCGGCACCAGTTTGCTCATTGCCGTGAGCGTGGTTCTCGACCTTGTCGATAAGATCGACGCGCACTTGATTATGCGCAACTACAAGAGTTTGCTCGAAAAATAATGCGTCAGCCCTCAAATGAAAAGATCCGCGCGCAACGCGCGACGCGTACGGTTGCCTAATGTCAACCTCGCGCATGGTCTTTTCTGTGTTACTCGCACGCTGCAATTCGACGATTTAACGACCCAATAGGCGTTCGACGCTCGTTTACGGCGCGTTGAACGCCTGTTGTATTTATTCTTAGCGACGTCCTTGACGACCAGCTAACTCGTCCCTATAAATCATAATTTCAGACAAATAAATTCATAAGGAAATAGCCATGAGAGTAGTTTTTGTAGGACCTCCGGGCGCAGGTAAAGGCACCCAAGCGGAAAATATCGTTCGCGATTATGGTCTGTTCCATCTTTCCACCGGCGACGCGCTTCGCGCTGCGGTCAAGGCGCAAACGCCGATCGGTATCAAGGCGGACGAATACATGAAGGCTGGCGCGCTGGTTCCCGACGAAGTCGTTATCGGCGTTGTCGTTGAACGCCTCGACGAAGCGAAGGACGGCTGCCTGCTCGACGGTTTCCCGCGTACGATTGCACAGGCCGAAGCGCTCGATAAAATCCTCGCGGAAAAGAACGCGCCCCTCGACGTCGTCCTTGAACTTGCCGTGCCGGAAGAGGAACTCTTCAAGCGCCTAGCTTCGCGCGGTCGCGCTGACGATAATCCCGAGGTGATTAAACAACGTCTGGTCGCTTATCACGAACAGACCGAACCGCTCGTCGGTTACTACACCCAATCGGGCATTCTTCGCAAAATCGACGGTCTCGGTACCGTTGAGGAAATCTATGCTCGTATTCAAGCGGTTCTGAATGAATATAAATAAATTTGACCCGTTTTTAATGAAAGGCTACCCCTTTGCTTTCTTTAAAAACTGAAAAAGATATTATGAAAATGCGCAAAGCCGGTCTGCTCACCTGGGCGGCGCATGAGCTTGTGCGCAAAATCATTCGCGCCGGTATGACGACGCGTGAACTCGATGCGGAAGTGGAAAAACTCTTCGAGCGCAACTACTCCGTCGGTATGTTTAAAGGCGTGCCCGGTCGCGTGCCATATCCTGCGGTGACCTGTATCTCCATTAACGACCAGATCGTTCATGGTATTCCCGGCGACCGCGTGATTAAAGACGGCGATATCGTAAGCGTCGACACCGGTTGCAAAATCGACGGTTGGTGCGGTGATTCCGCCTACACCAGTATGGTCGGCAATGTATCTTCTCAAGCGCGCAAACTTGTTGAGACGACGCGTGAGACGCTAAATATAGCGATTCGTGAACTTCAGACCGCAAAATACTGGAGCGACGTCGCTCGAGAGATGGAAAAATACGTTCGCGGCAACGGATATTCCGTCGTTGAGTCCTTTGTCGGTCACGGAATTGGTCGTTCGATGCATGAAGAACCGCAGGTTCCCAATTTCATCTACAACGAATTCCTGCGCCGTGAAGATTTTCAAATTAAGCCCGGCGTGGTGATTGCTATTGAACCAATGGTGAACATCGGCGGTAAACGCGTTAAGATCGGTCACGACTTCTGGACTGTTTCAACTGCTGACGGTAGTTTGAGCGCTCACGAAGAACACACGGTTGGTATCCTCAAATCCGGACCGTTCGTTCTGACCGGACCGCCCGAAACCGAGGAAGACCACAAACTCGTCGACCAGTTCTTCGATCGCTACGAGCACAATCACTGATAACGCCGACGCTTCACGCGTTCGGTCGTAGTAGTCGTCAGAAGACCGATTCGACAGTAAGTCGAATTGGTCTTCTGCTGACATTTTGAGTCCAACTGTGGCGCGCTCAATTAAGATTCAGCGTTGATACGACTAGTTTATTTTTAGGGGAAGTTTGGGGGAGAAAATGGAGAATTTTATCTATTTTCTTTTAAATGGTCGATTTTTTCTTAAACGCCCCTTGCGCTTCTTGGTGAGAACAATATAATGAAAAGCTACGTCGGTTATTGTCTGGACGGTATTATGCCGTCGATTGGCGTTAACCAAAACCACAGAAAGAAGTACCATGAAAGTTCAAGCTAGTGTTAAGCGAATTTGCGAAAACTGCAAAATCGTGAAACGTAAGGGTCGAGTCTACGTTATTTGTGTCAATCCACGACACAAGCAACGCCAAGGCTAAGAATTGACGGGGCGTTTAGCGTAGGCGGAAGACGACGAACGGGTAATGTTTTAAACGTCTACCGAACGTCCAGAGTTAAGGACGAGAATATTTTTTCGTTCGTAGGTTTATACCATAGGAGAGTTTGAATGCCTCGTTTATTGGGCGTTGATATTCCGAATAATCGTCCGACAGCAATTGCGCTGACGTACCTCTATGGCGTCGGACCGCAAATTGCGGGCGAACTGTGTCGTAAGGCCGGCGTAGATCCGACCGTGCGCGCGAGCCAGCTCAAAGAGGACGAAGTTGCGCGTTTGGCCAAAATTCTCGAAAACGACTATGTCGTCGAAGGTCAATTGCGTCGTCAAGTCAATCAAAATATTGCCCGACTTCGTGAAATCGGTTGCTATCGCGGTATCCGTCATCGTAAGGGTCTCCCCGTGCGCGGTCAGCGTACGAAAACTAATGCGCGTACTCGCAAAGGTCCTAAGAAGACCGTTGCCGGTAAGAAGGGCGTCAAGGATCGCTAAGCGACGTTCCCACTGGAACTTGCTCTCGCGTTTTGTCAGTCTCGAACCGTTTCTATTACGAGTCGACGATCCAGCGCTAAGCGCACGACTCCCTCTTGGTTCTTCAAATATAAACGCGAGACGTCGCTGTAAAAAAACAGACTCATGTCTCTGTGCTTCACGTGCACGAGACGTAATTTGGGAGATTATTCAAAGTGGCAAAAGTTTCTAAGAAACGTAAGGTAAAGAGAAACGTAGCAAGCGGCGTCGCTCACATCAAGGTTAGCTTCAATAACACGAACGTGACGATCACCGACATGGCAGGCAATACGCTGTGTTGGGCTACCGCCGGTACCGCAGGATTCAAAGGCAGTCGTAAAGCGACGCCGTTTGCCGGTCAGATGGCCGCGCAAAAAGCGGCAGACGCAGCGAAGAAATTCGGTATGAAAGAGTTGGAAGTGCGCGTGAAGGGTCCCGGTAGCGCGCGTGATATGGCGATTTCCGCACTTGCACAAGCGGGTCTTACCGTGAAGTCGATCGAAGACGTCACACCGTTGCCGCACAACGGTTGTCGTCCTCCGAAGAAACGTCGCGTCTAATCGCCAAGTGACGCGCGTCGACGCTTACGGCATGTTTGTCTAAGCGGCTCGACGTTGAGTTTAATTCCGCAATTTACATATCGAATTTAATATATTGGAGCAAGATAAATGGCTCGAACTTTAGGCCCCGTGTGCAAAAGATGCCGTCGTGAAGGCGTGAAGCTCTTCCTCAAGGGCGCTCGTTGCAACTCCGAACATTGCCCCTTCATGAAGGCTGGCGCGAACAAAAAACCGTTGCCTCCCGGTATGCATGGCTTTAAACGAGGTAAGATGACCGAGTACGGCGAACAACTTCGCGAAAAGCAGAAGGTCAAGACGTACTACGGCGTTCTCGAATCACAATTCCGTAAGTATTACGAAATGGCGGAACGTTCCAAAGGCAATACCGGTCAGGTTCTTATGTCCCTGCTGGAACGTCGTCTTGACAACGTCGTCTATCGTCTTGGTTTCGCGGTTTCTCGCGCGCAAGCTCGCCAATTGGTGACTCACGGTCACATTTGTGTCAATGGCAAACGCCTTGACGTACCCAGCTACTTGGTTCGTCCCGGCGACGTCGTCTCCGTGAAAGAACACAAGTACCAAGGCGCGAAGGCGAAACGTCCTGGTTCTATGGAAATCGTAGCGGCTGCTATGTCGATCACCGCACAGGTCGCGGTTCCTGAGTACCTCATGCGCAATCCCGGCGCGCTTCCCAGCGGCGTGGTCATGCGTTATCCTATTTTTGACGACGTCTCACTAGCCGTCAATCCGCAGCTGATCGTCGAGCTCTGCTCGAAGTAATCTCGCGAATAACGCGTGTATTCCCTATACAGCGCGTAACTTCATAATTCAAGCTACGCGCGTCGTCGGCGCGCTTTTGCGTTCGGCGCTTCTAAACGGCAAATCAACAGGAAAGCGCAATGAGTACATCGAGAATTGGCAATTCCGTGCGTATTAACTGGCGCGGTTTTGAACTTCCGAGCAAAGTCAAATGCGAAGAATCGACGCTTACCGCAACCTATGGTAAGTTCATCGCCGAACCCTTTGAACGCGGCTTTGGTCATTCCATCGGCAATAGTCTGCGTCGCATTCTCTTGTCGAGCTTGGAAGGTAGCGCAGTGACGAAAATGAAACTGCGCGGCACGAACCTCGAATTCAGTTCTCTATCCGGCGTGAAAGAAGACGTCACTGAAATCGTTCTCAACGTCAAAAGATTGATCGTGCGTTCTCATGACGAAAAACCGCACGTGATTCGTATCGAAAAGAACGAAAAGGGCTTCGTTACCGCCGCTGATATTATTCCCGACGCTCAAATCGAGATCATTAATCCCGATTTGCACATCGCGGAGCTTACCGACGACGTGCCGTTTTATTTGGAAATGGTCGTGGAAAACGGTCGTGGATACGTTCCTGTGGCTGAACAGGTCGAGAAAGGCGATCGTAACGAAGACCTCGGTCTGATCCTGGTCGACGCGTCCTTTAGCCCCATTAAAATGGCTAACTACAAAGTTGAAGAGGCGCGTGTCGGTCAAAAGACTAATTACGATCGACTCATTATCGAAATTACGACTGACGGTTCCATTGAACCCGGTATGGCTCTGGTTGAGGCTTCGAAGATCCTTCGTAAACACCTCAATCCGTTCGTTCAATACGATCGTACCGACGGAGCCGTCTTCAGTCGTGCCAAAGCAGTCGGCGCCAGCGGACTCGATCCCGCGCTGGAAAGCAAACTCGATATGTCCTTGTCTGAGCTTGGACTCTCTGTGCGCGCTATCAACTGCCTCGCAGGCGTGCATATCGATTCCGTGCGCGGGTTGATCCAGATGAACGAAGACAGCCTCCTAGAGCTCAAAAACTTCGGCGAAACCTCTTTGAACGAAGTCAAAGAAAAGCTCAACGAGAAAGGTCTGCGTCTGGGCATGAGATTGCAAGATCCCTCCGTCATGACCTCCATGAAACTGTACTAAACTAACGAACTAGATAACGAATAAGATAGTGCCATGCGACATAGAAGAATTGGTAAAAAGTTCGGGCGTAACCCGAGTCACCAGCGTGCGCTTTTGAGAAATCTGGCCATCGCTTTGATTCTCACCGAACGTGATGTTGAAGACTACGACGATAGCGCGCAAGCGGCGAAGACTCCCGGTCGCATCGTTACGACGTTGCCAAAAGCCAAAGAACTTCGTCCCTTCATTGAAAAGCTCATTACCAAAGCTGTTCACGCTCAGAAATCAATCGAAGAAGCCAAAGCTCTCGCTTGTACCGCCGAAAAGCATTCCGATGAATGGAATGCCTGGCGTAATGGCGAAGGGTGGAAAGCTTGGGTTAAAGCGAGCGCTCCCGCGGTTGCCGCGCGTCGCGCCGTTTACCAAAAGCTCAACTCTCGCGAAGCGGTTTCGTTGCTCTTCGATAAAATTGCCCCGCGATATGTCGATCGTCAAGGCGGTTATACCCGCATTCTCAAGCTCGCCAAGCCGCGTCTGGGAGACGCCGGACGTCGTGCGCTGATCGAATTCGTCGGCAAAGACGAATATCGCAAGAGCAAGCAGACTTCCGCGATTCCGCAAGTCGAAGAATGATTTGACTAATCCGTGCGTTCTGATCAACGCAACGCCTTGAATTGACGTCAGAGGGTACGATTTCTTTGTGAAATTGTGCCCTCTGTTTTTTATCTCTATGACGACGTCGGTTTGGTTCAATCTTACCTCACGAGTCGCTATTATTATTCTTCTTTCACTTTACTTCCCAATGTGTTATAATCGCGTTGCGATGGCGAATCGGTAGTCAATGTTCAACGCGACGCGTTGGCTTCTCACGTTCTCGATAGTTGGTTCGTGTCGACTGATTGGCTGATACTCATGTGGAGGAGGCGCGGAACTTTGGCATTCGACTATAATGAAGCGATACGCAAGCTTTGTAAGGACATATGTTTGCGAGTTCCAGAGTTTGTCAATTTCGACGTGGAACGTATAGGGTTCTACTGTCGAACGTCGCGAAACAGACGTAAAACTGGCACGTGGGCTTCGGTGACGCCGTTGCGTTTCCAGAACGGTTCGCCTGTTTGCGTCCACACTGCTACGAGGTTGGATCCTCGTACGCAACGTCCTATTACACAAAGATTTTATTATACCTCATCGCTGACGCCACAAAGGAACGGTCGTGCGCTGTTGTACCTCTTTACTATCATGACGCCGCGGTTCATCGACAATCTGACTTTCAACGAAAAGCTCCTCACAATAATGCACGAGCTTTATCACATTGATCCGCGATTTAATGGCGCCACTCGTCGCTTTCCTGGGAAAAATTGGAAGCACGGTCCTCACGGACACTTTGAAATTAAGTCGCAGTATTTTTGTGACAAATGGCTTTCCACCGATCCGCCCTTGGACGTCTATAAATTTCTCGAGTATAATTTAGCAGACCTTCAGCGGCAATATGGTCGCGTCGTGTGGCACGTCATTCGTAAGATAGATCTAAAGCCTATAACAGAAGAAGAAGCGTTTGCTTTGGATCCCAATTTACGAGAGCGTTACGGTCACAAATAGCGTAATAGGGAGATTTAAATGAAGAACGAGTCAACGAGTAGTTTGCAGATTTCACGTCGAACGCTTTTGCAAACGGCGCTGGCGTCCTCCTGTCTTTTGTCGGGTCTTGATTCGCCTTGGGCTTTCGCTGAAGACATTAAGGAAGGCGTGACGGAGCCGACGTCGCAGGAGGTGGCGCGCGCAATTGATATCATGGCGCGCACTACCTCAGACAATGTGACCAGCGAGCGTCTGGAAGCTTGCGAGACGATTCAACGCTCGGTCGATCGTCTTCGCGCGAAGGAGTTCTCGACCTATTTTAATTCTTCCGCGGAGGAAGCGTCGCGCTGGGAAAACGAACGCGGCGTCTTGCGCTATCTTAACGCGTCCTTTGATAAGATCTTAGAGGAAATCCCGAAGACGGAGGTCGCTGCGAACACCGTCGTGCTCTGGCACGTCTACAATATGGGCTACGTCGTTAAGACGCCGACGCAGACCTTTGCCGTCGATATTAAGCATCGTCGCGCCAAGGAACTCCTGCCATATATCGAGTTCCTTCTTGTCACTCACAAGCACGGCGACCATTACACGGACGCGTTTTGTCAGCAGGTCGCTGCCGCAGGCAAGCCGGTCGTGGCGCCTTTTATTGAGAACGAATGGACGCCGACCCTCGAGGGGCGCGAGCTGAAATTCGGCGACTGTACCGTTAAGACGACCCAGGTAGACCACAACGACCAGTTGATTAACTTCGTCACAACCTTTGAGATCAATTGCGGCGAGGCGTCAGGCAATTGCGTCATTTTCCACGTCGGCGACGCTTGCCGTGTGCGACAGCTTAACCCGGCGCAACAGGTTGACGTCTTTATTCCTCACCTGGCCGTTGGCTTGAACGTTCCCGAGGCGGTCAATGACAAACTCCACCCGGGCGTAACGCTACTGTCTCACATTCTCGAATTGGGGCACCTCATCGATAAATGGCGTTGGTCCTATACTTACGGATATAATATTTGCAAGAAGTGCAATAACGATTCCGTCCTATTGCCTGTGTGGGGCGAGAAGTACGTCTTTACACGCTAATAAGATTTAACAGTATAATCGTCATTTGATTCAGACGACTAGACGCCCCTTTGCCTAATTGCCGTAAGATATATCGATTGTATCGGCGGTGTTAAATTTTAGCATTAACACAAAGCGCAACATGGCGTTAGGTCAGGACGACGGACATGAAGATTTACCTAATAGGCGACGCGCAACGTATTGAATTTCAGACGTTTGTGCAAGACGTGACAGACCTTGTCGCGCGTACAGGGGCTGAGCTAGTCTGTCGTAGCGTCTCTTTAGGCACAGGGTTACTAGGCGAGGAGACGCTCAGCGACGCATTGCGCTTGGAATTGCGCGAGGTTGATTTCTTTATTCTCCTGCGTTCTTACCCGAACGATTTTTGCCAGAAGGACGTCGAGGCGTTACACAGCGTAGCGCCTCTGGCGCCAGTCTTATTGCTAGCGGGCGACCTTTGCGCGGGCGAGAACCGCACGGGCGAAACATTCCCGTGTGTGAGGCGGTTGTATCTTTCAGACTGGCGAGCGTATGGTCGCGCTGAATTTGAGTCATATCTCCAACGGCGTTCTTCGCGCGGGTTATTTACTTCTTCGCAACTTTCGACTAACGTCGACCTACTCGTGAATCGACGCGAACGCCACGACTCTTCGAGCATCGCGTCCGAAGGGGGACGCATTCTGGTGATTGCGTACGATCCCTATTTGGGTAAGGCTCTTTGCGACGCGTGTAAATCTCGCGGTCTCAATGCGCAGTTATGCCGACTGCAGGACGTGGAAGGTTCGCTCTGCAGCGACATTACGACGACACGCGTGTTTTTAGAGGCGTATGACCTCAGCGCCCAGGAAACGCGCGAAGCGGTGGCGCGTGTTCGTAAACTCTTTCCTCATGTGGATTTGACGATATTATCCTTTTCGCCGTATCATGACGAACGCGCTTTCTATGAGCGGTTGTACGACGGGGCGTTCACGCGCGTGGCGTCGAACCCTTTTGATTTGGACTATCTACTGGCGCGTCAATAGTTCTTACGCGCAATTAATTTGAAATCGTTTCGACTGTGAGTACAATACACGACGACGTTGCGATTTTAATGGCAGCGTCTTGTCAAGACAAGCGTTCTTTATGCTGGAGTTGATATGAGACGTCTTCTATATGCAATAACGTGCGTTTGCGTCATTGCAATTTTGACGAATTTTGCGCATGCGATCGAACCAGAACAGTCTCGCGCCTCCCAGGGCGACTGGGATCCCTATGGGCTTTCGACTACGCTGTTAGAGGGATTTGCACACCCCCCGCGAGGGTATGGGCAGGTTCCCTTCTGGTGGTGGACCGGCGAGAAGCTCAACGTCGAGCGTTTGAACTGGCAACTGGACGCATTGGCCGCCAAAGGGATTCCTGGCGTACAGGTGAATTACGCGCATCAGGACGTTCGCAACGAGAAACAACCGAACTGGCTGACTTTTCCGAACGAGCCGGAAGTCCTTACGGACGAATGGTTTGACGATTTTACTAAGGTGGCTTCTCACGCTCATGAATTACAGATGGGCGTGGGGCTGAGCGGTTACACGCTCGACTGGCAGAATTCGCCGGGCAATCTTTTCGATCGGTTGATCTATTGCGACGAGCAACTTCAGGGGCGTACGTTGTACGTTGCCGCGCGCATTGCCATTGCTCCTGGCACGGTGTGGCGAGCGTTACTGGAACGCGGCGATTTTCAAGAGGCAATCCGAGTGCGGGACGCGGACGATTTGGCGCAAATCGTCGCCTATCCCAAGGGACGCGACGGCGTCCTGGCGACCGAAGAACCGATTGTTTTAGGTCTGAGCGCCGAAAATAACGCGTTGTGGGACACAAAGGTCGAGCGCGACTGCGAGGTTTGGGTCTATCGCGCACGACGTCAAGCTCACACATTAAATCCATTGCATCCTCTTGCGGGACAACGTGTTGTCGAACGATTTTTGGAGCCGTTTGCCGCGCGCGCACGTCTTTTACAGGGCGCGGGGGCTGACGAAGAGCTTGGCGCTGATCGTACTTTGGGCTTGAACTACTTCTTCCAAGACGAGTTACAGCTTGGCACAGGCGAGACGTCCTGGTACGACGACGTGCCGGAGGAATTCTTTAAGCGTCAGGGCTATAGTTACTGGAGCGCCGCCCCGGCAATGTTTAACGCGCAGGTAGGCGCTAAGGGCATGAAATATCGTCTCGACTTCATGGCGTTACGCGTACGTCTGGCGGAAGAGCGTTATTTTATT
Organism: Planctomycetia bacterium; assembly: GCA_030537455.1. Lineage (GTDB taxonomy): Bacteria > Planctomycetota > Planctomycetia > Pirellulales > Thermoguttaceae > RUG369. The sequence continues at coordinate 99,365 of JAUNMR010000003.1, read as the reverse complement.
CCGATTTACCACTGGCACGCGGACGCCGGGCGCATATATGCTTGCGACCCAGGCAGTCGCGGTCGGGATCCCAGCGAGTTTTGTGATTATTACAGCGCGATTCGCTGGTACACCGCGCCGGGTCACGATACCCCAGGAGGTCGCGCGGACTTTATTAAGAATAAAGTGTCCTCGTCGATCGCGCATTTTTATGAGCGTCCTCGCGTGTGGCTCGAGGGCTATCATTCCTTCGGCTGGGGCGCCGCGCCGGAAAAACTGCTCGACGCCACAAATGACAACTTCTTATTTGGCGCGAACTTACTGAATCTACACGGTCTTTATTACACGACCTATGGCGGATTCTGGGAATGGGCGCCGCCGTGTTATCATTTTCGCCAGCCTTATTGGGAGAACTTTGAGGTCTTTTTGCGCTATTTCGAGCGTCTATCTTTTGCGTTGACTCGCGGAGTGGAACAGACCGAGTTTGTCGTGCTCTATCCGACGTCGCCATATCACGCTCGCCTCGATGGCGCACGCGCGCGGGACGTGGCGTTCGAAGCGGCGCAACGTCTGTTCAACAAGGGGCACGACGTGCTCTTTATTGACGACGAATCCCTAGCGCGCGCAGAAGTTAAAGACGGTCGACTCTGTGTGGCAGGCGCGTCCCATCGCGTCTTAATTCTGCCGAGTATTCGCGCGATACACTGGTCGACGCTCAGCAAGGCGCTGGAGTTGTATCGTCATGGCGGCGTGGTTATTGCTCTCGACGCGCTACCGGAAGGCTCCGATCGCATCGGAACCGACGATCCGTTGCTTAAAGAGGCAATCCAAGAGATTTTCGGCGTTACCGCCGGTACGACTTCGAGTGAAACGCGCCATCTTTCCGGCGGTCGCGGCGTTTATTTGGGAAAAGAAATTGACCACAAAGGCGCCGACTCACAGGAGCAAGTTGTTTTAGGTTCAAAAGCTACGCCGTCCTATTTGCGCGAGTATCCCGGTGGATTCCAAGGACGTTGGGTATGGTCTGAGCAGGAGATTCAAGACGTTTGGTTCAAGTGGGTCGCCTCGGGACTGGGGAAGGAGCCGAAGGAATACAAGGCGCTCTTCTATTGTGACAACGACGGTAAGTTGTATGTTAACGGGCGTTTAATCTGTGAGAACGTTAATTACAGCGACGGTTGGCATGGAGCGCTCACGTTGCACGACGGAGACGTTATCACACTGGATTGCCACGACCAAGACGCGCCGCGTCGCGGATCCGCTGGAGTCTTCTTTGCGCTAACTCTTGACGATAAAACGGTTATGTCGTCTGAGTCATTGAGATATTCCAAGGTTGCGTTTGACGCAAACGCGCGCCGTAACGCCGAGGGTTACGACGCCCTCGCTCCCGTCGACGTGGGCAATGTTCACGTTTTGCATCGAACCGGCGTTAATAGCGAAATCGCCGGTTCGGTCGCGCAGAATAGCGACGCTACGCTTTGGGAACGGTTCGAGCGAGAACTTACTCAATATCCCTGCGTGACGACCGATTCCGCCGGTCAAGGTCTGGGACACATGAAGCGCGCGACGTCCGACGGCGATCTGTACTTTTTATCACGCGCGAAGCAGGGCGAGCTTATGACGTTCCGTTCACGCGGTCGTGCGTTGGCGCTCGACGCCTGGACGGGCGAGGTTCGCGAAATTCCCGACGCCTACGAAAGCACAACGTCTGACGGCGCGGCGTGTATGCGTCTACGTTGGCCATTTGCGACCGGCACGGCGGGGTTGATTCTTTTCAGCGCCGCGGAATCGACGCGCGAGCCGCTCAAGGGGCTCCAGACGAATCTCGCGGAACTGACAGAACTAACGCATGACGCCCAGGGGCGATGGACTGCGCGCGGTTATCTTTCGTCGGAGGACGCCGCCAATGGCGCTACGGCGGAATTAACGCTCAGTACTCGCGACGGTAAGAGCGTAACGTTACGTGGCAAACCGTCCCAGAACGGCACGACGCTAACGCTAAGCGGCGATTGGGAAACGGAGTTTATTCCGACGCTTGACAATCGTTGGGGAGATTTCCGTCTTCCGGCGGTTGATCGCAAGTTGGGCGTTGAGGCGCAACGCGTTGCGACCGGGCTGGTAGACGCACAGGGCGCGGTTCACTATTCTACGGAGGGCGCGTCGGAACTGTGTGACTTTGGTCTGAAGTTCTGGCGTCTCGGACCGTTCCCGAAGGACGTCGATTGCGCGGAGCTAGAGTCGCGATTGGCGAAGCTCCAGAAGGTCGAGTCGGGCGATAAGTTCATACTGGGCGACCAGGAATACGCGTGGCGACCTTATTCGTTCTCGTGGCGCTGGGGCGTGGAGAACGCGCCGGGTCGTCAGGGCTATCATGGTCTGAAGGAGCGCATTGACTCGCGCTTTATCGCGCTGGGCAAACGTACCAACGGTTTTAATGAGACGGTCTTTGGCGAGGAGGAGCACGGTTCGATCTATTATCTTTGGACAACCGTTGGGGTGATCGCGCGCGACGCAGCGGCGGAGGCGTCGGACGTTCTGGTCGATCTCTACGTAAGCGCCGGGGCGCCGAATGCGCTGTATCTTGACGGTCGCGCGCTGGATTTGGAGCATAACGCGATCAATTTGACGCTTCGTCAAGACGGTCAGACCACGCCTGTATTGTGTCGTTACGATTCCGCGGGGCGACGCGCGCTGTGTTTTGTCGCTCGCACTAGCGCCGAGAGAACCTCCTCGCGCTTGATTCACGCCGACGGTCAGGATTCCGGCGCCTTTAACGGGCTGTCGACCGGTCTGAATTCAGAGACGCCCGACTTTGTAAGCTCACCACGTACTGCGCTGTCGACGATCTGGTTCGACGTGCCGGGCGTTCTTGATTTCCAAGCGCGCGGGTCTCAGCCGCGTCGTGAAGCGTTGAAATTCCTTTGCGCGCCAGGCGTCGCCTCATTAGAGATACCCTGCTATGGGCGCGTGGAGAAGGTCTGTGTGAATGGTCAAGAGGTCGAAGCGACGCGTGAAACGCGCGTAATCGACGGCAAGGATTTTTATGCCTGGGACAGCGTACGCACCGGCGTGCCGGCGCAGAACGACGGCGCGAACGAACAACCGCCGATCGGCGCGACACTTGCGCAACGACCCGTGACGATGGAGTTCGTGAGATTCCAAGAGCCTATTCGCGAGGCGGCGACAATTGAACTGCTGTTTACGACCAAAGGTAGCGCAACGGGCGGGGCAATTTTGCCAGAACCGATTGAAATTGAGTGTCAACGCGGCGTTATGCCACTGGGCAATTGGAACGATCGAGGCGTACTGGCGAATTACTCCGGCGGCGTGCGGTATATCAAACGCTTTACCTGGGACGGTCAGGAGCGCTTCCAGGGTCGTGCGATCCTGCGACTCACACGGGTGAGCGCGAGCTGTCGCGTGAAGCTCAATGGTCAGGCGGTCGGCGATTTGGTCGCTCAGCCCTGGAACGTCGACGTCACCGACGCGTTGTGCTCCGGTGAGAATATCCTCGAGGTTGAGACGTACAACACCTTGTCGAATTTCTATCGCAATATTCCCTCGGGGTACAAGGGGTCGACCGACTCCGGACTCTTTGGACCGGTCACGATTCAGAGCGAACCGCAAGTTACCCTGACTGAATGACCTGTTTGAGGAGAAAAACAACGGAAATCTCCTGCGTTTTTTCTGACGCGTAGATAAGTTCAGAACGTCTCGACTCCTTTTGAGTTCGGGACGTTCTATTATATTTTCGGGAGAAATGACGTAGAAATACAGTTTAGAAATAAAAGCGAAACTGTGGATAAAAATAGTCTCTAAAATAAGCAATGACGGGATTAAAGTTTTGTTAAATCGGGTTGACGAAAATGTTATTAGGGGTTAAAATCGCGTTCCAATAGAAGCAAGGCGAAAGATAGAGCGAGCGAATGAGCGCGCAAAATGGGGACATATTCGTATGACACGAGAATCTAAACGTACATTGTCGGGCGTTGAAATAACGTCGGGCGCGGTTTTACCGGCATTTTTAGCCATGGCGGCGCCTCAGGCGGCGTCACGTATTTTGCAGTTGCTATTCAATGCCGCGGACATGGTCGTTTTGGGGAATTGTGCAAGCGAATATTCCCTTGCGGCTGTCGGGTCGACGATACCACTGGTCAATTTAGTATTAAACTTTTTCTTTGGCCTTTCGGTAGGCGTTAATATTCTCGTGGCGTACTATCTTGGCGCGCGCGATGAGTCGTTGTGCGCGCGAGCGACTCATGCGTCCTTGGTTTTGGCGGCGCTAGCCGGCGTAATTGTAGTTGCGCTGGGCGTGCCGCTGGCGCCGACGCTTTTGCGGATATGCTCTGTTCCGGAGGAGACTCTCGGGTTGTCTACGACCTACTTACGAGTCTATTTTTTCGGAGCGTTTGCGGCGCTGATCTACAATTTCGGCGCGGCGATTATGCGCGCGTACGGCGATACCAAGCGTCCGATGTATTACTTGCTCGTCGCAGGCGTATTGAACGTGATTTTGAATTTCATTCTTGTCGCGGTCTTGCATTGGGACGTTTTGGGCGTGGCGCTCGCGACGGTGACGTCGCAGTATTTATCGGCGATTTTAATCTTTCGTCGACTCATGCGTCAGCCTTGCGCCACACGAGTGGAATGGCGGAAATTCCGAATGGATTGGCGCATTTTGGGCGCGTTGCTTCGTCGCGGCGTACCCGCGGGGCTTCAGGCGTCGCTCTTTTCGATTGCCAACGTGGCGGTTCAGATTGGAATTAACGGGTTCGGTCCGATTGTCATGGCGGGCAGCGCGGCGGCGGAAAATATAGAAGACTTTATATGGGTGACAATGTACTCCTTTGCGGAGTGTTCGCTGACCTTTACCAGTCAGGCATTGGGCGCGCGCAAGTACAGTCGACTCAATCGTATAGCGGCGACGTCTATTTGCTGCGCGATGGCGGTCGGGTTGACGTTAGGATTGGTCGTGAACCTTTATGGTTCTTTCCTACTGAGCCTTTACGACAGTCGTGCGGAAGTGATCAGCGCTGGTATGACGCGACTGTTTTGGGTTAGCGGCTTTTATGCGCTCTGCGGCTTCATGGACTCATTGGCGAATATCGTTCGCGGTCTCGGTTATAACGTGACGCCGGCGGTTACGTCGCTTGTTGGCGCGTGTGTATTGCGCGTGGCGTGGATCGCCACGGGCTTTCAACTTCCGGAGTTTCATACCTTTTCGGCGCTTCTTATGATATATCCCATAACGTGGGTTGTCACAGGCGCGGCGCATGGCGTTGTGTATATAATCGCGCGACGCGGCTACCCTAAGGTAGACGAACTTGAAGAGAGGACGTGTTAATTATGGCGCGAGGAAGAGAACTCGAGATGACGTCGGGCGCTATTCTACCGCGACTATTACAGATGGCGATTCCGCTGATTTTATCGAGTATTTTGCAGTTGCTCTTTAACGCCGCGGATATTGTCGTGGTTGGCAACTTTGGGAGCGAACACTCTTTAGCGGCGGTCGGTTCAACTTTTGCGCTAATGAATTTAATCACGACAGTTTTTTTGGGATTGTCGCTGGGCGCTAATAAACTGGTTGCGTATTACTGGGGCGCGACCGATTACGACCGTGTGGCGCGCACGGTGCATTCTTCGATTGTCTTGGGCGCCTTGGGCGGCGTGTTTATGTTTGCTACGGCGTACTATGGCGCGCGTACGATTCTCATATGGATGCAGACGCCAATCGAAGCGTTGGATTTAGCGACGCAATATTTGCGCGTGTGCGCCTATGGCATGGTCGCGGTGACGTTGTACAACTTTGGCGCGGCGATTCTTCGCGCCAAGGGCGACACGCAACGACCGCTGATCTATATTATCATAGCGGGCGCAGTGAACGTGGTTCTTAACGTTGTCTTTGTCGTGTCGTACAAATTGGACGTTAAGGGCGTGGCGTTAGCGACGGTACTGTCGCAGTATTTATCGGCGTTTTTGGTTTTGTGGGCGTTGGCGCGCGAGACGGACGCCTTTCGTCTGCAATGGCGGAAGTTACGCCTTGAGACTGCGATTGTGTGGGAGATTTTGCGCGTAGGCGTGCCCGCGGGCGTCCAGGGGGTTGTTTTTTCCTTGTCGAACGTAGTGATTCAATCGGCGGTGAACGGGTTCGGTCCGATTGTCATGGCGGGCAGCGCCGCGGCCGCTAGTATTGAGGCGTTTGTTTGGATGAGTATGAACGCCTTTACCCAGTGCGCGTTGACATTTACCAGCCAGAACGTAGGGGCGAAGCGTTACGATCGTGTCGGCAAGGTCTGCTTGTGCTGTTGTGCAAGCACATTTACCGTTGGCGTGATTGCGGGCAATTTAGCGTACCTCTTTGGACCGATGTTGTTGAATTTATTCGACCATCGTTCCGAGGTGATCGACGCGGGTATGACGCGTTTGTTTATGGTCTGCTGCTTTTATGCGATTTGTGGCTTGATGGACTGTCTAATCGGCGTGATTCGCGGGCTGGGCTATAACGTCACGCCGACCATAATCGCGCTGGTCGGCGCATGTGGCTTGCGTTTGATTTGGATCGGAACGCTCTTTCAAATCCCGCGGTTTCATACGGTGGCGTCACTCTTTTTGACCTACCCGGCGTCGTGGTTGGCGACTCTTGCGGCGGCGTATTGCTTTTATGTGTACGTACGACGCGCCGAACCGTGCGAGGAGCCGGACGTTAAAATCTCGCGACGCTCCAAAGCGCGTTGTCATTCCGCGAATTGCTAATACTTCCGCGAAGGGTAAAGAACGCGCCCAGACGTTGGACGCCACGACGTCTGGGCGCGTCGCGTTTTACGGCGCCAGAGGTAGGTTCATCGCCTCCTAATTCAAGTCATGGCGCTCGAGATAATCGCCAAGGACGCCTCCAAAACACTCGAGGACGTCGTCTACGCCCCCTTTTTGAGCGTTTCTTAACCAAGCGCGAGTACTCTCGTGTTTCCAGCAGGGAAATCGCCAACGACTTTGTCGATCACAGAGAGTATATAGAAGAACGCTTGTTTTTATCATCTGGCGCGACCAGACGACGTCATGTAATCGTTTATTAGTTATAAATGCCTAACTTGTTAATTATCAATTAACTTCAGCTTGGACTTATGGCGCCCAAGCTGAAATATTCAATGGTTTTTTAAAACGCATTGTTCCATTTAGGGTTAGTGAAGTCTATTAAGTTCTTTCAAGAAAAAGTAATTTTTTTCCAAATTTGAATTGATTTTGTATCACTGAATGGTTACCATACCATTATGTAGTTGTCGGCGCGTGTTGACGTCACGTGCTAGTTTTTTGTGAGCCTGTCGTAATAATAGTAAAGGACAAAGCATGAAATCCCTATCGTACAAACAGACTCTCGTGGTCAAAATCTTCAATACGGCGCTCAACTTCGTCAAGTCGGAGTTTCCAATTCAAGGTCGTAATAGAATGGCGTCGACTCCGCCTGGAACGCGTCGTCTGCGTCTTGAGGGGTTGGAGGCGCGTGAAATGCTCGACGCCTCTGGCTTCGTGTTCTGTGAACCGCCAAGCGATGAACAACCTCTCATGCGCCAACTCGCTCAGGCGGTCGAAGCAGAGCAGGCTTTACCCCTATACGCCGCCCCCTTTCTTAATTCATTACACAATGCAAACGCTGAATCTGACTCGATTATTTCTCTGAAAGAACAAGACCTCTGCGATTCACAATCTCTCATTGACCTGGATACGGACGAACTCTTTGCCAGCCAGGGCGTCTTTGTTCTAGGAGAACCTTACATATCGCTTTCGTTCGCTCAAAAGAACCAGATGTATCTTGATTCCGACGACGTCGATGAACCGAACGACCCCGGGGCGACGCGGACGACGCCTACGTGGAATCTTGAATTCCAGATTACCCGATTTTGTAGCGATACTGACGCCTCCACGCCAGAAGACGTCGACTACGCGTTACATGAAGGTCACGGTTCTGTGTTGAGTTTTCCTGGCAGTCTTGGCGATCCCTCTTCAAGCGACTATCTCGCCGTGACGCTGCCTGCTCTGCCCGACGGGTATATGGCGACGATAACCCTAGGCGGGACGGCGTCGGCTAGCGACTATTACGTCTATATTCCCTATTACGGCGGCTCTACGAGCGTTTATAACGGCTACGTCCACTCCGGTAGCGCCGTTACGCTCTACATTGTACCGGTGGACGATAGAATTACTGAGTCGCTCGAGACGGTATCGCTTTCCATGGGCGCTCCGTACTATGATTTCGAACCGGAGACTCTTTACTCCTTCAATAATATCAATACCTCTGTAACTGCCGCCATCGTTGATAACGACGACTGGTTAATTGCCGTCTATCCCGTGGTTGACGACTCCGAACTTGGGTATACGTTACTTACGGAAGAGGAACAAACCGAAGCGTCATTCACAGTTGCGCGCGTTGACGCTGGTTCCGGATACAGCGAGGACAAACATTACGCTATCGACGCAACGCTAAGTTTTACCGGTTCCGCGTCGGTCGCCGATAACAGCGCCGATTACAACGTCTACCTAAACAACGCCGACGGTTCACGCGTCCTCTTGTCGCCCAATAGTAACGGCGTTCTCACGGTACGAATCCCTGAAAATGAACTCTATGCAACGCTAACAATCAAAGCAAAAGACGACTCAATAGTCGAACGCCTGTACGAAACGATCGATATCTCGGTTACCACCGCGACTTCTTATCCGCTTTCTTACATCGCCTATAACGTTTCTTCTGAATCCGTTCAAGTCAGAATCAAGGACAACGACGTACTTCGCGTTTCCACGGTTAAGTTCCTGGATAATTTGGATTTGGTTTCAGACTCCGTGGACGCCTTTGACACAAACTGGAAAAACTCTACACACTGGTATGAAACCGATTCAATGCAAACATTGCCAGTGGCGTATTCCAGCGACGCCACAATGAAATGCCAGGTTACCGTAGACGGTACGCGAGACTCCACGCAAAACTACGAAGTACGCATGAAGTGGAATCGTCTAAACGGTAGCGTTGTATATTCCGATTGGCAAACGGTTAGCGTAAATAGTTCCTGTGTCGTTGAATTAAACTCAAGCTTCGCGTCAATCTTCGGTCGCTCGCAGGCTTATTACGATCTAAGTTCTGAAATCGACTGGGAGTTTAGAGTATATGACGATGAAGATCGTGACGAATTGGGCGATATGGGCACGAGCGCTAATCCTCTGTACGTTACCTACAAGGCGCCGCTGTCCGGATCTCAGAATTATTTGTCGCTAGTACACTTGGGATGCGTAGCAGCGTATTCGTCTGTTGTTACGACCGACGCCGGTGTGTTTCAAGCTCTTTGGAACATAATCGAATCAAAGTATATTCACAAAGTCCAGCTTATTAACGGCTCTATCGTTCATAATGGCGATTTGTTGACATATTACGGTCAAGACGCATCAAGCGACGCAATCAGACAAGACTTGTATCAGTATCTTGAGGTAACAAAGTTGACCTCCCCATCCGCTCCCACGTCATATCTTGTGGATCAAAGCCCTTCGTTGGCTCGTGAAATAGTCATAAACTCGGTAAATGATCCCGACAATGATCCTTACTATGGCTTTAAAGTGGAATCGTTATTGTATAACACAGACGGTACGTGTGGCGCTTGGCAAGATTTTGCATATTCGTTATTCAGAATCCAAGGTCTAGCGGTTGATAAAGTTGGGGTAAGCGTCCTTGACACGCTGCATTATGCTTTCAAAGTTGATCCAGGTTTAACTGGACAAGGCGGAGGACAGCCACGCGAAAATATTTGGGGTGATCATGCATTAATCAAATATGACGGCGTCGTCTATGATCCTGCTTATGCGGTATGCTATGGGGACTATAATAATGCCCTATCGGTATTCGTCTCTTACTTACACAGCTATGGAACCTGGGAAGAAGTCTCTTCGTACGGCGCCTATGGTCAAACATATGAACCACTGTTTGACAATGGATCAATTCCAACTTCCGTCTTTACGATATATACGGAACTGTGATAGGCTTTACGATAACGTTCTTCTCAAGGAGAGACACAATGATCAGACGCTTGCCTCTACTAATTATCAAGTCGTTGAGCGTATATCTGCTTAGCGCAGCTTTCACGCAGGGACAAACGACGCCGTCACAACCGGATCCTGCTGAACCGTCCCTTTTACAAACGATCCAAAGGACTGCTAGCGAACTGGAAGCGCTACCCATCGACGTGATTCTGAATAATTCGTCAGAAGCGTTTTCAGACTGGGAACTTCGCTATGACGTTACCTATCCTCGTTTTCGACTCTTGTATGGTATGGCGTTAGCGGCCGAACTATCGTCCAAGGAGGACGTGCTAGAGTGTTTGGCTAAAATAGACGACATGTCTGCGAAAGAGAAGGGATTGACGTTAATTGCGCTTTATGTCTACCATTGTAACGTCTCTTCGCCTTTGAACCTTGACGTTATTCACGAGTTTTATCCAGATAAAGACGTCCCGCTCGGGGAACCCTTCGATGAGAGCCAACTCGCTCAATTTATCGATCTATTGAATTCCTATCGATATAGTCAAGCGGTCTGCGTTCAAAAGACTAAGGAAGCTGACGCCGAGTCTTGGGAAGAGGATTTTCGTATGCAGGTACGCGCATTCCAAACCGTAGCACATTACACAGATTGTGTGACTGGAATGCTCCGAGGCAATCCAATTCTCCATGAAAAAAATATAGAAACAAGTCCCCTAAGCCCCGTGCCGGGAGATAATAAAAGGCGCTCAATATATGAGCTAGACAAAGCGTCAGTTCGTTTTCTGTATACATTAACTCTTTTGGAGTCTTTACATAATGAACCTATGTCTTATGAACTTCGTATTAGCTTTGACGATAAAAGCGTCATGAAAGACTCGATTGACGAGGTTAAAAGACTATCACCGAAAAGGCTGCTATTACATAACCTCGCCGAAAGTTCCCGGGACGTTCTCTCAGACGCCAATTACATTGAGTCCTTTTACGAAGTTATTATTATGCGGGAGTTTCTAAGGACTCAATTCGTCTATACTCGTTTGAATGGTTTTGTGTTACAAGGAGGTCTTTGTGGAGACAGTTCGCCAGATTGCATTACGTTAGGCGCGATTGCTACGTCCCTGCTTAACGCGATCAATTCAGAGAGAATTGAATCAGGCGCAAATCCCGAGACTTGCGACGTTCCGACACAAGCGCCGCTCGTAAGCGAGGACTCCAATACCGACGAGCCATTTTTGGAGTTTCTGCATAATATCGCGCCAGAAATAAAATTCTTTAGCTTGAAGCAAGCGCTCTTGCGACCTAAACGTATCACAGCGCCTCGACGTCCAAACATATATGTTTTGAAAGGAGAAAGCGAACACGAACGTTGTCTAGATTTGACTTATAATCTATACCAACCGTTCTTTGAATTTTGCCATAGGTTCGAACAGACTTCGGTGGAAGAGCTCAACGACGCCCTTGATCATCTTGAGGAGTTATCGTCAAAAGAGAAAGCGTTGTTATTTATAGCTCGAACCTATTATTGGTTAAATAATGACACAATATTTGATAGGCAAAGCGTGCCATTTCATCGACTTAGCGAAGCGCTAAATAAGTCGATAGTTATGGAAGAACATAAAGACGTCGTCTTTCCAGAAAGTAGACAATTCTTAGTTTTGAAGAAAAGAAACAATCCCGTTGAATCCGATTTAAATGCATGGCGTAAAACTTGGAATAAAAACTGGCGCTATGACGTGTGGACGTTTCAATACCTCCTTGGCGATCACAATCCCTTTTTGAACATGGGGTGTACAGACGAGGAGATCCTACAGTTCTGTACGAACGTATTGCCCCACGTTCTCTATGTCGTTGTGGCATGGGAGCTTTATACTGATTTACAATCACCGCTCTTACCCCCTCCATGTAAGAGTTTGACCTATAGAAAACGTTATGTGTTCAATGAGCTTCTACTCTCTTTTAGGAAGCAAGTTGATTTAGATTTGAGTCGAATCAACGAATTTGATTTGGTCAATCTATCTCCTGCAGATAGACGCCTTCGAATAGAGGGAATGCGCGAATATCTGCTCATGCAATTTGGATATACGCGATCGCGTAGCATCTACAACATCGGAGGAACAGGCTTGCATTTGGGAACATTCGCGATGGGGCGCTCTTTAACCCTCGAAGACGTCGCTACTCGTTTACTTGAAGCGCTTGAGGCAAAAAGACAATACGACGCAGCAATGGGAGAACTGTCTCTTCGTAAAAGCCCCTGACGGAACCAGTATTCCAGTCTCTTATAATACGCCTATTGCGTCGCTTCCTCCTGCCAAGGGTGGGAATAATGACGAAGGACATACGCGCATAGTTTTTTAGTATCTCAAACGCGTTCTTAAAGCAACAAGCCCTGCCTGGGACGTCAATCTCTGCGACGACGTCCGAGCGGGGCTTGTGCGCCTATCCTCTGATACTCGAAGCGAAATGTTAAAAATCTTCCGCGCTGAGCGATTCAAAGAGGACGTCGAGCGACTGTAGGAAATCCTTGCGACGAATGCGTCGCGCCGTCTGCGTTACGGACGCTTTAGCGACGGTTATAGCGCTCGTTGCGCGCGTTTGGCTCGAGTCGACGGATGTGTTGGAGTTTTGGACAATCTCTTTATTGTTATCGGTTTGCGTAGCGGTATCAGCCTCGTCGGCGTCTGTCAGCGAGAGCGCTAGCTCGTGGGCGTCCGTTGGCGAGTAGACGACGGGGCGCTCCCGTAAGGTCGACTCTAAAGTCAATGCGGAGCTCAGTTCCGTATCAAGTAATTCTTCAAGCGCCAAGTCGATCAGCGCATAGGGCGTCGCAGTGGCGGACGCGTCGGTAGCGTTGGTCGTATTACTTTCGTTCAGGACGCTTGTAACTTGGGCAAATTCACGAATGGCGTTTGAGTTTGTCGTGACGGTAGCGCTTACGTTTTCCTCTGTCGGCGTCACGGACAGCGCGTTACTCGCCAGCGTCGGGACGCTATGATAGGCGCCGACGCTGAATTCATATTGCAGGTAACCGTCGGCGTCGAGGAGCTCTAGTGTGATCGGATACGTCTGACGCGCGTCGGTCGACTGGTAATAGTGACCGCAGACAAACGCGTCGATGAGATAGATCTCCCCATCGCTTTGATCGCCCCAATTAACGCGCCATTGTCGCGAGTCCCAAGCGCCTTGGAAATAGGCGATTACCGAGTAGAGAACCACTTGAGAGTCCGGCGACGGTAGCGCTGTGATCTCCAGAGACGGCAGAGCGTCGAGTACTTGCAATTTGAGCGTGGTTTCGCTTACGACACTACCTTGCGCGTTAAGTATACGACGTTGCAGGAGATAGACTCCGGAGGAGAACCCTAGTTCTTCCGGCGTCGTCCAGAAGTCGTCGCCGTATTCCTTAAATTCACCGGAAAGGTCGCCAGAAAGGTCCCAAAGAACGCGCTGATTACGGTCTAACGCGGCGTTTAAGTTAATCGCGCAACCCTGTACGACGCTAATGAAGTTCTCGCCGGGACGCTGAAATTCATATGCGCCGATATCAACGGAATCGCCCAAGTAACGAACGGCGCCCGAAAGGTCAGTGGAATAGATCCCTAAACCCGATTGAATCGCTAGTTGAGACGAGCCCGCGTCGATTGCAATTGAGCTGTCGCTCAGAGAATAATCCTTGGCGCTGGAGTCGGCAAAGAGTGGCTGAGAACCGTCGTAAAGGACGTTATTAGAACCGTTAGCGAAGGAATAGGAGCTGATCGTATTAGCCGCCGCAAGACTGGCGTCGAGGCACAGTAAGTCGGCGCCATTGGAGGCGGTATTTTGTGCGACGATAAGGTTATAGAGTCTCACCGCGCCGGTCTGTGCATAGACGCCGCCGCCAGAACTGGCGCTATTACCGGCGATTGTGCAGTTGGTACTGGTCATTCTCACGCCGTTTTGAAGTAGCGCGCCGCCGTACGTTTGAGCGATATTAGACGTAAGACTCGAATTGACAAGCGTAAGCGTACCCGCATTATAGATCGCGCCTCCCGCGCCTTGGGTCTGATTATTATCAAATCGCGACGTTATAACCGTTAAAGTTCCGACGTTGTAAATCGCGCCGCCCGATGCGGTAGCGGTATTATTGCTAAAGTCGCAATTGCGCAGGGTCACAGTGGCGTTGGAGCCGTTATAAATTGCGCCGCCAAGCGTGCCTCGGCAGTTTCTAAAGGTCGCGTTCTCAATGGTTACGTCGCCGAGGTTATAGATCGCGGCGCCCGGTCCGTCTTCTCGTGCGTTGGCAAACGTCAGGTTTGACACGGTGAGACTGCCGTTAACGCGCATGATTTCAACGGAATATTGCGCGTCGAGAGTAATAGCGCTATTACCGATCAGCGTAACGTTGGCGTTAACCTCAAGCGTTTCGTTTAATTGAATAGCGCCGGCGAGCGCGTCGTCAAAGACAATAACGTCGCCGTCTTGCGCATAATAGAGCGCTTCGCGTAGGGAGACTGCCCCGTCGGAGAGGTCGAAGGAGTCCTCCAGGGTCGTCACCATGGTCGAGTAATTCGGCTGGTATTCATAGGCTCCGACGTCGACGATTAAATTGCAGATACGAATATGCCCGAGACGATCGTAATCGCCGTAAACTCGCTCGTTATTACCAGCGTCGATGGCCGGACTCAGACTCGAGAGCGTTAGATCGATCTGATCGCCATTGGTAAGTTTACCGTCTTCCGAGAAGATCGGATCGACGCAGAATCCCGGGTTGCCCGAGGTCAGACTGCAAACCGAGCCCGTGGCGCTTCCCTCTAGATTCGCATTGGATACTGTGGAGTAGTTTCGCGCGATTATCGTGTTATAAAGATAGAGCGCAAAGGAGTTATTGACCGAATAGACGCCGCCGCCGTGTTCAGACGCGCTATTAGCGGCGACGGTACAGTTCGTTAGTTGCGTCTTATTGGCGCAGCCGGCGAGGTATTCGTTATACACGCCGGCGCCGCATTTTGCGCTATTCTGCGCAATCACGCTGTTATATAACTCCAGCGCTCCGCCCTGGTTATAGACGCCAGCGCCGCTGTCGTCCCTTTGATTGGCAATAATAGAACTATTGTAAACGCGAACGTTAGAGCAGTAGTATTGTCCGTCGCGCGCTTGTTCGCTACGCACAAGTAGACCGCCGTTGCCGTTGCGTAGGATATTCGCGGCGACAAGGGAGGCGGAGCCCAGAAGTTCGAGCCCCACGTCGGTATTGTCAGAGATCGTGGAATTGGCAAGTGTTAGCGCGCCGTAATTGAGCGAAAGTCCGACGCCGACGTTATTAGCGATTTGCGACTTATTGACCGTAGCGTTTGCTTCGCAGTAGACCGCGCCGTTATCGCAAGCGCTAATAGAGGTTTGCGTTAGCGTCATATCGCCCTTGGCGTAGATCGCAAATTCCCCGGAAACGTTGGTTACGGTTGATTCTGTAATCTCCAGCGCGCCAAGCGAGTAGATTGCGCCCCCTTTGGCGCTGGCGTCGACGCCGCTGTGTGACAAGTTGACGTTCAGGAGTGTTAGCGCGTGTGAGGCATAGATCGCGCCGCCCGCGCTTTGCGTACGACCATTGACCAGCGTGAGGTTTTGTAGCGTCACGTCGACGTCAGCGAGAAGAATACGGGAGTCGTTTTGAGCGTCGAGGGTAACGCGCGCGTCGCCGTCGATTGTAACCGACGCGCTTGCAACGAGTTGAGAATTCAACGAGATTGTACCGCTCAGTTTCGGGTCGAAGGTAATAGTCGCGCCGTCTTGATTTGCGAAGTAGAGCGCTTCGCGTAGCGTATTCTTGTCGTCGTTGAGATTGAAGGAGTCCTCGAGAGTATCGACGAGGTAGTTTGGCGACACGCTGGTCTGACCGGAGCCGCGATACTGGTAGGCTCCGGCGTCGACGGTGAGGTTCCAGATTCGCGGCAGAGCGTCGAGGTCGAGGTCATTGAGGAGGTATTCCAACGCACCGATCGCCAGCGCGGGGCTGTTTTGGGTCAGGCGCAGGTCCAATTGTTCGGCGTTTGTTAGGCTGTGATTCTGGTAATCGAAGATCGGCGCTACGCGAAAGCCGGGCGCGCCATTGAGGTAGCAACCGATCGATTCGGAGTATTCCCCGAGAAGGTTTGAATCGTGGTCGAGCGCGAAGTTCTGGGAAATAATACTGTTATAAAGGAACAGCAACGCCGACGACGTCGTAGAGACACAGCCGCCCCCTTGAGAGGCAAGATTACCGGCGACGGTGCAATTGACCAGCGACAGGAGGTTAGGGCAGTCTTCGTGATAATCATTGAATAGACCGCCGCCTTGGTTGGCTGCGACGTTAGCGGAGATTTCGCTATCGTATAACTGTGCGCGACCATAGAGGTTATAGACCCCGGCGCCATTGTCTGCGCTATTGCCCTTGACGACGCAATGGGAGGCGTAGAGAGTCGCAATCAAAAAATTGGAATTTGCCAGTTCTTCGCTCTGATTATAAATACCTCCCATAGCGTTGTTTAAGACATTTACGCTCTCAAGCGACGCCGCGCCGATATTTCGTAGACCGACGCCGGTATTGTCTGAAATCGTGGCGTTATTGAGTGTTAGTTCTCCGAAATGATTGACGATAGCGTCGCTCTTTGAACCGGAAATTGTGACGTCGTCGAGACTTGCAATGCCATTGAGGTAGAGCGCGACGCCGGAACTATTGGCAATCGAGCAGGATCTGAGGTTTGTTTCGTCCAGGGTATAGAGCGCGCTACCGCCGACGCCATTGGTAAAGGTAGAATTTGAGGCGTTTAGCGCGCCTCCGGTATATACGAGCGAGCCGAGCGCGTCGTCGCCGACTTTGCCTGAGTCGAGCGTAGCATTTTGGAGCGTCAGCGTGCCGGAGGAATAGATTAAACCGCCGGAACTATCGACGGCGCCGTTCTTTAGCGTCAGGTTGATTAATGTGAGATCTGATTCATTAAGCAGCGCGCGTCCCTTCGATTGCGCATTTATAGCGACCTTACCGTTTCCCTCGATGGTAATTGCGCTAGAGGTCAGTAGTTGCGAGTCGAGTTTGATTTCGCCTTTGAGCGAGCTTGCGAAGGTCACGGTCGCATTGGCGTCGCTTGCCCAGTAGAGCGCTTCACGCAGGGAGGTTTTGCCGTCGTTGGGGTTGAAGGAATCGTCGAGGGTATCGACAACGTAAGTACGCGTAGGGGCTGTGGTTCCGTCGTTTTGGTATTCGTAAGCGCCGGCGTCGACGTTGCGTCCGACCAGTCTTGGGGCGCCGGCGAGGTCGAGGTCGTCGTCGTTCACACGCGCGCTATCGCCGATATTAACAGCGGCGCTTTTGGAGGTTAGTCGCAGGTCGATTTCCTCGAGGTTCGCCAGCGCTCCGGTAGTGAAATTAAAGTAGGGCGCGACGACAAATTCGGGATTACCGCCGATGAGGTTATTGCGCAAGGTCTGTTCACCAGCGAGGTTAGCGTGTAGATCGCCGACGTAATTCATGGCGACAATAGAGTTATAGATCGCGTCGCCGAATCGTTCTTCGTCGTAGACGCCGCCGCCCTGCGAGGAAGCGCTATTGCCCGCGACGGTGCAGTTGACCAAGACGGTGCGATTAGAATAGTCGTCCTGACGCTGGTTATACACGCCGCCGCCCAGACGAGCAACATTGCCATAAATTGCGCAATTGTCGAGGTTTACGACGCCGCCGATATTATAGAGACCAGCGCCTAAGTCGTTTTGATTGTCGACAAAGAAGCAACGCGACGCCTTAAGCGTGGCGGAGTAGTTCGAGGTCACATAGTGGCTCTGGTTGACCGCGCCCCCCCCGGCGTTGCCACGCAGGATGGAGTCGGCAAGCGTGACCTCGCCCAGGTTCATTAGTCCGGCGCCGGTATTATTAACGATCGTAGCGTTATTGAGTTCCAGCGTCGAGAGGAAGTCGTACACGCCAGCGGCGCCATTGTTAGAAAAGGTCGACGCGTTAACTTGCGCATTGTCAAGATGATAGATCGCCAGACCGTCTTCCGCATTTGCGTTCACGACGCAGTTGGTTAACGCGAGCGCGCCGCCGTAGGCGTAGATTCCCTGACCGGAGGTTGAGCCGGAAAAGACGCTGTCGTAAGCGGTTAGAGAGCCGAGACTGTAGAGATTGCCCCCTAAGGTCGCCGCGCCGCCGTCGAGTTGGCAATTTTTGAGCACAAGCTCTTCTTTAAGATAGATATTCCCCCCCTCTTGTGCCGCGCCGTTACGTATTGCGACATTACCGAGTTCCAGTGAACCTGACGCCAGGGAGAGCGCGCGCGCGTAGCCGTGCGCGTCGATTACCAGCGACTGCGAACCGACCGCCACAAGAGTGGTTTTACCGAAGAAATCAGACGCCTGTTCAAATTTAATCTCGTCCGACGCCTTGGTGAAATCGACGGTATAGGCGTCGGCGGTGGTGCGCACAACGATTAGATCGTTCTGTCGTGTTGTGGCGGCGGCGTCGAGCGCGTTTTTAACGGCTGTCAGCGACAGGTCGGAGGCGCTGATCTCGATGATATTGACGCCACTGGGGTTCTCGGGAAGATTGAATTCCTGGTACGCTTCGCGAATTTCTTGATATTCAACATTGGACACACTGAGCATTTCGCGCGATTCCAGCGATTCCAGTCGTAGCGCGCGCGTGCGTGGCGCTCGACGTGAACTCGAGGAACGTTCCTGGCGAGTATGACTCAAAAATCTGGTCAGGGATACTAAGCGCGTCATAAAAAGCTCCTTATGCCATAAGGTCGCGCGTGCGTTGCGTCGAACCGACGCTTGCGTCGCTACGAATCTCGATCGCGAATGTCTGACTAGTCGTTCATTATATCGGCGCGCGCCAAAAGTTGTGCGCTTAAAAGCGACCTTAAAGAAAAAATAATTAAAATAACTGTTGAAATACTAACGAATTAGATAGCTGCTCGGTTCGATCGAAAAGTTCCAATAAATTACGACAGAACGATCTTTTTTTGAAAAATAATATCTAATTTGCAGAAAAATCGCTGAAGTTTAAGCCGTTCATTAGCCGGTAAAATCGCGATTGTAGCGTTTTTGGCGAAGCGCTAGTTCGCCAGGCGCACACGTTTATTTCTCGTACGCGCCTGGCGTTGTTTGGGACGACGTCTTTAGCGTTTGGTCTCTTGGTTTGTCAGGGGCAGACGTAGCGTCTTTGCCACGTTGTACGGCGTGGTTGTGGTCATTGTTTCTGTGAAGACCGGCAGGTTATACGCTTTCATTCTCGCGAGATTGTCGCTGGGTCGACGTTGTGGCAGTAGGAAGGGCTTGGACCATTGACCCGTGATGGGATCGCGATGTGCGAAGTACGGGCGCGTGTAAGTATGATCGTCGCGGCGCGAGCTGAAGACGAGCCATTCGCCGGACTTGTCCCATTCGTGCCAACTTTCGGTCTGGTCGCTATTGATTTCTTCGATAGAGCGGCTTTCACCAGTCTCGAGGTTGAGTTCCCACAGGTCGGCGCCGCGTCGCCAGATCGGAAAGGTTCCGTAATCGCTGAGGGTATAGACGACGCATGAGCCATTGGGGCATTCTCTGGGGTGTGCGACGCTTTTTTCGAGCGCTTCGGCGTCAAGTAAGGTTTCGGGCGCGCCGAAATCACCCGTTTCTGGGTCGTAACTCATGCGCGCGAGATTATAGTGGAATTCGCGCGCGACCTGTAGCGCCTCGACGCGACGCTTCTGCTGCGCGTCTGGAGCGCGACTGGGCGTGGCATAGGGATTGCGCGCGACGCAGTAATAGAGCGTTTGACCGTCGTGTGACCAGCTCGGGAAGGTTTCAAAGAGATCGTCGGTCTGAGTGATCGCGCGGAGCTTTTGGGTTTGCGCGTTGTACAGCGCTAGATCTGACGCGGTATCGAGCACGTCGATTCTATCGGGGTCGACGTCGTGGAAGAGCTGAAAAGTCGCATTGGCGGAGAATGCGATTTCCGCTCCTTGTGCGCGCCAGGACGCATAGGCGCAGCCGAGATTGGAGTCAGGCGCGCGGAGCGAGACTTTACTCGAGGAGCCGTTGTATCGTATGTACGTGCCGTCGCAAGCGCGTCGTGCATGTAGTAGGAAGACGTCGCTGTTGTAATTCTGGAACGTGTGGCAGTTGACGCAAGTGCGCTCGTTAATAGCGCGAGCGTGTGTCAGCGTGTGTTCCTCAAAGTTCTCTAAGCAACGTTGCTGGATTTCGATCTGATTGAACCGTTCGTAGCCCGGCTCAAGGAGACGGTAGGTCAGCCAGGGGGTAATCGGCGTACCGCTAATATAGAAGCGGCGTGTCTGAAGGCGTCGCCACTGGTTCTGACGTTGCACATAGACGTCGACGTTGATCTGCCCGTCTTTCGCGTCGTTGGTTAGGCGTTTCCAGACGTCGACGGGGCATTGTACGACCTTCCCGGGCAAGAGCGCGTTCAGATTAGGAGACGCCAGGCGAGTGAGAAAACGCTCCCCCTCGGTCTGTATTTCAAAGTTCAACGGGGCGATATTGACGGGTACGAGCGCGTCGAAGTAATCGGGCCAAATCTCGGGCGACTCTTCCGTCGGGTCGGCGTCGGCGAGGATTTGTGCAAAGAGTCGGCGAGGCGGCTGGTCGGCGACTCTTTGCCAAGCGCGCGCGCCGACGACAAACGCTAGGAACGCCAGCACAAGGGAGACCGCCAGGAGGACGCCTGGCATGCGGCGGGAAGACAGGAGCGCGTGCGTCATTTTGTATCTCCTTGCGTGGGCGCGTCGACGTCGTTGAAGAGGAAGTAACGCCAGGCTGTGTCGCTGAAGAACATCTCAAAGTTGCGCAGAACCTTCTTACTGTGAGTAAGTTTATAGTACTCTAGTACCTGCGTCATGGTTTGAAATTTATCGCGCGTCTGCTGAGGAATCTTAAAAGGGGACACGTCAAACGGCGCCAAGCGATCGAGAAAGAGCGCGGTTTCCTGAAAGCTCCGCGGCGGCGCGGACAATAGCACGACGCAAGCGGGCGCTTCGGCGCGAAAAAGTTCGAAGTTCAGATCCAGAAGCGCAAACGCCACGCGCGCTTGCCAGAGCGCCAGCTCTTGTGGGGAGAGCGTTTCGCCACGATTGGCGCGTTCCGCGAGGTCATTGCGCAGCAGGAGCGCCTGCGCTAAAGAGCGACGCGGCGATTCAATACCGGTGGCGAAGACGTCGTGATCCGCGCGCGCCAGCGCTATCGGTCGCGCGTACGCCTGAGTTGGAGCGTCTAAGCTTTTGCGAAGTTGTGCGACGATTTCACGACGCCAGCCGGGACTGTGTCCTTCGAGTCGGCGGAGGTAACGTTCTGCCAGCGCACGGTCGCCGCGTGCGAGCGCGACTTGTGCGAGCGTGAGATTGGCGGGCCAGGATCGACCGCAGGTCGCGACGAAATTATTCATTGCCGCGCGTTCGGCGAGATTATCAAACCGCCATGCATAGAGCGCTTGAGCGGCGAGGACGCGGTAGGCGTCGACGCGCGCGCGTTGTGACTCGGCGCTTGGCGTCGGCACGGCAAAGAGTTCCTCTGCTAGACGGTCGGTACGATAGAGCGCGGTGAGTCGCACAAGGTAGAGCGCTTCACTCGGGTATTCCATATGGGGCTGTGTGCGCGTGGTGAATTTCAAACGCGCCTGAACGCGCAATGCGTCTTCCCAATTCTCCTGTAGAACGTAGCGCGCGCTCAGGCAAGTCGCGCGTAGTTCTTCGCTACATGGGCACAGCCAAAGGGTTGCGAGCACAAGCGCCGCTGCTAGACTGGGACGCAAGAGCACGTCGTGTGTTCCGGGGGACTCTTGGTTTTCAACAGGTTCGTTCAGCGTGTTCTGATCGTCTTCGTGGCTTTTACCGCGTTGTCCCTTGGCGCGCTTGGCGAATTTTCGCGCCGCGCGTTTTTCCGCACGCGTGAGCGCTCGGCGCGTTTCCTTTGTTTTACTTGGTTCGCCGAGGCGCACGCGCGCTATACGCGCCATAATCGGGGCGGCGAGAATGAGCGTTAGCACGACCAGTAGCGCGAGGTAGAGCAGGGTGAGTCGCGTTTTAATCGCGTTGTCGAGAGGGACAATGGAATTGGGAAAGAGTCCGGCGCGATAGACGCGTTCAAGGGGATATTCACGCCACAGGAGCGCGCGATACAAAGCGGGCTCTACCAGAGCGACAAGTATCGCGCCAAGGGCGTAGCGCCAGGGCAAAGGCGTCTTTTTCGTTTCGACCGACTGCGACGCGTTGGCGAGCGCGCGCTCAAATTCATGAAATAGTCCAGAAAGAACAAGGATTATGACAAAGACCCCAAGCGCCGGAAAGAGCGCAAGCGGTAGAATAAGGACGAGCGCGCGTCGCGTACGGTCGTGGGGGATCTGTCGTAGTAGCGCGGCGATCGCTAGCGTAAGGATCGAGCCAATGGTAGGGGCTAGATAAAAGAGTCCAAAGAGGGATTCGAAGACGTTTAGCCCGACGTTGAGAAAGAGCGCCGCCGATAATATCCCGGGTAGGAACGCACAGGCGGTCAGTAGTGCGACGGCGCCTTCGTCTGCTCGACCCTTACTCTTGAGAATTGCGATCGTGCGGCGAAGCGACAGGAACGCGAGCGCGGTGATTGCGCTCGTCAGGAGAGTCATGATCAAGGCGCCGAGCCAGGGGAAGGCAAAGGTTTGCGCAACTGTTAGACTGAGCGCTTCCATTGGGGCGTAGGGGTCGTGTAGGCGCCAGAGCGGATCACCGCTGGCGTCGAGTGGTAGCGCAAAGAGGTTGACAACGGTGAGAAACGCGCCGAAACGCACGCGCCAGAACCATACGCAGAAGAGTAGAAAAAATGCGGAGAACAGCGTCAAAGCGCTATTGTGCGAACGGAACAACTGTGGCATGACGTTTGTGTGAGAATGAATCGGTGAACGATGAGGCGTCGACCGGCGCCAGGACGACTCGCTGTCGTTATTATATCGCGAAGCTCCTTCCGGGGCAAGTCGGCGCGCGAGGAGCTTCGCGTGATTCTAGAAGCGCGTTGTCACACGGATTACAGGCGACAGGCGATACGTGTGAGCCTATGGTTAGTATCCTGTGAAGGATTCTTTGGCTTTTTTTTAAGGTTTTTCACTTGACAATCTAGCGCTCCTATCTATAATCGGTACACTTGATTTTTTTTGAGTCAGGTTGGCCCCATCGTTTAGTCGGTTAGGACACGGCCCTTTCAAGGCCGGAATACGGGTTCGAGTCCCGTTGGGGTCATTGCACGTCGCAGTTGTGACGTGGCAACTGGAGCGGCGCCTTGCGTCGTCTCTGACGGTTTCGTCATGGCCCCATCGTTTAGTCGGTTAGGACACGGCCCTTTCAAGGCCGGAATACGGGTTCGAGTCCCGTTGGGGTCATTGCACGTCGCAGTTGTGACGTGGCAACTGGAGCGGCGCCTTGCGTCGTCTCTGACGGTTTCGTCATGGCCCCATCGTTTAGTCGGTTAGGACACGGCCCTTTCAAGGCCGGAATACGGGTTCGAGTCCCGTTGGGGTCATTTTCATGGGTCTTGGGTCAACGCTCAAGACCCTTTTTGGTATCAATTTCTTCTGTCGCGTCGCCTTGACGCGGATCTTGTGCGACTCGCAGACGCGCGTTTGGCGACTGACGTCAGACGCAAATCGATGAACTTATACGACGCTGTGTTTATGGCGTAGGAGCGGTTTATGACGGCGAGTAAGCGTGATTTTCATCAGACGGAATATAACGACGAGCTACGCGCGGATATGCGCTCGATCATCTCGTTGGCGATTCGTGAAGACAACTCGACCGTTGGCGATCTCACGAGTATGTCGCTCATTCCCCAGAATGCGCCGGGTCGCGCGGCGGTCGTTGCGCGTGAACGCGGCGTCGTCGCCGGGCTGGTCTTTGCACAGGAACTGCTGGCGATGATCGACGGCGCGTTGACCTGGGAGTCGACCGAGGTTAAAGACGGCGAGCTTGTCACGCCCGGCGCCGTCTTGGGGTACATTTCCGGTCCCACGCTCTCAATGCTGACCGCCGAACGACTGCTACTGAATCTCGTCGGTCGTCTTTCCGGCGTAGCGACGCTCTCTCGCGCCTACGTGGACGCCATTGCCGGAACACAGGCTCATATTTACGATACGCGCAAGACCACGCTCGGCTGGCGTCGTTTGGAGAAATACGCGACGCGTTGCGGCGGCGCGCGTAATCATCGCACCGGTCTTTACGACGCGATCCTCATTAAAGACAACCACTTGGCATTTGGCGGTATCTCCGACTTCGGACCGGCAGAAGCGGTGCGTCGTGCTCGCGCTTATCTTGTGGAACACTATCCTCAAGACGCGTTGCCGCTTCTTGAAATCGAGGTCGATTCCCTCGAACAGCTTCGGCAGGTTCTGCCGGAAAACCCCGATATTGTACTGCTCGACAATATGTCGCCCGAGATGATGAAGCAGGCGGTACAGATGCGCAACGACGCGCATTCTAGCGCCGAACTGGAAGCCTCCGGCGGGATTAATCTTCAAACCGTACGCGCGAAGGCTCTGTCCGGCGTGGAACGCGTTAGCGTCGGCGCGCTTACTCACTCCGCCAAGACCTTCGACGTCGGTCTGGACTGGGTTTAACTCAAATACGATACTCATGCTGTAAAGACGTGAAACGCGACTAAGTTGTAAAGCCTAAGGACGCTGGGCGTCCCGTAACGGGAGCGTCATGCGTCCTTTGGCTTTTTATGTAAACATTCTACCGCACATTTGACAGTCGGTTTAATATCACGTAGACGTGGAACGACCTCTGTCTATACTTATTCAGATAGCTTGAACTAATAACAGTTAGAGTTGAATTTCGTCGTAAAACCAGAGATAAACTTGTAACAACGCGCCCGAAGAGTAGTTTGCCTTGAATGAGAGACGACTGTTACGATCTCAAAGTCGATAGTCAAGGCGATTAAACCTTATTGAAATGATCGGTATATCAAAAAACGGCTATAAGTCAGATTGACTGGATAAAAGCGAATGAGTTTGTGAGACGACAGAAAAGTCATGTAATTTCAAGACTTATCTCTTATTGTTGTTAATAGACGATTGAAAACCTTGGGTATGCCATGACATATATCGGTTTATCATTATACTATTTTAGTTAATGTTAGCGTAAAATTGTATTATTATTCATAATATTTTGTGTTTTTATAGAAAGACTTGACAATTGTTGGCTGAGACGATAGAAAAACACTTGAGGCGAATTGGTATTCGTTGGAACGGCGCAAAAATTATCATGACGTTTCCCGAACTGGTGACGAGACTCCCTTGGAAGCGCTTGCGCTCAAGACATGTCAGTAATGTTACACGGTTCCTCCTGTAATAAATCTTTTACCAATGTATGGGCGAGAGATTTAACCGTGTTTAATGGGACGTGTAATAGATCTTTTCACCCCTACGACCTCTTCATTGGAGTCTAGAACCTTTCTAGAAGCTGTTTTATAACTACCCCTGACAGAGCTCAGATTCCATTTCCTTATAATCGGCGTCTTGTGTATGATTCCTCCGACCGACGAAAGAGCTCATGATTCCGTAGCAGGTCAGCCGAATGTACTAACGCTTGGATCCGAACTATCGTTCGACGTCGTGTATGAAGAACGTTTATGATTGTATACCTCATCGGTAGTCATAGTCTATTCTGAACTACGTCGGAGGTAATGTGAAGACGTCTAGGTTGGGTTAGCCGAGGAAGTCGGCGATGATTTTTGCGATACGCGTCGCGGCGTGACCGTCCCATAGCGGGGGAACGGCGCGGTTGGAGAATTGCTCGGTTTGGACGCGGTGGTATGCGTCTAGAATTCCCTGGCACGATAGACCGGCGAGTTGATTGGAGCCGACGTCGACGGTTATGGGACGTTCTGTGTTTTCCCTCACTGTTATACACGGCACATGTAGCGCGGTTGTCTCTTCCTGCAGACCGCCGGAGTCCGTTAGCACGACTCGCGCATTGCTATTGAGCTGTAGAAAATCGAGATAGCCAAGCGGTTCTAACACGCGTAGATTTGACATTTGTGCCAAGCGTTCCTCGAAGTGAAAGGCATAGATATTTTTGCGCGTGCGAGGATGCAATGGCATGATTAGCGGCAGGTCGCGCTGAATCGTTTCGAGCGCGTTGAGAATCTCTGCGAACCGCTCGGGCGAGTCGACCGCGCCGGGGCGATGAAGCGTTGCCACCGCGTAGCTGTGGGGAGTAACTCCAAGCTCTTCAAGTATTTTTGATTCACGCGCGCGAGGAAGATTCTGCAGAAGCGAGTCAATCATGACATTGCCAACCAAATAGATCTTTTCCTTTGGTCTACCTTCTGTGATAAGCGCTTTCACCGCGCTTTCCTCGGTACAGAAGAGCAAATCGCTGACCGCATCAATTAGCACGCGGTTAATCTCCTCCGGCATTTGTCGGTCGTGCGAACGTAGACCCGCCTCGACGTGAATTAGTTTAACTCCTAACTTTACGGATGTTAACGCACACGCTAGTGAACTATTAACGTCGCCGACCACTAAGACGGCGTCTGGTCGTTCTTCTTCACACGCCCTTTCAAACGACGTCATGATCTGCGCGACTTGCGTGACCGCCGAGCCAGATCCGACGCCGAGTCGCACGTCCGGCTCGCGCAGACCTAGGTCGTGAAAAAAGACGTCGCTGAGCATTGCGTCGTAATGCTGACCGGTGTGTGTTAGCTTAACTGTGATACTAGAATAGACTTGTAACGCCGCCATAATGGGGGCGATCTTAATGAAGTTAGGACGCGCGCCGACCACGCACATAATTGTCGACATCGTGAACCTCGTGGAATGAATCAGTTATCGTTTATGAACGTGGCGACGTCGCCGAACCACTCAAGTATTTCTCTTTTAGGAAAAAATCCGTAATAAGTTCTTCTGTCCAGGGAAGTTCCGGCGACGTTTCAAATTTTTCATTTTCGTTCTGCAATAATTGACGGCACGACTCTAAAATCGCCGCTAGCGCTAACGTGGCGTTGTGAAGGTCGGCGTTGTGCGGAATATGCGCGTAAAGAGCGCCGATATATCGTTTATCCAAACGTAGCGGTATTTCAATTTCCACCCCTTGCGCGTCATGACAAACACGCGTACGTCGCGCGCGCCACGGGGAAATGTGACGACGCGTTACGCCCCAAGAGCCGAACCAGTCGACGTTCGCTAGGGGAATATAAAGGTGCATTGCTAAACCAGAACATTGTGCTTGGCGCGCTTGTATCTGTGCGTTCTGCCAGAATTTGTGCCAATTTTGCGACGCTCTGGGCGCTAAAAAGAGCGCCGACGTCGCCTGACGACCGTGAATTAGACGCGACAGACGATAGCGTTGTAGCGCGACTATCATGAACGCCTCGTCGCGTCCGAAGAGGTCGAACGTCACGAGCGCGACACATACGACCAGCGACGTCGCAAGCGCTAGGACGTCCATATGCCAACGCACGCTCCAATACGCAGCGAGCGCCAGCGCTGTTTGCATTATTATCAGGGCGAGGAGGGGTCGTTCGCCCGAGCCGAGACGACGCTGGAGATGATGATGGAAATGAGCCAGGTCGGGCGAGAAGACGCTACGTCCCACACAACGTCGACGCACAATGGCGCACAGAGAATCAAAGATCGGGGTTGTCATGAGACAAAGCGCCGGCGCCACGTGAACGACGTTGTCGACGGTCAAGACGTGTAGCGCTAGCGACGCCTGGAGGAACCCAAGCGTCAGGCTACCGGCGTCCCCGAGATAGGCGCGCGCCGGGGGAAAGTTCAGCGCCAAAAAACCGAGCGTACTCGACGCGAGCGCAAGGGACGCCAAGGTTCCGGCGCGATCATGTGTCCAGACCGCTATAAAGGCTAGCGCCAGCGCGGTAATCACAACGAGGGTTGATAAAAACCCGTCGGCGCCGTCGAGGAGATTATACGAATTAATCGCGCCAAAGAGCCACAGAACCGCTAACGAGTAATAGAAAACGCCCAGAGGGATGATATGCCTGAAAAGCGTTATGTTATGTACCGGAGGCGCCAGAATCAGCCATAGCGCCACGGGCGCGAGTTGCAGCGCCAATTTAATCGGACCGAAGAGCGGGCGACGGTCGTCGCGCGCGCCAACGACGACAAGCCATGCGCCGATTATGCCGTGCGTCTGAAGACTATGTAGCGCAGCGCTCTGGGGAAGAATGCGCGAAACGCAGAAAAGCGCCAGGAGATAGGCGAGATAGACGATCACGCCGGCGCCGACCGGTATCGGGGAGCGTTGTGTTTTACGGTAGGCGTCGGGACGATCGACCTGGTTCATTCGACGCGCCACGGCGCAGAAGAGCGCAGTGGCAACCGCGACCAAAACCGCTAAAAGCACGTAAAACAAAAGTAGGCGTTGTGTCATTACAGGGGCGGCGCCTGTTGGGGTGTGGAATCAAACGTACGTCGCGACGCGACGTTACTTTTCGATATTGTGGTCTATTTGACAATTTCGTCAAGCGCTAAAAGAGGAGGCCTACGGCGTGTTGCATACGCAAAGGGGCGTTGGTATAATCGTGCCAGGACGCGTTCTGCCTCAATGCGTCCTGTGATTTATGACAATGGAAACCAACAGAGAGACAGTGCCATGAAACGCCGTTATTTTCATAGCGTTCGCTTCTTAGCGTCGCTGACGTTGCTCGCTTGCGTCGCAGTGTGTGCTACGACCGCGTCCAACGCGCAGGAGAAAGAAAAGCCGTTCCTTACTCAGCAGGGTATTTGCGACGATACCGAAGCAATGACGCGCACGAAGTTGCTACAGGAGATCGAGCAGTCGCGCCAGACGTGGATCGATAATTACGAAGCGGTCAAGACTCCGGAACAAATCGCGCAGTATCAGCGTGAACGCCGCGACGCCTTTCGCGCCGCGCTCGGTCCCATGTGGGATCGTTCTGCCGCATTGAATCCGGAGATCACCGGATCCGGCGTCAAGGAAAAATATCGCTACGAGAATATCATTTTCCAAAGTTGTCCCAACGTCTATGTGACCGGCGTTCTCTTTTTGCCCAAAGAGGAACTCTTTGCTCCTCCTTATCCGACGATGCTTGTACTATGTGGACACTCTAGCAATGGCAAGGCGTTTGATCTTTATCAGAGCATTGGCATTCTCGCGGCGGTCAATGGAATTGCGGCCTTTGTGATGGATCCGATCGATCAAGGCGAACGTTACCAATATCTTAACGCTGACGGCAAGGTTGTCATTCAGTCGGTACAAGCACACAATATGGTGAACGCCGGGGCGATTTTAGTCGGTCGTAGCGCCGCGACCTTTGAGGTCTGGGACGCCATGCGCGCGCTGGATTATCTCAGTACGCGTGAGGATATTGATTCGGAAAAATTCGGCGTGTGCGGCACCTCCGGCGGCGGTACTCAAACAGCTTACGTGACCACGGTCGACGATCGAATTAAACTGTCGGCGCCCTCGTGCTATATTTGCAGTATCTTTGACGATCTGTCGCATAATCTCGGACCGCAAGACGGCGAGCAGAATATCTTTGGTCAGCTCAAGTTTGGCGTTGATCACGCCGACTACCTCTTCCTTCGCGCGCCGATCCCTATGCTCATGTGCTGCGCGACCCAGGACTTTTTTAACTGCGACGACGGGTGGCGTTCCTATCGTTACGCCGCGCGTATGTACTCGCGTATGAACTACAGCAATCGCATTTCCATTGTGGAGAAGGACGCCGAACACGGTTATTCCGAAGAAGCGCGCGTTGCCACGGTTCGCTTGGCGTTGCGATGGTTCGCCGACCGCAACGACGAGATCGTCGAACACGACCAACCCTTGCTCGACGATCAGGAGATCCTGTCGGTTAAGAGCGGTAAGGGCGTTATGTCGTTGCCCAACGCGCGTCGTTCTTATGAGCTTAATCTTGACTTAGCGCGCGAACTGGCGGAAAATCGTTCCACGAAATGGGCCAATATCAGCGCAGAAGAAGCCGCGAAGATCGTAGCGGAACGCGCTGCTGTTCGTCCGGAAAACGAACGCGCCAAGGCGGTAGTACTCGCCAGTGAAAACGATACGACCGCATTCCAGACCGAAGAGGGAATTTATCTTACGGCGCGCACGAACTTTGGCGCCGACGAACAGTTTGAAACCCTCGATCTTCGCATTAGCGATTTGGGACGCAATTCCACGCCAACGAACGAGGCTTTTAAAAACGACGGCGCGAAAACCGCCGCGGTGGAGTTACGCGGTTATGGCGATACTCAAGCGCGTGGTCGTAATTACTATTCTTACGAGCATTTCGGTACCGACGGTTCTGACAACTGCCTGGCTTTCCTCCTCGGCAAGTCCTATATTGGCATGCGTGTGGAGGATCTACTGGCGGTCGCACAGTACTATCGTGAAAAGAACGGCGCTAAAATTGCGCTTCATGCGGAAGGCTACGCTTGTACCGTCGCGATGCTCGCTGTGATTATTGCGCCGGAACTTTTTGAAAGCGTTGAACTTATCAATCAGCCTCCGACTTGGATGGAGCAAATGTCTCAAGAGTATGGTCCCATTCAAATGACTAATACGCTCTTCGGGGCGCTCAACGATTTCGACACTGACGACCTGGTCTCGTATCTCAAGCGGATTGGCAAGTTGCAAGTCGAGGAGTAATCGCTTTTACGACGAATCGTTGATTTAAATAGAAGAGGGCGTCGTCGCCGATGGTTATACGATCTTACCTCAGCGACGACGCCCTTATTGTTTAGCGTGGAGCGCGTTGAATTTCTGACGCGACGAAACTGTCAAATAGTAAAACTTATGCCGGTCTGTTATATCGGCGGTTCATAATCGCTTGCGTGAAGTTAATCAGTAGTAAGATTAAGAACGAAACCCCAAGGGTAACGGTCGCCACGACGGACGCCGCGACGAGATTGTTTTCTTCTGCCTTCTCTAAAATAATGCAGGAGATCGTTTGCGTTTTGCCGGGAATCACGCCGCCGATAAAGATAACGGTACCGTATTCTCCCAGGGCGCGAGCAAACGCCATGGCGAAACCGCTAATGTGCGCCGGTAGAAGACTGGGGTAGACCACGCGACGGAAGGTTTGCCAGCGCGTGGCGCCCAGACTTGAGGACGCCTCTTCCACCTCGCGTTCCAACTCTTCGATGGCCGGTTGCAATGTGCGTATCACAAAGGGGAGCCCAATGAAGACCAGCGCCAGCATGACGCCGGTCTCGGTATTGCGTATCGGCAACGGCAGATAGCGACCGATCCATCCGTTGTCGGCATAGATTCTAGCCAGCGCGATACCAGAGACCGCCGTGGGCAGTGCAAAGGGAAGGTCGACCATAGCGTCGAGCAGGCGTCGACCGAGGAAACGATACCGCACAAGCGTCCAGGCGATAATCAGCCCGAAGAGCGAATTGACGAGCGCCGCGAGAAACGACGCACGAAACGTTAGGTAGAACGCGCGCTTGACCATGACGTGCGACATAATCTGGCAGACCTGAGGAAAGGACACGTGCGCGCTGGCAAGAAACAGACCCGAAAGAGGAATCAAAACGATCAGGCACAAGTACGTGATGGTAAAACCCATCGTGATATTAAAGCCTGGTAGAACGCTACGTTGTACTATTCTCATCGCTTAACTCGCTCCAGTCGCCCCGGGCGACTGGTCTGTTCCTAAGAGTGTGGACGTCCCTGTCTGCGCGTTGGGCGTATGGCTTAGCGCGCTTTCTTTGCGAATTTTTCGAGCATCTGGTTGAAGTAGCCGGCGTCGCCGAAATGCTCCTCTTGCGCTTGAACCCACCCGCCGAAGACGTCGTCTACGGTAAAGAGTTCCAGTTCCGGGAATTGATCACGGTATTTTGCCAGAACAGTTTCGTCGGAGGGACGATAGTGATTCTGTGCAATGAGCTCTTGGCTTTCGGGCGAGTAGAGATAGTTGAGGTACTCTTCGGCGATATCGCGCGTCTTTTTGTAGTCGACGTTCTTGTCGACGATAGCCACGGGTGGTTCCGCGAGTATTGACATTTTCGGCACGATGATTTCCAGGTCGTTTTTAGTGTATTCACGCGCGAGAATCGCTTCGTTTTCCCACGCGAGGAAGGCGTCGCCGACGTTGTTTTTAACGAAATCGTCGGTAGCGCCACGCGCGCCGGACTGCATACCCTGCGCAAAGGCGTTCAGAAAGACTTTTTCGGTGAAATCATACGCCTGCGCTTGCGCCACGGTTAAAACGTTCGTGTCGAGATTGCCGTCTTTAATCGCGTTAAGACCGCCGTGATCCGCGAGCGCTTTATCGAGCGCGTATCCCCACACGGCGAGGTAATTCCAGCGCGCGCCCCCGGAGGTCTTGGGGTTAGGCGTTACGACCGCGACGTCCGCGCGTGCGAGGTCGTCCCAGCCTTTGATGTTTTTCGGATTGCCTTTACGCACGAGAATGACGATGGTGGAGGCGTAGGGACAGCTGTTATTCGGCAGGCGCTTCTGCCAGTAGTCGGGGCTTTCCGGATTATCGGCGCCATCGGCGAACAGCCCGGCGTTGGCGACGATATCGACGTCGCTGGCGAGAGCAAGCGTGACGACGTCGGCTTCCAGGCCGGAGACGACCGCGCGCGCTTGTGAGCCGGAACCGCCGTTACTCTTTTCAACAGCGATTGTTTCGCCGGTGAGTTCTAGCCAGTGTTTGGCAAACGCCTTATTATACGCTTCGTATAGTTCCCGGGTCGGGTCGTACGATACATTCAAAAGCTCACGTTGCTGACTATTCTTACAACCGACGAGTGCAACGAGCGATAAAATCGCTACCGCAATGAGCGCGACTTGTTTTTGCATTGCTCTATTCTTTATTCTTTCAGTTGGCGTCGCTGAGCGACGCATGTTTGGGACGCGAGCTTAGGGAGCCGCCGTGGCTCGGTTCTCGCAACGCTTTCGGCAATGACGTATAGAACGCCTATATGCGCTACGATTGATTTTAACGGTATTTTTTATCGTGTAATCGGCGCCACACTGGAAAATATCAAATTTTTTTACTCTTTTACCAATCTTTCTCGGCGAAAGAGCGCGTTTTTCACGAGAATTTGTGTGAAATAATAATCTGGCTATTTTGTATAAAGTAGGAAATTGAAGATAAATAAAACAAAATGTTTGTTTGGTTGGAATGTAGAGTCACGCGATTTATTTGAAAACGTAAAGGGAGTCATTTGAGGTCATAGTATTGTGTGCACGCGCGCTATAATGGGATAAGTTAGGAGTTTTCGCGCGTATGTAAAGGAAGCGCGCGCGAAGATCATAGGATGGAATACGACGCGCATGGCGGCGTGTCGCGCGCCGAACCAAAGAGATAAGTACGTGACTTTCGACAATCGTATATTCGAGACGACAAACGATTCGAAATCACAATCGGCGCAAACGGACATGAGTCAACAGGGCGTTCGGCTCTAATTTATCGGGGATAATTGTGGTATGACGTTTAGATTCCATAGAGTTCGTCGATATAATCATGGGACGCTAGCTAGGATTATGCTGATCCTGTGTCTGACGTTCTGTGTCGTCGCGCCTGCTTTTGCGCAGGAAAGGCGTTCTCTGGTCAACGATCCGAAATCTTATACAGCTAATTTCGGCGCTCATAAACCGCAGACTACCACGTCGTCGGCGAGTTCTTCCACGTCGCCAAGCGTCGCGCAAGGTCAGAACGCGACGTCGAATCCGTCGAATAATTGGACGGCGGCAGCGCCAGCGAGCGAACAAACGGAACAATCGAAGTCTGGCAATCCGTTTTCTGGTAAGGACGACGCGCTCAAACCGAATGGTCACGGCGTTCAAACGCGCTTTCCGGCAGTGGCGAAGATCATCGGTCGCACCACTCCCAAAGTGCGAGACGGTATGGAGATTATCCCGATCTTTTACGGCACAGGAACCTATCTTGCGGATTTCGGCGCCTGGGGAATTGTCGTTACGAACTGGCACGTGGTGAGCGAGTCTGACGACTCCATAGACGTAGTCTTTCCCGGGGGCGTTACGCCCGCGATGGTCGTGCTTAAAGACGAAGTCTGGGATCTAGCGGCGCTCGCGATTCGTAAGCCGATCAATATAAAGCCAGTTCCTATTTCTTTGGACGTTCCTAAGGTTAAACAACGATTCTGGAGTTGCGGTTACGGGTACAGCGCGCGCTTAGACGAGTTCCGTATTCAGGGCGGCGAACTGCTTAATTACGGCTCTCTGGTCGACGCTAGCGAGGCGCAGGAACTGCAGGAGAAACTTGAGGAACGCGCGCGCATTACCGGTAAGCAAATCGAGGAGGTCAATATCGAGTACGACCAGACCTCCGCCACAGCGCTTTATGAAACCATGGTGCTTGCGACCTCGGCGCGTCGTGGCGACTCTGGCGGACCAGTCCTGAATTGCTTTGGCGAAGTCGCCGGTATTCTCTGGGGATCCGACAGTCACTCGACGACAATGGCGACCACTGGCGTGCGCCTGCAGGCGTTCCTCACCCAGGCGATTCAACGCGCGGAATGTATTCAGATCGAACGCTGGTTCGACGGTCAATCTCAAGACCAAATCGTCTCGCGCGGTAGCGCTATGACGGCGAAAGACGCGCAATATTCCGAATTGTCAATGTACGACGCGCTGGAGAAGTCCAGATTTCTCCCGATAAGCTCTCAGCCGATCTATGTTTCCGGCGACGGTTTGGACACCGCCGCTTCTCTGCGTAAACTCGACGTCATGGTGGCGAACCGTCGCGTGTACGCCGCTGCTGACGCCTACTTCAAACGCACCGGCGTCGATCTACCGCCGTACCCGCCGATTTTCTCAACGACCTTTGTGAGTCAACAGCGTTGTCACGGAAAAGATCAGCCGGAAACCTACTTGCAGACTGAACTGGACGAGCGACGTGCCAACGCGTATCAGTTCGTTAAGACCACGCGCGCTCAGACGCGACAAGAGCGCGGTTTGCCTGTAGAGGAGCAGAACAAAGGCGTCGTTTATACGAACGTCACAACACTCGGTTCTCAGGTCGACGACGAGGAAAAGGACGTCAAAGACCCCGCTAATGGCGAGATGATGAACGCCGATTTCACTGAGCAGAGTCGAAGTCAACTAACTATCGAGCCTGCGACCTTAATTCTGCCCAATCGCGATCCTGAAAAACAAAGCGTAAGTGAAAGCGCGCCCAATTCAGAAGACGCTAAGACCCCGGAAGAGCTAGTCGACCGTGAAAAGAACGACGAGCGTATGCATGACGTCAACGCTATTGTCGACGACGCGCCCGAGGCGGAAGAGGAGCTCGAAAGGAACGGTCGCTCCCTCACCTATCTTCAAGCCTATATTCTCCTGTCCGGGCTATTTCTATGCTTCTGCCTGGGCGCCACGTCCAAAGGCGTGAATAAGAAGAAACGAAACGACAAACGCCATAAGCGCGAAAAAAAGCGCTTGCGTGTCAATCAATAATTCGGTAAGCTACGTGCGCTTCTCCACGCGCGTCGTTGACGTTGTAAAGACGACGTGACGCCGTGCAAAACGCTCGCGCTCAAAGGGCGCTTGTGACAACGGCTAGCGCTATGTGTTAATACGCTTGTGCGCTAGCGAACAACCGCGCGAAGGCGCCCTTGCGTTATGACCGAATTGAAAAATGCCAATCATTGGCAAGACCTTGCGATCCCGAGCTTTGCGATCGTATGTGTCGTGCTCTTGCTCTTTCGTCTACCGACGTCCGTCATGGACGTCGCTCTGGCGGTCAATTTAGCGCTGTCGGCCGTTGTCTTTCTGACAGTATTCTTTGTGCGTAAGCCGCTGGAATTTAGTACGTTTCCTACGGTTCTACTGATTACGACTCTGCTACGTTTGGCGTTAAACGTCTCCACGACGCGTCTTATTCTCACACAGCACGACGCGGGTCGTGTGATAGACGCGTTCAGTCGTTTTGTGGCAGGCGATAATTTGGTTGTTGGCGCGGTTGTCTTTTTAATCTTTATTATTATTCAATTTGTCGTGATCACCAAGGGCGCGACGCGTATTAGCGAAGTGAGCGCGCGCTTTACCCTTGACGCACTGCCGGGCCGTCAGTCAGCGATCGATTACGACCTGAACGCGGGACGCCTGAGCGAGGCTCAGGCAAGTCGCGCACGCGCGGAGTTAGCGCGGCAGACCGACTTTTTCGGCGCCATGGACGGCGCGAGTAAATTTGTTCGCGGCGACGCGGTCGCGGGTCTACTCATTGTCGCGGTCAATATTATCGGTGGGCTGGCGATTGGGATTCTGCAGGAGCATATCAGCGTGACGGACGCGCTCACGCTCTATGCTAAACTGACGATCGGCGACGGTTTGGCGTCGCAGGTTCCGGCCTTTTTGATTTCCCTGGCCACAGGCATGCTTGTTTCGCGCGCGTCCTCCTCGGAGAATCTTTCTCAAACGGCGCTACGTCAGACCTTTGGACGACCCGTCGTCTTGACGCTCGTTGGCGTCTTTTTAATTCTTCTGGCATTTACCGGTCTTCCGCTAGCGCCGCTACTGACCATTGCCGCCGGTTGTCTGCTTCTGGCGTGGCGTATGAGTAAACGCGTCGATTTCTGGGAATCGGACCAAGAAGAGTCCGGCGCCGACGCCAATGGCAATAACTTCAACGCGGATCAAGAGGACGCCGACCGCGCACAATTGGAAGAATCCCTTGCGGTCGATCCTCTGCGTATTGAATTAGGCTCAGGCTTACTTGCATTGGCGCAGCCCGAGGGGGAGCCGTCCCTACTTCAACGCGTTAAGAACGTGCGTATGACCGTTGCCTCAGAGCTCGGGCTAGTTCTGCCGAAGGCGCGCGTGTGCGATAATCCCAAGCTCGACGACGGTCAGTTGGCGTTAATTATCAACGGCGACGTCGTGGCGTACCAGACGATTTACCCCAATATGCTCCTTGCATACGACTGCGGCGACGCCGTTTCATCTCCTCACGGACTACAAACGGATATTCTCCAGGGTCAAAGCGCGTACTGGATTGAAGGCGCTGAAGCGGAAAATGCACAGCGACTCGGGTATAGCGTCGTCTCCCCTGGTGAAGCGATAGAAATGCGTCTGGTCGCTTTGGCGCGTGAACATGCCGACGACCTCCTCAGTCGCGACGGCGCCAAACGCTTGGTGGAGCGTCTGCGCGTCGCGTCTCCTGCTCTGGTGGAGGAAACCCTGGGCAGCGCCGAAGAGCAAGGCTTTGCCACACGACTGGCCGCTATTCAACGCGTCTTACAGTTGCTACTGCGCGAGGGCGTGTCGATTCGTCCATTGGAGACTATTCTCGAGGCGCTCGGGGATCTGGCGTTGCGTCAGAGCGACGCGACGGTATACGACGCGCTAAGTTTCGTGCGCGTGCGTTTGGCGCGTGCGATTTCCGCACAAATGCGCGACGACGACTCTGTGCTACACGCCGTTATGCTGGATCCGGAGGGGGAGGACGCGTTACGCGCCGCCTTAATTCCCGGCTCGAACCAACAGGCGCCGGAATTTGACCTCAACGACGCACAGCGTCAAACCCTCGAGGACGCCGTGCGTATGGCGCTACAAGAGGCGTCGCTCGAGGGATTCGCTCCGACAATACTGGTCGACGCGCAGATTCGTATCGCTATGTACGAGTTTATGCGCCAGGTTCAGCCCAGTGTGAGCGTAATGGCGTTTCCGGAAGTTGATCAGACAACCTCGGTGACGCAGGCCTCAGTGATCGAATGGCTCGGATAACATACATGCGTGACGCCGAAACCGCGAAGAATTCAAGAGATTGTCGGCGCTCTTGTGACAGAGAATAGGCGCGCTAAAAACTTACGTAATCGGATTAATCAGTTTGTCGACTAGCTTAATTATGCGTTTAGGGGTTTTTTTCCGCTTTTTTATCGGTCGCGACTCGACGTCAGACCAATTTCGCATTATAATCCAAATTGAATCTTTATAAGAAGAGCGCGCTGAGCTTGCGACAGAGCGCTCGACTCCTTGTCCTGTGGAAAATCGCGTCATGAAAGAAAAACGATACGGATACGGTCCCTGGGAGTACCGATACATCTGTAAGAGTTGCGGTCACGCCGTGAGAGCGCCGAAAAATGAAGCGCCCTGTAGCGTTTGTGGCGGTGAATTCGGCGCGAAAATCTCTGTCCGTAAGCTATTTCTTGAGCCGGAAAAGCCACCGGAGACGGTCGAGGTGGAGTATGTCCTGCCGAAAAACTGGTTCGATCGCTTTAAAGAAGCGCTAGGGCTAAAGGTCGCCCCGCGTTATGGAGTGAAAAAGGAAATACGTAAACCGAGTCGACGCTGGAGATGGCAAACCCATGCGGAACTTGAGGAAGAGTCCGGTATTCTTCGACATGAGGATTTTCTTTAGACTCCAAGCGGAGGTTACTCCACGCTTTTTGAAATTTACCCCCTTCACGATAGCGCATAGGGCGATATAATAGACAGAAATTTGGCGCTTTGGCGTCGAACCGGGGCGTAGCGCAGCCTGGCTAGCGCATCTGCTTTGGGAGCAGAGGGTCGCACGTTCGAATCGTGTCGCCCCGACTGGAACGCGAGGTTGGTTCTTTCGACCTCGCGTTTTCTTATTTTAACGGCGCTACGATTTCTCGTTCAAATAAAAACGCGCGTCATGCCGGAACATAACGCGCGCGTGCAAAAAACCGCGGTAGCGCGGCGGTTAATTAGTTCTCTGTTCAGGAGTGTTTAGAGTTTCGGCACGGTGAGTCGCACGCGGAACTGGTATTGCTTCTGATTGAGTCTGAACTGCGGGTAGGGCTGAGCTCCCCAGGAGTTGTCGCCGCCGACGCCTTGCTGTAGCGCGTCGATATAGAGGAAGTAGAAGTCGCGACGCGGGATCATCCAGTCGTATTCCACCGATTCCAGGTCGCGATCGAGCATATTTTTCACCGCGAAGCTGAAGGTTGCCATACTCTCAAGACCATTGACCACGCCGTTATTGGCGATCGCGTCTACGCGCCAGGTTTGCCCTGTCGCGTCAACGATAGCGAGGTTGCGGCAGTCGGTGCGTTCGCCAAATTCGCCCGGCTCGGAGTAGAGCGAGGAGCTCAGCGTTTTGAGCGTCGTTTCGTAGCGTCCCACGGGCGAGCCGCTGTTACGATCCCAGTAGTTTTCTTCCGGACCACGGCCGTAGTAGATCGCCTTAGCGTCTTTGACGCTCTTGGGAAGCGCGTAGATTAAGCCAAAGCGTAGAGGGTCGGGCGTATTTTCGGCACGTTGCAACTGCATATCGACGAGAATCGCACTGGCGTTTTGCGCATCGGTCGAGTCGTAGGCGAGCGTCTGAGCGACGGTGGCGTCGAGGCGCTGGAGTTTGCCGGTACGCTTGATCGCGGGCGAACCGTCGAGCGTGGCGATTTCGAAGTCGGACCATTCGATTTCCGTGCCGGCGTAACGCCACAGACCTTGACGGTTGACCATTTGATTGCCGCGATCGTTATCGATCGGCGCGCGCCAGAAGTTCGGCTGGATTGACTCTTGAGCAAACGCCTTGAGCGCGTCGAGCGCGCTTTGCGTCATGGGCGCCTTTTCGTCGGTTTTGGCGTTTTGTGGAAAGTAGATCGGCAGGCGCGTCTGTTCCGTCGTCATAACGAACCCGGACTCCAGTAGCGCTTCGTTCTTAACGACGATTACGTCGAAGTTGACAAAATATTCTGCGCCAACTTTTGCGTCGATTTCGCCAAAGGCGTCGTTCGGGAGAGTGAGCTTAACGGTCTGACCCGGCTCGGGGTTGTCGAAATCAACGCCCGGCACGAAAACCTTATGCCCAAGCTCCACGCCGTCTTCCAGGATCGACGCGCGGATCTCGATTCCCTCAAGATTGCGGAACGCATATTCGTTCGTCACGAGAAATTCGGTGTAGTTGCCACAGCTTTCGTCGTAATTAATTAAGACGTTGGAGTAGCAGTGTTTGACCTCCTGGCAGCCAGGATGGTATTTCCGGTCGGGCGAAATCAGACCGTTCATGCAGAAGTTCTGATCGCTGGGAACGTCGACCGGACCAAAGGCGCCGCCGTAACCGTAGTAGACGCGATCGGTTGATTCGAGCTTGGCCTTGTCGAAATCGACAAACAGTTGCAGACCGTCGCGGTTTTCGCGTTCATAGAAATCAGTGGCGATTTCCTCGGCGTCGAGCGCACGACTGTAAACGCGCGCCGCGCCAATGAGCGCGCCACCCTGACGATCGAGGTTATAGGAGTTACGACCGATTTCCACCGGGTAGGGCGATTCTGCCACGGCGTCTTTGCATTCACGTC
Organism: Planctomycetia bacterium; assembly: GCA_030537455.1. Classification (GTDB taxonomy): domain Bacteria; phylum Planctomycetota; class Planctomycetia; order Pirellulales; family Thermoguttaceae; genus RUG369. The sequence continues at coordinate 59,182 of JAUNMR010000003.1, read as the reverse complement.
GAGCAATTTCTTTACCATCGGCGTAGAGAATGAGTTCTTCACCGGTGTAGACGCCGGCGACGTCATGCCAGTTCATGCGCCAATTGTCGACCTTAGCGGTCGTGGCGATCCAATTTGAGCCATTGTAAATATAGAACTGAAGGTTGCCGTTCTGCTGTTTGAGAGCATATTGGAAGTCAGACTTTCCGATATATGGGCTTTCCGCATTGCTATACGGGCACACGCGCGCTTCCAAGGTAAAGGGGGTGTGACCGACGAAGTTAAGCTTTTCGATCGATTGTGCATATTCGCGATATGCTTGGTCGAAGTTATAGACTTCCGCGTCGGCGGCATTGAGCGAACCGACGATCGCATAACCCTTTAGACCGCGCTTGGTCAGTTTAGGCGAGGTCTTAACGCCCGTGAAGATTTGACCGATTTCTTCCTTCGGCGCGATAATACCGACCGTCTGGATCGGATACGCATTTTCGGAGACGTCAATCGCTTCCTGCAGCGGTTCGCGCATAGCGATACCCTGGTCGACCCAGTCCCAAATGCAGCCGCCTTGCAGATGCTTGTAGGCGCGGATTGCGTCCCAATAGAGTTTCAAGTTACCCGTACTATTGCCCATTGCGTGCGCATATTCGCATTGTATCAATGGGCGTTTGCCTTCGGTCTTTTCTTCTTCCTTTTTGGCGTAGTCAATACAACCGCCGACGGAGGCGTACATTGGGCAGTAGATATCGGTATTCCAGTCCAACCCGGCGCGTTCGTACTGAACAGGACGCGTGGGGTCGAATTCCTTGAGCCATTTATAGGTCGCTTGGAAGTTCGAACCATTTCCGGCCTCGTTACCGAGCGACCAGATAATCACGGAAGGATGATTGCGGTCGCGATATGCCATGCGTTGGGTACGATTCATGTGCGCGAGCGCCCATTCCTTCGGATTGGCGAGTGACTCTTTACCGTATCCCATACCGTGCGACTCGATATTGGCTTCGTCGATGAGGTAGATACCGTACTTATCGCAGAGGTCATACCATCGCGGATCGTCGGGGTAATGGCAGGTACGAACCGTATTGATATTCAAGCTCTTCATGAGTCTGATATCTTCGAGCATACCGTCGGTGGTGAGGGCGTGACCGGTGAACGGGTGATGTTCGTGTCGGTCGACGCCTTTGACGAGGATCGGCTTATTATTGACGGTAAGAACGCCGTCTTTGATTTCAACTTTACGGAACCCGACGTTGAATGAGGTTTCGAGCGTTTTTTCGTAATCGTCGTCGTAAACAGTTAGGTGGACGGGATAGAGCCAAGGAGTTTCTGCGGACCAGAGTTTTGGCGCTTTGACGGGAATGTCAAAGGTCAGAACCTTGCTCTGGCGCGATTGCAACGTGAAATCGTCGCTCACACCTTCGTTGGGAGCCGCTTGAACTTCGCTCGCTTTGTCCCCGAGGTTGACGTTTTGCGGCGTGAACATATCGAGCGTGAGCGCAACGGCGCCGCTTTGCTCCTGACGCGTGTTATTTTGCAACGTCAGTTCGATATGAGCGACCGCGTCGGCGAGTTCCTCATCGTTAAAGACAGTGGAGACTTGGGAGTCGACGATGGCGACCGCTGGTTGAATGTAGTAGTAGACCGAGCGGAAGATACCGCTTAGACGGAAGAAGTCTTGGTCTTCGAGATATGAACCGTCGCTACGACGATAGACTTTCACCGCAATGATATTCTTACCGGGTCGTACAGCCTTAGTGATATCAAATTCAACAAAGGTTCGCGCGTCTTTGCCCATGCCGATTTCCTCGCCATTGACGTAGACGTAATAGCACGACTCCACTCCGTCGAAGTGGAGAATCACGCGTTTATCGCGAGATTTACCGTCAAATTGGTCAGCGTCGATTGTGAATTCGCGACGATAGAGCGCGGTCCAGTTTTCTTCATCTGGAATATAAGGGGGATTCCAAGGTTGTGACCAGGGATAGGGAACATTCGTATAGACCGGATAGCCGAACCCTTCGTTTTGGAAGTTCGACGGAACCGGGATTTCCGTCCAGTCGACGTCGGCGAAATCTTCCGCCTCGAAGTTAAAGGGGACGTCGTTAGGGGTCGGAACAAGATTGAATTTCCAATTACCGTCGAGCGAGACGCGAGGGTAGGCGGTCGCAGCGAAGATCGAACGCGCCGGTAAGTTATTAATCCCAACGACTTCGGGATTAAGTCTGTCCGGTAAGTTCGTAGCGTTCTGTGCCGACGTATTTGTACCGAGCGCGAAGGCGAATAGAATCGCGAGCGCAACGGAGAAAAGCGCGCGTAAGGTGCATGGCAGTCGCATGAAACGTTCTCTCCAGGAGTAAGGTTATCGATATCGCCATATAAAAAACGCGTCACAGCGCACAAACTCGCGGCGACGCGACGTTCAGTCGGAAGAAACCCGACCATTTCGTTACTGGCGACTCGTGCGAACAGGAGTCGCCAGTAACGTATTATATTTTCTTTTAAAGTTGATTCAAGTCAATCACACCGTCGGCGTTTGGTTTCAAAGTTTCCGCTAGATTGACAGACTCAGACTCCTCTGAAGGAGAGGCGATTTCGTCGTCGCCGTCGCCGTCTAACTCGAAGTCGTCGTCGTCGGACGCGGCATTCGCACCGGAATTGTCCTTGATAACTGATGCACCGTTGGTTGGAGTTGGCGGGGGCAGATCAATATCAATATCATCATCATCCACCGGCGCTTCAAAAAGCGGGCCATTGCAGGAGTCGCTTTCTGGACTCGTGGAGGCGGAGTCCTTGGCTGGCGCTTGTGAGTCGTCGTTTGTCTTGTTTTGAGCGGCTGCGAGAACGGCGGCGTCAAAGGTTTTGCGGGTCGGCGGAGCGACGTCCGGCAAGTCTTTACGACGTATCGACAAATCCACATTCGTATCTTCGGGCGACGTGTCGTTCGGCGCAACATTGTCCATTTGGACGACGTCCGGTGCGAATTTGGGCGCGTTAGGTTCCTTCGGCGCCACGGGTTGCGTGGGATCCGTATAGAAGGCAGGGACAGACGTATTATCAGACGGAGTACCTGCCGCGTTTGGTTGCTCGTTCGTTACCGTTGAGGTCAGACGCTCCTGTGATTCCACCGGCGCTGTCGCCGCTTCGGACGAATGCGTTAGCTCAAAACCTGCATTGTCTTGCGTTTGCTCTTGCGCGGTAGGTTCCTCTTGTCGCGCTGGGGAGTCGTCGTTAGTTTGTAGCGTCGTGACCGCGTCAGGCGACGAGGTTGGCGTGGTTGTGTCGCCTTGCGTTTGCGACGGCGCCGTGTCGTTTACGTTCGGCTCAAGGGTTGGGTTGAGCGAAGCGTCGGCGTCAAACGCGCAGGAATCGTTTTCATTCTCCCTGACGGAACTGGCATGATCGTCGATTTCTTCCAACGCCTCTGACGCAACGTTGTCGTCGGTAACGTCTTGCGTTGGCGTTACGATTGTTTCTTCGACGCTGTCCGCGGCGGACGTCGACAAGACCTCTGGAACTTCAAGCTCGTCGTCGCCCGATTCCACGACCGTATCCTCCTGGTTCTGAACCGGAACATGCGACCCTAATTCGCCCCGATCGTCGTCTGAAATATTGGGATCTTCAGGCGCGTCGAGCGACTCTTGACTCGAGACGTTGGCGTCGCGTGAGTCTTCGGTCTGTTTTCCCAAGAGGTTCTTTATGACGTTAATGAATTGCGTGGAAAGACTTTGCGATGGAACTTTTTCAGCCGCCACGCCCACTGGTTCTGGAGACGGCGCGGCTTTCGGGAGCGTCGCAACCTCAGACGTAGACGAAACTACAAGAGGCGTAGTAACGTTGAGAGACGTAGCCACGTTGTGGATTGGCGTAACTACAGGGGTAGGCGCGCTTACAAAGGACGTAGTAACGTTGAGAGGCGTAGCCACGTTGAGAGTTGGCGCAACGATCAGGGGCTGTGCAACGTCGAGGGGCGCAGAGACTAACGCCGCATCGTCTATACAGGCGTCGCACGCTTCGACCACTAGCTTTTGATTGACAAGAGCCAGGGATTCAGCAGAACGCGCGGAGGTCGGGCGGCAACGACCGGGTCGAACACGACAGCCGCCGAAAAGTATCAGAGGGTCGTCGTCGGAGTCATTGCCCTCTAACGACGCGTCAAGTACGAGTTCTTCCGACGCGGAGGAGGACTCCTCGGTATTTTCAGGGGAAACGGCGTCAACTTGGAAGTTCAAACGCGCAATAGAAAAGTGCGCGCCGTTTGGTAGAGGCATGCCGCTACCGATCGCCTGGTTATTGTAGAAGGTTCCATTGAGCGAACCAAAGTCGCGCACCATAACGTAGCCGTCTTTTTCGTAGATTTCACAGTGACGGCGACTTACCATCGGGTGAATGATTGTGACGTCGTTCTGTTTGCTGCGTCCGATCGTACAGGGCAGACTAACCTCGCGAGAGAATAATTCGCGATTGTCACTGTAAATCCGTAGCTTGATATTCATGCGTGCGCTCCTCTGGGCGGAACGATTTGGTTAAGGAAAAGGCGCGACAGACGTGTGCAAGCAGGCGCTTCCCGGGGAAGGTCGGAAGATTCGCGTGTTAAATCGCAAGTTCCGATCCTATTAACGTAAGGGGTTATGTCAAGTTGCAGGAGCGTTGGCGGCGGCGTCGTACGCGTCGCGTGTGGTCAGGCGCAAAAGTGACGCGCACTTGACTATAGTATAGAGCGTGCGCATTTAAAAACAAGCGAATTACAACATAGAACGACTTTTTCTTGACTTTTTTCACGGCGTGGTCGGCGTCGGCGCATACTGTGCGATTTCTGCTTTTTTTGCAAAAAGCTACTTGCGTCGTGTATGAAGTCGGTTATAATCAATCAGTATCGTGGTTGAGACCTTTGTGTTTTAGCGACGAGTCCTTGCGGGCGTAGCTCAGTTGGCAGAGCACAACGTTGCCAATGTTGTTGTCGAGGGTTCGAACCCCTTCGCCCGCTCTTCTCTTAGCCGGAAGTTTCTCTGGCCAGGAGCGCGACCTGTCAGAGGTCGTTAAAGACTGACAAGCCTTTGCGGGCGTAGCTCAGTTGGCAGAGCACAACGTTGCCAATGTTGTTGTCGAGGG
>JAUNMR010000003.1:0-53997 GCA_030537455.1 Planctomycetia bacterium | reverse complement strand
TTCGAACCCCTTCGCCCGCTCTAAGGAGGTTTCTCCGGTTTTGGACATGGGTTTCATTGGAAGCAGCTTGTTCCGAACATTTGGCTTTGCCTCTGCTCTGGAAAGACGCGGCGCGCCTATGTTTTGGGGCGCGTTGTCGCTCGCTAGCGCTTGGCGATTACCAGCGCAAGCATAGTATGTTGAGCGTTACGATCGCGTCGCTAGATTCCTTTTGCGTTCAAAGACTGGAAAGCGTTGCTTACCAGTCTTTTTTTCATTTTAGAACGCCGAAGCCGCGTGCCGCCGTGTTAGATCTCTTGAACGACGCCGGTTCTTGATCGCGTCGATTACTACTTAGTAAATAGCTTCCCGACGCCTTTGATGACGCAAGGCAGTAGCGGTTGTGCAATTGGGACGCGCAACCTCTTTGGGAAATGGCAATATCGTTACCAGATCGGCGTTGCAAACGCAACGCGATATAGGAGTTGACAATGGCCGAAGATAATCTCAACGACGTGCAAAACGCCGAAGAAACCAAATTGAACGTAAAGTTCAACATTGAAGAAAAGAGCGCGTGTGAACGTCACATTACCGCGGAAGTGGGACGTGATGAAATCGATCGTTACTTCGATCGCGAATTCGCCGAATTGCAACAAAACGCGTCGATTCCCGGCTTCCGCGCCGGTAAAGCGCCCAGAAAAATGATTGAAAAGCGCTTCCGTAAGGACGTCGTTACGCGCGTTAAGAACTCGCTGATCCTCGACGTGCTTACCCAAGCGAACGATGAACTGTCCCTGACGCCCATTAGCGAGCCGGATCTGGTGTTGGACAAAGTCGAATTGCCGGAGGAAGGCAATTTCATCTTCGAATATAACGTCGAAGTGCGTCCGACCTTTGATATTCCCAACTGGAAGGGTCTTACGCTCGAAAGACCGGTGCGTACGTTTACCTCTGCCGACGTCGACGCTGCGATCGTGCGTCTGCAGCACAACTACAGTACGTTGGAAAAGAAAGACGGCGCCGCGGAAGCGGGCGATTTCATCGACGCGAAGATCTCCTTCGAACTCGACGGCAAGGTTCTCAATAGCGCCGATCACGAAAAAGTTCGTATTCGCCAGACCCTTTCCTTCCACGACTGCACGATTACCGAGTTCGACAAGCTCATGATCGGCGTGAAAGCGGGCGACACTCGTGAAACGACCGTAACGATTTCTGAAGGCGCGCAAAACGCGGCGCTGCGCGGTAAAGACGTCAAGGCGATCTTCGTCATTAACGAAGTACTCGCGCAAGTTCTGCCGGAAGTCGACGAAAAATTCATTCGTCAGCTCGGCGATTTCCAAGACATGGGCGATTTCCGCGACGCCGTTCAAGAGACGCTCGAACGCCAGTTGGAATACGATCAGAACCAACGCGCGCGTCGTCAGATCACCGCGCAACTTCTCCAAGGCGCCGATTGGGATCTGCCGCCGAAGTTGCTCGAAAGCCAGTCCGCGCGCGAATTCCAACGCGCCATCTATGAAATGCAACGTAGTGGTTTCTCTGATCAGCAGATTATCAGTCAAATCAACAGCCTTCGTCAGAATTGCAACGCTTCCACCGCTCAGGCGCTCAAAGAACACTTCATTCTCGAAGCGATCGCCGAAAGCGAAGGTATCGAAGACACTGCGGACGATTACACCCAAGAGCTCATGCTCATGTCGGCTCAGACCGGCGAGTCTGTGCGTCGTCTGCGTTCGCAAATCGAAAAGTCCGGTAATATGGACGTTCTGCGCAATCAGATCATTGAACGCAAGGTTATTAATCTGATTAAGGAATCCGCGGAATTCAAAGAGACCCCCTACGTTCTGCAGGAAATCGACGAGGAAGCGCTTGACGTCGCCGCCTCTCAAGAGACCAGCGAAATTCCCGAAGTGACCGAGGAAGACGCCAAAGCCGCCGCGCGTGAAGCCGCGGAAGGCAAATAAGATTTTTATAGGCGTTCGTCAGTTGATCTGACGTGGCTTTGCGCGCGTGAAGGATGATTTCAAGTCGCGTGAAGTAAGACAATACGACGCGTTCGTGAACCTGTGATGTTTACGAGCGCGTCTTTTTTTTATTTGCTAACGCCGTTACGACGGTTTGCGCTTGATTGTTTGAATCACTTCCCAGACACGGTAGCGCGTGTGGCGTAGACCTGACAGAGCGCGCGTAACGCCCACGATTGCGACCAGCGAAGATAAGGAATCTTAATTGTGTAAAATCGAGTTTTACGAAAATAAAAATAACCGTGCTTACTGTCGTAAAGGTTCTGACGCGTCCAAGCGAATATACGGTCGATAAGCTCCTGTCGCTTGGGCGCATAGCGAGAAAAGAAGTAGAGCGCTTCCATAGGGGCGTGAACGTCGTACAGATAGGGACGTTGCGCATAATACCATGGCGCGCCGTTGGAATCGAAGAAGTTCTCGGCGTAAAAGCGCTCCGCGAGCGCGTAGGCGTCGCGGTAAGATTCGGCGAATCCATAGCTTTGCAAACGCCGGAGAGACTCTAAGTTAAAACCGGTGTGAAAGGAATCGATCCAACTCTGCTGTGCGCGCCGACCGTAACGCCAGGAACCGTCGGAATTTTGCGCCGTCATACAACTGACTAGTATTGCATTGACGAGCGTACGCGCTTCTTCGCGTTCCTCATAAGTGAGAACCGCCTGGCAATCGGCGCTGAGAATACGCGCTAACAGACTGGCGCCTAAGAAGTTAGCGTTGTAGACAAAATTATCGTCCAGAGGCGTATAGCTTAGGAGGACTCCGCACGATTGCGTCGGCGTGTCGCGTCGCAGGTCGTGCAGAATAAAGCGCGCGCTACTGTAGGCCGCGTTACGCGCCTTTTGTGCGAGCGCTGTGCGCGACTGGTTTTGAGGCGCGAGGCTCGTCAAGTCGGCGTAATCGAGTAGCGCATGAGATATAAAGGACGTATTGACTAGGGTTGGAGTATAGCGAGGTAGGAGTTGATATCGGTTTTGCCACGGGAAATTATAGCCCCAAGCGGCGCCAGAGGAGGTTGGCGCCTGTAACTGTAAGAGTCGCGCGACTAATAAGTCGGCGCGCGCTCGCGCTCCTTCGTAAGACACAGACTTTTGACCGTCGTCGTTAAGTTCTTTCGACGCGACCTTTGCCAGAGCGCAATATGCTTCAAGCGCCAGTCCGAGCGCTTTGGGATTCACCCCAGGGCGTATGAATAGAAAGGGGCGAAGGTTGATCGGGGCGCGACGTAGAATTTGAGTGAGCGCAATGCGTCCGACCTTAGAGTTGAGCGTAAGTATCGGCGCAAGAGGGGAGTTGAGCGCGTCGTAGGGGTCGACGCCGGCGAAATCATGCGCCAGAAGCCAAGCGTCCAGGCGCTCGATCATCGTAAGGAGTTGGTCTTCTTGAACCTGAGACGTTAGCAGAGGGGGCAGTGGCGTCACGTGAAATATCCTGTAGCGAGGAATGGGCGGTCTCGACGTTACGTAAGCGCTTAGATTAACGCGACTTCACGACCGCTGCGTAGCGACTCTTCGACGGCGTAGGTCGCCAGCCACACGCGCAGTATTTCCTCATGCGCCGCAGGCAAATCCCTTGAAACCGCGTTGAGAAAGGCGTAAAGCATTTGCTTCTGACCTTTATCACGACAGCGTAGGCGTTTAACGCGACCTTGGGGGGAATAGTATCGCAGCGTGTGGAAGTTTTCAATCACCGCGCTTGCGCCGCTTTGAAAGACTTCAATCCGTTCTTTTTCCAGCGCTGAGGAGCCGTTGGAAAGATAATGAATTGTCGCCAGGGAGCGGTTTTCGAATCTAATCTGCGCGACAACGACGTCATTGAGCGACTGTGGATCGGGTAGCGCTTGCGCGCGCACGCTCACCGGTAGCGAACCGGCAAGATAGGTCGTCAAGTCGATAAAGTGGCACGCTTCGCCAAGAATGCGTCCTCCTCCGACGAGGCGATCTTGACTCCAGTGTTTACGCGGAATCGCCCCGGCGTTAACGCGATAGTTAATCACGCACGGGTCGGTGGTCATCTGCTCTTTGAGCGTGGTAGCCAGGCGCGAGTAGCGGCGGTTGTAACCGACCATAACGTACTGGTTAGGGGATAATTCGAACTGGCGCGCCACCGCGACATATTCCTCTAAAGCGAGACACAGGGGCTTTTCGAGAAAGACGCTCAGACCATGCTGTAGCGCGCGTATGAGATATTCCGCATGTGAATCGTGACGCGTTGCGATAATTACCGCGTCGCTCTCTTCCTTATCGAGGATCTGGTCGGGCGTAAGGTCGCAACGTTCGAATTTGAACTTACTCTTAGCGCGACGCGCGCTCAAGCCCGAATGGGTCGCTACGGCGTAACGCGTGAATTGAATACCCTTGGGTAGATTAGGAAGAAGCGAACCTTGAGCGTAACTGCCCGCGCCGATAAAGCTGTATTTTACCGCGCGAACAAGACTGCCCGTGGCGCCGCTACCGGCGAGAAACATCCTGCTTCCTCGTCGAGGCGGCGTCTCCTCGTTCTGGTTTGACGCTTCCGTAACCGGCGGGTCGTACGCAACTTGCGACGCAAGATCGACTTGATCCGCGAGTTCGTGAATGAACGCTTCTTCATCCCATTCGTAGTCTAGGAGCACGCCCAAAAACGGTTCTTTGCGCTCGAGAATTGTTTTATATGCGTCTGGAGCCTTGGCAAAGGGAACCAGATGCGTGGTGAAAGATTCTAGATTCAGCTGCCCCGACGCGATTAAATGCTGGAATGCGCGCATATTGCGATTCTCCGTCCAACGCGCGTAGGCGTGAGGATAATCGTGCCCGTGTTCTTCGTAGTCGGGATCGTAACGACCCGGTCCGTAGGAACAAGACATTCGCAACTCCAGTTCCTTGGGATAGTAATCTGGATTGCGGTCAAACCCGGTGGGAACGTCCCCGAGAACGACGACGCGCCCGCGCTGCCGAGCGAGACGACCGGCGAATTGAATCGGATCTTCGTCCTGGGCGCTCGCAGCAATAATCACGGCGTCGGCGCCGTAGCCGTCGGTCAGACGTGCGACTTCCCCTTCGATACTACGATCGCAGCGACAAAACGCGTTGATTCCCAGTGATTTGACGCGTTCGACTGTCGACGCCTTGACGTCTAAGCCAAGGACGCGTACGCCGCTGGCGCGTAGAATGAGCGCGGTGAGAACGCCGATCGCCCCAAGTCCAATTACGACGCAACTTTCGCCCAAACGCAAATCTGCCTGACGCGTCCCTTGTAGCGCAATGGCTCCGAGGGTATTGTACGCCGCGTACTTGAGCTGGGCGTGATTCTCCAGCGGTACGCAGAGGTTCACGGGCACGCTGACATATTCCGCGTGGTTGGCATAACCGACGCCGGCGCACGCCACGCGCTGACCGACATGAAACTCGCGCGCCTGGTTTCCTACGCCCACCACGACGCCGGAACAACTATAGCCGAGGGGAGAATCGGAATCGAGACGTTTCGTTACGGCGCGATAGGTTTGCGTCAGTCCTTGTTTCTTTAGTAGTTCCAGTGTAGCGCGCACGTCTTGCGGTCGTTCTAACGCCTTGCCGATGAGTGATTTACGCGCGGAACGTACCGTGGCGCTTTCCGTTCCCGGGCTAATGGCGGAGTAGCGCGTGCGCACTAGCACTGATTTAGCGTCGTACAGCGGTTGCGACGTCTCAACGAGCATTGGTTTGCCGGTGGAGAGCTGTTGTACGAGTTGTTGCATAGCGTTGCCTCATATCGACGTTGGGGGAGAAAATCAACGCGTAAAGAATCAAGCGGTCGGGGGCGTGCGACGTTTGTGCGGCGTTAGAAGGATTTGCAGATAACGAACGCCGACTAGCGCGGCGTAATAGAAGATCCGACGCTGGCGCCACACTCGCCAGGGCTGACGCGCCAGGCGGTAGAACCATTCCAGATAGAGGCGACGCCACAGCGCCGGCGCGCGTTTGACGCGACCGGTCAGGGTATCGAGCGTACCGCCGACGCCGAGACACAAATTAACGCGTAGCGCGGGTGCATAGCGTGCGATCCATCTTTCCTGCTTGGGGCTACCGAGCGCTAGAACGAGGAGATCGGCGTGGGTGTCATTGATCCGTTGTACGAGAGCGTCGTACTCTTCTGGGGGGAGATAACCGTGCTGTCGACCAACCGCGCGCATACCGGGGTAACGTTGTTGAAGCTCAGCCACCGCGGCGGCGTTGACCTCTTCACTGGAGCCGAAGAAGAAGATAGTAATATTTCGCGTAGCGCTTTGGGCGCAGACGCTCTCCATGAGGTCGGCGCCGGGCGTGCGCATGATTTGCGCGCGATAGAGCATCCGGCAGGCGAGAACCACGCCTATTCCGTCAGGAAACGCTAGAGCCGCGCGACTAATGAACGATTGTAGTTCGGGATCGCTTCGCGCGAGCATGACCTTTTCGGGATTAACGGCGCAAGCCCAGCGCGTGGGACCGGGCGTAGTCGCCAGGTCGCACAGTCGTTCGACTGCCTGATCGTAACTCAGAGCGTCGACGGGCAGACCGAGCGCGTCGTAACGTGGTGGCGTCATATCGTTGTCTACTGTGGGTAGCGACGCGGAGCGTCTGAGTCGAATATATGAAAAAAACGCTCTTGTCTGGAGAAACGAGAGCGTTTTAAGGCGATACAATTACGCGAGTAAACTCGTAATTTGCGCAGGATAGCGCGCGTGAATTGAATTAGGCGAAGTGCGCGAACGCTTTGTTCGCTTCGGCCATACGGTGGACGTTTTCGCGCTTGGTGTAGGCGACGCCTTGCTTATTGTAAGCGTCATAGAGTTCCGCGGCGAGTTTTTGAGCGGTCGGTTGACCTTTCTTATCGCGCACAGCGGCGAGGATCCAGCGAATGCACAGGGATTGAGCACGATTAGCGCGCACCGGGGTAGGAACCTGATAGGACGCGCCGCCGACGCGCTTGGAGCGAACTTCGATCATCGGCTTGACGTTTTCAAGCGCCGTCGTGAAGACTTCGATCGGTTCAACGTCAGTAATACGAGTGCGAATGATTTCGAGCGCTTCGTAGAAGATTTTGCGCGCGGCGTTCTTTTTACCGTCCCACATGAGGCAGTTGATGAACTTGCTTGCGAGCAGAGAATCGTAGACGGGATCGCCTTTGAGTTGTTTTTTGCTAGCGGTAATACGACCCATGGTATTGTCTTTCCGTGTAATATCGTTAGGCGCGCGTAACGTCGCGGGCGACCGTGAGAACCGAGAGAGTAGTTGCGCTGACCGACGCACAGGCGACTGCCAACGCCACGTTACTCCGTCGTCCAAGTCGGCGCTTGGTTGCGACGTTGCTTACTGAATCTGTAGCGGATTGAAGTGGAAACCGCGGATTCAGTCGGACTTCACGCGTGCGTTTAAATCGAGTTGTAAAGGCGTTTTTCGCGGCGCGAGCGCGTGGAAAAACGCGACAAACGGCGTCATGCCGGAAGAGAGTTGCGCGAGGGGACGAGCGGTGCAAACGCGCATTCGATAGCGCAATTTGAGCGACGATAGCGACAAGCGTCCGAGCGCAGACGTCGCAGAATGGGGAAATTAGCGTTTTTTGGTGAGAACAGCGTTCTTTTTCGCGCCATAGCGGCTACGAGCTTGTTTACGACCGTCGACGCCGGTGGCGTCGCGAGTACCGCGAATGACTTGGTAACGAACGCCCGGAAGGTCGCGAACACGACCGCCACGGATGAGCACGATGGAGTGTTCTTGAAGTTTGTGACCTTCACCGGGAATATAGACGGTGACTTCTTTGTTGTTCGAGAGACGAACGCGCGTGATCTTCCGCATAGCGGAATTCGGCTTCTTAGGGGTGGTGGTACGAACTTGTAGGCAGACGCCTTGCTTCTGGGAGCAACGTTCGAGCACAGGGGTTTTGGTTTTGCTATACTGTTGTTTGCGATTCTTACGCACCAGTTGATTAATCGTTGGCATTTAAACTCTCTCGGTTTGCTTTTACTACTCTCTCGTGTGAACGCGCGTTGCGTGGTCGGTTCATTAGCGCGACCGTAAGGCGCGACGTTCAACGCGTGCGAGCGCGGCTGGAAACGACAAAAGTCGTAGATGGACGCTTGTGCTACGCTCGCCACGCGTGGTTTATATGGTATAAAGAAGTCGACGCGCCGTCGCAACGTCGACCAAATTTTCAGTGTCTGACTATTATATCGAGACGCTTGTTCACGTCAAGGGGCGCGCGCCAATTTTTAACGCATTTTTACGCGCCTAGAGGTTTTTAAATCCGCTGAGGATATTATAGACTACTCGGATGTGCTCCGGCGCAATATTGGCGCCGAGTCGACCGATGAAACCGCCGGTGAGCGTGCCGAGGCATTCTCTGACAATGCGGATCTGATCGGCAGAATTTTCCAGATCCTCGGGGGAATAGAGTTTATCGAGGTCGACTGACATACAGCTACGACCGCGGTGGAGTCGTCCTAATTGCGAGACGTTGACCTCTTCCGGATGCGCCACGTGGATGACGTTAGCGCCGATGGCGCGCAGGTCGTCAAAGAAATCATGACTTTCTTCGGTCGTGGTGAACCACACGTGCAGACCGACGTTATGCGCAATTTTGAATTGATCGGCATAAAAGTCTTTGAGAATGCGTTGCCACAGAGAGAGCGTCATTCTCGAGGAGCCGCGCGGACCCCAATCGTCGACGAATTCAATACCATGGAAACCCAGGCGAGCGAGGTGGTCGAACATATTCGCTTCAAAGACGAAGATCAATTCCATGAACTCGAGAAAGCGCGTAGTTTCAATGAGGAAGTCATCGGCGCTTAGTTTAGCGCCGCGCATTGCGCGATAGATCGAGTAACCGCTCAGACCGAAGCTGGCCAGACGATAGCGGTCGCCGACCACGCGCGCGGCCTTTTCAACGAACTCGAAGCGTCGTTTTACATCCAGTGGCGGCGCGTGATAGGCGTCGACCTGTTGCCAAGTGGCTAACACGGGTTCTTCTGGCACGACCCAAGATCCATTGGAGCGTTTCATACGACGAAACCCCCATTCGGTCAAGGTCGGATCGTTTAGGTCGGGCAGGAGCAAGTTGTATTTAAGAACGTCGCTCAGACCGATATTAGCGCCGTCGACCCAGAGCGGAACTCGGGTCGGGTTCTTAAAGAAGATGGCCTGTTCGACAAGTTCTTTGCGCGTGGGCATACGAGATCGTCTCCGTGAGCTTGCAATCATGACGATAAAAAGTGGGACGCACGAGCGACGCGTGCGACGCTCTATCGCGTATTTTATTCTTTGCGACAAACGATTGCAAGCGCTTTTTTAATATATTTTAAATTTTCTTCAAACCGTCTTAATCGTCATTCTTTTATAATATCATTTGACTTTAGAACATTTTTTTAGTTGAATGTTCCATAAAAAACTCAGCGCTTAGGCGCTTGATTATCCCACAGAATGCAGTATAATTAAAAACCGTTTTTTTAGACGCGACGTTCACATAAGCGCGCCTGTGCTCTGCCGACTGGAAGGACAATGCGGTGAAACCCTGTGGCGCTCAGAGCGAAGTAGCCAAATCAAGGATTTTCATTTTCTTACGCACGCGTATTCTTTGGCGTTATTTTTTTCGACGTATGCGACGTCGAGCGTGCCGAGCGTTTCGTTATTCCTGGATGATCGCGCGTCAGACGCTCTTTGCGCTTTTAGTCGGCGCTATCTGCGGGCTTGTTGGAGCGGCTTTTCTTTGGTCGATGCGCGCGTGTTCCACAGCGTTTGAGCGTAGCGTTACTCACGGCTTGGGGAATTTGATCTTTTTGCCCGGTCTGGGACTTTTGATCGTATTTATGTATCGCACGACCCGGCAACGTCTCGACGCGGGCGTTAATCAGATATTAGAGGCGGCGCAGCAACGTGGTCATGCTTCGTTGTGGCTGGCGCCTTTGATCTTTTTGTCTTCTTCCTTAACGCAAGTAGGCGGCGGTTCCGCGGGTCGCGAGGGCGCGGCGTTGCAGTTGGGAGGGTGTTTGGGGCTGGCTCTTGCGCGTTTGGAGCGTCTTACCGGGGTACGCCTGCACGTGGCGACGCTCAGTGGTATGGCGGGCGGATTTGCCGCGGTCTTTGGAGCGCCGTTGAGCGCCGCGGTCTTTGCACTGGAGGTCGCCTGCGTGGGGGTGTTGTATTATCCCGCGCTACTGGCGACGCTCACCTCTGCGACAATAGCCGCGTCGATTCCGCGTTGGCTTCATTTGGAATGGACAAGCTATCCGAGTCTGAGCGCGACGGCGTGTGGTCCGACCATGGCGTTTAAAGCGCTCGCGCTAGGGCTGGTCTGCGGTCTGGCGTGTCAGTTTTTCTGTATTACGATCCGCGTGTGGGCGCGCGTCTACGCTCGAACGTTTTCAAACGAGTATCTTCGCGCGTTGTTTGGCGCTCTTTTGGTCGCGCTTGGCACGTGGATTGTGGGTGATTTTTCCTACAACGGTACGGGGCAACTTCTGGTGGAGCGCGCGCTCAGTGGTCAAGCGCACGGGTATGACTTTATCCTGAAGACGCTCTTTACCGCGGCGACGCTAGCGGCGGGTTTTAAGGGCGGTGAAATTGTTCCGGCGCTGGCGGTGGGAGCGACGTTAGGCTGTGCGGCGGCGCCCCTGTGGGGAATAGAGCCGACATTTGCCGCCGCGTTGGCGATGACTGCGGTTTTTGGCGGCGCGACACATTGCCCATTGGCGGCGCTGGCGATGGGGGTGGAACTCTTTGGCGCGGCCAATGCTTTGCCATTTGCGTTGGCCTGCGCTGCGTCCTATGTGACCTCGGGGCATTTAGGGCTGTATCGTAGCCAACGCGCGCTCTTTCCGTTGTTGGACGCCGAACGGTTCGACGCGACCGATCGGCGTGAGCTTTTACGGTATTTGAGACTCATGGTGGAGCGGCGCGATCCGGAACAGATCGTTAAGAACGAGTCGGAAGGGAAGAAAAACCGTTAAAGAGTCTTTGAGGAGCGCAGACGGCGTCTGAATAAATTTGAGAAATCGAGAGAAAATATTTGACGTCGACCTTTCTACTTGTCATAATGGGTGAAGGTCGATATTTTCAGCCGCGGCAAGGCGTCGCGTCAATAGCGCCATGCCACGGAAGGAAACTAAACAGAACAAGGGGGAAAATTGGACTTGTTTTTTACAGTTTTTTTTATGCATAAAAACTGTTGTAAATTAGAATTTTTATTTGTCGGTAAGATACAATTGGGGCTAAAATCGTGATTATTTTGCTCTTTTTTTAAAAAAAATATGTTCAAATGGTCGCGGAATAGTTGACAGTTTCTGCTGGTGGATTAAAATACGTGGTTTGAATGACGACCTTTTTGATGCATAGGAGCTCCTGCGTCTGAACGTCGCAACGTCGTGTGTCAGCGCCTGAGGGCGGAGCACAACGACAGTAAGGAACGAGCGGTACGAGACGAAAGTTGAGTACGATCGTTCGCAAGGCCGCGCCGGTAGGCGTTGTGTCGATTCGCTCAAGCGAGTTTTATTTTTGGGAACGACGCGGCTGGCAAGCCTGCGTCAACGTACGCGACGATCTACGCGTTTTGGAGATACGCTTGATGGGCGAGCGGATCAAATGGGCGCGTTCAGCGAGGTCAATCGCTGGAGTTACGCTCGATCGGGACGTGCGCACAGCTAGTTAGAGACGTAAAAATGGAACAAGAAAAATTTGAAGAACGTGAAGAATTCGTGACCAGCGCTCAAAGCGACGGTGAACGCAAGTATTATAACGTCTTTGACGCCATTGACGAAAATGGCGACGACGAGAATTTTGTGCCCGTGGTCACGGACGAGTTCTATCCCACCGACGCCCAAGCCGGCACCTGGAGCAAAGTCGAAGTGCTGGCGGAACGCGTGCGTAAGGGATTGCCGCTGTGGCATCCGGAAGACAAGACGACCATCTCCTATCGCGGACTCTTTGACGGTTTGAATCGCGCCAGAGACTAACGCGTCGTCGACAAGTTGACAGTAGAATTTACGCGCTATCCCACACGCAGGCGTAGCACGGAGCCTTTGGAACTGGACTGCTTGTGTGCGCGTCGCTGATCGTGTATGACGTCGTATAACGCCAATGCTTGTGTATTGGCGTTCTTTTTTGGAGCAACTATTTTGTGCACGACGTCCTGTCCTGGGCGTCGGCAAGTTTACGCGTCTAACTCTACGATATTATTGGAATCATGTTTAAACGAATCTTATCGAAGTATCTCTTACTGTGGCTTACGATCACTTGCCTTTTCGGCGCGTCCTGGTCTGTGCTTTTCGGGGATGATTGCTATAATCCCTTTCTCGTGTCGCCAAAGTTTATGGCAGGGCTCATCTCCGTAACGATGTTGGCGGTCGGTTCACTCTTACCTTACGAGCAGGTGAAGCAGGTGGCGCACAGTTGGCCCAAGACTCTCGGAGGCACGGCGATTCATATCTTTCGATGCCGATGCTGGCGTTTTGCTTGGCGAAGCTTTTCCATATCGAGGGCGGGTACTTTATTGGCATGATGCTCGCGGGCTGTGTGCCTGGCGCAATGGCGTCGAACGTTCTGACGCTTACCGCGCGCGGTAATGTGAGTTATTCTGTGGGGCTTACGACCTCTGCAACGCTACTGTCGCCGTTGGTCGTGCCTGCGACGTTGTGGCTCTTTTTAAATCACGCGCATATCAAGATTGACACGACTGCAATTATGATTAATCTCTTGATTACAGTCGTGGCGCCGGTGGCTGTCGGCTTTACGCTCGCGCGCATGTGGTCACTGTGGCGACGACTAGCGGACGCTTTTGCGGAAATCATTGCCAATCTTGCTATTATTTGGATTATCGCGTCTGTTGTGGCGAAGAATTTCGGTCAATTATCCTCTCTAACCCTAGGGATAGGCACGGCGCTGGCGCTACTGAATATTGGCGGCTATCTTGCGGGTTACTTTGGCGGCAAGTCATTGGGATTGGACAGCGGTATGCGTCGCGCGCTAGCAATCGAGGTCGGTATGCAGAACGCCGGTTTGGGCACTTCCTTGGCGATGAATTATTTCCCGAACACGCCCGAGGCGGCTCTGATCTGCGCGACTTATACCTTTGGATGTATGGCGACCGGTATTATCCTGGCGCAGTCGTTCCGGTTTTATACACAGGCGCAGGAGAAACGCGCCACGGCGCAAGTCGACGTTCGCCAAGAGGAGAGCGCGTCTGAGTAACCCCAGTCGTGCTCAACGCGTCGTGGCATGTCAAATTATTTTTAATTATTTCGAAACTTCGCTTTTAAAAGTTGGTTTATTTTCTTAGAAGATAAAAATAAACGCAACGCGTTGAGGCGAAATGTCGAATACGTTGCACGTTTCGAAAGCGAGGTTTGTTATGAAATGGACTGGTATTCTTGCCGTGGCGTTTTGTCTGACGACCACGTCGTACTGGGACGTCGCCAAAGCGCAACCGCCTCGACCGGGCGGGCGCCAGCAACGTGAAGTTAATCTTGAATACTCCGCCGCGACAACGATAGAGACGCAGACCACAGCGGAAAAACAGAGCTATAAGAGCGACACGCCGGAACAGAGCGCGCTACTTGTGCGAGGTTGCGAGGCGACCCTGAGCGACATAGAGGCGTACAAGAGCGGCGCGCCACAGGGGCGTAGCGATTCCTTTGATTTCTACGGTGTAAACGCCGCGGTACTAGCGCTCAAAGGCGCTAAACTCACGCTACAGGGCGGTAAGATCACAACGGACGCCGCATACGCTAACGCGCTCTTTGTATATGGCGACGCGACAATTATCGCGCGCGACCTGACGATCGAGACGTCGCAGCACAATTCCGGCGGCGTCATGGCGACCGGTGGCGGAACCCTTGAGGGGCGCAATCTCACGATTACCACCCAGGGCGGTTCCTCAGCGGCCATTCGTTCCGACCGTGGCGGCGGAAAAATGACGCTCACCGGCGGAGTCTATACCGCGAACGGACCGGGTTCGCCGGCGATTTATTCCACGGCGGACGTTACCGTGAACGACGCCAAGCTGGTCTCAACTAAGGCCGAAGGGGTGGTGATTGAGGGTAAGAACTCTATTACGCTCAATCGAGTCGAGCTTATCGACGACAATACCACGTTACACGGCAAGTCGACGACGCATAAGAACGTCTTTATCTACCAGTCCTTCTCAGGCGACGCGGAGGTCGGCGTGTCGAAGTTCAATGCGACCGACACGACCTTTCGCACGAAAATGGGCGATTCGATTTACGTGACCAACACCTCGTGTGAAATTAACCTTGCCGGGTGCGTTTTCGAGAATGAAGACCAGGACGGCGTCTTTTTACGCGTACAGCGCGGAGGCTGGGGACGCAAGGGACAAAACGGCGGAAATGTCAAAATGACGCTCGATCGTCAGACGATAGTCGGCGACGTCTACCTTGATAATATTTCCACGCTAGAACTAACCCTCACGAACGGCACACGATTCACAGGCGCGATTAACGCCGGTAATACCGCCAAGCGTCTGAATCTCGTGCTCGATGAAGATTCTGTACTGGAGCTTACGGACGACTGTTACGTCAGTTCGCTTGTCAACGCTAACGCTTCCGGGGATAATATCGTCCTGAACGGTCATCAGTTGATCGTTGGCGCTGAAGAACAAGTTGAGGACGGGCTTCCTGAAATGGGCGACGACGGTAATCGTATGGGTCCGCCTGACGGTCAAGGCGGTCCCGGCGGTCCTGGCGGATCTGATATGCAGGGCGGACCGGGCGCGCCGCCGCAATGGGGCGACCAGGGACGTGGCAGACGCGGACCGGGCGGACCGGGCGGTCGTGGCGCAGAGTCGGGACGTTCCGGTCGTGGCGGCGGTCGCGCAGGGGACGGTTCGAGACGTCCGCGTTAATCTTGGCGACGTTCGTCGGTATAAAATAGTCAAATAAAAATCAGACGCCTGGAGGCTTGTGGCAGCCTTCAGGCGTCTGTCTATTGATAGCGCTCACAAGAGTTTGCGCGCGGTATGGGCGACGCAATACTCTAGGTCGATTTGCGAGGTAGAACGCGGTTATTTTTTAGCGACTTTACTCCAGGAGTCGCGCAGAGAGACCGTGCGATTGAAGATCAGATTATCTGCAGTGGAGTTCTTATCGAGGGTAAAGTATCCGACGCGTTCGAACTGGAAGCGTTCGTCAGCGGAGGCGTCCGCTAGGGCGCGTTCAAGTTTTACATTCGAGATTATCTTGAGCGAGTCGGGATTGAGGTAATCGGTGAAGACGCCGGTATTCTGTTCGTCGTCGGGATTTGCGACGCTGAAGAGTCGGTCATAGAGACGCGCTTCGGCGTTCACGGCGGAGGTGGAGTCGACCCAGTGGATTGTGCCTTGCACTTTGCGACCGTCGGGGCTTTGTCCCCCGCGTGTTTCTGGATCGTATACGCAGTGTACTTCGGTGACTACGCCATTTTCATCCTTAACGCAGGAGGTGCAGGTGACGTAATAGGCGTATCGTAGTCGCACTTCTTTGCCCGGGGTGAGGCGGAAGTACTTTTTGGGCGCGTCTTCCATGAAGTCGTCGCGCTCGATATAGAGGACCTTCGAGAAGGAGACTTCACGCGTTCCGTCTTCAGGATTTTCGGGGTTATTAATTGCGACGAGAGTTTCGACCTGACCCTCGGGGTAGTTGTCGATCACCAGCTTAATCGGGTCGAGCACGGCCATACGACGCAACGCCTTCTTATTGAGGTCTTCGCGCACAGCGTTTTCCAGAACCCCGGCGTCAATGACGCTATTGAACTTAGCGACGCCAATAGTTTTGCAGAAGATACGCAAAGCCTCAGGGGTGTATCCTCTTCTTCTTAGGCCGCAAATCGTCGGCATTCTCGGGTCGTCCCATCCGTCAACGAAATTGCCCTTTACAAGTTGCAGAAGCTTGCGCTTGCTCATGACCGTATAGGTCAGGTTCAGTCGCGCAAATTCTATTTGCTGAGGATGATAAACGCCGAGTTGGTCGAGGAACCAGTCGTAGAGAGGACGATGATGCTCAAATTCCAGCGTGCAGATCGAGTGGGTGATACCCTCGATGGAGTCTTCCAGACCGTGCGCCCAGTCGTACATGGGGTAGATCTTCCACTTATCGCCCTGACGATGGTGAGTCGCGTGGACGATACGATACATCACGGGGTCTCTGAGGTTAAAGTTCGGCGAGGCCATGTCGATTTTGGCGCGTAAGGTCTTGGCGCCGTCGGGAAATTCACCGGCGCGCATACGCGCGAAGAGGTCGAGGTTCTCTTCCACGGAACGATCACGCCACGGACTGGGCGTGCCGGGCTCGGTTGGAGTACCGCGAGTGGCGCGGATTTCATCGGCGGAAAGGTCGCACACGTACGCTTTGCCAAGTTTGATCAACTCAACCGCATATTCATACATCTGTTCGAAGTAGTCGGAGGCGAAGAAGAGACGATCTTCCCAGTCGGCGCCGAGCCATTTGACGTCTTCTTTGATCGACTCGACGTATTCCACGTCCTCTTTTGTCGGGTTCGTATCGTCGAAGCGAAGATTGAATTGACCGTTGTACTCGCGCGCCATGGAGGAATTCAAAATGATCGACTTGGCGTGACCGATGTGTAGGTAACCGTTGGGTTCCGGAGGGAATCGCGTGTGTACTCTGGCGCCGAAACGACCGTTGGCGTTGTCCTCTTCAATAATCTGTTCGATGAAATGCAACGTACGCGCTTCTGGCGCGTTCGCGTCTTCGTGTGTATTTTCGTTTGACATAGCGCTAGGCGAGTGAGCCGTGAAAACGGCGGCTGAGAATAAGGTTAACGGTATCGACGAGGTCGGCGTCGCGAGCGTAAATCACGCGTGTGACGCGCGGAAGTCTCTTGCGTATTATAGCGCATAACCGTCTGGTAATAAGTAGGGGACGTTGGTTTTTACCAGCGTCCCCGGGGCGAAAATTTGCGTTTGTACGTCTATTACGAATTTGGTTCTTTTACGTTAGTAGGTCACGCTCCCGGGCGCGAAACCGCCGGAGGTTGTTTGACGTTCGTAGAAGACGTTGGAGTAGGGATCAGAGTCGTACGCGTTTCCGTTTGGCGCGTTCGCGGCGGGGTTAGTCGCGGCGTTAAAGGCAGTGCGATCGGACGCCTGGTCGTAATTGAGCGCGACATTGACTGCGTCGTTTGGCAAAGCGTTCTGAGCGTTCGACATGCTGGCGGCGTCGAAGTCGTTATGCGTCGCGGGCGTTTGCGCGGCGGCGCCGCTGACCTGCGCGATTGGATAGGGATTGGCGTTGGGGGCGAGGTTATAGTTGGCAACCGGCGCGGCATAGGCGTCTTGCGCGAGGTTAGGCGCGCTTGAGGCGATCGGCGCGGTTTGCGCTAGCGTCGGATTGGGGACGTAGGGCGCTTGTTCGTAATTCTGAGCGGCGGTAGGCGCCACGGCATAAGACGCGTTGTTCTGAGCGGGCACGTACGGCGTGAGCGTTTCGGCGGCGGCGTGCGACGGTTCGACGGGCGAATTTGCGACGTAGTTTTGCGCTGCGGCGGCATTAGCGGCGCTTCCAGGGGCGAAGGCGTTCGCGTCGGGCACATTTGCGGCAAAGGACGCGGAGTCAGTAGAGTAGGTCGTTGAGTCGTTGGAAGCAGAGGAGTCTTGATAGCTCCTGCTATAGTCCGGCGTCCGGAAGGATTCGCTCGGCTCCTCCTTTTCATTTGACATGGCGACCTGTTCGGCGCGTGCGGATTCGGAATCCGCTTCGTATTTTCCTTTTTGAGCTAGTTGCGCGCCTTTGTCAGTGGAGCGCGCGTCGCTTGTGGTGTAATTCTCCGGCGGGGGAGTGAGATCGTCGAGGTCGTCGAGTCCCTCGGGCGTACGACCGCCTTCTGCTTTGGGCGTGCGCGCGAAGGGGTTTTTAACTGACCAGCCGCTACAACCGGAGACGCACAGCGTGCTGAAGATCAGACTAAACGCAAGTAAAAGCGTTGCGCTTTTAGTTTTCATCGATTCGTTTCCTTTGACTTCCCTGTCGAAGAACCAGACGTCGACAAACGACGCTAAAGACGCGCACAAAACGTCGTTCATTTCAAACGACTTATGTACGCCAAACGCAAACGGAGACAAGCGTTGCTTCAGGAATATCCTTATTCCTGACAATAACAGCTCCTAATGCGCTCTATCGACCGCACGGGACAAAACTCAAGGAACTTTTGTTAAAAAAGTAATGATTTTATCAAAAATAACGAGTAGTAAAAATCGCACGTCGCCTTGAAGTTGCGGCGCGTAACTTTTGTCCAGAATGATTGCGACCGACTCTGTGTCTGTAAGCTAGCGAATTTTTAATGATAATACAAGAGCGATTTAACGCGTGATTATAGCTCCCCCGACCGTTGTCGGCGACGGCTCGTTATTACGGGGCGTCTGGTTGAGTTTGGCGCGCGTCGACCGTGAGCTTTAGCGCCAAAGCAACAGAGGCTGGCATTGCATTGGTCTGGCGTTGTGGAGAAAAGATTTTGGATGGAGAAAAAGCTAAATCGAACTTTGAATTATGCGCTTGAATTGCTATACTACCCGCGCCGATTGCACGCGCGGTCGAGTCAGACTCACGCCAGCCGTGCGTAAGACGACGCGTCGACGGTCGCGACGTCATTTATTAACGAATCAGACGAGACAAGCGGAAATGCCAAAGAAAGACGAGATTATTTGGGAGGAACCGACGCAGTGGGAGCGCTTTGTCGGCTCGGTCAGCGCCATGGGACACTCCATCTCAAGTCGCGTGGCTTTGGCTGGTAATTTAGCGGTCTTTTCCTTCTCTACCGCCTTTTGGCTACTGACCAAAGGTCCCAAAAGGGAAACGCTCACGCGCGCTTTCTATAATATCGGCGTACTGAGTATTCCGGTCGTTATGCTCACCGGCGCCTTTATTGGAATGGTGCTTGCGGTGCAGTCTTACCCGCAATTTAAAGTGATTGGTATGGAGACGCGTATTGGCGCGGCAATCAATCTTTCGCTTGTCAAAGAGCTCGGACCGGTTTTGGCGGCGACCATGCTGGCCGGACGCGTCGGATGTTCCCTCGCGGCGGAGCTGGGCACGATGCGCGTAACCGAGCAGATCGACGCGCTCGCGAGTATGGGCGTGAATCCGATCCATTATTTAGTTGTGCCGCGCTTTTTAGCGTGTCTGATTCTCATTCCAGGGCTGACGCTCTTTGCCGACCTCATGGGCGTCTTGGGCGGTATGTCCTTTAGTATTGGTCTGCTAAACGTCGACTGGAGTTACTATTGGAACTATTCCCAGAACGTCGTCGGGATGTTCGACGTTTTTGCCGGCATGTTCAAATCGGTCTTCTTTGGCGGCGCGATCGCGCTGATCTGCTGTCATCAGGGCTTTCGTTGTGGCGCCGGCGCGGAAGGCGTCGGCAAGGCCGCGACCAGTTCCTTTGTGCTTTCCTTTATTGCCATTCTTTTTTTGGATCTGCTGATCGATATCTTCCTCGATCTATTCCAAACGCTTGTCTTGGGAATGTCAGCTAGTTCGGTCGTTTAGCACAAGCGACCGACAATCTCAGGAGAATGCAGGAATTACGGAGCGATGACGCAATGAAGGACACGGAACGAGCGGAACAAAGACGTAACGACGCCCAGGAGGCGTCCGCGCGCGATTATCAGTTTGACGAGCTCAGCGAGCGTCGTGAGTCTCAGGGACGTTCGAATAAAATCGAGGGCGCCGTACTAACCACCAGCGACGGAAAGAAGAAGACGCTACGACGTCGTCCACCGTTGCTTGAGGTACAGGATCTCAATGTGATCTTTAACGATAATCAGGTTTTACGCGACATTAATCTCAAGATCCGTCGCGGCGAGACAGTCGCGATTATTGGGGAAAGCGGTTGCGGTAAGACCGTACTACTGAAGAATCTTATCGGTCTGATTCGTCCCACCTCTGGACGCGTCTTGTTTAAGGGGCAAGATCTTGCGACTCTCTCGGACAAAGAACTTACAAACGCGCGATCCTATTTCGGCTTTGTCTTTCAGATGGCGGCGCTCTTCGATAGTATGACCATTGCCGATAACGTATCTTTCCCTTTACGTCAGCATCGCAAGAATATGAAGCGTTCCGAGATTGTCGAGATCGTCAATCGTCTTTTACTGGAGGTGGGGCTGAATCCTAGCGTGGTCGCCAATAAGACTCCTGGCGAGCTCTCCGGCGGTATGCGCAAACGCGTGGGGTTTGCACGCGCTTTGGCGATGGAACCGGAAATCATGCTCTACGACGAGCCGACCACCGGTCTGGATCCGATTATGAGCGACGTGATCAACGAACTCATGATTAACGCGCGCGATAATCGCCACGTCGCCGGCGTCTTGGTGACGCACGATATGAAGTCGGCGATTAAGGTCGCTAATCGTCTAGTCATGCTCTATCCTCACCCGTTGCTTGGACCGGAACAACCTCAGGTCATTTTCGACGGAAGCGCCCAGGAGATTTGGCGCTGTCAGGACAAGCGCGTTTGGCAATTCATTCGCGGTCAGGCCGGCGATCGTATCCGCGACATGGGCTGACGTCGACACGCGCGTTGCTATTCGACTGTCGCAACGCCACCCGTGCGACTTGTCTTTGTAAGACGATCTCACAATAACAGACGCGACGGTCGGACGATCTGCCGTCGCGTCGCGCTTTATATTTCAGTTATTTACCTAGTATTTCGACCGCCGGAGCGATATCGCGTTCTTTATTTCTACCGTTATCGGCTCAGGCAGAACGATATCTATTTGCTCGGTAAGGTCGGCGTGTATTGTTCGGTGAGAGTCGCCCGACCATGAGAAATTGTTATTAAAAGAGTTAAAATCGATTTTTTTAGTAAAATCGCTAATTTAATTAAAGTCTCCGCCGATATAACCATCAAGGCGTATTCGTTATGGGGCGCTTTGCCCCTGAGCGCGCGGCTTGACGCTCGGATGCGTCGTGATTGGTCGTTTTAGGCGTTATATCGCCACCGCGGCGGCGTAACGCACGATACTAGGAGATTTTCAGATGTCCAACCGAAGAATGGAATTTTTCATCGGAATGATGGTAATTGGCATCGTCGTTGGCGTCTTTATTATGACGGTGCTTTTTACCTCCGAAAAGGGAATTTTCGTGGGCGGTAGCGGCGGTCAGAGAATGACTATCTACTTCGATAAGGGAAGTGGGATCGGTCAAAATTCCCTGGTGCTCAAAAACGGCATTAAGATCGGGCGTGTCTATTCGGTCAAGTTGATTGACGATCCCGAGAAGCCTGAGGTGGAGGTGCAGTTCGAACTCAACCCGGGATACACCATCTACTCCAACGAATACGCCAAGATCAATCGCACCCTCTTGGGCGACGCCTCGATTGAATTCGTCGACGACCCCACCTATGGCGGCGAAATCTACGCTCGTACCAGCGAAGACCACATCAAAGGCGTTAATAGCGGCGACCTCATGGGCACCGTGAGCAATATTGAAGGCGACTTGGCGCTCGCTTTGCAGAACATTAATAAAGCGTCGGAAGGCGTCACGCTCTTTATGGAGAACGTCAATACGATCTTCGGCGACGAGCATGAACTTGAACTCAAGAAGGAAAAGCTGCAAAACATCTTTACGGAATTGGAAGGCGCGCTCGCGGCGTTCCGTCGACTCTCCGATAACGTAGACGCGGTCGTGTCCGACGAGGAAATCGTCGCCAATATTCGTCGCGCAACCGCGGAGGCGCCTGCGATTCTCGCTAAGATTACCGAACTGACCGATGGCGCTCAAAACTTCATGAACAGCGCCAATAGCCTCGGGGACGACGTACGCCAGACCCTCTCGCGTGCGGAAACGACCTTCGATCTGGTCGATAAAAACCTCGACAATGTCAACGTCTTTACCACCTCCCTGGCGGAAAACGGTCCGGAAATAATGACCTCGCTCAATGAGAGCGCCGCGGAAATCAGAGGTACCATTAACAACATCAAAGGCGCCGTGCTTAATATTGCAGATCTCGCGGAGAATCTCAATGAAAAGCTCGACAATCCCGACTCCCCGCTGGGCATGCTGACCGACCCGAAAACAGGAGAGAGTCTGCGACACATTATTTCAAACGTGGAAGATCTCACCGAAAAAATGTATCCGATTCTCGACGACGCGCGCGTCTTCTCCAATAAGATCGCGCACAAACCCAGTTCCTTGATTTGGGATCGCACCCAGTCCAAGGGCGTGACCGGAGTCGATTCGCGCTACGGCATGCAATCGAACAGTCCTAACGGCGGTCTGACCTCGCAGATCTTCCGTATGACGCCCTCGGGCTCTAAGATTCGCACGCGTAGCTACTACCAACCTGCCGCTGATGAGCAATACATGGACGCGCAAACTCGCGCCGCTTATAATCAGCAATTAGAGCGTCGTCGCCTCGCGCTTCAGGACGAGCAGGACTTCCAGTACGACGCCTACCAGGGCGTCATTCCCGCGGATTACCAAGGCGATTTGTACGCCGATGAGCGTGCCGACCAATATGAAGGAGAGTATCCTGAGATTCTGCCAAGCGCCGTGAAGACCGAAACTAATAAGCCGCGATTCTTTGCCAGATTCTTTGGAGCCAGAACCTCCGAAAGAGAGCAATGCGCTAGATGGTCGCTCGAATCGATCTGGGGACGACTGTGGTTCAATCGTCGCGCCAATGCCGCCACGGTTGCCAACGACTACGACTGCTACGACGAAGCGCCCTACGACGACTACTACGCTGGCGAAGCGCAATTCGTCGGGTATCAGGAAGATCCGCAAATCGCGACGTCTCTCGCGCAACCGGTCTACAACGATTACGGTCAAGCGATGCAATACGACGCCAACGGTTACGCCGCCGACTATCAGCAGAACGTTGGCGTTCAACCTCGCGCGCCTTATGAGCCTGAAAGAGTCGGCGCCTATCGTTCCATTGACGAACCGACCGAGTCCTTTAATAACGTCGACTTTTCGCTACGCGACGACGTCGTCGACATTCAAGAGCCGGAAGAACTGCCGTCCTCGATCAATCGTCTTGCGAACCCTAACGGCGCGGTCAATGCGACGAATCTCGACGAATGGGAAGACGACGGTCTGCCACTGGAACTTGCGCCCGCGACGCGATAAATCGGCGAAGCCTTACGCTTATTTCAATTTGCTCTCACAACGCGTCGCGCGTGCGAAAGAATATGAACTATATTCGCAACGCGACGCGATAGTTTAAGGGATATAATATGGACGCGGTTAACTCGCAACGCTCAAATCACGAGGAACTTGTCATCGTCGGTAGCGGTCCGGCGGGTTGGACCGCCGCGCTTTATAGCGCGCGCGCTTCCCTGCGCCCCCTGGTCTTTGAGGGCGCTTTCTCGCCCGAAAATCAAGACGCCGGACTACTGCCCATGGGACAGCTCACTACCACTGGCGATATCGAGAATTACCCGGGGTTCCCAAAAGGCGACGCGAGAACCTATATCCAGACCGCGCTCGATCCTGAGCGCGTCGCGGTTCTGCCCTACGACACGTTCGACGATTCGCGCGCAAACGCCGCTATTTCCGGCGCCGTGCTGGTGGAACTCATGCGTCGTCAGGCGGTAAACTTCGGCGCGCGCGTCGTGTCGGAAGACGTCGTTCGCGTCGACTTTCGTACGCGACCGTTTAAACTGTGGGATTCCCAGGGCGAGTTGACCGAAGCGCACGCCGTGATTATTGCCAGCGGCGCCTCTGCCAGATGGCTGGAACTTGACAGTGAGGAACGCTATAAAGGGCGCGGCGTGAGCGCTTGCGCCGTTTGTGACGCCGCCGCGCCGCGTTTCTTTCAACAGCCTCTGGCCGTGGTTGGCGGGGGCGACTCTGCGGTGGAAGAAGCGCTCTATCTGACACGGTTCGCCAGTCGCGTGTATCTGATTCATCGTCGTGACGTCTTGCGCGCCTCGCCCATTCTCACGCAGCGCGCGCTCAATTCTGAGAAGATCGTTCCGGTGTGGAATCGCGTGGTACGCGAAGTTCTCGGAGACGAGCAGCGAGGCGTGACCGCGGTGACGCTGTGCGATCCGAAGGAACCTGGCGTCCAGGAGCGTCTCGACGTCGCCGGAGTCTTTGTCGCAATTGGTCGACGCCCCAACGTCGCCTTTCTTGACGGCGCGCTAGAACTCGACGCTCAAGGCTATATCAAACGAATCGGATGGAGCGCCGCGACTAGCGTTCCAGGCGTCTTTGTTGCAGGAGACGTCGCCGATCCCGTCTATCGTCAGGCGGTGATTGCCGCAGGTTCGGGCGCGATGGCCGCGCTCGACGCGCAGAGATTCCTTAATGAGCTGGAAAGATAATCTTTCGTAACTCGTTGATAAAAAATGGAAATTCCCCTGACTGGTTTTTTTGATTCGCGCTGACAAGCGTGCAAGCGCGAACGTCCTATATATGACAATGCAACTTATGCCGATTGTGTTGATCGGCGTAAGTCATTTATCAGTCAAAAGAATCGCTGACTAGTTGACGTCAAAGATATACAGGCTAGAATTGTAATAGAAGCTGGCTTGTTATAAGGCGTGAAGGCATACGTTGGAATTGGGGTGACGCCCAGCGTCTTTTCGGTCGGCGGAACAGAAGCCCTCGCTACGCGCATGAAATTACAATAACGCGGTGGGACGTCATTAACTCTGGTTACGTTGTTTTCGTGTATTTAACAAAGCTATGATACGTTTTTATTATACCTGTCCGCGTTGCGGTCGCGTTTGGAAGCGTTTTCTGCCCCGAAGCTTCATGCGTTGCAAGTTCTGCTCGCAGACGTGGCATACCAAAAATAAAAAAGGGACTAGCAAGAAATTGTCCTGGAAAGCTGGCGTCTTCTGGCTCTTCTGGATTGTGCTGATAACCGTCTGCGTTTGGAAGTTCAATTTAATTGTCAGCGCTACGCAAGACGTGCTCAGTAAGTACCTGCCTGCTAAACCGGAAGCGCCGATCGAAGAGGACGAGGACGAACTCAGCGACATTATTCCACCCTTGGAAGAACTCCCCACGCCCTATATGAATACCTCCAACGACGACTTCGATCCTACCTTTGAGGACGTTGAAGAGTAATTCCTACGACACGTGTCGGCGCTACAGTGCGACGCTCTATCGGCGTCGGTATCCGTCTAAAATCGTGCAGACCAAAAAGTCGCCAAAAGACGCGCTACTCTCTAGGAGTTAGCGCGTCTTTTAGTTATAATCCTTAATATCGGTATAAATCTTCTGCTTTCGTTCTCCCTAATCTCTTTTCACGTCTTATACGCTTGATTTTAGTTTGTGACTTGTTAAAATAATTATCTTATACAAGATAGTTAAAATAGTTAATCTGTACTAAGTATCGCCACGATATGCCGTCAGCTTCCTCATGCAAAGGCTTGTCGCGTCGAGAAGAGCGTATTCCAGAAGATTTGAGGCAGAACTATGACCGCCGTAGCACGTGTTCTTACGACTTTTGTCATGCCACTTCGGCGCTTGTTCTGTTGGAGCGTAGCGACCGTCGCGCTTGGGGGCGCGCTTGTCCCTGCGTATGCAGCCGAAGTAAAACGCCCCCTGATTAACGACGTCGGTCGCGGCGCCTTTCTTTGGGGAACCTCCGACGAGGTCACGACCTATTCCGAACCGTACCTGCCCTATAAAACGCCGGAGATCTATCGTATACCGGAAACCGCTTCGACGCAGGTTTCTACGTCTACGAACGACCAAATCTCTGCCGCGGCGAAAAAGCTAGGCGACCCCAACGCCGTCGGGACGATCTTCGGTACTGACGGAAAACTCTACGAATATTACTATGTGAAAGGCGTGGAACCACGTCGCGTCGTGCGCGTGGAGCGCGTTAAAGAACGTCCCAGTAACGGTCTAGCGCCGATCTGGGTCGACAAAACGGTCGAGAAAATCGAGTGGGAGCCCGTCTGGATTCGCGTCTTGCGCCCGCTCGGCGCTAGCGCAAAAGATCGCGAGGCGTTAGCGCAGACCCCACAGCCCATGCCCTGCGAGCCGCTCGGTAATGCTCAAGAGTCTGCGCAAAATCAGTCGATCAATCCCGGGGTACAGCCCGACCAGACCGTGGAAGTTGGTCAGCCTAGCGCCAACCCGCCACGACAGCCCGGCGATAATTCCAATGTCGTCGCTGGGCAGACTCAGGTTGACGGTTCCATTACCCTCAATCTTGACCGCTCCGCCGACGCTGCTAAATCCCCCGCGTCAAGACCGACGATTGTTCTGCCCGAAGCGTTACGTCAGAACTCCGGCGCGCGTCGCTAGCTCCTTGT
The DNA here is from genome assembly GCA_030537455.1 of Planctomycetia bacterium. GTDB lineage: Bacteria > Planctomycetota > Planctomycetia > Pirellulales > Thermoguttaceae > RUG369. The sequence goes on along the minus strand of JAUNMR010000003.1, from coordinate 27,790 downwards.
CGACGCGTCGATTCCTTCCCTCCCGGTCAACACACGCTTTCTATATAACGCGCGTCACTACGTGAATTACGACACGCACGGCGCGCCGTTTTTCTACCTTATTTTTCTCAAAAGTTCATAAACTTTTACCAAGCAGGGACGATAATATCTATATCACCGGTTAAAACGATTCTAAACGTCAGGAGGACTTGTTCGTTTTTACCATCTCGCACGCCTGTGAACTAAGGCGTCGCGTCCCGAGCGTTTCTTTACTGCGCTACGCAAACGCTCGGTTCAACGGTTATGCGTATGAGGCGTCGCGCGCTTCTTGTAGAGGCGTCGCTGTGCCTGCGTACTGTCGACCACTTTGCGTCGACGTTTTTTGGTAGAGAGGTCTAGTACTGTCGCTGTGTCTGTAAGAGACGGCGCGTAATAGTCTTCAAGGAGGAACTTTATGCTCTCGACTCAAATCGATTCCGAAACCACCGCTAAATTATGGCGCGAATATATCGCTGACCGTTCGAACCAAGAGTTGCGCAATCAATTGATTGAAATCTATTTGCCCTTGGTGCGATATCACGCCGAACGCGTGTGGTCGCGTCTGCCCGATGAGGTCGAAGTCGACGATCTGACCTCCGCCGGCGTCTTTGGACTCATGGACGCTATCGACGCCTATGATCTGGATCGTGGCGTTAAGTTTGAAACCTATTGCGTGCCTCGTATTCGCGGCGCCATGCTCGACGAACTGCGCAATATGGACTGGGTGCCGCGCCTGGTTCGTTCGCGTGCTCGTAAACTCTCCGAAGCCAATAAAGAACTATCTAATCGTTTGGGGCGTCTCCCCACTCAGGACGAGCTCGCAGAACACATGCAAATGGATCACACCGAGCTCTCGCGCGTTATGAACGACGCTAATACCGTGAATTTGGTCAGCCTCAATAAGAAATGGTTCGAAACCGACGGCTCCAAAGACGTGAGTGAAATCGATCTGGTCGAAGACGCCAGAGGCGAAGACCCCGCTGCAAGACTGCAAAAATCCGACCTCATTCGCCTGGTCACCAAAGGTCTGAGTCGTAACGAAAGAATGATTATCATTCTCTATTATTATGAAGAGATGACTATGAAGGAAGTTGGCGCCACGCTCGATCTGAGCGAAAGTCGCGTCAGTCAAATGCATAGCGCGATTATCAACCGCCTACAACAGAAACTCAAAGACCGACGACTCGAATTTGTCTGAGAAACGCCGGAACTCGCGACTGTCGCTCCTCACGTTTGATATTGCGCGCGCCTCCACGCCTTATACTTCTACAAGCGACGTTAGACCACAAGGTCGACGTCGCTTTTGCATATAGCGCCACGCTTTCTTGTTCGCGGTCGATTGACAAAATCGCTTTTTAGCGCCATGATTATGTAGGAAAACTCGCCGCGTGCCTCGCCAACGTAGATTGTGCGTTACATCGGATCGACGCGCGCGCCTTCGATAGGATCGTCGTTACGCTCACGACCGCCGCGTGAATAGCGCTTTTCAAAAGAACCATTGTGTTAGTATTCTCCGTGAGGCGAGCGATTGAACAGTCCGCGGAACCTGCACGGCTCGTAATACAAAGTTCCGACCGATTCCGTTAATAGAAAGTTAGCGATATGCTCCAACCTCAAGACGGCAAACCGACTAGTGGCGAATATGTCTCTTACGTCGATTACCTCGGTCGTACGCGTTACCTACCTGGTCTGCGACGCTATGACCTCGATGAAATCGCTGACGATATCCTACTGTCAATGACCGAGGGCGTTGGCGCGCTCACCACTGCGCGACTGCTTAATCATTTCGGAAATGCGACCAACGTCTTGAACGCCAGCGCAAATGAACTGCGCCAGGTCGCTAAAATCGGCGAGACGGTCGCGACGCGTATTCAGCAGACACGTCGCGTGAACGACGTGGGCGCGGTGATTCAGTTCTGTCGTGAAAACGACGTCCACGTCCTCGTGGAGCGCGATATTCGCTATCCCATGCGTTTGCGTCAGATCGATAATCCTCCTCCTTTGCTCTATATGCGCGGAGAAATCGCGCCGGAGGATTTTTACGCCATTGCGATCGTCGGTACGCGCAAGGCGACTGCCTATGGATTGAAACAGGCGGAGCGCATCGCTTCTGAACTAGTGAAATGTGGCTTTACGATCATTAGCGGTCTGGCGCTTGGGATTGACGGCGCGGCTCACCGCGCGTCTCTTAATTCTAAAGGTCGTACCATCGCCGTTTTAGGCGGCGGGGTAGCGCGGATCTATCCACGCGAACACGAGGATCTGGCCGGTCGCGTGATTATGTCCGGCGCACTGCTGAGCGAATATCACCCACTCGCGCATCCTTCCGGTGGAAACTTTCCCGCGCGCAATCGTATTGTCAGCGGTATGGCGGTCGGCGTCCTAGTGGTGGAGTCTCCGGTCAAGAGCGGCTCGTTAATTACCGCTGACTTTGCGTTAGAGCAGAACCGCGAGGTCTTCGCGGTACCCGGCGCGGTCGATTCTGCTAGCTCGCGCGGCTGTCACGAACTCATTAAGCAGGGCGCCGTGCTCGTGGAGAATGCTCAAGATATCATTAACGCTTTGGCGCCGTACGATTTACCGCCTCAAGCGCTTCAGACGCTCAAAGAGCGCCGTCAAGAGACGACCGCGTCCCCCTTTGAGCCGGGCGCAGTAGGCATTACCAAAAGTTCAATCGAGCGGATCGCGCGCGAACCGAAAAAGAAGGGCAAGCCGACGCGTGCCAGGCGCGACGCCCCCGAGGGGCAGACCGCTTTGCCCTTGAACAACGCCGCTAACGCTCCCAGCGCTCCCAATGAGCAGGTTGTGACAAAAGCCTCTGACGCCACGCCGGTCTTTCTCACGCCGAAATTACCGCTCACCGAGAACGAACAGCGCGCCGTCGAAGCGCTTCGTACCGACGCTATTGAGATTGAAGAACTGGCCCAACGCCTAGAGATTACGACCTTTCAAGCGCTCGCGCTTGTGACGAGCTTGGAATTTAAGGGCGCGGTTCAGCGTTACGAAGGAAACGTTGTGTCACGACTGGCGCAAGACTAACGCGCATAACATTTAGAATCGACGGTAACGATGAATTATCGTGTTATTTTAGGTTTTTTAGGTCTGACCAGCGCGCTTGTGGGCGCCGCGATGTTGCTTTCGACGCCTTGGTCCTGGCGCGTTTGCTCCGTCGACCCCAATGAGGCGCGCGGGGTACGGGCGCTACTGATCACAGGCTTCGGCTCAATTCTTCTGGGCGGGGCGCTAGCGCTATGCGGTCGTGGCGCAAACGTTGAACGGTTTTATCGTCGCGACGCCATTGCCAGTGTGACGCTGTGTTGGATCTTGGCGATACTCTTGGGCGCGATTCCCTTTCTTCTGGCAGAGGTACAGCGTGCGCCCGCGACGCCGATGTCGCTGGTTGACGCGCTCTTTGAGTCGACCTCTGGCATAACGACGACCGGTGCGACGGTGATTTCCGACCTTGAAAATCGCGACGCTATTCCGCGCGTGATTGTGTTCTGGCGTGGGATGACTCACTTCCTTGGCGGTCTGGGCGTGGTCTGCTTGTACGTCGCCTTCCTCGGACATGGCGTCGGCGGCAAGGCCGCAATGCAGGTGGAAAACTCCGGCGCGCTCGATCAATCCTTTACGACCATGCGCAGTTACGCCTTCTCAATGTGTGCGTTATACGCCGCGCTCACCGCGCTGTGTATTATTGCGCTATCCTTTTGTGGCGCGTCCCTTTTCGACTCCTTTATTCATTCCTTTTCCGTTACCTCTCTCGGCGGTTTTAGTAATTACAATAGCAGCGTGGGGCATTTCATGCACGACCCGCGCGTGAATTACGTCGCCGTTGAGTATGTCCTAGCGTTCTTTATGGCGCTCGCGAGTATGAACCACGCGCTCCTGTGGACGCTTGTGCTGGGTAAGCCGAGTAAGCTGTGGCACGATACTGAAACTCGATGGTTCCTCAGTTTACTACTCGTGGCAACGATCGCGCTGACAACAGCCGGTATGCTCAAAGGGGACTTTAACGTACAGTTCAAGACGAAACCTCACCCGTTAGAGGTTACTGATCTGTCGACCTTATCGCCGGAATTGACCGCGTCGCATGAGGACGTTACGCTCCCGCCGCGCTATCGTGCCAGCGACGCATTTCGTTGCTCGCTCTTTCACGTCCTGTCCCTGTGGACCGGCGCTGGGATTGCTACAACGACTTACGAAAACTGGAACTCCGCCGCCATTATCCTGTTAGTTGCGCTCATGTTCTGCGGAGGATGTACCGGCAGTCCCTCAGGAGGCGTTAAAGTATTCCGTGTGATACTAGTATTAAAGTCTTTGTCGCAGGGACTGAGACGCTATTTTCGTCCGAACGTTGTGCGCGCCATGAGGCTCGACAATCAAATCGTTCCTCCCGACCGTGTTCTCGCCGCCCTAGGCTATATTGTAACGCTAGCGTTCTTTGTACTTGTAACCGCAATACTCGTTAATTTTATCGAGCCGGACACAATCTGGGACGCGCGCGGCGTTTCCTCAATGGAGAAACTTATCGATCTGACGTCTGGCTCCCTTGCGATGCATGCGAATGTCGGTTTGGGCTTGGGCGCGCTCGGTTCGTGTGGAAACTACGGTCAGCTTACCGTCGTGACCAAGCTGATCTTCTCCTGGGCAATGCTCTTAGGTCGACTTGAAATCTGGGCGGTTCTCGCGCTACTAACGCCAGACTTCTGGCGACGAAGCTAAACGTCGACACAACGCGGCTTGACTTGTCCAAGTTTTTCCCAGCCGCGCGTGAGGCGTCTGCCACAAAAGAACAAGCGACGCACAGGGTTAATTCGCCTGGCGTCGCTTACATTTTCCGACTACAGTAACGATAGCGTTCATTGTTTTTCAGCGCGAAGTTTCGCGTCGTCTGCACGCCAGGTCTTGACCAGTTCCACGAGATATTGCGCGTTCTCCACAGGCGTTTCCTTATGCACGCCGTGCCCGAGGTTAAAGACGAATCCGGGGCGCGAACCGAACGCGTCGAGAATGCGCAAAGTTTCGCGGCGGATTGTTTCGCGCGAACCGAGTAGTACCGCGGGGTCTAAGTTCCCTTGTAGCGCGCGATGTGGTCCGAGGACAGAGTCGGCGTAGGCGAGCGGCGCGCGCCAATCGACGCCGTAGCAGTCGGCGTTAAGTTCAGCAAACGCTGGAAATAGCGCGGGATTACCGGCGCCGAAGTAGATCATGGGCACGTCGCTGGGAAGATTGGCGCGCAATTCCTGTAACGACGGTAGAACGTAACGTCGAAAATCCTCAGGACTCAAGACGCCGACCCAGCTGTCGAAGACCTGCACCGCCTGTGCGCCCGCCTCGATTTGTCCGCGTAGATATCGCGCAACAGTACGCGCTAGACGCCCGAGTAATTCCTGCCATGCCTCAGGATGCGTGTACATGAGGCGTTTGGCGTGGAGAAATAGGCGACTGCCGCCCCCTTCCACAAGGTAACCGGCCAGGGTAAAGGGCGCCCCCGCAAAGCCTATGACCGGAAGCGGAGCTACCGCCGCGCGCGTGAGGCGTACCGTCTCAAAGACGCACGACATTTCCGAAAGATCCTCTAACTCGCGTGTTCGCGCCAGATCCGACGGCTCGCGAAAGGGGTTATAGATCTTTGGACCGTCCCCAAGAACGTAGTCAAGTTCGAACCCCATGGGGATTAGTAGCGGCAGTAAGTCGGCAAAGATAATGGCGGCGTCGACGCCGAGGCGTTCCACCGCCGTGGCCATGACCTCCGCGCAAAGCTCAGGCGTACGGCACAGCTCAAGAAAGGAAATATTAGCGCGCGTGTGGCGGTATTCTGACATATACCGTCCGGCTTGGCGCATGAGCCACACCGGCGGTCTTTCCACGGGCTCGCGTCTGAGCGCGCGTAAAAACAAAGGTTCCTGCATGGTATTTCCTGCCTATTTCCATCGTGCTGACCCGATGGATCTGGCGACTACTGCGCGTCGCGGCGCGATCCTTCATCCACGGTAATTTCTTCTATTACAGGGGGTTCGCTTGATTCTTGGACGTTAGATTGCGCCTGGTTCGGCGTGGACGTCGACGATTTGCGCGCCTCCAGTTTTAAGAGCGCAAAGTAATACAGCGCGCTGAAAAGAGCGATAACTAGGAGTGTGCGACGCACCACGCGCGTGGCGGTCGCTTGGCGTTCGCGCAAGCGTCGACGGCGCTCTTGTAGTTCTTGTTCGTTCATTTGTGCCTCGTGCGCCGCGCCACACACGCCTCTTATGCGCGACCTAATCGCGACGCTCTACCCATTGTAAAAGGGCGCGTTTGAAAATCAAGACGACGTCCTTTACCGCTTTAATATCTCAGGATTGCACTCGACGTTGGGCGTGTCTTATTTCCGTCCTTTTGTTGACGTCTTATTGATTTTATCATTTGTTTCTGCTAGACTCTTTTTATAGCGAAAGCCGATATATCACGTCCTATAAACGCTTGCGGATTACTGCGTATTGGCGCCCTATGATAGCATGTGTTCTACCAAATGGAGACCGGAGACGATCGATGACATTCTTTACAGCCCTGGACGCGTTGAGTCGACGCGCTGCGTTCGTCCCATTTTTTACCCTCTTCGTCGTACTCTGTTTCAACGCTGTTCATACCTCGTACGGGTTTGAGCCGGTACGCTCTGGACTTATGCGCGTGACTACCCCGGCGCAGAAGTTGGAGGTCGAACTCAACGGCGCGACCGACCTGTATCTCTACGCGGATTACGCCGGCGATTCCTACGACTGTGATCAGGCGATCTGGGGCGAACCGACCCTTATCGACGCCGACGGGCGACGCGTTGACCTCACGACCCTGCGACCGGAATCGGCGCAAACCGGCTGGGGCGAACTCCTGGTGAATCACAATCATCAGAACAAGGAGTTGCGCGTGGGACGCACGCAGTTTAAGACCGGGTTCTGGGCGCATGCGCCGTCGCTACTGCATTTCAAGCTCGATAAAGAATACGCGCGCTTTACCACGTTGGTCGGTCTTGATACCAACGGCGTGCGCGGCTCGGTGTTTTTCCAGGTTCGTAACGAGCCGGTGGAAATGCCAAAGCCCGAGGAGTACAAACAGACTAATCCACGCGTGACAGTTCCGCCGATCCCCAAGAGTTCCGACTCGGATTTTACCTTCAACCCCGCGGCCGCTCAGACGCTCCTCGACGCTGGGGTGGAGAAGTTAATCTTCGTTCGGCGCTATACTTACGACTCCAACCATGTCTACACGGATCATGTGAACTGCTCCTGGTTGCCCGGCGCTGGCTTTGCCATCCTTGATCTGCGCACCGGGCAGGTTCAGGATCTCTATTACGACCAGCTTCATGAAGGAATGATCCAGAGATTCGACCTGTCTTACGACGCGAGTAAAATCGTCTTTGATTTCCGCGCCTCGCCGGAGCAGGGTTATCGTATTTACGAGGCAAATCTCGACGGCTCCGGAATGAAACAGCTCACTTTCCCGCAAGAAGACGAGGCAGAACTTGTGCGCAAGTACAAACGCGGCAGTTACTTACACGGAACTGACGACCTGCATCCTTGCTATCTTCCCGACGGCGGAATCGTCTTTGTGTCCACGCGCGCGCAGTTCAGCGTACTGTGCGACGCGTCTGATAATTTCACCGTTACCAATCTTTACCGCATGGACGCCGACGGCGCTAATCTCCAGCCGTTGACCTATAGTCCACTGAACGAACAGTCGCCCGCTATGCTACCGGACGGGAGGATTATTTACCACCGCTGGGAATACGTCGACAAAGCCGCCGGTAACGCCAAAGCGCTCTGGGCGGTCAATCCCGACGGAACAGGCGCGTCGGAAATTTACGGCGATAATATCTCCTTCCCGGAGTCAATGCTCTATCCGCGCCCGATCCCTAATTCTGACAATCAGATCGTCTTCCTCGGCGCTTCGCACTGTTGTCCCAATAACGCGCTGGGCACAGTAATTGTCATCGACGCGAAAGACGACGCTCGCGACGTTGAAACCATGCGTTATATCACCAACGACGTTCGCGCTTACCATCACAACGGCTTTCATTTCCTCGACTCCGACGGTCAGTACCGTCACGATTTAACCGGCGTCGGCGGTCGACTCTTTAAAGACCCGTACCCGATAGCGGAGGATCTCTTTATTGCCTCGCGCAAACCCGCCGGATTACTGTGGAACGACTTGACCGGTTATGACCTGGTTCTACTCGACGATCAAGGTCATGAGACTGAACTTTTAACCGATCTAAACGCCGGATGTTGGCACGCTTATCCTATTTTAGAACGCGACCTTCCGCCCGTGCGTTCCAGCGTTTTGGATCCACAGTTAGCCGCCCAAGGCAAAGCGCTCTGCGCCATTACCAACGTGTACGAAGGACTCGACGGCGTTGCGCGTGGCGACGTGAAGTATATCCGCGTACTAGAGCAGGTTCCGCGCTCCTGGACTGCGCGCAAGAGTTGGGGAGAAGACCACGACGGCACGACCCACGCGCACAGCGCCGTCGGTCATGGTCAGCTGAGCGTTAAGGTACAACTTGGCGTCGCCCCCGTGGAGGAAGACGGTTCCGCTTCCTTCTACGTTCCTGCCGATCGCGCGCTCTATTTCCAGGCGCTTGACGAAAACTATCGTGCCATTCAGACCGAGCGTACTTATGTGAACTACCGACCCGGCGAGCGTCGCGCGTGCGTCGGATGTCATGAAACGCAACGCGACGCGCCCACGCAGGTTAATCCCGTGACGCCGACGGCGCTGTTGCGCGAGCCGAGCGTTCTGAGCGCGCAGCCGAACCAGGACGCGCCCGAGAGCGTCTTTGACTATCAGCGACAGATCCAGCCGTTGTGGAACGACCACTGCCTGCAGTGTCACCACGAGGGCGACGACTCCCACGAGCCGATTCTCGACGACAAGCCGCAATCGAACTACTCCCGCTCCTACTGGAATCTCGTTAATCTTGCGCGTACCGACGCTCAGCTACTTGGCAATATCGTGCCGCGCAACGAGGACGCCGCCAGCGCAGGTATTGAATTTGTCCCGCCCTATCAGAGCGGCGCGCTTTCAAGTCCTTTGGCGGCATGGCTCTTTGGCGAAACCGCGCTGAAGGACGCGCCAGAGGCGGCGCAGAACGAACTCAAAAAGCTCATTGACCTGCACGCCGACGCCAAGATTGAACTGTCAACGAACGAAAAGATTACCCTAGCGAATTGGCTCGACGTTAATGGTCAGTTCCATCCGTCTTATTTCGGTCGGCTTCATGAGAAGTTCCAGGATCGTCTCGATTACCGCCCTGAAATCACGCCGGAGGAGGCGCGCTCGCGCGTACTGCCTGAGAGAATCGAAATGCTCTATCGTGACGCCGACGCCCAGGCGACGCAAGCGCAGTAGCGTTCTTTCACGCTTTTTTAGACGCTCGCGTCGGCGCCTGTCGCTTTTAAACGCCTTTGCGCTATAATAACCTTTAGCATACGTCGACGCCAGTGCGCCGCCGCCCTTGACAGTGTCGTGGAGCGTAGCGGCGTGCAGACCAATCTGCCAGGGAGTTTTGCCACATGACAAGACGCGCGGTTCTATTGACCTTAATCATACTTTCCACGGCGCTAGTCGGTTATTCGGCGGCGCGTGCGGAGTTTAATGACTGGGCGTTTGACCAGGACGTCTTCCAGGCGCGACTCATGGTCGACTGGCTTGCGCAGGACGTTCCAGACGAACAGCTACGCGCGCGCGTCTTTACCGTGGACGCGACCCTGCAGGAGCAGTTCGACGTTCTCGACGCGGCGCTGGGCGAGGTGGAAGACTCCCAGGAGTTGCGCGCAAAATTACAAAAGTTGCGACAGAACGACGTCGCCTGCGACGACCCCCAGTGGCGCGAGCTCTATCAGCAGATCTGCCAAGTTCGTCGACGCGCGCGTCTGGCGGAGCTACTGGAGGAATACCCGCAAATTGTCTATACCAAGCATTACGTCATGGGCGCGAGTCACTATGCCTACACCGAGGACGTAACCGACGAGGCGTACAATGATTACAGCAATAATCGTCAACCTGGCGGGCAACTGTGTTTAGCAACCTTACAGCAGGACGGAACGGCGCGACATGAGGTTCTCGTGTCGACCGAGCAGGGAACCTTGCGCGATCCGGACGTGTCTTGGGACGGCAAGCGGATTCTCTTCTCCATGCGTACGAGTTTCGACGACGACGATTTTCATCTCTACGAATATGACCTTCAGACGCGTCAGACTCGGCAGATAACCTTCGGACTTGGCGTCGCCGATATTGAGCCGTGCTATTTGCCCAACGGCGATATCCTCTTTATTTCCACACGTTGCGGGCAGAATACCGACTGCTGGTGGACGGAAGTTTCTAATCTCTATACCTGTGACGCACAGGGTCGCTTTCTGCGTCGCGTTTCAGTCGACCAGGTCACAGTCAATTATCCTAAGGTCATGAGCGACGGGCGCGTAACCTACACGCGCTGGGACTACAACGACCGCGGGCACATCTACGTTCAGCCGCTGTTTCAGATGAATCCCGACGGTACCGGTCAGACCGAATTTTACGGGAATAACTCGTATTTTCCCACCTCGATCCTCCACGCTCGCGGAATTCCCGGTAGCGATAAGGTCGTCGCGCTCGCCTCTGGACACCATACCTACCAGCAAGGCAAACTTATACTAATCGACCGTTCCAAAGGAACGCAGGGCAACTCCGGCGTGACGCTCATCGCCCCAACGCGTGAGACTCCAAATGACGAACTCGTCGACCGTTACGGTCAGGAGGGCGAACTCTTCCAGTACCCGTACCCGCTCGATGAACAGACGCTACTGTGCGCCTATCTCCCCGAGGGCTCGCAAGAGCGGTCCTACGCCGTCCCTTACGGTCTCTACTGGTTCGATCACGACGGTCGGCGCGAACTACTCGCCTTCGACCCCGCGATTAGTTGCGGTCAGCCCGTGCCGCTGGCGCAACGGCAGGTTCCGCTCATGAGACCATCGCAGGTCGATCTCGCCAAAACGACCGGACAGTATTACGTTCAGGACGTCTACGAAGGACCCGGTCTGCAGGGCGTGCCACGCGGGACAATTAAAGCGTTACGCGTGGTGGAATTGGTCTTTCGACCCTTTGCCGTCGGATGGAACTGGAATTACGGCGAGGCGGGCGACTCCATTGTGACTGCGCCGGTTGCGGTCGGCAACGGTACATGGGACGTCAAACGCGTCTTGGGCGAAGCGCCCGTGGAGGAGGACGGCTCCGCCTTCTTCGAGGTTCCCGCAATGACCCCGGTCTACTTCCAGCTTCTCGACGCCAAGGGGAACGCCGTACAGACCATGCGTAGCTGGTCCACTTTGCAACCGGGCGAGACTTTCGCCTGCGTCGGCTGTCACGAGCCCAAGGGCGCCGTGGGCGAAAACGCGCTCAGCGGCTCTTCTACGACTGTGGCGTTGCAAAAGGGCGTCGCTAAACTCCAGCCGGTTCTGACCCCACCCGCGGGCGCGTACCAAGCCGGGGGATTCGACTTCATTCGCGACGTCCAGCCGATCCTCGATCACAATTGCGTGACCTGCCATACCGGTCGCGAACGCGCCGACGGTTCTCACGAGCCCTTTAGTCTCATGGCGCGCGACGAGGTTATTACCGAAGACGACGAACGCGCGTCTATCTACAAGGAGGAGAAACGTCGGTTCTGCCAGTCTTATCTGACGCTGACGCAAAACGGTCGTTATCAGGGTCGCTGGACGCGCTGGTACGGTACTCAAGAGCGTCCCTCGTTGCTCCCGCCGTACCACGCCGGAGCCGCGATTAGTCCGCTTATGGCGCTATTGCGTGACGAACACGGTAATCCCGGCGGACAAGACGACGCGCACCGTGACGTCAAACTCGATCCGAAAGATCTACGTATCCTGGCGATGTGGATCGATCTGCTTGTGCCCTATCTGGGCGACTACTACGAAGAGAACCGCTGGACCGACGGCGAACGCGCCTATTATTACTACTACCTGCAACAGCGCGAGCGCAACGCGGAGATTGTGCGCGATAATATCGCCAAAAAACTCGAAGCGCTACAGACCGGACGCGAATTTAAACTGGAGGATTTCCAGCAGTTCGATCGTGGCGGCAAGGCGTTTCGTAAAGAGTTTGTCAACGCGCTTTTAGGACGTAAAATCCCATCCCTTGCCTATAAAGTCGGGGAAGAGAACGTCTATCGTAACGTAGCGCTCAATCCGTTCGACGTGCAGGGCGACGCCTTCGCGATCACAAGCTATCCTCATGCGTTCTCTAATAGCGAATACGCGCGCGCGGACTGCTTTGCCGCTAAGAACGTTATCGACGGTCAGATCGCCAATACCGGTCACGGAGAGAATTTCCCGTCCTGGGGTCCGAATTTACGCGACGATCTGTGGCTGGAGATTCAATTCGGCTGTGACGTCGAGATCGATAAAGCCGTGCTCTATCTTCGCGCCGATTTCCCGCACGACGACGTCTGGCAGAACGTAACCCTTGAATTTTCCGACGGCTCGCGCGTGCAGAGCAAGTTGGAACATTCCGCCGAACCGCAGGTGATTACCTTCCCGAAGCGTCGCGTTAACTCCGTACGACTGGTTGACTTAACGCCGTCTTTCCCGCTCAAATGGCGCGGAATTACCGAAGCGCAATTCTGGGGCGTGTCGGTTGAGGAACAAGACGCGGCCACGGCGCTGGATAATTCCTCTGACCAAGCGCTGGCGCACGACCCGAGATAATCATGTCGTAAAGAAAGGATGCCTCGCAACCTTGCCGGTAAGCGCTCTTTACGACTGTTTGCGTTTTTCACAAGAAAGAACCCATTGACACTTCATAGAATAGGAGCCGTTATGGCGTTTTCTAAATTACGTTGCGTAGCCCTGGCGCTCATGGCGTGCCTGGCGACGCCCTGCATGACAGCGCAACTCTTGGCACAGTCCTGGAATTTTGACAATCGCGTTTTTACCGAACGCCTTCGACAGGACTGGCTCATGCAGGACGTACCGAACGTCGATCAACGCGTGGCGCTCTTTACGCCAAAAGAGAACGCCGAGGCGGAGTACCAACTGATTCGCACGAAGTTGGACGAGCTGAAGAATTCCGAACTCAAGGACGACGAGCGTCTTGCTAATCGCGTCCCGTCTTTTACTGAAGCGCTCAAACTCGAGGAGCCCGCGTCCAACGACGCCATGGTCGACGCCTCAAGCGTTGCCGTCGCACAACTGGAACGCCTCCTCGAGACGCTCAAAGTCGCCAAGACGCCCAGCGACGACCCCAGGTGGAAAGCGCTCTATTACGACGTCTGCCGTATTCGTCGCGCTCGACGCTTGCTCGATCTTCCGGAATTGTGTCCTAAGTTCGTCTATACCAAGCATTACGTTATTGGCGCGAGTCATTATGCCTACACCGAAGACGTCAGCGACGAGGAGTACCGCGATTTCAGCTGCGACCGACGACCCGGTGGACAGCTCTGCTGCGCGACCTTTGCGCCCGACGGAACCATTCGCAATGAAATCCTCGTCTCCGTTCCCAACGGTACGCTACGCGACCCCGACGTCTCCTGGGACGCCGATAAAATCCTATACGCCGCCAGAAATAGCTTCGACCTCGACGATTTTCATATCTACGAATACGATATGAAAATGAAGACGCAACGCAAAATCACCGACGGTCTCGGCGTTGCCGACATTGAGCCGATCTATCTTCCCGACGACAATATCCTCTTTGGCTCCACACGTTGCACGCAGATCACCGACTGCTGGTGGACCGAAGTCTCTAACTTCTACACCTGCAACCCGTTAGGTCATTTTATGCGTCGTCTGACCGCCGACCAGGTCACGGTGAACTATCCGAAGCTCCTCGAAGACGGGCGCATAATCTACACGCGTTGGGACTACAACGACCGCGGACAAATCTACCCGCAGCCGCTGTTTCAGATGAACTGCGACGGTACCGGTCAGACCGAATATTACGGGAATAACTCCTATTTTCCCACGACGATTATGCACGCGCGCGGTATTCCCGGGACAGACCTTGTTCTCGCGATCGCCGCTGGGCATCATACCTATCAGAACGGCAAGCTTCTACTGATCGATCGTTCCAAGGGCGCGCAAGAGAACGCCGGCGCGACCCTCATTGCCCCGGTACGCGAGACCGCCGCCGATAAAATTGACCAGTACGGTCAGATTGGCGAACTCTTCCAGTACCCGTACCCGCTCGACGAATCCACGCTACTGTGCGCCTATCTCCCCGAGGGGGGCGCGTGGAAATATGACGTGCCATTTGGACTCTACTGGTTCGATCACGACGGTCAGCGCGAACTGCTCGCATTTGACCGCGATATCAGCTGCGGTCAGCCCATGCCGCTGGTGGAACGAGAACGACCGCTACTGCGTCCTTCCCAAGTCGATCTTAGCAAAAAAACGGGCGCTTACTACGTGCAAGACGTCTATGAGGGACCGGGTCTCAAAGGTATTGAACGCGGCGTGGTGAAGTCGCTGCGCGTAGTCGCGTTGGAATTTCGACCGGTCGGGATTCGTAAAAACGGCAACGGCGGACCAGCCGGCGGCGCTATGGTCTGCACGCCGATTGCAATTGACAACGCCACATGGGACGTCAAACGCGTTCTGGGCGAGGTTCCCGTGGAGGAGGACGGCTCTGCCTATTTCGAAGCGCCCGCGATGACGCCGGTCTACTTCCAGTTGCTCGACGAAAAGGGCGACGTCGTACAGACAATGCGTAGCTGGTCCACCCTGCAGCCCGGCGAGACTTTCGCGTGCGTCGGATGTCATGAGCCGAAGGAATCGGTGATTCAGAACGTCGCCGGAGCCTCGGGCGCCAACTCCATTGCGTTGCAGAAACCGATTGCCAAGCCGACGCCGTTCTATACTCCTGGAAACGGTTACCTTGCCGACGCGGGGTTCAGCTTTAATCGCGATATCCAGCCGATCCTCGATCATCATTGCGTAAGTTGCCACCGCGGCGGCGACGGTCCCATGAGCCTTCTGGGCGACGCCGACCTTTCCGACAGGGGCAAGGACGCGTCTAATCGCGCGGGTCGTTCCTTCAGTCAGGCGTATATTAATCTGACACAGAACGGCAATCACGACGGGGCATATTCCAAGTGGCTGGGGATCCAAGAGGGTCCGGAACTACTGCCTCCGTATTTCGCCGGCGCGTTTAAGAGTCCGTTGGTAAACGAATGGCGCGGTGACGATCGCAAGGTCGAGGCGCATCGCGAGGTCAAACTCGACGAAGTCTCCATTCGCAAGCTCGCGCTGTGGATCGACCTGCTCGTGCCGTACTGTGGCGACTATCGCGAAGAAAATATCTGGACGCCGGAGGAACGCGCAACCTATGCGTATTACTGGGCGAAGCACGAACAGGCACGATTGGAGAACGATGCTAATATCGAACTGTATCGCGCGGCGGTGGCGTCGAATTTCCAGAACGTTGCCAGTCGTTCGTTCGCGTCCTATGGTCGTCTTGGCGGTTTGGCAGACAAGGAGCATTTCCTGCGCGACTACCTCGCTGACGTTCCTTCCGGCTTAGCCTATCGTCCCGAAGGTCAGAACGAGTACCGCAACGTCGCGCTTAATCCTGGTGACGTCCAGGGCGACAAGCTCTTTGTTAAGCAGTATCCTCACGCGATGAGCAATAGCGAGTACGGCTGTCTCGATGAATTTGCCGCCAAAAACGTCATTGACGGCAAGACTTCGAACCAGGGACACGGCGCGGCCTTCCCGTCGTGGGGGCCGAATTTGCGCACCGACCTGTGGCTGGAGATCGATTTCGGTTGTGACGTCGAGATTGACAAACTCGTGCTCTATCTTCGCGCCGATTTCCCCCACGACGCCGCTTGGAAGAGCGCGACCGTCTATTTCTCCGACGGCTCCTCTATGCCGCTAGAACTCCAAGAGACCGCGCAACCGCAGACGTTCCAGTTCAGTAAACGTCGCGTACGCTCCCTGCGTATTACCGATTTCCAAACCGACGAGCCCTTGAAATGGCACGGAATTACCGAACTGGAAGTCTGGGGCGTGACCGCGCGCTAACGCACGACGAACCAAGAACCAGGCGCGTTGTGCGGCGCGCGCCTGGCTTTACTAACGACCGCGTTTCTTCTGTGATGACTTCTCGTTTTCAGCCTGACGATTCAATTGACTTACACGGTTATAGTCCTGACGCGGCTATGGAACAGTTGCGACGGCGTGTGGAGACCTCGCGTCGCAAGGGATCGTCCCTTGAGGTTGTGCACGGGCACGGTCGGTATATTCTTCGTGATCGTGTTCGTGAGTACGGTCTGCATTCTCCCTTGGTGAAGCAGGTTTGGAACGGCGAGGATCTCTTTCTTCCCGGCGGGGGAGGCGTCACCGTCTTCTTCTTCTGAATACCGCGCGACGGTTGGGTTTCTAACGATTGAAGACGCTATTTTTTCCCAAAAAAGCGCGTTTTTCATCTTGGATTCTTGACCTTTCCTCTATGCACAGTGTATAATTGAGCACAAGCGTCTGTGTCGCCCTGTTCGCTCGTAGGAAGCTACGCGCGGTTTAACTCGATTTTACACTGAATTTGAGCGCAAAAATGAGTAATAGGCTTATTGATAAATTCGCGCGCGCCCCTATGGCGTCGCCTCTTCTCGCCTCGCTGTTAGCGTGCGCCTCCTTAATGCTCGGTCTAAACGTGGCTCGCGCGCAATCGGACGGCTCCGCGAATATGCGCACGATCAAGCCCTTTATTGGGTACGAAGAAACGGTTCAGTGGAGCGACGTGCCGGAAATCCTTGCCAATGCCCAAGACGCGCAGGACGAAAGTTACGCCTGGGCCGCCGATCTGCTCTTCACGCGCGAAGTTTGGCAACTGGAATTTAGCTATAAGACCGTGCGTTCGATCGACGTGCTACTGCCCACTAGCGACGGTCAACTGCAGACCGCGCGCGTCTGGTATCTGGTCTACTCTGTGACCAATACCGGTCAGTGCAAACGCGCGGATCTTGAAGACACGTTATCCTTCACCAAAGGCTCCGGTAATAACGCCGAAGAGGTCACGTTCAAGCCGAGCGTCTCGACGACGTTGGTCGCTTATCCCGACGACGAAGACGATAGAAACGCGATTCTCCAACAGTCGGGCAAACGTGAAACCAGAAATTACGAGCACCCGCTCAATAATCTGCCCGGCGTCTTCAAGCCGGTCGACGTCGACTACCTAGACGCTCCCCAAGACGCCGATGGCAATGTCCCCGGTACTGTGCGATTTATTCCGCGCTTTATTCTCGCGACCGCAACGATCCAGCACGACGTCGTCTATGAACGTCGTCCCGGTTCCAAGTACCTCGTCGGTCAAACGCGCGGCGCGGAAGACGCCGTCTATTACGATACCTATATTCCGCTTGCGTACGACAAGATCGTCGAACGCGAAAAGCGCGGTAATATGGAATTTTACACCTCTGTGAGAATGGCCGCGCGCGATATCAAGCCCGGGGAAACGGTCTGGGGCGTGGCTATGTGGCGCGACGTCGATCCTCGCATCGATAAGTTCTCTGTCTATATTAGCGGTCTAACCAACGCCTTCCGTTGGGATTATAACGCCGAGGAAGCGACCGAACAGTTCGGTTCCGGACGCGATATTTACCGCAAAATCCTCAAATTGAACTTCATCAACCCCGGCGATGATAAGAACTCCGGAAAAGAAATTTATAAAACTTTGCCGGGGGAACTTGACTACCAGTGGATTTACCTGTAAAATAGACGAAAGTTTTCTGCGCGTTATTGTTGCGGCGCTCCCACTGGCGCGCAGAGAACCTAACATTGGAATTAACGAACGCTCACAAGCGCGCACGCGCACGCCTATTCGCGCGACTCCACGCCTCGCGAGCGTCTTTGAAATAACATCATTCGTAGGTTTAGGCCCCACGTAAGGTAGTAAGGTAGCGTTATGGCTCATAAGAAAGGTCAAGGTTCTAGCCGCAACGGTCGCGATTCTAATGGTCAGCGTCGTGGCGTTAAGGTTTACGGCGGTCAAGTTGTTCAACCTGGTAATATTATCGTTCGCCAATGTGGCACTCGCTGGCGACCTGGCAAAGGCGTTGGTCTGGGCAACGACTTCACGATCTACTCCTTGATCGACGGCGTCGTCTTCTTCGACCAAAATGGTCGTCGCGTCAATGTGATTGCTGATGAAGCCACTGCCTGACGCTAAGCGTTCAGGTCACGACTGCGGCGTAAATGCAGTTAGGGGACGGTCTGTGCCGCCCCCTTTTTTTGTCGTTTGACGTCGCGGCGCTCCTCACAAGTTACGCTCTTACACATTACCATACGCGCCGCGCTCAGAAAGGTTGATTGCATGTTTGTCGACGAAGTAGAAATCGAAGTGATCGGCGGTAAGGGCGGCGACGGCTGCTCTAGTTTTCGTCGTGAAAAATATGTCCCGCGCGGCGGTCCCGACGGAGGCGACGGCGGACGCGGCGGCAACGTTGTACTTCACGCCAGTCGTAATACCGCCAGTCTTATTCACTTAGCAAATAAACACGCCTGGAAGGCTCAGCACGGCGAGCAGGGCGGCGCTTCCCAGCGGCATGGCAGAAGCGGCGAAGACCTTGTGATCGACGTGCCCGTGGGAACCATGGTCTTCGATAAGAACCACGACCTGCTCCTGAAGGATCTCAAAGAGGACGGCGATAGCTTTATCGTGGCGCGCGGCGGATTCGGCGGCAAAGGGAACGTGCGCTTTAAGTCCGCGACCCTGCGCTCCCCAACAATGGCGTCGCCCGGAGAGAAGGGCGAGGCGCGTGAAATTCGACTCGAACTGAGAATGATCGCCGACGTCGGGCTGGTCGGCAAGCCGAACGCTGGCAAGAGCACCTTGCTCAGTCGTTTAACGAAGGCGCGCCCGAAGACTGCCCCGTATCCCTTTACAACAATGACCCCGCACTTGGGGTTGGCGAAGATCGACGCGGATCGAAGCTTTGTGATCGCAGATATTCCCGGTCTGATCGAGGGCGCTAGCGAAGGCGTCGGGCTCGGTCACGACTTCCTACGACACATTCAGCGCGCCGGCGTGATTTTACACCTGGTGGAGCCAGCCCCCTCCGACGGTACCGATCCCATCGAGAACTACCGCGCGATTCGCCAAGAGCTGGAAAAGTTTGACGAGGAACTCGGTCAACGCGAAGAGGTCGTCGCGGTCACCAAAAACGACCTGCCCGACGCCGCCGTGGTTCAGGCGCGGTTCAAGGAGGAGCTCGGGATCGACGCGGCGCTTATTTCCGCGGTCACCGGCGCCGGTCTAAAAGACCTGGTCGATCGTATCGTGGCGATTATTAAGCCGAAGGCAAAATGGTAATCTCCTAAAAATCCGCAAATTCAGTCTCCGCTAGTTGATAAGAGACAATTGCGCGATATAATGACCGCATACTTTTGTGCTATTGTGGCTCTGCTACAGACCGCGTTCCTTTGCCTTGTCGAGGTTTTTTAATGTCGTTGCTTACCCTTGGCTCCGCCGCCTATGACACAATTGACGCCCCCTATGGCTCGCGCGACCGCGTACTGGGCGGCTCGGCGATCTACGCCTCCTTTGCCGCCAGTTACTTTACCGAATCGCGTCTGGTGGCGGTCGTTGGCGCCGACTGGAAGCCGGAGTATTCCGGTCTGCTCCGTTCACGCGGCGTTGATCTACAAGGGCTGGAAATCCGCCAGGACGGTTTGACCTCCCACTGGTCCGGTCGGTATTTCGACGATATGAACCAGCGTGAATCGAACTTCTATCACGCGAACGTCATGGACGAGTCCTATGATCCGATCGTGCCAGACTCCTATCGCGATACCCCCTATGTCCTGCTTGCAAACGGCTCCCCAGCCCTCGACATGGCGTTGCTCGATAAGATTCAAAAGCCCAAGCTTGTCATTGCCGACACCATGGACTTCTATATCAACAATATGCGCGGCGAACTCTTGGAGTTGCTCACGCGTATTGACGGGCTGATTCTCAACGACTCCGAAGCGTCCCTGCTAACCGGAAAGCGCGAGGCGTACGACGCGGCCGACGCTCTTTTGGAACTTGGACCGAAGTTTGTCATTGTCAAGCGCGGGGAATACGGCGCGTTCTGGTATACGCGCGAGCAAGTCTATTTGACGACGGCTTTTCCCACGCGTAAAGTGGTCGATCCCACCGGCGCGGGCGATTCCTTTGCCGGAGCTATGCTCGGTTGTCTGGCGCAGTCGCAGCGCCTCGATAGCGAAAGTATTAAAAAAGCCCTGTTTTACGCCACCGTCGTGGCGAGCTTTACCGTCGAAGGCTTCTCCCTGGAACGGCTGCAGTTCGTTACGCGCGCGGACGTCGAAAAACGCGCGGCGCTCTTCCGTGAAGCGCTCGTCTAAGGACGTCGTCGCTGTCATACGCGCCATGCGCGCCTGCCGGGCTTTCCTACCAATAGCTAACTAAAGATTTACACGACACACGCTTTCGTAGAAAATTACATGGTCTCCACCTTTTCGCGCGCTGTCTTTTTGCAGACGCCTGAGTCCTGTCTTTCTGCGAAAGCCTTCCTCGCGCTGTGCCCAAGACCGCGATAGTTTGCGACCTCATGAGGAGCCGCGCGCGACAAGAGGACAAGCAATTGACTAAATCTTCCGATTCTGACAAAAAGAATCGCGGGAACCGTCGTGCCCACGACAAGCCCGCTGGAACAAAATACCATCAATGGGGCGAAGTAGACGACCAACTGCAAGACGATTTAATCGACCCCGTCGAAGAGGTTAAGCCTAAGAAGGGACGCGTCGCAAAACGTCGCGATAAAGACGTCGGAACGATGTACGTCGCACCAACTGAAGATTACCTGCGACCCGTTAAAAAACGCGCCTTAAAAGAAACGCGCGCTGAAGACGTCGAGAGCTTTCGCGCCGAAGTCGAAGAAGACGAGGTCGACCCCTACTCCATTCCCTCCTATGGTCAAACGAAGCTAACGCACGACGACGAGGAAATGGTCGATCTACTGCTCATGCAAAAGGAAATCAAAGAGCAAGAGCGTCGTCGCGCCGCGCAAGAACGCGCCGCGAAAAAGGCGCAGGAGGAAGAGGCTAAGCGTCAGGTCGCAGAGGCGCAAGAGGCACAACCCGCCGCGAATAAAAAGAACGCGCGCGCCCCCAAGGCTGAAAAAGCGCCCAAGGCGCAGACTCAGCCCGCCCCGAAGAAGGAAGAAGACGCCGCCGCGCCCGCGCACAAGAGCGGGTCGTTCCTCGCCAAGATCAAAGAGGCGATCGCCACCGGCTCGCTATCCCCCGCCAAGACCGAGGAAGTCGAGCAGCCTCGCCTTACCCTCGGTAAAATGCGCTGGCTGGCGCGACGAACTCAGAAGATCGTCGATACCCTCGGCGTGGATACCGTGATACCCGAGGTGAAGGATCGACCCCAAGTCGTCGCACTTGCGGAAATGCTTGAAACCCTACTCGACGCCAATTCCGAACTCATTACGCTGATCGAATCCTTCAATCGTGCGAATGGCGCGCAAGCTGGCGAAGCGGTCGCCGCCGTTGCCGCCGTGGTCGAGACCGCTCAGAGCGCTAAGACGACCAAATCGACCAAGTCCGCAAAGGACGAGTCGGCGCAGGAGTCCGCGAGCGTTAAGGTAAAGCGCGCGCGCAAAGCCGACGCCGACGACCAAGCCAAGGACGACGCCGACGAAACCGAAGCGCACGAAAGGAAAAAGACACGCGCCGAAAAGTCCAAGCGCGACAAGGACGACAAGCGTCCGGACGACCAGGCGTCGCCTGAACCGCAGCCCGAATCGGAGGACGCCGACGATATGATCGCCTACTGGGAGAGTATCGCGCGCTCCGAAGACCTCGATGCGGAAGAGCCGCAAATTACCGAGCAAGACGACTTCGACGATTACGACGAAGTCGTGTCAAAAAAAAAATCGGCACGACTACGGCAAGACGCGCAAGCTCACGCGTCAGTCGAACAAGCGGATCGGGTCGCGTCCGAGGTAGTCGGCGAAGAGTCGACGCCACAGCCAAAGCCGGTCAAGCGCGCGTCGCGTAAAAAGCGCGCGACCGAAAAAGTCGACGTGGAACCGAACGAAGAGAACGCGGAGGACGTCGCTCCGCTGGAACAGTTCGGCGAGCTGAGCCTCACGACCCCGACGCTCAAGGCGCTACGCCTCATGGGCTATAGCGCGCCGACCCCGATTCAGTCCGGTACGATCCCGCGTATTCAGGCCGGCGTCGACGTGCTTGGTCAGGCGCGTACCGGAACCGGTAAGACCGCGTCCTTTATGATACCGATTATCGAGGGCGTGGCGCAATGCACGCGCAACGGCTCCCCGTTGGCGCTGGTCGTTGTGCCCACGCGCGAACTGGCGGTACAGGCTCGCGACGAGGCGGAGCGACTCGCATACTATCGCGACCTTCGAATCTTCGCGTGCTACGGCGGCAAGCCGCTCGGCGCGCAGGTGGAGAAGCTCAAAAAGGGCGTTGATATTCTCGTGGGCACCCCGGGGCGCATTATCGACCTCATGGGGCGCGGCGCGCTCTCGCTCGACCAGGCGCACTGGGTCGTGCTCGACGAGGCCGACCGTATGCTCGATATCGGCTTTCGTCCCGATGTGGAGCGCATTTTGCGTCACACCCCGTCGAATCGACAGACGCTACTCTTTAGCGCCACGCTACCGCCCCCCGTGCTCAGATTGGCGCACGCCTATATGCAGGATCCGGAGCAGTACGACTTCAGTCAGAAGGACGTCTCCGCCGATACCATCGAACAGTTTTACCTCACGGTCGACCAGGACCGCAAGTTCGACGCGCTCGTGAGACTCTTGGAGATCCAACAGGAGAAGGATTTCCGTCAGGCGATTATCTTCTGTCGCACCAAGCGTTACGTCGATATACTCGGTCGACGCCTGGGCGAGAAGTTCGGCAAGGTCGAGGCGATCCACGGGGATCTTCCTCAGAGCAAGCGTGATCAGATCATGCGCAACTTCCGCGCGGAGAAGGCGAAAATCCTCGTGGCAACCGATATTGTCGGGCGTGGAATTGACGTCTCGAGCGTCTCGCACATTGTCAACTTCGACGTGCCGCAATATTGCGACGATTACGTCCATCGCGTCGGTCGTACCGGTCGCATGGGGCGCGAGGGCGTCGCCTTTACCCTGGTGACAGCGGAGGAGGGCGCAGAGCTCACGCGCATTGAAATGCGAATTAATCGACTACTGGAGCGTATCGATCTGCCCGGTTTCGAGGCGGTCGCTAAGCCCACGGAAACGCCCGTGCCGGTGGAACGTAAGCCGGTCTTTGGCAAAACGTTGCGTCGTGCGCGACGCGCGCTGTAAACGAACCGTTACACTTGGAGTTACCAATTAATATGACGAGCACACGAGCCAAAGAATCCTGGTACGACCAGTGCATTGAACTTCAGCAGAACGGCGAACTTGGTCAGGCGGTAACGGAACTTAAAGCGTTGATTGCGGAATACCCCGACTACGCGCTGGCGCATTTGGCGCTTGCCGTCTTTTCGCTGGACAAGGGGCAGGAGGTCGAGGCGCTACAGCAGATGGAAATCGCCTGTGAACTCGAGGAGGAAGATCCCTTCTACTTCACCGCCTTTAGCGCCCTGGCGATTAAATGCGGTTCACACGACCAGGCTGAAATGGCGCTCATGCGCGCGCAAGAGGCTAGATTCGCCGCGCAAATGAAAAAATTAGACGCCATGCGCGAAAAGGCCAGAGCTGAAAGAATGGAGCATGAGTTGCGCGAACAAGAGGACGCGCCCCAGGACGACCACGACGACTCGCCTGAGCAGGTCGAGGAGAATTTACGTAAAATGAACCAAGCGCGTCGCGAGGAACTTGCGCAACGCGACGATCTGCCGAACGAATAATGTGCGCAAGCGGTCGCTACGCCGACCGTAGCGCCGGAAAGGAATCGACATGTCAGAGACGACCGCGAAAAGTCGCATTCTCATTGCCGACGACGAGCCGTTCAATCAGGAGCTGCTCGAAGCGTTCTTTATTGGCAAGGATTACGAGCTGGAGTTCGCCAACGACGGTCTCGATACGCTCCAGAAGGTCGCGTCCTTTAAGCCGGATCTGATTCTCCTCGACGTTATGATGCCAAAACTGAGTGGTTTCGAGGTTTGCGAAAAGCTCAAGAGCGACCCCGCGACCGCTGGGATTATGGTGCTCATGGCAACTGCGCTGAGCGAACTCGGGGACGTCGAACGCGCGGTCAATGTCGGTTGCGACGACTATCTCAGTAAGCCGATCCACAAACTTGAACTACTCAAGCGCGTGGAGAATATGCTGAAATTGCGACGCGTGACCGGCGAGCTGGAGCGTCTGCGACGCTATATCGACGCCATGGAGGATTCCCTGGCGCCCAAACGTGGCGATAATCGCTAGAGGACGTGCAAAAATGACGGCGTCGCAAGAGCATACGCAAAGCGTGCAGGACACGCCGACGCGCAGCGTCGGGAAGGTTGAGGCGTGGATTTTGGCGGCGCGTCCCAAGACGCTCGCGGCCGCCGCGGCCCCGGTTATTGTCGCGCTGGCGTTGGCGTGGCGCGACTTCGCTACCGATCCGGCGTTGGCGGAACGTTCTTTTCAGCTTGTGCCCGCGCTGAGCTGCTTGCTCTTTGCGATCTTTGCGCAAATCGCCGCGAACTTTATCAACGACTACGCCGATTTTCAGCGCGGCGCCGACGACCAGCGACGTAAAGGTCCCCAGCGCGCGGTCGCTAACGGGTGGATCTCCCCAAAGGCGATGCTCTTGGGAACCTTTGTGGCGCTTGCAGTTGCGTGTCTGTGTGGTCTGGCGACGCTCTTCTACGGCGGCTGGCCGCTCTTCTGGGTCGGTCTGATAAGTTGTGTCTTCTGCTTACTTTACAGTTGCGGACCGTTGCCGCTCTCCTATATCGGACTGGGCGACGTGCTAGTGGTGGCGTTCTTTGGCGTTGTGGCGATTGCCTTTACGTACTACGCTCAGACGCAACGCATTACGCTAGACGCCGTGCTACTTGGTCTGGCTATAGGCTTTGCCTGCGATAACATCCTAGTAGCGAATAACTACCGCGATCGAGACGAGGATCGCGCCAATCGTAAATGGACGCTCATTGCCTTATTGGGCGAGCGGTTCGGTCGGTATTTTTACCTCGCTAACGGTCTGATCGCGCTGACTTTAGCAACTGTGGTCTTTGCACGACAGACCGCGTGGTCGCTCGCCGCGATTCTTGCCATTGCAATCTATCTTGCCGCTCATCTGAGCACGTGGAGCAATATTGCGCGGTATCATACCGGCGTCAAGGTCGCGCGCGTACTTCCCTTGAGCGCGCGCAATTTACTAATACTCTCGATTTTAGTTTCCGTGGCGATCTTTAAATGAAAGCTACGCAAACGGCGCAATCGCGAGGATTTACAAGCGTGTGAAAGTAAGCGCGCCGACGGCGCCATGTGGCGACCGCGTTGTTGTGCGAACATTGTTCTGCACAGCGCGTGTGCGAACTTTCATGTGTTAAGGCGTTAATATGAGTATATTTAGAGCTAATATAGAGGCGGCGGCTGGATATGTCCCCGGCGAACAGCCGAAAGAGGGCGAGGCGGTCAAGCTCAATACCAACGAGAACCCATATCGCGCGTCGGAAAAGGTTTACGACGCGATTCGCGCACAGTGTATTCGCGGTCTTTCGCGCTATCCCAACGCGGTGGCGCAGCCCTTTCGCGAGGCGGCTGCGGAGCTTTATGGCGTTGAGCCCGACTGGATTATGTGCGGAAACGGAAGCGACGATATCCTTACGATTCTCACACGCACCTTTGTCGGAGAAAATGAAATGCTCCGACTGCCGTACCCGAGCTATATTCTCTACAAGACCCTGGCGGAACTTCAGGGCGCGCGCGGTGAAGAAGTCTATTTTAAAGACGACTGGACCATGACCGATTACTTCGGCAAGGCTCCCACTGCGATGGAGACCGCGCCCTTTCGCGCATATCCGCTAGAAGGCGTCGTGCCGGAATCCTTGAAGTTGGCGTTCCTACCGAACCCGAACTCCCCCTCGGGCACCTTGCTAACAATGGAGGAGGTGGAGCAGATTGCCGCGACGTTGCCCTGTCCGCTCGTGGTCGACGAGGCCTACGCCGATTTCGCCGGCGTGAGCTGTATCGAGCTGGTCAAACGTAACCCGCGTGTGATTGTCACGCGCACAATGAGTAAGTCTTACTCCCTCGCCGGTTTGCGCTTCGGCTTTATGATCGCCGATCCGTCTGTGATCGAACAGACCCTAAAGGTCAAAGATTCCTATAATTGCGACGCGATCTCTATTGTGGCGGCGACCGCGGCGATTCAGGATCAGGAGTGGCTCAAGACCACGACCGCGCGGATTGTCGCCACGCGCAAACGTCTGCAAGAGCGTATGCGCGAGCTGGGCTTTGTCGTGCCGGACTCTCACGCGAACTTTACCTGGAATATTTGGCCGGAATCGGACTTTGACCACAAGGATCTGTACCTATATCTGAAGCGACACGGATACTTAACGCGCTACATGCGTTATCAGATGTGGGGCGAGGGCTTGCGCATTAGCGTGGGTACCGACGACGATATCGACGCGTGCCTGAACCTGGTGGAAAAGTATCTCGGGGGCGATCGTTCCTAGCGGTGGACGCCGGTACAGTTAGAAAGCGAGCAAGTTATGAGAAGCGCGCAAATCCAACGCGATACAAAAGAGACGCAAATCCGTTTGACTTTGAACTTAGACGGTCAGGGTCGCGGGCAGATCAAGACCGGGCTGGGCTTCTTTGAGCACATGCTCACGCTCTTTACCGCGCACGGCAAGTTTGACCTTGACCTTGACGTCACCGGCGACCTAGACGTCGACGGTCATCACACGGTGGAGGACGTTGGGATCGCGCTGGGGCGCGCCTTTGCCGAGGCTCTCGGAGACAAAAAAGGCATTCGTCGTTACGGATTCTTTATCCTCCCAATGGACGAGACCTTAGCGCAGGTCGCGCTCGATTTCTCTGGTCGACCTTGCCTGGTCTATAACGCACAATATCCTGTGGAACGGGTTGGGAATTTCGACCTGGAACTAGTGCATGAATTCTGGCAGGGTTTTGCCAACGCCGCGGCTTGTAACCTCCACATTAACGTCCCTTACGGCGGAAACGGCCATCATATCGCCGAGGCGATCTTTAAGTGCGTTGCGCGCGCTGCAAGAATGGCGGTGGAGCACGACTCAAGGGAGACCGGCGTGCCAAGCACCAAGGGGTCGCTCTAAACGCATAACGCTGCGGTAGTTGTGGCGTTTTTCGCGCTGGGGTGAACCTTGTTCTAATTTGATATACTAAGAATCAGATATTATTGCCAACTCTTGCGGAGAGCGTCTTCTTCCGAAGACGCTCTCCGCATTGCTTTTAGTGGCTTATTGATAAATTGTTCCTCTTCTTCATCGAGACCATTGGGATCGTCGCCCCATTGAGTTCCGTCTCTATATAATCTCTCAATATAAATCTAGAATGAGGCGAAGATTAACGCTCGTTCTTTTGAAGAGGCTATCGGGAGATAATCGAGACAATATTGAATATCGTCTTTTGTAGAAACTTCGAAGTGTTTATAATTTGTGATAATGGAAGATAATTTACGTACGATAGGTCTAGGGATCTGTCAGTTCGAAAAAGACGCATGCGTTTTTACGCCTAGCTGACCCACCGACCAAAACAACCAACCCGCTGTCCAGATCGCCCTGCGTTTTTTTACGCCACGGGCAAAGCCCGCGGCGCCCCGCCCGTAGGGCGGGG
>JAUNMR010000058.1 GCA_030537455.1 Planctomycetia bacterium | reverse complement strand
TTAGGCTCTTCTTCGAACACTCTGCCTGTGTGTAGCGCAGTAAAGCCGCTACGTAACTAGAAGCAGATTCATACCTCTGCCTACCAGCGTTAATATTCCAGTTGACGCCCTGTCAGGGAGAGTTGTGAAACAACTTCTAGTTCCAATTGGTAGGGACGTTTTTTATTCACGACGAATTTGACCACGGCGCTCTTGCGCGGTATAATACCCCATAAACGGCGCGCAATCCCACGGGAGGTCTGCGACGTTTTGGATTCTCACGACCCATTCTATCGAGGTTATTATGCAACGCAGATTATCTTTCTTAACGCTAGCGCTTGCGCTTACGACGTTACTAATTTGTAACGTATGCGGCGCTCAGACGTCCGCTCCGCAGTCTCCTATTGGCGCAAAGTTGGTACTGTGGATCGGCTCGGACGGTTTCGGCTCCCATTATGTGAACTGGGAGGAGCTTCCCAATCTCAAAGCGATGCGCGACAACGGCGCGTGGACGTTGCATATGCGCACGGTTCTGCCGTCCGCTAGCGCGCTGAACTGGGAATCGCAACTCACCGGCGTTCCCTCGGAAATGCACGGCTATCGCACCTGGGGTAGTCGCGAACCCGACCTGCCGCCGATTTATCTCAATGAACACGGTCGGTTCCCCGATATCTATCGCGTGCTCAAAGACAATATTCCCGGCTTTACCGGAACCGTCGTCTACTCCTGGGAAGGTATCGGATATCTTTACGATAAAGAAGCTGTCGACGACGCCGTTTATATTACCGGCGATAATATCGAAGAGGTCTATCAGACCGGGATCAAGCAACTTGCGACTAAGCCGACGTTCGCCTGGATCTATTTCAGCCAACCGGATCACGTCGGTCATGCAATCGGCTGGGGCACGCCGGAATATCAGCAAATGATGACCACGATCGACTCCTACGTAGGCAAGATCCGCGATTACCTTCAAGAGCAAGGTCTGCTCGAGGACACGGTGATGATTTTCACGGCAGATCACGGCGGTTCCGAAAAAGGTCACGGAGACGCGCGTCTGGATCACATGGAAGCGCCCTTTATTATGTGTGGCAAGGGCGTTAAGCCGGGCGAGATCGAAGAGGTCTTTGTCTGCTTCGACGTCGCGCCGACGATCGCGTGGATCTATGGCGTGCCGGCGCCCTTGCAGTGGCGAGGTCGCGCCCCGCTGAAGCATTTCGATATTCCCCAAAAGTAATAGCGCTACGCTAAGCACAAGCGCAATAATCGTCGTAATCCGCGCGCGTTTGGGGCGTTTTTCTCCTTTTAACGCGCACGGTTCTTTATGACGTGGTCCGATGTTCCGAAAAATGAGATGAGGCGCGCTGTGTTCTCGCGCCCGTGATAGTCCGGAGACTTCCCTATGCGCCTTTGTTCCTGTTCGACGGTTCTTTCCATGTCTGGACGTCGCGCTTTTGTGCGCGCGTGCTTCGCGATACTGACGGCGCTAACGTTCGTTAGTAGCGCCGCTGCACAGCCGGGCGGACCGCCGCCGGGACAGCGTATCAAGGTTGAAGAACGCCCGATTCCCTCGCCGCGATATTACAGCGGCGTAACGCTCATAGAACGCGGAACCTTCGCGCAAGCGGTTCTTTTCTATCAGCGCGAGGCGCGCGATTCGATTAAAATCGGCGCCAATCGCTGGATCGACTGTATTCCTCCCTACGCGATGATCGGGGAGGCGTATTATCAGGCTGGCAATCTCGACGAATCGCTCAAATGGTTCAATGCCGCGCTTTCCCTTGCGATGGAATACCCCGACTGGCTCGCGCGCGTGAGCTATACCGGCGTTCCCAGCTCCGTCAGTAAAACCCCAGCGCCCTGGGGCGGATCTCGACGTATGAACCCGCTGGGAAATTTCCCCGCAAAGGCTACGATTGTTATCGGCGATGAAATTACCGACCAACGCCTCAAAGCCTCCGGCGTTACCAGCGACCGCCGCGCCTTCCCTATCGACCCGTTCGAGATCATTCGTTGCACCGCCCTGGCGATTCGACGACGCATTGAAATCATCGGTCCGCTCGCGCCCTATGACCCCATGAGCGAGCAGATCTATTCCACTTTTCAGAAACGAGCGACGTCGCCGAACCACTGGTCCACCGCCTGGCTCGACGTCGTCTGGGGACTTGCGCTCCAGCAACTCGATAAAACGCCCGCGGCCGTTAAGACGCTCACCGGCGCGCTCACAACCTCCGGCGACTGCGACCATTCCCTCACGGGCGTTGCGCTCTTTGAACTGGGCAATATCTTTCTGCGCTCCAATAAGCCTGCCCAGGCGGCGGAATGCTATTACGAAGCGTCGGTGAGCGCTTATCATTTCGGCGATAATCTCCTCGCGGAGGAGGCGCTGCGCAATTACTCCAATGCGATCAAAGCGGTGCGCCACGACCTGGGCGTGAACCCTGTAATCGACGCGGCGCGCGTTTGGGCGCGCGGGGAGCGTAACCAGACCCTTCTGCAAGTGTCGCTTGGACTTGAACTTGTCGAAGACTATATCTATGCGGGTCGTTCCGACGTAGCGGATAAGGGTCTGACGGCGATGGAGCGTCAGATGACCGCGGAAATGCGCCGTTCCCGTTTGGCGGATCGCTGGAATTATCTTCGCGCGCTTCAGGCCTATTCCACGGGTCACACGAAACAAGGGGACGACATGCTGGCGCTGGTCGTCGAGGGCTGTCGCGCGCGTTCGACGTGGGCGCGTCATTTGCGTAAGCTCGACGATTACGTTCAGAAGGGGCTGACGGTCAATGGTTCCGTGACCGAACGCAATGCGGCGGATCTCTATGCGGAACTCCTGCGCGAGCCGACGGTGGTCGACTGGGCGGCGCGGCCGATCGAATCTCTTGCGATTCAAATGCTTGCGCCGATCTCAGCGTATGAGCGGCAGTTCTGTCTGCTTGTCGATCGCGGCCTGTTTGACGACGCGTTTGAGGTAGCGGAGCGTATCCGTCGCGAACGGTTCTATAGCACGCAGACCTACGGCGGTCGCCTCGTCTCTTTGCGCTATATCATGACGGTCGACGACGCGCTCACGACCGCTTCTCTTCGTTCCGCGCGCGATGCGATTCTCACACAATACCCCGACTTTTTGCGCACGCGCGAGGAGGCTGCGGAGATTATGTCGCGTCTGAACTCGTTGCCGGTTGTGCCGAGTAATGCCGACGAGAACGCCGCCGCTGTGGACCTTTATATGAAGTTGGCCGAGGTTTCTAATCGTCAGGAGGCAATGCTCCGCTTTATCGCGGCGGGTCGCATTCGTATACCTTACGTTTATCCTCCCGTCTATTCGGTCGCGGACGTTCAAGCGCGTTTGCCGGAAGAGACGGCGATTCTATCGTTCCTGGAGGCGCAAGGGGACGTCTACGGCTTTATGATCGGGGATCAGAGCTTCGACCTGTGGCGCATTGGACCGAGCGAACCATTGCGCACGGTCGTTGCGAACTTCCTGCGTATGCTCGGTAATCACGACGGTACGCGCGAGGTTAAAGCGTCCGAGCTTGCCGAAGCGCGCTGGAAGGCGCAGGGCGATAAATTGCGTCAGGTTCTCCTGGGCGCCAATGACGCCGACGCCGACCGATTCAATATTGTCTTCTCGAAATTAG
This sequence comes from Planctomycetia bacterium, assembly GCA_030537455.1. Classification (GTDB taxonomy): domain Bacteria; phylum Planctomycetota; class Planctomycetia; order Pirellulales; family Thermoguttaceae; genus RUG369. Next base: position 6,578 of record JAUNMR010000058.1, on the reverse strand, counting down.
TCGTTGTGCCCGACTCCTTCTTGTGGTATCTGCCCTTTGAAGCGCTGTGTCTGCCCAAAGCAACCGAGGAAGAGGACGACGACCAGGAGGAAGAGGTCGCTCAGCACGACGCCGATGCGGAAGACGTCGACGAAGAACTCGGCGAACTTGCCGAACTTGACGCCGCCTACCAGGTAGACCCCGAGGAAGTACAGGACGACGCGCAAGATAAGCCTGAACAAGAGGATAGCGCGCAAGCGCAAGCTTCCGACGCCACGCCGCAAGAGGACGCGACGCCCGCGCGTCGACCTTCGCGTAACGCTCGTCGCGAAGCGGCGCTCGACGCCTATGAGGCGGCTCTCATGCCCATGATTCAGGCGCAAGATTTTACCATACGCTATAGCGCGGCAACGAGTTTAGCGCTTCCTAACGCGTTGGGTCGCAACGCTTTTGTCGATACCGCGGTGATAACCGAGCCGGTCTATCCTCGCCAGACGTCGGAAGCGTCGCAACAGGCGTTTGCGCGTCTGAGCGGCGTGGTTAAAAAGACCATTGCGACCGACGAAAAGCGCCTCGATCGCACGCCTAGCGCGTACTACGCGGCGCGCTTGCAACGTCTGGTCGTGTGGAAGGAGATCGTCGGTAATACATGGAACTGGTCGCCCTTTGCTCCAGCGAAATCGCGCGGTATGAATAGCGTCAATAGTTGGATAGCGTCCCCGTGGGGCGCGCCGCGACTCATGGTCATGCCGGCGCTGCGCACACATGCGGAAGACTCCCTCAAAGACGGCGGAGACGGCTCGGAACTCTTCCTGCCCGTTCTGGCTATGCAGGCCAGCGGCGCCGATACAATGCTCCTGAGTCGTTGGCGCACCGGCGGTCGCTCAATGTTCGATCTAACGCAAGAATTCCTCAAGAATTACCCCGAAATGCCAGTGGCGGAGGCGTGGAAACAAGCCGTGACGTCCGTGAGCGCGCGCGACGTCGTCGTTGAGGAAGAGCCGCGTTTGCGCAAGCTCGGCCGCAGTGAACCAACGCCCCGTTACGATTCACCCTTCTGGTGGGCCGGCTATCTTCTGATCGATTCCGGCGAGCCGACGCAGTCTAGCGTTCTTGAGGAACTCGACCAGGCCGCGGCGCAGAAAGCTCAGGAGGAGAACGCGTTGCTCGAAGAGGGCGAGGTGGACGACGAAGCGATTGGCGCGCAAGGGGAACGTCAGACTCCCGAAGCGTTGCCAACTGGTCAGAGCGAAGAGTTTGAAGGCGAAGAGCAGAACGCTGAGCCCGACGACGACCAAGATTCCGGCGTCGGCGTGCGCCCCATAATTACGGTCGAGGGCGCATCCCAGGAGCAAGAGGAATCCTCTGAGGACTTCCTCCAGACCGAGGAAGAGTCCCTCGACGATCTCGACATGGAAGGAGACGACTTCTACGCCGACGACGAAGAACCGACCGCGCCGAGCACAACTGAGCCGCCTAAGTCCGAGCCGAAAGAAACCCCTAAGGTCGAGCCGACCCCGACGAAGGAGCAGGACGATAAAGAAGCCGATTCCAATGTCGCCAAGCCGACTGACAAAAAAAATTCTGCCGCGCGCATTAGCGTCAAAGGCAAGGGAACAAAGTAATTTTTACGCTTTTTTCCCACTTTTATATCTTTTCGACAACAAACGCTTGCGTTTGACCCAACTTCGGTCATATAATGAAACGTAGACGCCTTGCGTCGTGACGTTGCGTTGCGACGCGCGCGTCTGTTTTCATCGATGCGGCCAGAGCGCCGGCGTTTTAACTCATCAGTAGTATAGCGAGCTAAACATGGAATTTAAACCGGGCAAGACTGTTGGTATCGACCTTGGCACGACCTTCTCGACCTTGGCTATTATTAACGCAGAAGGAGAGCCGACTCCGATCCCAAATGACGACGACGAGGTGGAAACCGCTAGTATTATTCTTCTGGCGGAAAGCAAGCACGTAATCGTCGGACCGAACCGCAGTCGCGCCGCGATGGAAGATCCTGAAAACGTAATCGAACGTATTAAGCGTCAGATGGGCGCCACGGGCTATCATCGCACGTTCGACGGTCAGGAGATCACGCCGGAATTCGTCTCCGCGCTCATCTTGCGCAAACTCAAGAAAGACGCGGAAGATAAACTCGGACCGATCGCAAACGCCGTGATTACCGTTCCTTACTACTTCAACGACACGCGTCGTAAATCGACCCAAGACGCGGGTCAAATCGCCGACCTGAACGTGGTTAGTATTATTAACGAGCCGACCGCGGCGGCGTTGACTTACGCGTGGCATCGCGGCGAACTGGGGCGCTCCGACTCCAATATTAAGCGTCGTATCTTGATCTACGACTTGGGCGGCGGTACGTTCGACTCCACCGTTGTGGAATATACCGCGAATAACTTCCACGTGATCTCCACCGACGGCGACGTTAAACTCGGCGGGGTCGACTGGAACGATCGCCTCGCGGACTACGTTTGCCAGAAGTTCCAAGAGAAGTACGGCGAAAACCTTCATCAGTACCCGCGCGTTATGCAGATCCTTCGTAACGACTGCGACGTAGCGAAGATCCAAATGACCACGCGCGAACAGACGACGATCTCTGTGCGTCACGACGGCAAGTCGCTCACCGTTCCAATGGATCGCGCCACCTTTGAAGAGCTCACCTACGACCTTCTGCAACGCACCGCCGATACGACCGAATATGTCGTTAAGCAGGCGGGTCTGCAGTTCTCTGACCTCGACGCGATCGTTATGATCGGCGGCTCGACCCTCATGCCGCAGGTTCCCAAAATGCTCGAGCGCGTGACCGGTCAGAAGCCCTATACTAGCCCAGACTTGGATCCGCACACCGCCGTGGCGCGCGGCGCGGCTATCCACGCGGCGATTCTCGAAGCGCAATATAACAAAGACTCTAAAATCGACGAACGCGTTCGCAAAATGCTCGAAAACGTTCACGAAGAAGACGTGAACTCCCATGGTTTGGGCGTCGTGGCGACCGATCCTAAGACCAAAGAGATCGTCAATCACATTATGATCCCGCGCAATACAACGCTTCCTTACTCAATCTCTAAGACCTTCCAGACGAATAAGCCGGGTCAGACACGCGTGAGCGTGCAGGTTATGGAAGGGGACGCGTCCGATCCGACCGCGTGCTCGTTGCTCGGAAAATGCCGTATTGTCGACCTTCCGCCCGATCTGCCCAAAGGCGCGCTGGTCGAGGTGACCTATTCCTTCGATAAAGCCGGCCGTATCTCGGTTTCCGCACGCGAAAAGGCGCATAATCGCGAAGCGCGTATCGAAATCGAACGTCGCGGCGTGCTCACCGACGAACAGGTCGAACGCTTTATTCGTCTCGCGGATCAGTATTCGATCGAATAGTTCCTTTTTCGTTTGTCCTTGACGCGTCGCGTACGCTTGGCGCTTGCGCGACGTCGCGCTGGTTCCGACGAGCTTGCCCCTTTGTGTTTAGAATAGTAAGTCAATGCGTTCTTTAATAGTATCGATATTCTTCGGCGCGTTTCTGGGCGCCTTGGTTGGTCTTGGCGTGGGCGCGGCGCGCTCCGCTCATGTGGCGTGGACTCCTGAGCTTGAGGCGAATCGCGGCGAACTTTATGCACAACTTGAGGAGCCGAGCGCGCAGTCGTCTGAATCGTCTGCGCCTGACGGTAAGCAACCGCGTGTTAAAGTCGAGGAGGAACTCTTTGACTTTGGTATTATGGAAAAGAACCCGTCGACCGAAAAGGGCGAACACGCGTTCTATATCGAGAACGTTGGCGACGCCGATATGACGCTCGCCGACGGCGGCAAAGGGTGCTTCTGCACGGACTTTACGATCTCAAAATCGACACTCCGACCCGGCGAAAAGGCGACGATTCTCTTTAAGTGGGACGGCGCGCGTTCCGGCGGCGTCTTTAATCAGGGTATTCGCGTGCTCACAAACGACCCCGCGAAAAAGGAACTGACCTTTATCGTTAAGGGACTGTATACCTCCCCGATTATCTCTGATCCTCCCGAAGTCTACTTCAATAACGTGTCCGCAAGCTCGGAAGCGTCGCGACCCTTGCGCGTTATGGGATTCGAACGTAACGACGACGGCTCGCCCTTCGATCTGCAAATCGAAGCGATTGAAGTTTCCGACCCGGAGCATTTCGAGGTCACGCTCGAACATGACAGCCTCGATAATCTCACCGAGAAAGATAAAAAGAGCTCGCTACTATCGGAAACCGCGAACCTCTTTACCGGCAACGTCACAATGAAGCCCGGCATGTCGCAGGGCGCGTTCCGCGAACTCATTCGTCTGCGAACCAATAGCCCCAAGACTCCGATTTATGAGATTCATCTCAATGGTCAGATCGCCGGTAGTACGATCAAAGTGACCGGCAATCTCTACGACACTCGCACCGACGGGCAATTGCGTATTGATAAAGTACAGCAGAGCGTCGGCACGTCGACCACGTTGCGTATGACGGTTCAAGATTCCGTGATTATGAACGAACAGACCGCGTACGTTAAGAGCGTGCGACCCGACTGGTTGCAGGTTAAGATGAACTACCCGCCGGAGGAACTGCAAAAGGTCAGTAAGATTCGTCTGATTGATATCGAAGTTCAAATTCCACCCGGGTCGCCCGAAGGCGCCTTTATGGGACCGGAAAAGGAAAAACTCGGTGAAATCGTCTTTGTCGTTGGCGATTCAGAAGAGACTCGTCAGGAGATCGTGATACCTGTGCGCTTCGCCGTTGGCAAGTGATCGCGTCATATGTTCTAACGACATATTTTTCGCACGCGCGTTCCCCCCAGGAGCGCGCGTTTTCTTTTGTCGTGACGCATGAAGTCGTGCGGAACTCCTTATGTGTCGATCTAGAAGCTGTTGCATAACTTACTTACCGACGCTAATATTCCAGCTCGCCCACTCTACCGAGCGTTGGTTGGTTGTTTTGGTCGGTGGTTTAGCTGGGCGTAACATGGCGCCTCTGAGCGCTGAAGCGGCTGGTTTTTATCCGGAGGCTGAAGCCTCCGGCTTGCCCCGCCCTGCGGGCGGGGCGCCACGGGCTTTGCCCGTGGCGTAAAAAAACGCAGGGCGGGTGTGAGCGTTGATTGGTAGTTTTGGTCGGTGGTTTAGCTGGGCGTAACATGGCGCCTCTGAGCGCTGGAGCAGTTAGTTTTTATCCGGAGGCTAAAGCCTCCGGCTTGCCCTGCCCTACGGGCAGGTCGCCACGGGCTTTGCCCGTGGCGTAAAAAAACGCAGGGCGATCGGGATGGCGGATTGGTTGTTTTGGTCGTTTGTTCAGCTAGGCGTAAAATAGCGCTTCTGAGCGCCGAAGCGGCGTTACAGCGCTACACAAAGACAGAGTCTTCAAAGAAAAAGCTAAAGCTATCACCAAATTTCACCATATTAACAGAATACTCCAGGCGCTGTTCAGAAAAAAAGACATTTTTTTAAAATTTCTTCCATTCCTGACAATCGACTACTAGACAAGAATATCTCATTTTGATAAAATGTCGCCAGACTCATTCAAGGAGGCGTCACGCGGTTTTTACCGCGCCACTGGGCAAGTGGATCTTTTAAAATAATAGGATAATAAATGTATCAAAGACATTGATTTAGCAACATTTTTTCGAAACGTCGATACGAGACGGCAGACTCAATTTTGTCACAGTTTTTTTTAAAATTGTGTAGGCTCTCTGTTGTGTCAGCGTCAGGGGACTTTTAACACATTTTCATTACTATTCAAGGGAGTTAAACAACCCGACGTCACTTGACGAAAGTATCGACTTGAGTAAAATACGCCGAAAAGCTTTGTGTGTTTGCACATGGCGCTTGCAGACGCGGTTCGTGGCGATTAACGCCGAGAATCTGCTGAGTTTTGGATTTGCTTTTCGGCGCGACGCCACGTAGCCAAACCATCATGCGACGTCGTCCGACCTTAACGGCGTCACGCGATTCTCAGCCCGACCTCGGAGTCCTGGAATATACCGGCTCCGCCAATGCAGCGCTCGACAGCGTCTTCGCCTAACTGCGCGACGACCTCGAGATCGATTCGGAGCTCTGAGAGCTCTTTCCATTCCGACGTCGCGACGCCGCGTAGTCAAACCATAATGCGACGTCGTTCTGGCGTAATTGCGTCGTAACGCGACGTCTGCTTACACAACGTTCCTATTGTTCCTGAGCCAACAGGGGCGTTGTACATCGTTTTTGAATGCACACTTCGAAAAGCCATTAGCAAATAACACCTTCTGACGTAATTGCAACCTCTGAGTTAACGGTTTGAGAGTGTCCCGTCATCCTCGGGTCGACCGCGTCATTTCCACATGTACGCCCGACCTCGGATTCATTAAGCTTTTGTATGGCGTTTGTGAACGCCGTCCAATAGCCTTATTTAGTACATGTTAGGGTCACTAAATGAAACACCGTTTGAGTAACTTGCAACCTCTCTCTTTGTCTTCTCTTTTCGAACGAACTTCGAAGAAGAATACGCCCGCCACACGTGGTTTGAAACTTGAATCGCTCGAAAATCGCGAACTCCTCTCCGCCACAACCTGGGAATCCCCCGCGGCGGTTACGCCCTCTGAAACCGTGGCTTTTGTCGCGT
>JAUNMR010000029.1 GCA_030537455.1 Planctomycetia bacterium | reverse complement strand
CGCCTATTTTCGTAATATGAGAAGAGTTTTTACACTAACAATGATCAAAACCTATATGTTTTGGCAATTTGCAACCTAATTCTCACAGTTTGCCATTCTATTCAAAACCGTAGACAAAGTCAAGTAAAAAAAAATTGATTTCTTCCTTTTTTGACTCTGAACAATCGTAAAACCAGAGCGCCAAAAAGCATGCCTTTTGGCGACGCCACAAGCGCTTACATCGGTTCTCCCAGTGTGGTCGCTAGCAACTCCAGTGTCGTCCCCATATGACATTCGCGAACACGCCGTTACATGGAGACGTTTGGCAAACAATCTTTTCACACGTCTTCTGCGACGTCGACGCTCGGGTCGTCGCGCAATTATCCTACACACGGTTTATCATTAGGGTATGTTTATGTCGAATTTCTCGTTACTTCGACGCGACGTCAACCAACGTGGTTTTACCCTGGTTGAGCTTCTCGTCGTTATCGCTATCATCGGCATTCTAATTGGTCTGCTGTTGCCCGCGGTTCAGGCTGCGCGGGAAGCGGCGCGTCGTATGCAGTGCACGAACAATCTCAAAAATTTGGGCTTGGCTATGCACAACTACCACGACACGCATAACACTCTTCCCCCAGGAAATACCTTCTTTAACGCAAATAATAGCGCTAATCCGCTCACCGGTACCGGTCTGGGCTGCGAAGCGGGCGGCGTCTACCACGGTATGATGGGCTGGCCGGCCTTCGTTCTGCCATTTATCGAAGGCACGTCCCTTTACGACTCTATCGACTTCACCAAACGCGCATACACGCCATACTGCGTCCACGCGAACGCCTACGGTCACAGTACAGGCTCCCCCAGCTGCGGCGATGAAGTCAATAAAGAAGCCGGCTCCAATGCGCCGAGCGTCTTCACCTGTCCGACCGTCTCTAATACAATCGCTCCGAAAGGTTCGCAAAAGGACTACTGCGTCAACGGCGGTTCGGAACTACCGGAACGCACCACAACCGAAAACATCGGTATTCAAGTAGCCGATCCCAATAGCCGCCGCGGACCCTTCTTCGGTCTGTTCTGGTGCAATAGCTCCTGCAACCTTGCAGCGATCACCGACGGTACTTCGCACACCTTCATGCTCATGGAACTGTCGAGCGTCACACTCCCGAACGCCAATAAAACTGGCTGGTCCGCGAATCCCTTTATCGCAGTCGGTCACTGGTCCGACGGTTATGGTATCTTCACACAATACGGAGTGATGAATATTCCGCCGAACTGCCTGACCTTTGGCGAAGACACGCGTACGCCTCGTAGTTTCCATCCCGGCGGTCTGAACGCATGTATGGCCGACGGCTCCGTGCACTTTGTGAGCGATACCAGTAATACAGACGTTTACTACGCGACCTTCACGCGCGCGAGCGCCGGCAATACCGCGGGTCAAGGCGGCGCGAAGGCAGGCGGTGGTCCTGCGCTCTTCTAGAGCTTACCGTACTAGCCTTTCCACAAGGATTATCGAACTACTACGAGGATCAAACAACAATGCAACGACGTGCATTTCTCCTGGCGACGCTCACGCTAGGCACGCTCGCGTCTACCGGCTGCAAGCCCAAGGCGCCCTATACTCTCGTGCCGATCAAAGGCGTCGTGAAATACAACGGTCAACCCCTTCCGGAAGGATTCACTGTCCAATTTGAACCCGAAGACGGCAGTCGCGCGAGTTTCGGTAAATTAAACTCCGACGGTTCCTTCGAAGCGATTCATACCGCGACTGAAAAAGGCGTGAAAGCCGGTAAGAACGCCGTGCGTCTTTACTGGAACGATCCGCCCGAAGTCAACCCCGTGCCGGAAGAATACAAGGCGCTCATGGCCAAGTATGGATTCGGTGGCTCGGACACAATGACTGTCGAAATTACCAAAAAAGACAATAAATTCGAAGTCAACTTTACCGACTGATCCACGTCGCGCCTAGCGCTTTGGCAAACGCCTAGGCGCGCTTTCCCACAACTCTGCGCGACGTCGCGACGTTTTCCAACCGTCGTGGCGTCGCGCTTTGCTTTACAACGCTTGTCAACCCAGTATAATTCTGATCAGTAGCCTACCGTGTCGTGACGTCACGCGCGCTTAACCTCGCGCTTGATCCATGCACAAACTTTTTGTTTTTCTTTGTTTACGGAGCCTCTATGAAACGCCTCCTTATACAAATCTTCCTTGTGGTCGTCTTAGCGTTCTTTTCAACGCTTAGCTACGCCGCTCGTCCCTTTCCGGGCAACGACAACGACCGCCCCATGAATACCATCGAGTCGGTCAGGCGCGCGATTAACGATATGACCACGCAGTTCGGCGACGATTATCCCGACGGCGCCGCCTATCTGGCCGAACTCGAGGAAATCGAAAAAGCCGAGCCCAAAGACCAAGCGTGGGAAGAACGATTTGCCGCCTTCCGTCGCAAAGCGCTACTGGCGCTGCCGGAACTCGACGACTTGGAACTGCTCGTCGTGCGCGCCTCGAGATTGCCTGCGGTCGGCGACGACTTCATGACGATCGACAAGGTTCCGAAGGAAGGCTGGGACGCCGAACTCGGTATTCTCTCCGACCTACGCTCCGACAAACCGACCTTTACGCCGATCTATAAGCCGGAAAATTCCCGACCGATCCTCGAGCCGGAATTGAACTGGGACGGCGAACGCATTATGTTCTCCTCCATTAGCGAGGACAATAAGCGCTGGGCGATTTTCGAAATTAATCGCGACGGTTCCGGTCTGAAAACTCTCTCCCCAACCGACCAGCCGGACGTCGACTTCTTCGACTCATGTTATACCCCCGAGGGAATGGTGATCGCGTGTTCAAACGCCGGTAAACAAGGTCTGCCCTGTATCAATGGCTCCGACCCCATGGCGAATATCTACACGATTAACCCCGAAACAAAGGCGGTAAGACAGCTCACCTTCGAACAGGACTCCGACTGGCACCCCACCCCGCTCAAAAACGGGCGAATTATGTACCTGCGCTGGGAATACAGCGATATTATGCACTATTTCAGCCGTATTCTCTTCCACATGAACCCGGACGGAACGAACCAAACCGAACTGTACGGCTCCGGTTCCTACTTCCCGACCGCGTTCAAACACGCGCGTGAGTTTCCCGACTCCTCAAAGATCGTCGGTATCGGCTCCGGTCACCACGGTCGCGGCGACACTGGGCGTCTCCTGATTATCGATCCGACTGTGGCGCGTAAATACCCCTTCCGCTTCCATCCGACCGAACTAGAATGGGGTCCGGAAAACACCCAACTAGACGTCCACCCCGACATCTTCCCCGCGGAAGACACCGGCTTTATCGCCGAAATCCCCGGATACGGTCGACCCGTGGTGGGAAATGTCCTCGACATGCAATCGACCGGTCTGAAGTACAACTTCGTCTTCCCCTACCCGTTGTGCGAGAATTACATCCTCGTCAACTGTGAAATCGACGGAGCGCCCGGTACTTACGGTCTCTATCTCGTCGACGTCTTCGATAATATGACGCCGATCGATGTGATCCAGGGTAAAGGCGACTTCTTCCCAACCCCGCTGGTGGAACGCGACCTACCCCCGGTCTTGCCCAATCGCGTGGTTGAAGGAGAAAAAGAAGCAAACGTATTTATCACCGACGTTTACAACGGCTTCGGAACCGAAAACGTTCCGCGTGGCGAAATCGTCGGCCTGAAGGTCTTCGCCTATCACTTCGCGTACCTGCACACCGGCGGTCACGAATCGGTCGGCGTGCAGAGCAGCTGGGATATCAAGCGCATCTTAGGTTACGTTCCCGTGGAAGAGGACGGCTCGGCCTCCTTTAAAATTCCCGCGAATACCCCCGTGGCGCTACTGCCCGTCGACAAAGACGGAGCCGCGATTCAGCTCTTCCGTAGTTGGTTCGTCGGTATGCCGGGCGAAAACGTCAGCTGTAACGGTTGCCACGAGTCGCAACTCGACGCGACACAATCGGTTCTGACAATGGCGTCGCGCCGCGAACCGGACGAAATCAAAGATTACCTCGGTCCGCGACGTTCTATCACCTTCGAACTTGACCTGTATCACCGCGTCGTTAAGAAATATTGCATTGCCTGCCACGACGGCTCTAAGGACGATCGTCCCTCCTTCGCCGATGCGCGTCAGGCCTATGATAATATTCATCCGTTCGTGCGTCGTCCCGGTCCGGAAACCGATATGGACGTACTGCCCCCGTACGAATACCATGCCTCAACAAGCGAACTAGTGCAAATGCTCGATAAGGGCCACCACAACGTGAAACTTGACGACGAGGCGCGTAGACTTATTGTCAACTGGATCGACTTCAACGCCCCGTGGAGAGGAAAATGGGGCAACGAACCGGAAGCCAAGCGACGACTGGAACTCTCTGAACTTTACGCCGATTCCGCGGCGGTCGACGTCGAAAACGAATACGATCGTCTACTTATGGAAATGCAATCGCGTCCCGCTCCGGAACCGATTAAGCCCGAGAAACTACCGAAACCGACCGACGATTTCACGACCGAATGGTCCTTCGACCAAGCGCAAGCGCAGGCTCTTCAGAACGCCGCGGCGCTCGACGGCGCCATCACGAAGAAGGTCAAGCTCGCCGATGACGTTGAGATCGAATTCGTGCGCATTCCCTCTGGCAAATTCGTCATGGGGTCGCTGGAAGGATACCCGGACGAACAGCCGCGCGCCTATGTCACAATTGACAAGCCGTTCTGGATGAGCAAGACCGAAATCACCAACGCGCAGTACGCCGCATTTGATCCGGAACATGACACGCGTTACATCGAGGAACATGGTAAAGACCACATCGTGCCCGGGTATATTGCGAACCATCCGAACCAGCCAGTGGCGCGCGTGAGCTGGAACGAAGCGCAACGTTTCGTACAGTGGTTGAACGAGGAAAAGGGCGTCAAAGCCTCCTTGCCGACCGAAGCGCAATGGGAATGGGCGGCGCGCTCCGGTAGCGCTGAAAAGTTCTACTTCGGCCCCTTCGAAGCTGACTTCTCGAAATTCGCCAACCTCGCTGACGCCGACCGTCGACGTCTCTATACCACCTGGGAAAGTGGCGCGACGATCCATGTGCGTCATAATTACCCGGAAAATAGCGTCTTCCCACTGCGCGACGACCGCTTTACCGACCACTGGTTCATTGTCGACTACGTGGCGCAAAACGCACCGAACGCCTGGGGACTCTACGACATGATCGGCAACGTCGCGGAATGGACGCGCTCTGACTATCAAGCGTACCCGTACAACGACGCCGACGGACGCAATAACCTCGACGAAAAGGCGAAGAAGGTCGCGCGCGGGGGATCCTGGGCCGACCGTCCCAAGGTGGTCGGCAGTTCCTTCCGCCAAGCGTACCTGCCGTGGCAAAAGGTTCACAACGTCGGTATTCGCCTGATTATCGAAGATTAATCTCATTAGCGACGCGCTTTTACGCGCGCTCAATAGATTAGACTTGCACAGCGCGTTATGCGTCGATACAATGAAATCGGCGTATAACGCGCTGTTTTTTTTAAGCCTTATGGCGCGCCCACGCGCGCTCAACCTTTCCCAGACAGAAAGCTCGCACTATGCCACGCCTTTTCGCTCGACTATGCCTCTTCGCCACGCTCGTTGCGCTCACGACGCTCTGCCGCGCTGGTTTCGGTCAAGAGTCAGCCGCCAACCCCTTGCCGAAATTCAAACAGGACGCGCTCTCCCTGTGGCTGAGCCCCTCCAACCAGATTCATAATATCGGTTTCGGCGATTTTCATTCCGAAAAGGAACGCATGAACCAGGTCGCCGACGTCGTGGAACCACTGCTCAAGGCGCAGGGAATCAAGGTCTATCGCAACGACCCTGAAAAGACAATCCGAGAATATACCGACGAAGCAAATAAACTCGGCGTCGACCTGTACTTCGCGATCCACTCCAACGCCGCGAATACCAAAGCGCGTGGCACAGAGGTCTGGGTTCATCGTAAAGGGGGCGAAGCCGAACGCTTTGCACAGCGTATTAACGACGAGCTCATGAAGTTGTACAAGGGACCCAATCGCGGAATTAAAGAAGGCTATAATCGTTTCGGAGAAAACAAGCCAATGCATGAGCCCGCCGCGCCTAAATGCGCGTCCTGTCTCGTCGAAATCGCTTTCCATGACAACGAACAGGACGCAACCTGGATCATGGAGAATATCAACGCGATCGGTGAAGCGCTCGCGCGCGCCGTACTGATTCACCTCGCGGAAGAACACCCCGAAGCGCTAGAAAAATAAACTCCGCTCACTTCTCAAATTTACTCCAAAACCACCGAGATAACAATGCCCAAAACTGCCTATTTAACCGCTGGCGTGCCGACTGTGAGCGCTACCCTCTATTGGAAAATGCGCTTTCTAGTAGGCGACCCCGCCGCGGTTCTGGAATTTAACGAAGAAGTCTCATTCCCCAACGCGAAACCGAGCGTCAATCCCAATCGTAAGACCGCGCCGAACCAAACGCGCCTGCTCATTCTTCGCGATATCGAAAATGAACGCGCACGCGCCGCCGCGCTCGCCGATTATATCGCCTGTCCCGCCGACTTCGCGCCGCAAACTGGTCTGTCTGGCGATCGAGAAGTCGCCACTGCGCAAAGCGTTGCGGAGGCGTTTCGTCGCGCCGGCGTGGAGTTGGTCATTTCCGACCGCACTCTGCCGCTAATCTATGTCGCGGAATTAAAGAACGTTGGAATCGCGTGCGAGTGCGACGTTAATCGCGGAATCATCGAACGCCGCTCCAAGGACGCGCAGGAGTTGGAATATATCCACGAGGCGCAACTTGCCACGGAAGAGGCGATTCGTCAGGCTTGCGTGCGTATCGCCACGGCGTCGCCCGACGCGCAGGGACGCCTGGTCGCGTCGGACGGCGAGCTTCTCACCTCCGATAACATGCGACGTTTTATCGACCGCACGCTTCTGGACGCAGGTTATCAGAACGTTCCGTCGATCGTCGCGGGTCGCAAAGACGGGGGCGACTGCCACAACTACGGCTCCGGCTATCTTTATACAGGCGAGCCGATTATTATCGACGTTTTCCCAATGAATAAATCGACGCTGTATAACGGCGACTGCACCCGCACGGTTGTTCACGGAGAAATCCAACCGATTTACGCGAAAATGCTCGAGGCGATCTGCGCCGCTAAAGCCGCGGCGACCGCAACGATACGCGCCGGCGTCGACGGGGAAACGGTACATCGCGCGACGATCAAGGCGCTGGAATCCTACGGTTTCGGCTATGCCGCGCCGGACACAGAAGAGGCGCAAACGCAAATTCGTCTCACGCACGGAACCGGTCACGGTCTGGGATTGTCGATCCACGAGCCGCCACTCCTGGATTTCCGTGGTCCGGAATTGGTCGTCGGCGACGTCGTCTCGGTCGAGCCAGGACTCTATAGCAAAGAGTTCGGAGGTATTCGCGTGGAAGATATCGTTACGGTCACCGAAGACGGTTGCGTCAATCTCGGCTCGCCGCTGCCGGAAACGCTAGACTGGCTTAATCTGTAACCGTTGTAGTGGGAAACTTTATAACCTGTCGACACAATAAAAAGGGAGCGCTATGCGTATTGCCCCGCGCATGGCGCTCCCTTTATTTTTAAACCACTGTAGTTCGACTCACACTTTGACGACAAATACGACCATGAAAAAAACTCTGTAACCGCGCGGCTACAGAGTTTTTTCTTTACGTTCCAAACGAACGAGCTAAGTTATTTTGACGTTATAACTTAGAAGTCGTTCGGCATCCGTTTGATATCAGCCTGCGTAAAGACCGGACCTTCCTTGCAGACGTAGACAGAACCGCAGTTGCAACGACCGCACTTACCCAGACCGCACTTCATACGGTTTTCAAGGCTCGTGAAGATATCTTCGTCTTTGAAACCGTTTTCCACCAGGATCGGCAGGGACAATTTGATCATAATCGGAGGACCAACCACGAGCGCAACGGAATTGTCGCCGGTCACGCCGGAATCCTTGAGGACGGTCGGAACAAAGTCGACGCGACCGTTCCATTCCACGCCGCCTTCCGGCGCGACGTCAACGGTCTTGAGCACGTCGACGTTCGGGTAGGTCGCCCATTGATCAAGTTCGTCTTTGCAGACCAGGTCGTTCACGGTACGCGCGCCGTAGACAATGGTGATTTTACCGTACTTGTCGCGGTTTTCCAATGCGTATTGGATCGCGCAACGGATCGGCGGCATGGCGATACCGCCGGCGACAAAGACCAGGTTTTTACCTTCCCATTCTTTCATGGGATAGGAGTTTCCGAACGGTCCGCGGAAGCCGATCGTATCGCCGGGCTCAACGTCCCACATACGCTCGGTCACGCGACCGGTCTTGCGGAAACAGAACTCAATGTAGTCATGGGAATTAGAACAGCAGATATTAAAGGTCGATTCACCGACGCCAAAGACGGAGTACAGACCGAACTGACCAATATTGAAATGGAAGTTCTTGTTCTTTTCTTCGTCGCGGAAACGAATGCGCACGAGTTTAACGTCCGCGGTCTGCTGGAAGACGCCGACGACCTCCATCGGATCGGGCATATAAATATTTTCCATAGCTTCTACCTCACTAACTGTAGCCGAAAGGACGTTTACTTTTGCGTAGCGTTTTGTTCAAGCGCTTCCAAGCAGGGTCGCACGCCAAAAGACGCGCCGCAGGAGCGAGAGCAGGAGCCGCACCCGGTGCACAGATAAAATCCGAATTTTTGAGGATAGGTCACGAACTTGTGCGTGAGACGCTGACGCTGACGCGCGCCTTGCGTCGCGCGCGGGTTATGACCAGACGCGTGTAGCGTGAACATCGCTTCCTGGCAGGAATCCCAGTTCTTAACACGCTTGCCCTTGGAGTAGGAGCCTTCATCGACGATATCGAAACAGTGGCAGGTCGGGCAGACAAACGCACAGGCGCCGCAACCGACGCAACGCAACGAGACTTTCTCCCACACCGGTGAAGTGAAGTTGTCCTTAATCCAGCTGGCGACCTCTTCGGTCTTAATCGCGCCATTGGGGGTCGCCAGGGGCTTCAGGTTGGCGGAACCGTCGGTCAGTTGACCGGCGAAAAGCTTTTCGCCCTTTTCCGTGAGCGTCTTAACTTCAAAGGAACCGTCTTCGGTTTGATACAAGAGCGCGTCGGCGCCTTTGGTATTATCAGGCGCGCCGCCGACCGCGGTGCAGAAGCAGTGCGCGTCGCAAACGGTGCACGCAAAGGCGACTACGGTCGTCTGCTTGCGACGCTCTTGGAAGAATCGATCCTGATAATCCCAGGCAAAGAGCGGATCAAGAATTTCCAGTGCGGCGGCGTCACAGGGGCGCGCGCCGACCACGATCTGTTCCTTTTCAAAGTCAGGCGCGTCAAGGAGTTGGACGTCGTTGCCCTGACGCACAAAGCTAAAGAGCGTTTCGTGCTTCGGGAAGAAAAATTCTTTGATCGAATTCTGCATAGCCGCGCGAGGCTGGAGCGTCGCGTTCTCGGCCTTATCGATCGCCTTAAAGGAGACAAAATCGCCGTCTTGAACCGGGGCGACGACGGTCGCGCCGTCAGCGATTTTCGCGTCGAGAAGACGCTTCAGATTGTCAAGCGAAATGATTTGGCTCATCTGATGAACTCCTCCTTATCGGTCGTGTCGTACGTGCCAATGAGCGGCGCTTCGCCCAGGGTCTTTCCTGAGACGTAACCGAATTGGTCTTGCGCGGCGTTAGCAAGGGTTAAGTTGAGCAAATCGAGTTCGATGCCCGCGGGGCAGGCGTTCGCACACGCGCCGCAACCAATGCATCTTCCTGCGAGGTGGAAGGCGCGCAGGATATTCCAGGCGAAGTTTCCTTTGAGGGACGCGGAGGAATCGATACGCACGGGTCTATTTTTATCGGCGACGCACCGACGGCAGTAGCACAACGGGCAGTTCTGTCGGCAGGCGTAGCAACGAATGCAACGGTCAAATTCCTTCTTCCAGAAGTCAAAACGTTCTTCCGGGGACTTCGCGCGTAGCTCAGCCAGACGAGTCTGATGACCGGCGGAGCGATTCTGCGCGACCTCTTGGTTTTGCGCGTCGAGCGCTTGCGCCGCGTCGGTGGCGCCGACCACGACGTCGACGTTCTGCGGAACGTGTTCAACGCAGGAAAGGCATTTCTTTTCCAGTTCGTCGGTCTTGTGTCCGGAGGCGTCGGCTTTCTTAACGCCGGTACAGGGCGCTGAGATCACGACGAGATTGTCGCGGTCAATTTGCGCTTCGTTCGCCAGTACGACGATGGCGCGCGCGTCACACGGTTTCACAACGATCGCAGCTTTGCCGAGCGCTTTAACTTCCGGTCTGGTAAGGTGGACAGCGAGGTTTTGGCGACATTCGTCATTCCAGACCATCGCGTCGACTTCGCTCGGGTCGGTGATAAAGAGCGCGCCAATAGCGCCGTCGACCCCGACTTTGCCGTACCCGATCACGACGTCGACCTGCTTTTGTGTGAGCAGCTCGCGAATCGCGTTTCTAAGTTCGTTTTCCATATTTATATCGACTTTTAAATTCGTGTAATTTTAGATTCAAACCACTGGCGTCGCTCGTGCGTCACGCCTTTTCAACCACGTCATGATAGGCCGTATAGGGACCGAGTTGGCGTGTCTTCTCGACGATTTCAGTGACGAGTTTTTGGAATTTCGCGCCTTCTGCGGCGGAAATCCAGGAGAAGTTCACGCGTTGCATATCGACGCCGACGGTCTGGAGCAACTCGCGGAAGAGTCCCCAGCGACGACGCGCATGGAAGTTGCCGGCGGTATAGTGGCAGTCGCCAGGGTGGCAACCCGATACGAGCACGGCGTCCGCGCCGATTTCAAACGCCTTGACAATCAAGTTGAAATCGATACGACCGGTGCAAGGGAGTCGAATAATACGGATATTCGCGGGATACTCCAGACGATTAGTACCGGCAAGGTCAGCGCCGAGGTAAGTGCACCAGTTGCACACGAACGCGATAATCTTCGGCTCAAAGGAGTCGTTTTTTGTCGTTTCGGAATTCATTAAAATTCCCCTTGAAGTGAAAAAATTCGAAGTGAATAACGTCGCGCGTTGTCACGACTCCAAAATTATTCGCAGAGCGCCTCGATTTGCGCGTAGACCTGGTCGTCGGTAAAGCCAATGAGGTCGATCGACTTCGACGGACAGACCGCGACGCAGGTGCCGCAACCCATGCACAGACCCTGATTGACGCGCGAGGTCATCTTAATGAGATTGCCACGACGGTCGAGGACTTGTTCCTTGGAGATCGCCTGATACGGGCACGCCTTAACACAGGCGCCACAAGCGGCGCAGAGGTTTTCATCGACCTTGGCGATTTCCGGCTCGCGTGTGAGCATCGGCTGGCTAAGCATAATGAGCGCTTTACCGGCCGCGGCGGACGCTTGCGCGACGGTTTCGGGAATATCCTTGGGACCTTGGCATGCGCCGCACACAAAGACGCCAGCGGCGTTCGTTTCGACCGGACGAAGTTTCGGGTGCGATTCGCTCAGGAAGCCGTACTCGTTGTAGCCGACCGAAAGCTTTTGCGCTAGGCTCGTTACGCCGGAACTGGGCATGATAGCGCCGGCCAGAACGACCATGTCGGCGTCGACTACGCAAGGCTGACCCGCGAGGGTGTCCGCGCCGTAGCAACGCAGCTTCTTCTTGCCGTCGACCACAATCTCTTCGATCTTAGAAACACGACCGCGGTGATATTGCGCGCCGTCCTGCTCAATGGCGCGACGCACAAACTCGTCGTACATCTTACCGCCGGAACGAATGTCCATATAGAAGACGTGAGCCTGACCGTCGTGCACCTTGTGCTTAAAGAGCATGGTGTGCTTGGCGGTGTACATACAGCAGATCTTAGAGCAATAGGAAATACCCTTAGCGTTATCGCGGCTACCGACGCATTGAATAAAGACGACCGTCTTGGGGACTTCGTGATCAGAGGGACGTTGCGGTTCGCCGCCGGTGGGACCGGACGCGGAGATCAGACGTTCGAACTGCAGGGAGTCCACGACGTCCTTGTACTTACCGTAACCGTATTCGCCGTAACCCTTAATATTCGGGTTCTCTT
The DNA here is from genome assembly GCA_030537455.1 of Planctomycetia bacterium. Lineage (GTDB taxonomy): Bacteria > Planctomycetota > Planctomycetia > Pirellulales > Thermoguttaceae > RUG369. The sequence continues at coordinate 39,339 of JAUNMR010000029.1, read as the reverse complement.
GTTCCTTCTTAATGGAATAGAGCTGATAGCCGGTCGCGGCCACGATAGCGCCGACTTCCACTTCGACAAATTCGTCTTTGTCGTGGAAATTAATCGCTTCAGTCTGGCACTTCTTGGAGCAGATACCGCAGAGCTCTTTGCCCTTGGCCATGCTCTTAATGCGCATGCAGTTTTCCGCGTCAATCGTCGGTCGCGCGGGCACCGCTTGCGGGAACGGAATATAGATCGCGCCGCGATTACCGAGATTGTAGTCGAACGCATTGGGAATCTTGCCCTTGAGAGGACAGGCGTTCCAGCAGGAACCGCAACCGGTGCACTTATTGATATCGACGTAGCGCGCCTTTTTGCGGATCGTAACCTTGAAGTTGCCAACGAACCCGTCGACCTTCTCCACTTCGGAGTAGGTCATGAGCTTAATGTTCGGATGCTGACCGACTTCGACCATTCTCGGGGTCAGAATACACTGTGAGCAGTCGAGTGTCGGGAAGGTTTCGGACAGACCGGCCATTTTACCTCCGACCGACGGTTCCTTTTCCACGACAATGACTTCCACGCCGCCCGCAGCGATATCGAGCGCGGCTTGAATACCGGCGACGCCAGCGCCGATCACCAGCGCGCGTTTTGTCACGGGCACCTTAATCGGCGCTAGCGCGTGATTGCGTCTGACCTTTTCCACGGCCATGTGAATCAGTTCAATGGCCTTAGCGGTGGCAATTTCTTTATCGGGGTGAACCCAAGAGCATTGCTCGCGAATATTAGCCATCTCAATGAGATACGGATTAATGCCGGCGGTTTCGCAAGTCTTGCGGAAGGTTTTAAGGTGCATGTGGGGGGAGCAACTCGCCACGACCACGCCGGTAAGACCGAGTTCTTTGATCTGACTGGCGATCAAAGATTGACCCGGCTCGCTACACATATATTTGTAGTTCATGCTACAAGCGACGCCCGGGAGGTTCTTAATAGCTTCGGAAACCTTTTCGACGTCGACATTCCGCGCGATATTCTCGCCACACCAACATGTAAAAACGCCAATCTTAGCCATTTACTTATTGTCTCTTTTACTGTTTAAACTGGAAATAAACTCGTTCCACATTGCGGCCATGGTCGTGTCGTATTCTTCGACACAGAACCTTTCGACGCTTTGACGCGAACGAAACACGCGGTGAATTTTTTGAATGAATTGCGGGTCTTTGTTTCTTACAATCCAATCGTAGAAAGTCGCCGTGACGCCATAACTGTCGGTGTACTTGGATCTTTCGGGGTCGATTCTCCAAGTATTTTTCGAGCGCGGTTCGGTAATGAAGTAACGAATGTAGTCCGTCATACCTTCCATAGCCCAGACCTCTCGCACGCGCGGATACGCTTGCGCGACGTGGGTGGTTTCATGAATCACCAGTCCGAAATCCTTTGGGTTACGCTTGATATAGGAACTCGACACAGTGATTTCACGACCCGCCGCATACGCTACCCCGTCGAAAGGCTTGAAGACAAGACGGATTTTGAAGTCCTCGGGAATCGCCGCGACAGCCTCTGGTCCGTCGAGCATGGCCACGACCTTCGGATACCAATATTGCACGCGAGATTGCACGCGTTCGGCCCACTCTTGCGCCTCGGGCGCTTCCGTGGTATCGATTTCTATATTGACGGTTTTTTCTGGAATTTCACCGAGGCGTTGCCAGATGGCGCGAACCGCGTCGCGCGCCTGTTCCGGAATCACATTGAGCGACTCGTAGGCGTCGATCTGATATTCGACGTCGGAATCGCCTAGCGTAATATGCGCATAAGCGGGTTCATGACCTTCTTTTACGACTTCCAGCGCGACGCCATTGGTCAAGACCTGCTTGATCACGACGCGCCCGTCGTTGGCGAGGCTTCCGTCCTGCTGAGCGTAACTGGCGCCGACGCTCAGCGCCGCGTGGCAGAACGCCAGCGCGCAGAACGTCAACGCGTAACGCACGCAAGCGCGAAAGCGTTTGGGGATTAAAAGGGCGTGTGTCATATTAGGATATGTTCAATCTTGGCGCCAAACAGGTCGGCGCGGGACGGATTATTAGAAGTAAAGGTTCTCACGCAGAAGCGCCAGGCTTTTAGGAACTGCGGTCTGAGCGCTTTCTTTACCCTCAAATTCGAGGGACACGAACCCACGATAGTTGTACTTACGGAAGAGTTCGCCGATCTTTTGGTAATCGAGCGGAAGTTCGTACCAGACGCCTCCTCCGTAGTATGTTTTTGCCTGGACGCAAGTGGCGCGCGTCAACAACATTTCGATCTGCTCCATGGTATCGTCGAGGAAGTTGCCGGTATCGAGCATACAACCGAACCATGGGGAGTCGACCGCGTCGAGCAACGCCAGTAGTCCCTTGGCGGTGCGCGCCAGACCCCAGTGGTTCTCCAGACAAAGCATAACGCCTTTGCTTTCGGCATAGGGCAGTAGTTCCTCAAATGCCGCGACGCACCATTGAAAGGCTTCTTCATTAGTGTGACCGGGCAGAGGCTCCTCAATTCCGCGATGCTCCATGAGCGCGTCGAAGGATCCCCAGGAATCCCAACGACCGGTGTTCACGCGAAGGGTCGGAATACCCATCTCGTTCGCCAGATCGATGCTATGTTTGGTCTTCTCGACGTTAAACTTACGTTCCTCCGCGTCGGGACGCACAAAGGTCTGGTGCGTCGACATACTGCAGATGGAGATTCCATAGCGAAAGGCGTCGCGACGTAATGTGCGCAGATAGGGCAGATCAACGCGATCGAGCTGCTGTTCGAGAACCTCGAAGCCGTCGAAACCGGTTTCCGCCGCTTTACGTAGGCACATATCCATCGGCGCGCTTTGCTCTTCGTCGAAATGCCAGTAGGAGTAACTGGAAACGGCAATGAGATTACCGCGACGCGCGCCGCTTTGACGTTTCGGCGCGTTGTCCCAATTTTCGGCGTCGGCGCGAGCGTCGTCGCCGCGCAGGCATAGCGCGGAGGCGCCCAGTGCGGCGCCCTTGAGGAAGGCGCGACGCGAAGAGTCGTGCGATTGAGCGTGTCGTGTCATGGCGCTTCTTTCTTGCCAGAGCGGCTTAGATGTTCTTCATTTCCTGAGGAATAGAGACGAAACGACGATTGACGTCGAGCGCTTTGGCGTCGAGACCCAGCGCGAAACCGACAAGGTCGGTCAGATAGAAGATCGGCACATCCACAGACAGACCGAGTTTCTTGGCGTCCGCTTGGCGCATATCGAGATTGACCTCGCACATGGGGCAGGCGACGACAACGCAGTTGGCGCCGGAATCGACGGCGTTTTGCAGAATGCGATATGTCATCGCGGCGACGCCGGCTTCGTCACAGAGCGTCAACCCGCCGCCACAGCAGACGGTTTTGCAGTTCCATTCGACCGGTTGAGCGCCGAGTTTTTTGAGCAGTTCGTCCATTGAGACGGGGTCTTCTGGATCGTCGAACTTGAGGGTCTTCGGCGGACGCGTCAGGAGACAGCCGTAGTAGCACGCCGGCTTGAAGACGTCGAGCTTTTTGGTCGCGACTTCGGCAATCTTATCGTAGCCGACCTGCTGGAAGACTTGGATAAGATTGAGCACTTCGACGGAGCCTTGAACCGGCGTTTCAACGATTTGAGTCATTTCAGCGCGCAGTTCTTCACTGGTCTGTAACGCGTCGCTGGCCTTTTTCAGCTCCATGGAGCACATCGGACAGGGCGCGAAAAGATTGGTCAGTTGCATTTTTTCGGCAATGCCGAGGTTGCGCGCGGGCAACGCGGTAGCGAGTTTGTGATTGATCGAGTGCGCGGCGGTGGCGCCACAGCAGATCCAATCTTGGAGTTCTTCGAGCTGGACGTCGAGTTTGCCTAAGCACGCGCGCACGGACGATTCGTAATCGCTGGAGGAGCCGTGCAGAGCGCAACCGGGATAATAACCGAACTTCATCTTAAAATTAATCCTTTATAATTTTATCCGAGCATGAGGATAGCGACGCGTAGACGCTACGCACGAATGTGCGCACGACGAATGAAAAGCAAAAACGCCGCCACACGCCTGGCGCGAGGAGAATAGGACTCCGCGCCACGCACACGCGCGCGTCACGTGAGAACTCGGACGTAATTAATCTTTACAGTTTGACGTCACATTTATCAAAGATACGTTTGACCAACGCCTTGTCTTTCACGGGCGAGCCGAGTTTGAACTCAAGCTTTTTGCGCGCGAGCATTTTAGGCGCGAGCATACCGGTTTTCAGAGCATTGACAACGTCGAAGCGCCGGAAGAAATAACGCGCTTCAAAATCGGTCGCCATTTCAGTTTCGTTGGTGCGACCGTTTCGTCTGACATTACGTAGAAAAGCTTTTTGAAATTCGACGACCTTAACAGCCGCGGGGTTAGTGAGATTATCTTCCACTCCGATCTGACGCATGGCGTCCATAACGCCGGCAACTTCAACCGACTTGGGACAGCGCGCAGTACAGGTCAGACAGGAGAGGCATTGCCAAACGGCGAGCGAGCCGGCGGCCTGGTCAATTGCGCCGATTTGAGCCGCGCGCATAACGCGCGTCGGGGGCATGTCCATCACGTCGCCGCGAGGACAACCGGCGGTACATTTTCCGCATTGGTAACAGTCGCTTAAACGAGTATTGGCAAGCGCTTCTACTCGCGCCGACTTATCTTGTTTCGCCAGAGTCATTTAGTCTCCTCGGTATATAGAGTCGCGTCACAGCGACGCATTCGACAATGCGACGCGACACAACAATCAATTAGTCTGATTTCCTGACATAGGGGGAAGCCAAACACGAGCGTCGGTTCGGTCCGCCGAGACCTAGCAACGTAAGGTTTAGACTTATCAAACGGTCACGCCAACAACGCGGCGCGCTACGATCGGCTCTCTCTTTCCGAACGTCGCAAATGAACAAATATGATTGAAGTCGTTTAAATTCGATAGGTTACTATCTAACAACCTCTCTGCATATACATTACTTAATATACCCTTTATCCGGATTTCATTCAAGACGCGTCACTGATTTTTCGACTCGCTATGGCGCGATTTAAACGGGATAAATAAACCTAAGGCTTATACTATCTCAATCTTTTCTTATGTTATACAAGTCTAACATTTTAAAGGATTTCCGGCGATCTTTTTGCTGGTTCTGTATTCATGGGGATTTACGTCAAATTGCTAAACAGGGGGATAATTTACCTTTTCTAAGAAAAAAACTTTTATAAAATAAATATTTACTGATTACAGCGTGGCGCTTCCGCCGCCTTTTGACGCCATACGTCGCTTGTCAAGATTATCAGAAGCGCTTTAATGATGAAGATCGTTGACGCCAAGGTGTGGCGACGTTGTCATTTTTCCGACGCATTAGAGAGTCACGTAGTATGCGCACACGAATATACTTCTACGGTCGCCTCGCTGGGGCGCGTAAACGCGACGCGCAGACCCTCGCGCGTAGCGCCGGCTTTCGCGTGTCGCACACACTTGACGAGACGGTCAATCTTATAGTTCTCGGGGAAGAGTCGCCGTTGGCGCAAACGCGCGCGGAATTATCTCAGCTCTACGACGATCGTACGCGCGCGTCCTTTGAAGCGGGCTCTCTACGCGTCGTGACCGAATCGGAATTTCTGCGCATGCTCGAGGAGTCCGGGGAAAACGCCGCCGCGTCGGTAAACGGCTATACACCGGGTTCGATCGCAGAACTGGTAGGCGTGTCGGTTGTAACGATCCGCCGATGGATGCGTCGCGGGTTTCTACGCGCGACGCTTAAGGACTCCGCGCTACCGCTACTGGCGCCGCGTGAAATCCTGGTCGCACGACGCCTGGCGTTTCTACTGTCCGGCAATGTCACAGAGGAGGCGCTCGCGCGCTATCTGACGCGTCTAACACGCTTTGACCTACCGAAAGCCACGCCTTCGCAAGAGCTTAACGCAAACGACCCGGTCGACGTTGGCGACGTCATTCTGCAAACGAGCCTGTCCGACGACGGCTCCGAGCCGCTATACTGCCACGGCGTCCCGTTCGACTCACGTGGACAAATGCGCTTTCCCTTCGACGCTCAGCCGACCGACGGATCCTACGTTAAGCCCGAGCCGCCGGAAAAACTCTCGAAAGACGAAGAAGAAATCGCACTAGCGGATTCTCTGGCGCAATGGAACGCCGAGAAGACGCAAAGCTCTGCACGCCCCGCTTTTCTCGATCTCTTTACGCTTACAAGCGACGCGCACGACGCCGACGTCGACGCCAAGAGCGTTTCAACGCCTGCGACCATGCGCGAGATGAAATCCGACTCCATTTTCGCCGACCCCGAACGTTTTCAAGCGCTTATCGTTCCCCAAGAGGAGCACGAGTCCAGCGAGAACGCCGCGCTCGATCCGACCGAAGCGATTCGCGAACATTGGCAAAACGCGCTAAGTCGTCAGGTGTACGCGCTTTACGAAAGCGCCTGGCGTTTGGAGCAACGCGGCGATTATCTCGAGGCGCTACGCGTCTATCGTATCGCGGCGCTCATGAACGGCCCCGACGCGGGGTTATATTACCGACTCGGTATGGTTCTCATGCGTCTGGACGACTTTACCGCGGCGCGCGAGAGATTCTATGCGGCGTTGGAAATCGACGAGAATTACGTTGACGCGCGCATAGAGCTGGCGCGCACGCTCGCCGCCCTCGGGGAATACGACGACGCGCTGAGCGCCTATCAGGGCGCGCTGGAAGAGCGTCCCGACGACGCAGAACTTGCGCGCGAATACTCCGCATTGGCGCACATTCGTGGGGAAAAGAATATCTAGAGCGTGTGGAAATGCTTGCCGTGTCGTTCGTGAGAGACTAAATCCTGTTCGGCGCTATTTTTGGAATTTCTCTATCTTCGGCGTCGGAACAGTCTCTAGTAGCTTGGCGATAATCGCGTCGACTGTCATGCCCTCGGCCTGCGCTTGGAAATTTGCGCCGATTCGTTTGCGTAACACCGGTAACGCCGCGGCTTTAACGTCCTCAATTGAGACGGAGAACCGTCCGTCCATTGCGGCAAAGGCTTTACCGCCGTTAATGAGATATTGACCGGCGCGCGGACCGGCGCCCCAATCGACCAGTTCACGAATGAAGTCGGGCGCGCTAGAATCAGTCGGACGCGTCGCGCGTACCAGGCGCGTGGCGTATTGAATCACGTAAGGACCGACCGCAACGCTAGAGACCAAGCGTTGCATACCCAGTAAGATCTTAGCGTTCAAGAGTTTATTAGGAACGGCGATTTCCCCGCGAGTGGTGGCGGTGAGGATTTTCTCTTCCTCTTCCAGCGTAGGGTAGTCGATCTTCACATTGAACATAAATCGGTCGAGCTGCGCCTCCGGCAACGGGTAGGTGCCCTCTTGGTCGATCGGGTTCTGCGTAGCGACGACCAGGAACGGCTCCGGTAGACGATAGGTCTGATTGCCAATGGTGACCTCGCGCTCCTGCATTGCCTGTAGTAACGCAGACTGCGTTTTCGGCGGCGTACGGTTGATTTCGTCCGCCAGCAGAATATTAGTAAAGACCGGACCCTCGACAAAGCGGAAGGAGCGTTTGCCTTGGGCGTCTTCTTCGAGAATCGTTGCGCCGGTGATATCAGAGGGCGTGAGGTCGGGCGTAAATTGAATACGACGGAAACTTACGTCGAGAATCTTAGCGATCGTGGAGACGGTGAGCGTCTTGGCCAGACCGGGCACGCCCTCGAGCAGACAATGCCCGCGCGTGAAAATCGCCGCTAAGATCTCCTTAATCGCCTGACGCTGACCGACGACGACCTTGCCAAGTTCCGATTCAATCGCCTCGCGCATTTGCCCAAACTCTTCCAAGAGCGCGCTAAGATTTTTGAGGCGATTTTGTGAGGAGAGTTGCGCGACCTCAGGCGCGTTTTCGTCGGTTCGTTCAGACGTCATTTACGAATGTTCCTCTGACATTTGAGTTTAGGCGCACACATGACAGTACGATGGCGTAACGCAGGCGTTCGCTACATTTGTAGAAAATGTCGTAGCGCCTGAAGCGTTTCGTCGGTCTGATCTTCAAGCAGATAATGACCGGCCTGCTCCAACTTGCACACATAGGCGTTGGGATAGTATTTCAGAAACTCTTCTAAAAAAACTTCCGGCGGAAAACACCAGTCTTTAGCGCCCCAGATAAGCGCGACCGGCTTGTCGGCAAACACATGCAAACGTTCCTGCGTTCCTTTAAGCGCTTCGTAAGAGCGATGACTCTTCGACATGGGAATATCGCGCACGAATTCGCAGACCGCGATACGATTGCGCCAGGAATCGTAGGGCGCCAGTAGACCGTCAATCACCGGTTGCGTAAGGCCTTTGGCGGTCGCCATTTTAGTCGCGGCGCGTGGAAAGACGTTCAAACCTTGCAGTAGGAATCGCCCTAGCAACGGAATGTGACAGAGTCGAATACGTTTCGGCACGCGATTCGATAGGTATGCGGCGGTATTCATGAGCGCAATGCGTTCGAAACGCTCGGGAATACGCGTGGCGGCGTTCATTGCAACCGCGCCGCCCCAGTCGTGCGCCACAAGCGCAATGCGATTGAGATTGAGCTTTTCGATTAATTCGATCAGGTCGTCCCCGCGACGCTGCAAACCATAGGGATATTTCGACTTACACGGCTTTTCCGAAAGACCGCAACCGATATGATCCACCACGATCACGCGATACTGATCACAGAACGCCTTAACAACGTCGCGAAAGATAAAGGACCAGGTCGGATTGCCGTGGGAGCATAGGATCGTGGGGCGATCCGCGTCCTTTGGCCCCTCGTCGAGATAGTGCATTTTGAACCCGCCAATCGTTTCAAAATGCGATTCAAAGGGATATAACGCGCGCCAAGACGCATTGGAGTCGGTTAGGTTATTATGTGCTTCGGTCATCTCAATACGCTTTATTGTAAATCTAAACGTTGAAAAGCGGCGTGGTCACGCGTCATAGCGCCCTGTATTGTCTCAGAGCGTCCAAAGTGTTCTGCAAATCGCTCGGCAGTGGCGCTTCAATCTCCAACTCTTGACCAGTACGAGGATGCGTAAAGGTGATCTTACGCGCATGCAGAGCCTGACGCGCCAGGAGCAGGCGCCCTTGCGCCACCGCCTCCTGACCGTTCGCGTGTTTTTTCGGAAAACGATCGACCTTGCCCTGAAGTTCTTCCACCGTGATTTCAGCGCGACCGCCATAGAGCTTGTCGCACAAGATCGGCAATCCCAAACTGGTCAGGTGCACGCGGATCTGATGCGTGCGCCCGGTCTTGGGGAGGCACTTCATAGTGGAGAACCCGCGAAAGCGCTCGATTGTTTCAAAGTAGGTTTGCGCCGGCTTGGCGTTCGGGTCGGTCGGCTCGGCAATTGCCATTTTAACGCGAAACCGCGGATGCAAACCAATCGGTTTATCGACAATTTCGCGGTCGGCATTGAGATTACCCAAAACAATGGCGAAATATTCTTTTTGAATTTTTTTGGTCTCAAAGAGCGCCGCCAGACCAGCGTGAGCTTGGTCGTTCTTGGCGATAATAATAGCGCCGCTGGTGTCGCGATCGAGGCGGTGCACGATACCAGGTCGCGCTGGTCCGCGATTGCTACTGAGCTGACCGGCGAAATGATACGCCAACGCGCTGACCAGCGTGCCGGACCAGTGTCCTCTGGAGGGGTGCACGACCATATCGGCAGGCTTATTAACGACAGCTAAGTCGTCGTCTTCATAGAGGATATCCAGCGGAATATTCTCGGGAATCGGCGACTCTCGCGGCGGTTCAACCACGCGAAAGGACACGACCGAGCCAGGCTTGAGACGAAAGGACGGCTTGCCGTGCAGACCGTCGACGTCGACGCCAGTTTCCGCCTGGATAATCTTACGCAGAAAGACGCGACTATATTGCGGGAATTTCGCGGCGAGGAACTGGTCGAGTCGCCAACCGGCCTGAGAGTCGTCGACGACGCGCCTGGCGACTTCCCCGGGCTGTTCGGGAATCTGCCAGGACGATTCGACCTGTAGCGGCACAACCTCGTCGAGTTGATCCGGCTCTAGCGGTTCTTCTTGATTCCAACGGTCTTTCGACGACATGAGCGCCTCGTTACACTAAGGGCTGACGATATGGACGTTTGTGAACTACGCGCGACATGAAGTCGCGCCGTGAAAGCTACAGCTCCAGCTTTTCCTTCCAGCGTTCAATTTGTGCGCGAACCTGCGACGGCGCGGTGGAACCGTAGGACTGCATCGCCTTGACCGCATTGTCGGCGCCGAGGTAGTCGTAGACGTTCTGCTCGATCAGGTCGCACGCGTCTTGGAAGGTCGCCAGTGGCAGTTCCGCCAGCGCGCGATGAGAATCAACCGCCACGCGCACAAGTTCGCCGACGATACCATGCGCGGCGCGTTGCGGCACGCCGCAACGAATGAGATATTCCATGAGACTGGTGGCGTCAAGGTAGCCTTGGTTGATACGCTTGGCGATTGAATCGCGGTCGAGCTTTGTGGCGGCGACCAGTGGGGCGGCGATCGCAAGCGAGTCGGCGACGGAATCGTATGAATCGAAGACGCGCTCTTTATCCTCTTGCAGGTCGCGATTATACGCCAGCGGCAATCCTTTGACGAGCGTCATGAGCGCGGTCAAATTACCGATCACGCGCGCGCTTTTTCCACGAATGAGTTCCAGCGTATCGGGGTTAATTTTCTGCGGCATAATCGAGGAGCCGGTGCAGAAGGACTGCGGGAGTTTGAGGAAGGAAAATTCCACGGTAGACTGCCAGATCCAATCTTCCGCCCAGCCGCTGAGATGCAGCGCGATTTGCGCTGCGTCAAAGGCGAATTCAAGAGCGAAGTCACGGTCGCTGGAAACGTCGACGCTATTGGCGGCAATCGCTTCGAATCCAAGATATTGCGCGGTCTTAGCACGGTCGATCGGCAGACTGGTTCCGGCGCACGCGGCGGCGCCTAAACTGAGAGTGTTCACACGTTTGCGACAATCTTGCAGGCGTTCGCGGTCGCGTTGGAACTTTTCGACATACGCGAGCCAGATGTGCGGCGCAAGAACCGGCTGCGCGCGTTGCGTGTGGGTATACGCAGGCACGACCACGTCAAAATCGTCGTCACAACGCGCGACAAAGGCGCGCTGCAGTTGCGCCAGGAGCCGGTCGAGGGAATCGATCGCGTCGCGAATCCACAGGCGAAAGTCCGTGGAGACCTGGTCGTTGCGACTGCGCGCGGTGTGAAGTTTACGACCGACGTCGCCGAGCTTGTCGATCAACGCCTTCTCGATGTGCATGTGAATGTCTTCCAGCGCCGTGGAATACTGAAAAACGCCCTGTTCTATTCGTTCTTTAATCGCATTAAGTTCCGCTTCGATCGCCCGGAATTCCTCCGCGCTAAGCAGATTGACGTCGCAGAGCATACGCGCGTGCGCGATAGATCCGGCGATATCCTGCGCGTACATTCTCTTATCGAAACTAATACTCTCGGAGAATTTTTCCATGCGATCGTCGGTCGCTTCGGTAAAGACTCCGCCCCAAGCTTTGGCGTTTTTTTGACTCGTTTGAGCGGCGGCGCCGACGGTGTTTTCGTTTTTATCTTGTTCTTGTGTCATAGCGTTTGCTAGTGAAAAATAGCCCGAGCAGCGGCGTGTGGAAAGCTACGCGTCTATGTCGGGCAAGAGTTAAGAAGGCGCGCGGCGCAACGCTCGCGCAATAGATGCGTTAGCGCAACGACGCCACGCGGAAGGTCTCTGGAAGGCGCGCCAGACACGCGCCCCAGGAGAGTCCTACGCCAAAACCGACCAGTAGCGCTAAATCGCCCGGATGGAGCTTACCGTCGCGCATCGCGTCGATGAGCGCGATCGGAATACTACTGGAGACCGTATTGCCACGCGTTTGCATATTGTTGTAAAATTTCTCTTCTGGAACGTCGCAAAGTTCACGAAGACGATCAAGCATGAATTTATTGGCCTGGTGAAAAATATAGGCGTCGACGCGCTCGCCATGCGCTTGCGTCATGGCGTCGAAGCGTTTGACCAGCTCGGGCACGACCTCAATAGAGAAATTAAAAATACCGGCGCCGTGCATAAAGAGTTCTTCACGCGAATTATAGTTTCCGGTCGCCGCGACAACAGGAATCTTAGTCTCAGGCGTAGCGGTCATACGCGCCGCGCCGGCCTGAACCATGAGCAACTCCGCGCCGGAACCGTCGGTTCCAAACTCAAAGGGTCCGAGCGTCGCGTGGCGCGAAAAAACGTCATTGCTCTGCTCACACGTGGCGGCAGGAACGTCGACCGCCTCCAAGAGCGTCGCCGCGGCGCCGTCGCCAAAGAGCGGACGCGTCACGCGATCTTCCGGATTGATATATTTCGTATAGGTCTCTGAGGTTATAAAGAGCACCTTTTTCGCGACGCGCGATTCGATCAAACCTTTCGCGACGCTCAGACCATAGACGTATCCGCTACATCCCAGATTAATATCAAAGGCGCCACAAGTCTTCGGCAGACCGAGTCGATCCTGCAGTAGGCATGCGGAAGTCGGCAGAAAATAATCGGGAGATTGCGTACACAGAATGACGAAATCGATCTGGTCGCGCCGCGCAAGTCCCTCCTGAAAGAGACGCTGAGCCGCACAGACCGCAAGATCGACAGCCGTTTCGTTCTTATCGGCGACTGGTCTGACGTCAATACCGAGTTTACGCGAGATTTTTTCCGGCGTCCATTTCGGAAAGACCTTCGCCAGCGCGGCGTTGTCGAGCCGGTCTTGTGGCAGATAAGCGGCAACGCTACTGATTTGAGCTAATATCACAGAATCAACACGTCTCAAGCGCGCCGCGCCAAACGACGCGCTTGCCTAGTATAAATCATAAAGTTATTCGACGCAACGTATTACGTCGTTGTGACGTCCCGTGCGCAAGAGCGCGCCAGCAGTTGCTTGAGCTTAATTATTTTTCATCGTCGGCAATTTGATTGAGCATCGCGAACTGCCACAGGTCGCTGAAGCTTCTGAGCGGTTCTTTACCCTGCTTCATTTCCTCAGACAGAGGCGTCGGCTTTTTGGGCTTCGCGGGAACGTCAATGACGCGCGAGCTATGTGAACGTTCGCCACGTTCCGCGCGATCGCGTCGACCACGATTATGCGCGCCACGAGCACGAGCGCCGTCTTCTCCACGTTCGCGTTGCGCACGTTCAGAACTATCGTCGCTACGCGCGTTATCGCGTTTAGGTCTTCTGGACTCTCGCGCCTCGTCTTCGCCGCGGCTCTGCTCGTTGGAACGACGAGCGTTACGACGACGCGTGCGTACGAATTCCGTACCCGGCTTGAGCATGGACAGCGCCAAACGTCGATGTTCCAAATCGACCGACACGACCCAGACGGTAACCACTTGACCAATGGGCAAGTAATCTCGCGCGTCTTTGACGTATTGAGTATTGAGTCGGCTGGTGTGTACCAAGCCGGTCTCTTGAGCGCCGACGTCAACAAAGACGCCGAAATTAGTCGCGTTCACCACCACGCCGGTAAGTTCCATGCCGGGCTGTAGCGACTCGAGCTGAACCGTTCCCTTCTTTAAGATCGGGGTGAGGTAATTGACCTTAGCGGCGCTCTCGGGCGACTGGAGTTCCGCGATAATATCCTTGAGCGCGTACTGCCCCACGCCAAGTTCCGTGGTCAATTGTTCTTTGTCAAGCGCTTGAAGCGCGTCTTGGAGCAAGGCGCGTTTACCGGCGTCCTTGAGGTCGTCGCGGGTTTGCCCGCACTTTTCGAGGATTTTATCGACAACGCCGTACATTTCCGGGTGAATCGCCAGCGCGTCGAGCGGGTTATCGCCGCCGTAAATACGCAGGAAACCGGCGCACTGCTGATAGGCGCTCTCGCCGATACCGGAAATACCCGGAAGTTCCGAGAGCGTTTTAAACGATCCGTGCGCGTTACGATAATCGACGATAATCTTCGCGGTCGCGGCATTCAGCCCCGAAACGTAGCGTAACAACGCGGCGTCGACGCGGTTAAGATCGACCCCGAAAAGATTGACGCAACGCGAGAATTCCGCCGTGACCGCGTCGCGCAACGCCTTACGATTGAGCGTGCGCTGGCGCAAGCCGAGCGAGAGCGTTTCGGGATTCAGACGGGAATATTCCAGGATCGGATTGAGCGCGCGTCGCGCGACGGACAGCGCCAAGCGACAACGCTTCTCACGTTCGCTCGCAAATGAGAAGCTCGAACCCTTTCCGAAGAGTTCCGCTTCCGCTTCCGCGTCGAGCGGGGCGCCGCTGTCGTCTACGATGAAATAGGCGACGTCTTGATCCGCGAAATTTTCTTTGAGCATTTTAGAGACAAACGCTTCGCCGTTTTTGCTTACTCCCAGCGCTATAGCGACCACGGAAAGATTATATTTGCGAATCAGCGCGGTCATTGTAGCGATCGCGCGTTCCTCGTGGCGATTCGAACCGATGAGATAAACCGTCGCGCTCTCGAGAAGATTGCCAAACTGGTCGATCGCGACGCATTGCGCGGTACTGCTCGAGAGTTGGGACGCGAGCGCAAGAATGCGACGACCGGTCAGAGGTTTACGCAAAAGGACGTTGCGCAGATTCTTCGTAACAGCGGCGAGCGTATGATCTTGCGAACGTTCGAACAAATCGCGCAAAGCTTCTTCGGTCAGCGCGGGCGTCAGGAGCGTATTGAGCGCAGTATCGACAGCGGCGCGAATAAACTCGGCGTAGGGCCGTTCGCTTTGAGCCGTGAGGAGATAACGTTCGTAAGCGGATTCAAGAATCTGTTCAGAGTCGAACTGGAGATTTAAGCGTACGGCGTCGAGCTTTTCAGCGCGAAATAGCAGGAGCGCGTCAGACGCGGCAAGCTTACGTAACGGCAAAGTGGAATTAACGAGTCGTTCAAATTCCTTATCGCCGCGGATTTTTTCCTTATAGCGTTCGACTTTCACCGGGTCGTGGACGTTCTCGTATGCGTTCTTTTGAGCGTCGGTCGCGGCGTCGGCGGTGTTTTCAGGGCTTGTGATCGATAATTTTCCGGTGTGAGCAATGACCTCGCGCGCCTTTTGACGCAGTTCAATGTCCTCCGCGACGCGTTCGGCAATAATCGTAGCGGCGCCATTGAGCGCGTCCTGAACCGTCATGACATTGTTATAGGGGTTGACGTAGCTTTGCGCCAGTTCGTTGAGATCTTGCGCGCCGTCTGTAGCGTTTAAAATAGCGTCGGCGAGCGCGCCTAGACCGTTCGCAACGGCCTGATGAGCCGCTTGGTTATTTTTACTACGGAAAGGAAGATAGAGATCCTCCAGAACTTGGGAAGTACGCGCGCTACGGATTTGCTCCTCCAACTCTGGCGTGAGTTTACCGAGCGCTTCGATCGTTTTGAGATAAGAGTATTTACGATCGGCGATCTGTCGACGTTTGGCATATAGATCGGCGATACGCGCGACGTCTTGTTCGGAAAGATTACACGTTTGTTCCTTACGATAACGCGCTATAAAGGACACGGAGCAACCGCTTTCGATAAGCTCGAGAGTTGCGCGAATTTGATCGACCGGTAAGCCAAGGTCGCGTGAAAAAACTTCGGGGATAAGAGTAACAGGTTCGATCATAATATCGTGTCCACTGTTAAAAAATCACAAGCGTCAACGGAGTCGTTCGCGCTTGTATCGTGTCAATCGAGTCGTACATCACAGGGCGTTAGCCGCTAGGCGCGCACAGGCACCCTGTGATAAAAATCTAAGAGATTTGATTGTCGTTGTCAATAAGATCCGATGAAATTCTCAAAAAAAAGGGAAGTTACAAGGCGTCGTGTGTCACACGATTCCAGAACGGTAATATCACAGTCGCGTCACGATTGTTTACACATGGCAAGGAGTTAGAGCGACACAGGCGGTTGTAGCCGACGCGCCCCCCCTGTTAGAGCCTGCGCCTGGACATATAATCAGCCTGATACTGGTCACGCGATTGTTGCGACACAAACGCGTGCCGCGCCACAACGTAAAGTTCAATCATCGTCGCGAGTCATTCGAAAGGAAGATTTCCATGTCGGAACGTATGTATAATTTTTCCGCAGGACCTGCTGTATTACCGGTTTCTGTTCTCAAACGAGCTCAAGAAGAACTGCTGTGTCTACCCGGTTGCGGCGCTTCCATTCTTGAAATCAGCCATCGTTCCAAGCAATTCGGCGAGATTCTCGCGCGCACGAAGGCGAACGTACGCGAACTGCTGAACGTTCCCGACAATTACCAGATTCTTTTCCTGCAGGGCGGCGCGCTGACGCAATTCGCCATGTTGCCGATGAATATTATTCGCAACACTGGCAAGTCGGCGGACTACATTGTCAGCGGTAACTGGAGCAAGAAGGCGGCGTCGGAAGCGCGCACGCAGGGTCAAGTCAATGTGATCTGGGACAACAAAGAAGAAGGCTACGTACGCAAGCCGACCGATGAGGAACTCCACACTACCCCGGGCGCCGCTTACTGCTACTACTGCGCTAATGAAACGATCGAGGGCATTCAGTATCCGCGCGAACCGAAAGTCGAACTGCCGCTGTTCTGCGACGCGTCCAGTGAAATCTTCAGCCGACCCGTCGATATCGAAAAATACGGCGTCCTATACGCTTGCGCCCAAAAGAACGCTGGTCCTGCCGGCGTCACTCTGGTCATTATGCGCGACGATTTCGTTGCCATGAGCGCAGACGACCTCCCCTCGATGTTCTCTTATAAGAAACTCGCCGAAAAAGACTCGATGCTCAATACTCCCCCGACCTTTGGTATTTATATCATGCAGCTGGTCACTGACTGGCTCAAAGAACAGGGCGGGCTGCAGGCCATGTATGAACGCAATCTCGAAAAGGCAAAGTTGCTCTACGACGTCATCGACGCCTCCAACGGATTCTATCGCGTCCATGGCAATAAGGAATATCGTTCCTTCATGAACGTCTCCTTCCGTCTGCCGACAGAAGAACTCGACAAGCAGTTCCAAGCGGAAGCGAAGAACTATAATCTCACGAGCCTCAACGGTCACCGTAGCGTCGGCGGCGAACGCGCCTCCATCTACAACGCCATGCCGCGCGAAGGCGTCGTCGCTCTGCGCGACTTCATGCTGGAATTTGCGAAGAAGAACGCGTAAGTTTATCTAAATGCTTAACGGCGCCACATGACGCGCCAATGAATCAAACGTCACACAGCGGAAGGACGCGTTACGTCTTTCCGCTTTTTTTGTGCTTTCAAGCGCTGGAAACAAATCCACGACCGTAAGGGGCGCCAACCGTAAGGCGATTGAACGCGTATTGAGCAGAAAGGCTATTAAAACCAAGAGCGCCGACGAAATAAGAGTTGTGCACAAAGTGAGAGCGAACCAGGAAATCGATAGAGAAATAGGCGAATCAGAGCCGTCGTCGTCTTCAAGGGAAGAAAAGGCAAGCGCAGGGTGTGAACTCTTAAAGGAATCTTAAAGCGTCGACGCGGTGAGGCATAAAAAAACCGAATGCCAAGCGAGCCTGACATTCGGCAGTCCAACCTGATTAGACCTCAGATATAAGACTTAATATTTTGTGTGCTGAATCTAAGCTTAATAAGACTCAGTTGCAAACCGGGGCGCAAGGAGCAACCGGAGCGCAAGCGGCCGGCGCGCAAGGAGCGACGGGAGCGCAGCAACGGAAGGGCTTAATGCAGATGGGCTTGACGCAAACGCGCTTGATACGCAGGGGCTTGCAGCAGATCGGCTTGCAGACCGGAGCGCAAGTAGCGGGAGCGCACGCGGGAACGTCGCAGACCGGCTTGCAGGGTTCAACAGTCTCGACCGGAGCGGCGGGAGCGCACGCAGGAATGTCGCAGACCGGCTTGCAGGGTTCAACAGTCTCGACCGGAGCGGCGGGAGCGCAAGGAGCGACAGGCGCGCAAGCGGCGGGAGCGCAAGGAGCGACGGGCGCGCAAACGGGCTTGCAACAGCTCAGAAGGCTACGAACGCGAGCGAAAGGACGAATACAGACGGTCTTACAAACGGGAGCACAGACCGGAGCGAAAGCGGCGTCACAAACCGGAGCGCACGCGGGAACGTCACAAACGGCGCCACAAGGAGCCGGAACTTCGGAAACTTCGCTGGTCGCTTGTTCGACAGTGTCGGTTTCAGGACCTTTGACGGCGTCGTCTTGAGCGTAGACGACTTGGACGGAGAGAACCAGCGCTAGGATCGCGAGGAGGCTCATCAACTTTTTCATTTGGATTACTCCTACATGGGGGGGGGGAATAGTATTGGCTCGTTTTGGATGACGAACAGCCCTCCAGGAAACGCGCCTGGTTGTTTGACGTGAAAACTTACCAGTTTTCTATAATTTACCACGAATATACACTTTTTTGCGGAGTTGTCAACTAAATCTTTACTTAATTTTTCTCTTTTTTGTTATTTTTCTATCTAGCCCAAACAGAAAATTTCTTGCAGTCGTATCGCTTTATGTCATAACACTTAGACCGCTTTATCGTTATATTTTAACCCGCAAACTGTCTTTTAATTTTAACCGTTTTTACAAAACTACCTATTCTTCTGTTTTTAGCGATTAGCAAAACTTTTACAGAGCTTTTTTTAACATGAAAAAAGCTAGACGCATGAATTCACGCGTCTAGCTTGGGTTTAAATCGGAATCAGCGCACGTGTAGTCGCTATGCTTACTTCTGCCAGGTCAAATCAGCGAAGTATGCGGCTTCCCAACTCCATCCGTTCGGTTGATTGACAAGTTCAATAACCAGGTCTTTGCCTTGATAAGGCGCGAGGTCGACGACAATCTCTTTCCACCCGTCGGAGCCAACAGTTTCTTCACAGATCGTTTCGCGCTGAACCTCTTGACCGTTGAGTTTAATAATCAGTTCGAAGTCGCCCAACTGGTCGCCTGCACGATGGTGAGCGATATCAAATTTCAAAGCCTTATAGGGGGACGCTTTGATTTCCTTGGACAGAATCGCGCCGACCACGCGGTCTTCCGGGTGCGTCATAAAGACGTTCTTTTTACCACGATATTCCGCGCGATAGCCGGGGTGCATATCGGATCCCATGTGGGAGACTTGGAAGTTATCGAAGAATTTCTCCAGAGCGTCTTTTTGGGAGTATTCGCGGAATTTGATCTGCTTGAGTTCCTCGGGCGTATAGTTTCCCTGCTCCCCTTGCAACGGTTCGTCGGTTGGATTGGCGGAAGCGGTCAGTTTACTGGGGGTCGGTTTAACGCGTGGAATGTAGTAATATTCCACGCCGTCTTCTTCACGAATGAATCCTCCTTCTTTTTTAACCGCTTGGGTAGCGAGCGACTCGCAGACGTCGAGCAAGGCGGGGAAATTATACTGGGTGTGACTAAAAATACGCGTTTCGTCGAGTTTTTCACTGAAGCGCGGCGGCAGCGCTTTAAAACCGAGGGTCGTAAAGAGGACGCCGCCCGCGCTGGAAGGATTGCAGTCGGAATCCTGACCGCAACGCGTCGCTAGGACGATTGTCTGATCGAGGTCGCCCTCGCCATAGAGCAGCCCGACCAGAACAAAGGCGCCGTTGATCTTTACGTCGATATTAAAGTCGCTGGAGGCGCCGCTACAGGAATGCTTGCGGTATTCGGGGTTTTCGTGGTATTTCTCATTGATTTTTTGCCAGCAAGCGGTCCAATCATTTGGGAATTCGCGTTTCCACGCTAAGACGTCGCGAACCATTTCGGCATACTGACACTCTTGCGGAATCGCCTGTAGCGCGCTTTCGATGATCTTAACGACGTCGGTTTCAAAGAACGCCTCGCTATACATAGCTCCGATGAATTGTCCAGCGTAGAGACCGTCGCCGTAATTCATGAGCGCGCCGAAAGTCTCGCCCATACGAATGGCGTTGTTCATTATACCAGGGGAGATCAGCCCGGAGTAATCGGCCTCGATCTGATAGTCGATATCGTCGGAACAAGAGCTGAACTCTGGTCGGCCGGAGTTCGGCGGGGCAATTCCAGCGCGCAGGTTAGAACGACCGTGCACATTCGCGTGCCACAGCGCGTATTCGCTATTGGCAAACTCAATGCCCGCCTGACGAATAGAGACGTCCAACCCGTATTTTTCCATCGCGTGCAAGAAGGTCATTTCAACGTAAAGGTCGTCCTGTCCGAAGGCGTCGTTGATCATCTCGCTGGTCCACTGCGGCATTTCCTCCTCGGGAATCATGCGATGCAGATATCGGAATTCGGTAGGCGCGCCCCAGCAGACGCCGGCGATCTGTCCGATCCAGCCCCCTTTCATTTTATCGCGATATTCCTCGACGGAGATCTTACGATAGGTCTTACCGTCAATCACGACCTCCTGCGCCGACGCGAAGGAGGCGAAGCTACCGCACAGTAGCGCGAACAAACACGTGCACAGCGCACACGTGGATTTAAGAGAGAATCTGAACATTACGCCGTAACCTCGTTTCAACAATGAATCAATTTAGAGAAAGACGCGTCTTCGCGTCGGTACGATTATAGAGCGTCGTAGCGTATAAATCAAGTGACGAAAACGCCCCAACGTCGAAGAACCGGCGTTGGGGCGTGGCAGTAGCAATATGATACGCAAGACAAGGTCAGCGCACAGGGTTGTTTCCAACTACACGCAAGCAAATCACGGACAGAAGATCGTCTGTTCACGACCCGGACCGACGGAGACGATCGCAATCTTTTTGCCGAGAATGCGCGAGAGATTATTCAGATAGCTCTTAGCGTTTTTTGGCAATTGCTCGTAACTTGTCAGCTCGTTGATTTCCTCACTCCAACCGGGGAAGGACTCGTAGATTGGAGTAACGCGCGCAAGGTCGTCGACGTTGCTCGGGAAGTATTCCAAGCGCTTGCCGTCAAGTTCGTAGGCGACGCAAACATTGATCTGGTCGAACCCGCTGAGCACGTCCAGGAGCATGACCGCCAGTTCGGAGGCGCCGCTGAGGCGACTGGAATATCGCACGGCGACCGCGTCGAACCAACCGCAACGTCTCGGACGTTTGGTCACGGTGCCGTATTCATTGCCACGATCGCGAATGCGCTGACCCGTTTCGTTGTTCAATTCCGTAGGAAAAGGACCGCCGCCAACGCGTGTGGTATACGCCTTCACGACGCCAACGATCCGCTTAATAAAGGTCGCCGGAAGACCAGAACCGGCCGTGACGCCTACGCCGGAGCTATTGCTACTGGTCACATAGGGGAAGGTGCCGTAGTCGACGTCGAGCAGAGCGCCCTGAGCGCCTTCCAGCAGAACCTTTTTATCGGCGTCGACTGCCTCGAGCAGGAAGTTGACCGCGTCGCCGACAAAGGGACGCAAACGCTCCGCATACTGGCGATATTGCGCGATAATCGCGTCGGCGTCGAGCGTTTGCAATTGCGCGCGCGCTTCTTCGTTGCGCGCCAACCCGGGCAGGTAGGAATTTTTAATAGCGCAAATACGACGTACTTTTTCGTCGAAATCGTCGCGATACAGGTCGCCGATACGAATCGCGGTGGAGCGACCGACTTTATCACGATAGCACGGTCCGATCCCACGCAGGGTCGTGCCGATCGCTTCTTTACGCACGCCGGAGTCGTTCAGGAGTTTGTCCTCTTCTTTGTGCCAGGGGAAGATGACATGCGCGCGTTCGCTCACCAGAAGATTCTTTTCGATTTTCACGCCGCCTTCACGCAGACGTTCAATTTCCGACAGGAATGCGCCAGGATCGATCACCACGCCACTGGCGACGACCGACTTAACGTTCTCACGAAAGATACCGCTAGGAACCAGGGAGAGCTTGTATTTTTTGCCGTCGAAAACAACGGTGTGTCCTGCGTTGGCGCCGCCCTGATAGCGCACGACCACCTCGTTTTGAGCCGTCAACAAATCGACGATTTTACCTTTCGCTTCATCGCCCCACTGCAAACCAATAACGCATGTAGCCGACATTTTGTAACCTTATCGTATTAAGAACGAAACGTCTAACCAAGCGCGTCGCACGACGCGTTCCAGACGCAAAACGTCTATTATAGCGAGATTGTGAGAAAATAAAAGAGACTACGCGAAAATAAGATCGACGCGTCGTCACAATTGCGCGCGCTTGTGGTAAAAAAATAAGGAGACGTCATTGCGATTTTTGGCGTCTCCTCAGTGGTCGTCACAGCGCGTTCGCGGTAACCGGTCGGTTAATTCGGCGTGTCCAAATAGGGGTCTTGTCCCATGCCGCGTTGCATCTTTTTGCGCTCTTTCTCGTAATAGAGCATTGTCTTACGATTACGATAGCTCTTTTTCTCGACCTTCTTTTGTGCGCGATAAAACATGTTAATCTTTTCGGGATACTCTCTGTCGGGGTCGTCTAAGGCTTTGTCCTTGATCTTTTTGGCTTTTTTAGGACCGTAAGCTTTTTCGAGGATTTCGTCCTCCAGAGACAGATACTGTCGGTAACTTCCCGGGTCGCCCTGACGACCGCAACGTCCGATGAGCTGGCGGTCGATACGCGCCGACTCGTGCAATTCGGTACAAATCACATTGAGACCGCCGATCTCGAGCACTTCCTCAGGGAGCTTAATGTCGGTGCCGCGTCCGGCCATGTTCGTGGAGACCGTGATTTTACCCCAGTGACCGGCGTCCGCGACGATTTCCGCTTCCTCCGCAATACGATTGGCGTTGAGCACGCTGTGCTCTAATTTACGCTCGTTCAGTAGACCGGAGAGGATCTCGGACTTGTCGATAGTACGCGTGCCGACCAGCGTGGGACGACCAATGGCGTGCAAGTCTGTGATTTCATTAACGATCGCGTTCCATTTGGCGCGTTCGGTGGCAAAGACGCGCGTGGGTTCGGCAATGCGCTGCGGCGGGCGATTTGTCGGCACGGGAATCACATGACATTTATAAATACGCGATAATTCCCGACGCGAAGCCGCGGCGGTGCCGGTCATTCCGGCGAGATGCTCGAATCTCAGGAAGAAGTCCTGTACGGTCACGCGCGCCGCCTGACCGGTTGCGACGGTAATTTCAACCCCCTCTTTCGCCTCGACCGCCTGGTGAATTCCCTCGCGCCACTTGCGTCCTTCCCCGAGACGACCGGTAAATTCGTCGACAATAACGATCTCGCCGTCGCGCACGACATACTGCTGATCGAGGTGGAACTCGCGGTCAACCTTGATCGCTCGCTTGATGTATTCGTAGACATGATACAACCCGGTGGAGCCCATAGCGTCGGGCTTGGGTAGACGGCGCGCCTTGAGGCGTCCCTCGCGCGTGAGTTCGACCTCTTTTTTATCGTGGTCGTAGGTGTAGTCCTCGTCCTCGATGAATTGGTAAATAGAGTCGGCCGCCCATTTATAGGCTTCTACCTCTTGCTTCTGCTCTTCCGTGGGCAACGCGCTGATAATCAACGGGGTGCTCGCTTCGTCAATGAGAATGGAGTCAGCTTCGTCGACCAGGCAGAAGTAGGGATCGATTCGCTGAGTCGGGCGTTCGTTGGTATCGCGCTGTTCGCGCAGCATAGCGCCGAGTAGATCCGTTTGACCCTCGCGAATACGACGCAGGAGCAGGCGGTCGCGCAGGAAGTCGAAACCAAACTCTTTTGCCGTGCCGTAGGTGACGTCACACTGGTACGCTTCACGACGTAGATCCGTCTGTTGTTGCGTTTGAATCACGCCGACTTTCATTCCGAGCGCTTTATAAATCGGTCCCATAAGCTCGGCGTCGCGCGCGGCAAGGTAGTCGTTGACAGTGGCCAGTAGCGCGCCCTTTCCCGCGAGCGCGCGCAGATAAAGAGGCGCGGTCGCGGTGAGCGTTTTACCTTCACCGGTCTGCATTTCTACGATCGAACGATTAAAGATCGCGATTCCGCCGAGGATCTGCACGTCGAAATGACGCATACCGAGCGTGCGCGAGCCGGCCTCGCGCACCAGAGCAAAGGCTTCCGGCAGAAGTTTGGCAAGCGGTTCGCCGCTACGCGCGCGATATCGCAGGGAAAGGCTATATTTTTTCAGCTCGCGATCATTGAGCTTTTGAAATTTCGGCTCTAGCGCATTGACGCGATCTAGTTCATAAGACCACTTCGCAAGACGACCGCGCGTGGTGAAAGGAAAACGACTATCGATCAGTCGTGGCAACCCCGATGGTATAGCGCCCAAGGCGATGCTCCACAAAACAGTTAGGCACGGCGTCGCGTGGCGAATGCGCCGTACACGTCAATAAAAAAACGCATTGCGTCAGGGGCGATTATATGAGAAATCGCCTCTGACGTCAACGCGTTTCCTAATGGGTCGCGCGTAGCGACTTAACGTCGCCGCGTTATTATCAGAACCAACCGCCGAAAACGACAATGAAACCAGCCGCAACGACGGAAACCATGCTCATGAGCTTGATAATGATATTCAGGGACGGACCGGTCGTGTCTTTGAAGGGGTCGCCCACGGTGTCGCCCACGACGGTCGCTTTGTGGCACTCGGAGCGCTTGCCGCCCAGTTCCGGCTCAATATTAGCTTCAACGTACTTCTTGGCGTTGTCCCAAGCGCCGCCGGCGTTAGCCATATAGACAGCGACACAGAAGCCAGCGGTGAGCGAACCGACCAGTAGCCCAATCACGCCAGTGACGCCCAGAACGAGACCGACGACGATCGGCATAATCAGACCGAGCAACGACGGCACGATCATTTCGCGTTGAGCGGCGCGCGTGGAGATCGCCACGGGCGTTTCGTAGTCCGGTTCGTTCTCGTATTCCATAATACCAGGAATTTCACGGAACTGACGACGTACTTCCTCGACCATACCGGAGGCGGCGCGACCGACCGCTGTCATTGTGAGCGCGCCGAAGACAAAAACTGTCATAGCGCCCAGGAAAATGCCAACGAGAACCTTGGGGTTCAGAAGGTTGCAGGAGTAGAACTGCATCCAGTCGAGCATATTGGCGGTCTTGACGCGCGTCATTTCCGCGGATTCATTATTATTGGCGGGAATAAAGGGGCATGCATCAGCGATTTCCTGGGTAATAAGATTCGGACCGCGTTTGGCGCTAATGGAGGCCCACTTTTCATTCGACTCTTTCCAGGTCGTTGTCGCGCCACGATAGATCGGGGCGTCTTCATTGGGGTTCTTCGCCTGGTTCGGCATAACGAGATAGGTTTCCGGGAACCACTCTTGCCCGATCTTCTTGAGTTCGGCCTTTTGCGCTTCCACGACGTCCTTACCTTCGTACTTCACGACGAAGTTTTCGGAGACTTTATAGTACCCCGGGGCGGCGTCGGTCTTTTCTTCTAGGGTTCGTACTGCAGAGGCGCCCCAGCGTTCGAAACCTACGCGAACTTCTTCTACGTAAGCGGCCAATAGCGCAAGCGCGGTGAGCGCGGCGCTACCGATCGCAAAGCCCTTGCCGGTCGCCGCGGTCGTATTGCCGAGCGAGTCGAGCGCGTCGGTACGTTGACGCACTTCCTCGGGCAGACCGGCCATTTCGGCGTTGCCGCCGGCGTTGTCGGCGATCGGACCATAGGCGTCGGTCGCGAGCGTCACGCCGAGGGTGGAGAGCATACCGACCGCGGCGATACCAACGCCATACAGACCGAGCGAGAAGGTCTTAACATTAGCGAAATCGAAATTTGAGGTGAAACCGAAAGCGAGAATCGTCGCGACGCCAACGATAACGACCGGCGCCCAAACGCTATACATACCCTCGGCAATACCGGCGATAATCACGGTAGCCGGACCGGTTTTACCTTGGCGAGCGATCGCTTTGGTCGGTTCGTATTCGTACGCGGTGCGATATTCTGTCCATTTGCCAATGAGCCAACCGGCGAGCAGACCGGTAACGACCGAGGCGCCGGCCCACTTAGCGGAACCCGGCAGCATTATCATGGCGATGATAATGGAGAGAACGCCAATAATGATCGAGGGAAGATTGACGCCTTTACCGAGCGCTTTAAGGAGCGTGCCCTGATCGGCTTTTTCGTCGGTTCTAACCAGGAAGACGCCGAAAATCGACAGAACGATACCAACCGCGGCCAGGACGATCGGCAGGAAGAGCGCGCTCATTTGCGTCTTAACGTTCGCGCCCATAGAGGCGTAAGCGGCCACGCCCAGCGCGGCGGAGGAGAGGATCGAACCACAGTAGGACTCGTAGAGGTCCGCGCCCATACCAGCGACGTCGCCGACGTTATCGCCGACATTATCGGCAATCGTGGCGGGGTTGCGTCGGTCGTCTTCGGGAATACCGGCTTCGACCTTACCGACCAAGTCGGCGCCGACGTCAGCGGCCTTAGTGTAGATACCGCCGCCCACGCGCGCGAAGAGCGCTTGGGAAGAGGCGCCCATTCCGAAGCAGAGCATAACGACGGTGATTTCCGTAAGCGTCATGGTCCAGTGGAAGAGCGGGAAGATCCAGTAGAGCGCGCCGAACCACAGCACGACGTCGAGTAGACCAAGACCGACCACGGTCAGTCCCATAACCGCGCCGGAACGGAACGCCACTTGTAGACCCTCATTCAGAGAGTTACGCGCGCCCGCGGCGGTTCGTGAGGACGCCCAAGTCGCAGTCTTCATACCGAACCAACCGGCCAAACCGGAGAAGAAACCGCCGGTGAGAAACGCCCATGGAACGATCTTATTCTGCACGCCAACGCCCCAGGCGAGCCACATGAGAAACGCCCAAATCACCACGAAGAAGATACCAACGACCTTGTACTGCTGCTTCAGATACGCGTTAGCGCCCTTACGCACAGCCGCGGCGATTTTAATCATTTCCTCGTTTCCTTCGTCCGCGCGCATCATCGCCTTGAAAAATTTCACGGCGAATACAAGAGAGGCGACCGCGCCGCAAAGCGCCAAGAGCCACAACAGACCGAAACGGGAGAAGAAGGAGACGCGATCTTTGGAACTCAACTCCGGATCGTCTTGCAATTGGCTCTGCTGAGCGTCGGTAACGTCGCTTTGCGTTTGCGTTTGAATCGACTTCGCTTGCGCGTCGTCGTCCTGTGCCACGGACGCGGCGAGGGCATAATTAGGCGCGCACAAAGTCGCGCATACTAGCAGGGCAAGGGAAATCAACGCCCCGCTAAGGTAACTTAAGCATCTGCCTGTGACTATCATTTCGACAAAATCTCCAATGCTTATGGATTATATAGGGGTTGCGCCGCTAGGTGACGTTTTTCTGCGCTTGAAGAGTCTTGACGCTATAAAAAGCCAAAGACAAACGCGAGCGTCTTAAAACGTCCGACCGCGCAATTGACTCGTAATAAACTGACGCGAATGGACTCACAACGTCGCGATTCGTTACGACGTCATAATCGCTATATATCTTACTACACGCAAGATAAACGTCAACCGCCAGACACAGGCGCACACGCGTAATTTCACCGGTTTGCGTCTTTAAGAAACGCATTTCGTTCTTTCCTATTTTAACTATTTAATATATTCAATTACGGTCAGAACTTGATTTGTTCATTGCCGTCAAAAAAAGCAAGAAAAGCGAAAAAAACTGATATAAATATAGAAACAATTAATCGACGTCTGAGTCTAAGTCTATAGGCGGTGGTTCCTTGTAGCCTTTATGCGACTTAACGCCCACACAAAAATACGAAGCGGTCACGGCGATCACGGTCTTTTATACGCCCGTCCCCTGTAAACAAAATTGGCAAATAGACCTGTCGAGGTATTGACAAAGCCAACAGTTTTGTTTAAAATGCGGAGCTGTGGCGTTCTGGTCGTTACATGCAAAAAATCATACCTTTTGGCGCCCGGTTTTGGCTTTTACGATGATAAGAAAATGGTCGAAATCGGTTAATTATTACTTGCCTTGTTTCACGCTTTTGGATAGAGAGGTAAACAGCGAGAAATAGGTTGCAAATTGCCCAAAGTCATAGGTTTTGGCGTCCTACCTAGACGTTAAATTGTACGCGTTCGAAAGTTAAGCAATCGACGATTCCGTTTTTGCTTACTCGGAATTAAATATTTTTTTATTGAACCCTTGAACGCGTCTTTACCAGTCCAGGTAGTATGCGCGTGTTAAAGCGCTCCACGCCGCTTATTTAGTCGACCGAAAAGGTCTCTTCCTTTCGATAGCATTAACTTCTCCTTCTCGACGAGGTTTTTATGACTTCCAAACTGAACAGAGCCATGCGTGGTTTCACGCTCGTTGAGCTCCTTGTCGTCATCGCTATTATCGGTATTCTTATCGGTTTGCTCCTTCCGGCAGTCCAAGCGGCTCGTGAAGCGGCTCGTCGTATGCAGTGTACCAATAACCTGAAGCAAATTGGTCTTGCGATTCACAACTTCCACGACATTCGCGGCACTATTCCGCAAGCGGCTCAGTCATGGCACCGTGTCACCATGTGGGGTTACCTCTATCCGTACGCGGAACAAACGAACCTTTGGGACTGCTTCAGCTCTGACCCCATCACGTTGGGTTCTTACTTCTGGGACGTCAATAGCGCTTGGGGCGGTCACCTGACTGAGGAACAGAAAAAAGGGTTCTCGTCCGTTTCTTACATGATCTGCCCGACTCGTCGTTCTGGCGCGGCTGCAAAAGAATATGAATCCGACGAAAACGCACAGGTTTCTGCCGGTCCGCAAACTGACTACTGCATGATCGGCTCGACCAACTCCAATAAAAAGAACAACGGCATAGCGAACGCGGACGACTACGACCTTCACCACCACGTTCGCGTCTTCCGCGTCACCGACGACAATCAATGCGCGACCTATCAGAGAGGTTTCTTCCGCGGTTCTCGTCTGACTGTTGCCGGTAATGAAACCAAACCGTCCGTTGGTCGTGACACCTTCGCTCGCGTCACCGACGGTCTGAGCAATCAGATGGTCATCGGCGAAAAGCATATCCCAGTCGACGGTCTAGGCGTCTGCAATACCAAGGCGCCGGACACTGACGGCTGGAGCCAATGCCACGACTGCTCGTACCTCTGTGGCGCCGACACCACCGGTTGCGGTTACATTCTCCGTTCCGTCGTGCAGTTCTGGTCGACCGACGGATCCACTCCGTACAGTAATGTCGCCAACGGTATCGACGGTCCCTATGACCACCTCGCCAAAAATCTAACCGCCGCTATCAACTGCGGTTTGGGCAGCTGGCATCCCTCCGGCGGAAACTTCCTCTATGGCGACGGTTCCGTCCACTTCCTCAGCTCCACTACGACGCAAACGATCATCGGTTATCTCGCGACCGTGGACGATGGTCACACCATCTCCCAATGATAGCGACTTAGTCGTACACGCCGTTGACGGAAGCGCCGCGAACTGCTAACGCGCGTCGCTTCCCCTGGCGTTGCGTTTTAACGCCGGGCGCTCGCGTGTCTGCCTCTGCCGACCGTGTAGCGCCCACGCTTTTAATTATGTCGCTTCACCCGCGTTTAATTTTGAAATCTACACAGGACAAACCTCCCATGAAACAACGCTCCTTACTCTTCGCGTGTTGCCTTATGCTCACGCTGTGCGCCGTCGGTTGCGGTAAAGCGCAAGTGACCGGTAAAGTCTTTTTCTCCGACGGTCAAACCCCGTTGCTCTGTGGCACCGTCAACTTCGTAAGTGAAGACACGCTCTGCCGCGGTGAAATCGATAAATCCACCGGCGAATTTAAGATGCGTACCTTTAAACCCGGCGACGGCGTGCCTCCGGGAACCTATAAAGTCTATATCACCGAAGCGGTCGCCTTCGGCGCTGGCGGCGTTACCACTTCCACCGGCGAAGCGTCCTTCCAGACAATCGGAACAACCGATAATCTCATTGACTCCAAGTACATGAATCCTGACTCCAGTGGGCTGACCGTCACCGTTAAGGGCTCGATGAAATATAACATCACGCTCGACGATAACCCGCCCAGCGGCTCGGCTACCGAAGAATGATTTACTGAGACGCTCTAACTTTGCTGGTCAATCGCAATGTCAAACGCTCTACGTCTACTCGGCGCATTCGCTGTAACGACCTTACTCTTCCTAACTTCTGGCTGTTCGAATTACGTCCACGTTGACGGAACCGTCGCCTTTCAGGACGGCGCTCCCTTGTCAACGGGCACGATCTATTTCACCGACGGCTTCTATTTAGGTCGATGCGATCTTGATAAACACGGTCATTACTCGCTCCATACATTCCGACGTAACGACGGCGTGCCCAAGGGCGTCTATCGCGTGTATATCACCGGAGCGTTCCGCTTCACAAGCGGCGACGTCCGCGAAGCCGACGGTTACTCCCTTCGTTTTGACGACACAGAGATGCTCATCGATATGCAGTACACTACGCCTGACACCAGCGGCTGGGTCGTAGAGCTCAAAAAGAATACAACCATTGACTTCACCGTCTATACCCCAGGCAAAGTGCCCGAGGAAGAACGTAACGAAACGGCAAAGCTCTACTTCGACCCAGAGTATCGAAAGGCTCGTCAGAAAGAAGGCGAAAACAACGGCGTGACGCCGTCGCGAAGGCGACTCGTCAATCCCGCATTGCTTTAACGCAACGCCTAATTGACGACAAGTAAAAGACTTAAAACGGCGCGTCGCTCGGACCGAGTTAACGCGCCGTTTTTTTCTTCTAATCCTTTTCCTATTCATATACGCGTCGTCCTGCTTGTTGAGTCTGGAAGTTCGCCGTACGAGACGACCTTTAACGCCAAGCTCTAATGATATCAAACCTTGACTCTACTCCGGGATCGCCTACAATAAAAACCGGTTGTCTTGACAATAGTCAGCATCCCTGGTTATTCCGACTAAATTGTGCAAGTGGGATATTACAATGGCGGTAAAACTTCGCACTGAACTCAACCGGATCCTACGCGGAATCTTTAGTGTTCCACAAGACCTTTATCTTACCGACGGTCGAACCGTTTTAGACACAATCTTTAAACCATTTGACATTATTTGCCAACAACTTGCGCGATGGTTTCCCTACTTTCGACCGCGCTTGGTTAAACACTCGCTCTTCGACGCCGACTTCTCGCCCCCCAACGCTGATCAGCGTGAAAACTTTATCCCCGTACGTTTAGAACTCATAGTCGAGGAACTTGCTAAAGAGGTCGAAGATCCGCAAAAGATAGAATTACTCCTGGAATTTGTCAAATTGAGCGCGGCGCGCTTTCACTTTGATTACCATGAACACAATCTCAAGCTACATAACGCCTTTGCCCCCTTTGACTTAGACTCTGACTTAAAATTCGAACGCGTCTTCAGCGTCCAGGAACGCGACGTTGCGCGCACCGACTTTCTAGAAGGTCTACGCGAACTACTACAGGCTTGCAACTACTTTGAATTACCGCGCGCCGCGCTCGATCGCGCCATGAGTCTCAAACGCCCCGGCACGCTACCGGTCGTTGCCGTCTACGACGACTATAGCGACTACCACGTCTTTATTCGCGGCGTAACCACCGCGCCGCCGGTAAGATTTCCACGCTGGCAATGTTCCGGCGCCGATCTTACGATTCAAAGCGAAAGGATTAGTCGTATCTGCGTGATTGCGCGTATGAACCCAGAACATTGCGACGAGGCGGAAACCCCCGGGAGCGCAAACGTCGCCGTGAACGACCCAATCGTTATTAAGCTATTTAAAGACGTCGACTTAGAACGACTCAACATGATAGCGCCACGTGTGAAATTACGTTTTCCACTCTTTGACGGCATGAAGATCGGCGGAACATTTTTCGCCGGCGCCGGTTCCGCTATTGCTAAAATTATCTTTAGCGTCCTGTCGACTGTGACCTTTATTCTTATGGCAATCGGCTTTCTCCTTGCGGCGTTCAAGAGCGTTATGGGCTTTGCGAACAGGCGCACGGCGTACCTGCAGAAATATGCGCGTCGCCTCTACTACCATACGCTGGCCACAAATCTCTCTGTCGTCGACGTACTCACAACCGCCGCAGAGTTACAAGAGATCAAAGAGTTCGTGCTCGGTTATATCATGACGCTACGTCGTGAGCGCTGGTCGACGGAACGCGAAATCGACGACGACGCCGAACGATGGCTCTTGGAGAAATTCAATCTCCACGTCGATTTTGAATCGAGCGACGCCTTACGCAAATTGCGTGAAAAGAATATCTTAGAGGAACGTGAACACGAACGACCTGACGGATCGAACGTGGAGCAGTTTCGCGTCGTCTCGATGGAGCAAGCGTTGCATCAGCTCGACCACGAGTGGGATAATTTTTTCAACTATTGAGATTCGCCGTTTATGCGCCTTCGCAAGGAACGAGTTCGATAACATGACTTCCACAACAGATTCCACAATCGTCGCACGTAATCTTTACCGCATTCTCGACGCAAGCGTCAATCGCGGGCGCGAGGCGCTTCGCGTGTTGGAAGACGCCTGCCGTTTTCTGAGCGACGACGCCGATCTGACCGCACAACTGAAAGAAACGCGTCATGAGTTCGCAATGGTTTCCGAACGGCTCGACCGCGAGCAACGCATGCTCGCGCGCGACACAACTCACGACGTGGGCGTGTCGATCTCGACCGCCGACGAATACCAGCGCGGTAGTCTCACAAAGATTGTTGTGGCGAATTTTGCAAGGCTTCAGGAGTCGTTGCGCAGTCTGGAGGAATTCTGCAAACTCCTCGCGCCGGAACTTGCGCCAAAGTGGGAAGCGTTACGGTATCGCTCCTACACGCTCGAGAAAGAACTTTACGCCATGGCGAAAAATCTGAAACTCGACTGATTCCCCCATTGCTCCAAGCGTCCTTGCAATATAGACTTTGCCGGACGCTTGGTTCCTCTTCTTCTGCATTTCTACTAAATGTATCTCGTGATTTCCACATGTAATTCAGACGTAGCGTCTGCGTGATTAAATCACTTGACTTTCTGGCGAAAAGTCGGTACTTTGCGACGACCGCGTCGTCCAGACCGTGCGCCCCACGCGCGTGGTCTACCAAGTTGGGACGACGCTTGACTGTGCATTGCAACCGGACGCCCGCCATGAGTTCCCCTGTACTTAAGCGTCTTAAAATAATCGATTTACACGCCTACACTGGCGTAATGTGTCTGCTCGCGCTACTCCTGTGCGCCGCGTGCGCCGAGAGCTTTGCGGCGTCGCCCTATTACGACGAGACAGACCCGCTCGATTACGACGACATACCCGATTTTAATTCGCCCAACTCGCTCTATTCCTCAAATGGCTATAGCGTCGATAGTTACGGCTACTACGACCATAACGGCGCCGCCTCGCCGAACCTCGATTACGACGACTACGCGTCAACGCCCGCTGACCTTCGCGGAGGTTACGCGCTCGGCTCCGACGCGCAGTTGGACAACGCCACGGCGGAACTGTATCAGCGTCGCGCCGCACTGCCGCGCGACTACGGCGTTTCCGCCTCCTCTGGAAATGGGCGCGCGCCCAAAAAGGTTCAGTCGAAGGGACTCTTTGGCTTCGAGGTGCAGAACAATTCCCGCGACGGCGACACGTTCTACGAACGCTGGGTTCAAGCGGACACAAGTTCCAAAGTCTGGACGCGCCAAATCCTCCCCCAAGGACTCATGTACCCGTCGTACATGGCGGGTCGCAAAGAGCCGCGTTTGCAGAGTATTATCACCTACGATAACGATTATGGAACGCTGTGGGATATCACCCTGGGCGGGCGCGCGCCGATCTTTCGTTTCGGCACAAGCGACCCGGTACAACCCGAAGGGTGGGAAATCGAACTCGAAGGCGCCGCGCTCTTGAGATTGGACTGGGAACGCCATCGTAATCTTGCCGCGACCGACTACCGCGCCGGCGTGCCAATCGTCTACGGAACCAAACGCTGGCAGTTCAAAACCGGATACTACCACGTCAGTTCGCACCTGGGCGACAACTACCTCATGGACAACTTCCGCCCGCGTGTGCATTATTCGCGCGACTCCGTCATGCTGGGGCTGGCGTTCAAACCGGTCGACGACGTGCGACTCTATGCGGAAGTCGACTACGCTTTCCACACCGGTCGCACAACTGACCCGTTGGAATTGCAGTTCGGGTTCGAATACTCGCCGTTATACAATCCAAATCGGTCAAATTGGGTCGCTCGACCCTTCTTCGCAACACACGGTCACCTCTATCAAGAGCGCGATTTCGGAGGGTACTGGGCAACGCAAATTGGAGCGCAATGGCGTGGCGCTAATAACTCCGTACTGCGTCTGGGCGCGGAATACTTCATGGGCGGCGACGACCTGTACCAGTTCCACCATACTTACCAGCGTAAAATCGGCGGCGGTCTGTGGTACGACTTCTAATGCGCTATGGCGAATACAGCGTCACACGCGACGCACGAGATAACTGAAACGACGTCATGAATAAAATTCTGTCAAAACTAGCGTGTTCCTCGATCCTCTGGGGACTTGTCGCGACCTTTGGGTACTACTTCGCCATTGAAAATCAGGCGATCGCCAACCCAACGCTGGCGCGCTATAGTACCGGTCACCCTGTGGAATACGTCACAATCGCCATGTTCTGGCTCGGTCTATTCGACGTGGCCTTTAAGAGTCTACGCACTTTACGCGAGCGCAGGCTCCTCAAGCGTGGAACGCTTTTTCCCCCGAAACGACAAGAGCGCGAGCCGCTCACGCGCGTCGACGATTATCTCAAAGCGATCGACCAGGCGCGCGACGTACGCGGAGAGTCGGTCTATCTCACGCGCCTGACCGAAGCGCTAAACTTCCTCAAGCACGGGGGATCCCCCGAGGAACTTGATCAGGAGCTACGCATTCTCGCCGACGACGCCTACGATCAGCGCGAAAACGAATACGGCATGACGCGCGCCTTTATTTGGGCTATTCCGATCCTCGGCTTTTTAGGCACCGTTCTTGGTATTAACGTCGCGCTCGGTTCGCTCGACCTCACGCAACTAGAGACCACCGGCGAAAACCTCGCCGCCGGGCTAAAGGTCGCCTTTGACACCACCGCGCTGGCGCTCACACTGGTCTTTGCGCTATATTTCGGGCTATTCTTCTCGCGCAAGCAGGACGCGAAACTCGCGCAAAGCGTCGCAAGAATGGCAGACGTGGAACTTCGAGGACGATTCGCCTCCAGAGAGAATACCTCGCTCACGCTCGAGGGCGACGGCGATTCGACTCAAATCGCGTTACGTCTGGCGCAAACGCTCGTTACGACCTTTGAAGAAGCGACGCAACGCCAAACAGAAAACCTTCAAGCGCTTAACGCTCAAATTACCAATCTAACCTCCAATCTCGCGCAGGGAATGGCGCAGAACCTCGGCGTCGCGTTGCAAGAGAGCATGACGCACAGCGCGCAGAGCTGGACGGAACAACTTACCACGGCGCAGTCGCAGTTCCTTGCCAACGTCCTACAGCCCCTAATGGAAGACGCCGCGCGGCAGAGCGAACGCTCCGTGGCGCTGGAACGTCAATTGGAAAAACAGTGCCTCGCCATTGCCGATCTGGCCAGCGCCGCGGCAAACGTCAGCTCGCTGGAAGAGCAATTCGCCAACTCTCTGGAACGCATTGCCCAGGTCGGAGAATTCGAACAGACGCTCACCAACCTCTCCGCAACGGTTTGTCTACTCAATTCGAAACTCGCCTCCACACGCGTGGATGCGCGTGAATCGGTGCGTCTGGCGAATTTCTCGCGCCACAGCGTCGCTCAAGAGTCTGTCCCGATACGCGCTCAGGAAGACGACGACACGATTGAAACCCCGAGCGTGCCCGACTTAGAGGCGCGCGACGCGTCAAACTTAGAACGACGTGCACGCGCCAAAGAACGTCAGGCGCCTAACGACGCCGAGCCAAACGACCACGCGCCGAACCTTAACCACAAGCGTAGCGCATAGTACGCGCGCAACGCTCCGACGCCACTGGCGCGTCGTACGAACGCCACATAGAGTCTAAAGTTATATGTCCAAACGCGCTAACGCAAACGAAGAGCCCTTCTCGCTCTTTCCGTTCCTCGCTGTACTCCTGTGCACTATGGGAGTACTGGCGATGATCTTTGTGCTAGTGGCACAGAAGACCAGCGACTCGACCGCGGCGGAGGAAGCAATCTCCCCAGAGGAAACGTCGGAGGCGTTCGACGCGCAACTGGCGCTTGGCTCCGACGGCGTCATTCTGACCGAACCGCCGCAGTCTCCCGCGCGCGATGACGTCGACGACGACTACGCGCGCGCGCTCCTACAGACCGACGCCGCGTCGCTGGAAGATCTACGCGACGCGAAAGAATCGGGCGAATGGTTCCTGCAACAGTTACAAGAGACGCGTGAGCGAAGCGGCGCGGCGCTGGAACGTGAACGCGAACGACTCGCCAACGCCGAGCAGGCGCTCGCGAAACTGCGCGAAGAACAAGAGGTTATGCGTCGTAAATACCAGGCGCTCCTGAGCGAAGAACCGCAAGACGCCTTGGCTATCCAAGAGGCCGTCGACGCGGTCGACAAGGAACTTGAAGCGCTCAAAGCACAGGCGGAAGAACTACGCCAAAAGAACGCCAACGCCAAGCGTTCCTATGCGATCCTGCCCTACCAAGGAGCCAATGGAGTCTTTCGCCGTCCTATCTATATCGAATGCAATAGCGCGGGCGTCTTTATTATGCCCGAGGGAGTGCGATTCAACCAAGCCGACTTCCTCGTCGCGCGGTACCCCGGAAATCCCTTTGACGTCGCGCTACGCGCCGTAGCGGCGACTTATCAACGCCAAAGCGGTCCGTCCGCGCAAATTGAACCCTACCCCCTGATTATCGTGCGACCAAGCGGCGCGGAATTTTTCTATAGCGCGATTGCCGCGTTAGCGTCCTGGGGCGAACTCTACGGATACGAGTTCGTGGAAGAAGACCAAGAAATCGAATATCCCGCCCCTAACCCCGTGCTGACGCAAACGCTGACTGAGCAGATCAACTTCGCACGCGCACGACTCTATGCGCAAATTCAAGAGGCGCTCAGCGTTCAGAGGGCGCAACTGGCGCGTGAAGACGCGTTGCGTCGAGAAGCTCAACGCGCCGGTTTCAACGCCGGGGGAAATACCGGTCAGTCGGAACTGCAGAACGCGCTTGGCGTTAACGCGCGACTTGGCGTCGCACATGCCGACGGCGCGAGCGAGCCGGTTGGCGGAGCCGGCGCCGCCGTGGCGTTGGGTCAAGGAGGTTTTGACGTCAGGAGCGGTCTACCGATGGCGCCGGGGAACGATTCTAACTTTATTCCTCCGGAATATCACGGCGTATACGCGCAAAATCAAGGCGTTGCACCCAGCGCGCCGTCTGGGGAGGCGTCGCTTGCCCTCAGACAAGGGGGCGGTTCTGCGACCGGCGCAACGCCGACGCTCAACCCCGCTCAAGGGCAGTTTGTACAAAATAACGCCTATGGCGCGACTACCGATAATCTCAACGCTAACGTCGCAGCGACCGACGGTTCCGTAGCGAACCGCGCAATGTCTCAAGGCGGACAGGATCAACCCGGCGACGCTAGCGCTTCCACGACCTCGGGCGTCGCTCAAACGCTCACGGGTAACAATGTCGCTAGCGCGAGCGGTCCCACCGACGCGAACACGGCGCAGTATGTGCCCTACTCTGCCGCGTCGAATAATCTAGTCGCCACGCTCCAGGGAGGTCAACCCTCGGAGAACGCGCGCCCTATAGATCAACCGCAGGTCGACCCGAATAAGACCCTGGGCAATACCGCGTACGGTCGTAACGGTCAGGGAACCAGTTCCACCGGCACGACCCTCGCCAACGATTCCGCCAAGCACCAAGAACGCAATGAGCCCAAGGACAACGTCCCGAAAGAGGCTATCTCTATCACTAAGGAGCTTCTACGACCCGCCACGGGTGGAAACGAACGCGCCGTGGTAATAATATGCTACCCGGACTCGATCGTCTTCCCCAAACAGCCGGGCGCTCGTCAGGCGCTCACGATTCCCTACGACGCACAGCGCGCGCAGACGCCTGAGTTCGAAAAAGAACTACTCGACGCCTTTGTGCTCTACGTAAAATCTTGGGGACTCGCCGGGCGCAATATGTACTGGGCGCCTTACGCGCGCGCTCAGGTCGCGCCCAATGGGGAGGCGTGCTTTGAAAGTCTCCAGGCGTTCTGCCGTGACCAAGGGGTCGCGTGCGTACGCGCCGATTTCACCGGTCGCGCGCAATAACCGGTTATTAACCGGAATAAGCGTGAATACAACGACGTGGGTTAAAACGAAAAAACCAAACCGTACTAATCTCGCGGGTACTTTGGTTAGTGTGAATATTTGTTATATTCCCTGGAGTGACAGGACAAAAAGAGATATAAGATTGGTTTTCTAAGAAAAGAAGCTTGAACTTTGGCGTTTTTTAATTAAGATTTTAGTGTACGCCGTCGATTTGACGTTGACGCTTTGCCGTCAGCGCAACGGTATGTGTTCCTCTCGAATACGCCGGTCTATTCCCCCCCTGGAATACTGCGCTTCCTTGTCATAGTTGGGCGACTCGCGCGTATGTTTGCGCGCGATTGTAAGGATTCTATCGGCGCTTATCGCCTCTGCGCGAGCGCCGATGGCGTCCTATTGTATAAACGCGACGCTACGCGTCGACGTTAGAAACCGTAAACGCTCAACCCTTCCTTGGACGCGCTATGTATCCCGATGACGACCAAGCAAGCGCTTTGTTTGATAATATCGCACTACGCTTGAAGTTGAAAGATTATAGCGACGGTACTGTGTCTTGGCTCGGTCGCGCGCGTCTGTCGCTCGCAGAAGAAAACGACGTGTTGCGCGCCTACTATCATTGGGAAGAATCGGCGATCTCTACGGTACAAAGTTGGTTCCAGCCCCCGTTGTCTGTGATTGAAAGCGCTAAGGTCTCCAAGAAAGAACTTGCCGACGCCTTACGCGATTTGGCGCTAAAGCTCAACGAAAAGGGGCACGTGCTACTCTTTACCGACCATATCTCCGATAGACCGCTCTATCGTCTGATCGTCTCCTATATTCTGCCGAGTGAACTGAAGAACTTGGAAAACTCGCACGCGCCGATCTATTGGAATTTCAGCTACTTTTCTCCACGAGGGCGGCGCATGAAAACGAACGACTACGTATGGCTCGCCTACTACGCCAGCGACCAGCAGCGCGCTAAATGGCTCTTGGATTGTAACGGTCAATGTGACGTCGCGTGCGAGCGTACACTGCCCAAAAAGCGCACGCCTAAACACCGACGCGATTATCTCTACGCCGCTGAGCCGTCGGAATTCTTCTAATGTGTTTGCGTGCGAACGCACGCCGTAAGGAATACGCTGTGCGCACAGGAAGTCGCGCGTTGTAAGCTTCGTTACGTACCTTGGCGACGTCTTTATCCCTTTGGTTTGTCTATGTTGTGATATCTGTTGCGCTTGGTTCTTAAAGACTCGTGTTTCCCCTTTACATAAAAACGCCATGAACGCAACGACGCGTCATGGCGTTTTTTATTACGTTATCCCGCGTGGAACTAGACGTACAGCGCGGGAACGGTTACTTACGATTTTCACGCACGACGCGGAAGCCGACGTCGCGC
>JAUNMR010000028.1 GCA_030537455.1 Planctomycetia bacterium | reverse complement strand
CAGTCGTCGCCAAACTTACAGGCGGATTCGCACGTGCAAGGCGCGTCGCAGGCGCAGTCGTCGTCGCACTTACAGGCAGATTCGCACGTACAAGGCGCTTCGCAGGCGCACTTGTCGCCACAGTCGCAGGATTTGTCGTCTTTGCTGGAATTAGCGCCGACAAAGCTCGAAGCTCCGATCAAGAGGACGCCGCAACAAACAACCCAAAGAGCGGGGTTTTTAAAGGTCATAGTATTTCTCCTTCTGGTGAAACGCGCTCGATTCTGTTGTTAGATTTCCCGATGAGCGCAATTTCTGTTTCTTTCAAATTACGTTTTAGGCGAACGGAGTCAACGCTACGTCGTCAATTCAGTAGCACGCCCAAAAGTAAATGAAGACGAATGGAAGGAGGAGCGTGGACGCGATAGAAATCGCGACTCAAGCTCAAACGCTTATAAGAATTATCTTTTATAACGCTCGTGATAACGTCGCCAATGAACGAAAGCGTCTCTAGCACACAGCGCCGCTGCTGTGCGTTCTCTTCCGAGACGTTCATTGGCAATTTATAGAAAACCTGGCATTTCTTCGAACGCCCTGGACTGGCGGCGGCGTCCTTATCATCCAAGGTCTTGTGTGCCGGGAAGAATTCGACCACGCGTATACCAGAGACGCCATTCTCTTGCGATTCACAGGCGCAACACTCTCGTGTCGGCTTCGGGGTTGAGTCCCTCTTACAACAGCTATGCGGAGCCGCGTGATTGTGCGCGACTTCGTGAGACTGCCTCGTCTCCTCATCGTCACAACAACAGCGCCACTTCGCGTGGCATTGGCAACCGGCGCAATAGCAGTAGACAAACGAGGGCGTTAGACAGTATAAGAGACAACACAACAACACTGTATAACGCGTGGAAACCGCGTCTAGAGCGCCGTGCGTTCTCTTCTTACGCTTCTGGTCGCCTCGTGTGCGCTGTTTGCGAATGCTGGCCATGTCCATGCCGTCTAAAATGTCAATACTAAGGGGCGCGAAGTTATTTATGCTTTATGCCTCTTCGCTATCGCTATTAACGATTGACGTCCGTAGTCGGAACGTCGTTGTTCTTATCGCTTTTTGGTTTACCTTCCGTTGCTTTAGCGCTCTGTTCCGTTCTACGCCAACGGTTAAAAGAGAGCCAGTAGCCGGTCGCCGCTAACATACATGCAATGAGACAAATAAGCAAGAACAAATATCGTGAAAAATCACTAAAGA
This sequence comes from Planctomycetia bacterium, assembly GCA_030537455.1. GTDB lineage: Bacteria > Planctomycetota > Planctomycetia > Pirellulales > Thermoguttaceae > RUG369. The sequence goes on along the minus strand of JAUNMR010000028.1, from coordinate 53,401 downwards.
TCTGCCCTTTGTGGAAAGGTAGCATGATTGAGGCGACTTTATACGGTCCGCTGAGCGCTTTATAGGAATCGACGCCGAGTAGGGTGGCGTTGCCACGATCCCAGTAGTAGGACGTCTGGTAGCAGAAGCCGGCAAATCCGGGTCGGGGCGTAATAACCAGGGGCGCATGCGCGCTCTTACCGAATCGTATGTCGTAAGCGCACGCCTCGGGCGTTTGTTGCGCCTGGGCGTCCATAATCGCCTGGAGCGTCGCCGGTTCGCCCTGCCATGCCGGACAATCGAATTGACGAATCGGGCGCGGCGCGGTCTCCAGACCGATACTGCGATTGAAACCGTCGCGGAACCAACCCAGTCCTAGCCATGCGCCGGTGAACGCTAATCCAAGCAAAATCAGCGCGCTATAGAATCCCAGCACATTGTGCAAATCAAAGAGCGCGCGCGAACCGCCCTTAGTGAGCGTAAGGGTTAACGCATTGCGCCAAAGAGACTTATTATTCAATCGACGCGGTAGCCAACGAATCAGCCCGGTGAGCAGGACAAGCATAAAGACCAGGCAGGAATAACCAGTGATCGGTCGACCGATCTTCGCGGGCAGACACAATCGCGTGTGCAACTGTCGCACCGTACGAAAGAACTCCAACGCGCGACTCGCGCCATAGGCGACGCCCTCGCCAACATAGGGGTCGGCATAGCATTGATAAGTCCAGGAGTCGTGTGCGTCCCGTGCGTTCAGCAGGAGATAGGTCGCACGGCGCGCGCCGCGCTCCTGGATTATACGCGCGACTGTCACGGTCGTCGGTTCGGCAAAAGACGCGCTTTCGCTCGCTTCCAAACGCGCGATAAACTCGTCCCAATCCAGCGGCGCGCCGTCGTGGCGAGGAATCGTGTACTTACCCGGCTCCAGCGCGCGTTCCACCTCCGGTTGAACCAGTAGAATCGCGCCGGTCGCGCAGATTATCAAGACAACAAGACCAGACGCCCAACCTAAATATCGGTGAAGGTAGCGCGCCGCTTTCTTAATAAGACTCATATTCTTTTCGAATGTTTCGGTTCAGTCGTTAAAAACATTTGTTAGCAACGACTCTGTTATATAATTGTCGGCAAAAACGTCAAGAAGCTTGAACTGTCTCTTCGCGTGAACGCACGGCGTATTATTGTGCATTAGCGCTCGGATTTTCACTGACAGTTTTCACCTCAACCTGAGGCTCTGCTTCGGTTTGAGCTTGTGCGGCGTGGTCATGCCCCTGACAACCGCCGCCAGAACAGCCGCCGCCAGAGCAACCGGCGTGACCGCCTTTGGTCGCCGCCTTTTTATCGGAAGCGCCGCTCTTAGCCAAGGAAGCGTCGCGGAGGAATTCGTTGAACTCTACGCGACTCATAACGCCGTCTTTGTCCTTGTCATAAGCGTCAAAGGACGTGGAGTCGCTACGACTACTGGTGACCGCGCGCGCAGAATAACCAAGGGCGAGGCAGGCGAGGAGCGCCAAAACAATCGCCACGGGCGTTACTTTTTTATTAGAACTCATTATGTCTCTCCTTATCTGGGGACTTCGCGTCTTGCGGCGCCTTACGTTTAGGCGCATGCGCAAGAGCGATCCGAACCGAGTTACGAATTTAACTCTTTACGATTCTTAATCTTTCATGTGTTGTCGCTGCTCAAAAGCGGCGCGCGCTTCTTCGTCGTGCGCAAATTTATCGGCGACAACAAGTTCTCCGTCTTGACTCAAGGTCAACTCGCCCTGAGAACGCGTAATCTCCTCTTGTAACTGACGATATTTCGCGCGTTCGGCGTCAGAAAGAACGCCGTCGTGATCGAAGTCAGCCACGCGCAAAAGATACTGTTCCTCTACCGAGGAGGTCGTAACCTTATGCAAGTTCGACTTTCCATGCGCAACAACCGCTACGATAACGACGCACGCTACGAGCAAAGCGCCGTAGATTGCTATCTTATTCATGAACATTCCTGGGGCATTTCACCGTAAAAATAGGATGGAACAACGATTACCGTTTCATTTTCGGACCAGGCGTGGCGCCTTTTGGGACAGGAAAGACCTCTTCGCCGCCGTCAAGTTCCAGGAGGAACTCGTTCTTTTCCGGCTTAATTTCCAGGGTCAACTCGGTATTCATCGGGAGGTACTTCATGGGGATTAACGAGAGCGGCTGCATATCAGCGAGCTCATCGCCAAGTCTCTCCTGGAGTTTTGAGAAGGCAAGACGATACTGTCCCTCAGGCGCGCCTTGGTAGCAGAACGCGGTTTTAACCTCACAACATCCTTGCGCGTCAGTCTTTCCACCTGACTTCCACTTTCTCAGTTCCGGCTGAATCGGCATGAGAATAACCGCGACGTCCTCCACGCGCTGACCGCCAAAAGTCACGGTAATCTTCGTGGGATACAAGGTCGGCAGATCGTCAGGTCGTGGAGGCAAACGCTTGCAGGAGGTCAATGTCGCTAGAAGCGCTGTCAGAAAAAGACTTAGCAAAACCGCAATCTTCTTTTGAATCTTCATGACATAACCTACTCTGGGTCGCACGGTAGAGCGGCGCCGCCGTCGTTCATTGAGCCAAGTTGACGCCACGCGTTTCTCTCCACGGTATCGGCGACAAAGCGCACAGAACCGTCGCACATAGCGACGTTCACGCCGCCGGAATGACGACTACGAGCGGCAAAGAATCCGGAGCCGAACTCCGCGCCCCAGTCCGGATGATTCGGATTCGGCGCGTCAAAGCAAGAGAAGGTCGTGGCGTGTCCCTTACAGATGAGCCAGCAGTAGCCTCGCCATCCGTTCCATGAGAGGCAATAGGTGGAACATAGCGAGCCGACGTCAAGATTGTCGTCGCCGTAAATTCCAACAATCCCCGGGGTACCTCCGGCGGCGAGCCAACCTCCCCAGACGCCGCCCGCGGTACGACCGCGCCAGGTGCACAAACCGCGTGCAAATGCACATCGCGCTTCCGGATGCATTGGGTCGGGCTCGCCTCCTGCGAGCACGTCGTCGCCGACGATCGCTTCACTGAACATTGCGGTATTACTGGAACCGTCGAGCAAATGCGCAAAGGTACGTGCAACGCGGCAAGAGAAGACGCCGTCGGTCAGAACAGTGCAGTCGTAGTTATATGCGGTACCGGAACCGCTACATGCCATATAATTCGTGGTTGCGACGGGACAGGAACTCGTATCCCCGTCGACTACCCACGCGCCGCTCGCGTCGTAATAACCGCAGGTGACCGTGGTAAAGCTTACGGAGGTGAGATTACCGCCGTCGGAAGGACAATGTAAGATCGGCAATTGTTGAGAGGCAGCCTCTTGGCAGGGGGGAATGATCTTTTGGTAATCGGTGCCGCCGCGCCAATCGATTACCGTGCCATTGTCGATATGAATCCAATAGGCAATGCTGTCATAAAGCGCGGTCTGTTCGTAGAAGGGTAGCAGTAGCGCGTGCACGGAGAACCCGCCCGCGGGAGGACAGTTCGTGCAACCGCCGCGGTAACCGGTCGGCATGGGGAACGCATTGTTCGCGTCATGGTAATTCTGAGCCGCCAAAGCAAGCTGTTTGATATTATTCACGCACTGCATGCGTCGCGCAGACTCACGAGCTGACTGAACCGCCGGAAGGAGCAGTCCAATCAAGACGCCGATTATTGCAATCACCACCAGCAACTCAACCAGGGTGAATCCGTTTCTGTCTCTATTCATCTTCAACCTCGATTCATTCTTCTGAAGCGCAAACAATCGGTCCAAATTGAAATGCGCTCCATATTATCACAAGCGCCAGATGTGTCGTAACTGTAGTTATTACTTAAGAGTTAGATTTGTCTAACCTATTTGTTAGTTTAAACTAACTTTTTTTCCCCGTCAATCCGTGGCTGGGCTTTTTTTTAAATAAATCTTCAGGTTTTTCTATAGTTTTTTTGAACCACGTCATTCGAAAGACACGATCCTTTTAAAGAAGTGTTAGGGGCGTCTCACTATTGCGTTAAATTATGATATTACCACTTAGCCTTTCCTAACTTTTAAAAATACCTCCTTGCTATTGTCGTTAATACAAGGAGTTTCATTCGTTAGAAAGCGCTGCGTCGATCGTATAAGAACAGACGTCGTCACAAGCGTACGACGCGCTTAACATTCCCTATGGTCTACGCATTTCCCCTGTGTTCCCCTCGGCGCCCTGCCCTTTTCACTGCATAAAAAAAGGCTCGGACTCCGAATCCCAGCCTTCTGTTATTATCATTTGACGCGACGCCAAAGTCGCGTCGTTCTATTCTTACTGTCGTATAGATTTAGAGCTTACGGCAAATCGCCTCCGCCATCTCTTGAGTACCAACGGCGGTAGGATCGTCACGGTTTGGTTTGAGGTCGTAGGTAACGTCTTTACCTTCGAGAATGACTTCCGCAACGGCCTTTTCCAGACGATTTGCGGCGTCGAACTCTTTGAGATGACGTAGCATGAGCATGCCCGAGAGAATGAGCGCAACGGGATTGACCTTATTCATTCCCTTATATTTCGGGGCGCTGCCGTGGGTCGCCTCAAAGACGGCGCCGTCTGTGCCGATATTGGCGCCCGGCGCGACGCCCAAACCGCCGACCAAACCGGCGCACAGGTCGCTGAGAATATCTCCGTAGAGATTCGGCAGCGCCACGACGTCGTAAAGTTCCGGCTTTTGAACCAGTTGCATGCACATATTATCGACGATGCGATCTTCAAATTCGATCTCCGGATAATCGTTGGCCACGTTTCTGGCGGTTTCCAGCCACAGACCGTCGGAGAACTTCATAATATTCGCTTTGTGTACCGCGGTGACCTTTTTACGACCGTTCTCACGAGCAAACTCGAAGGCGGAACGAATCAGACGGTCGGAACGCGAAACGCTAATCGGTTTGATCGAAACGCCGGTCTCTTGGTAACCGGTGGCAATTTTACGACCGGGCGCCAGGCGATTGATCTGTTCGATGACCTCTTTGGTCGCTTCAGCGCCACGCTCGAATTCAATACCGGCATAGAGGTCTTCGGTGTTTTCGCGGAAGATCACCAGGTCGACGGGGACAGAGCTGAAGTACGAACGCACGCCGGGGTAGTACTTACAAGGACGCACGCAGGCGAAGAGGTCAAGTTCCTGGCGAAGGTGCACGTTAATACTGCGGAAACCGGTTCCCACGGGCGTGGTAATCGGCGCTTTGAGCGCTACGCGCGTGCGTCTGACGCTCTCTAAGACCGCTTCAGGCAACGGGTTGCCGGTGCGTTCCATGACGTCGATTCCAGCCTCTTGAACGTCCCAGTTGATCTGAACGCCGGTCGCGTCGATACATTTACGCGCCGCTTCCGCAAGTTCCGGTCCGACTCCGTCGCCTGTGATTAACGTTACTTCATATGCCATGTTATTCCTCGTATTTCTGTGCTATTCGCGTCGCATGAGAGCGTAAACGCGTGTCAAATTATCCATAATATTGTAGCGCGCGTAGGAAATTCGACAAGACGCGCGCCGCCCTTTGTCGTCGCTAACCGCTAGATAGCAAAACAACCGCATTGCCTCGACAATACGGTTGTTTCTCATAAAAAGGGTCGTCGTCTCTTAACGCAGACAAATTAGTGGAAGACGTTCGCGCGCATAGAGTAGGGAATCGCGCCGACGTTGTCGCGCCACGTCGGGTCGACCGTGAGAATACCGCCGACCGCCACTATCTTGTTAGCGCGATATTTCACCGATTCCCCGCGTTCCATGGAGATCGCAATCATATCGGCGGGGTTCGTGCCAGGGGAGCAGTACTGGCAGTGGCCTAAGGTGCGCACTAGCGTAAAGTTCTCAATTCCTGCGTGCTGCTTCGTCGGGTACATGTACCCCTCAATATAGACCTTGTGACCGTCGAGCGCCAGGATATTCTCCGGCACTTCTCCGTCTTTGGTAAGCGCCATGGAGTCAAAGGGCAGGATCTCGTAGCCCGGAGGGGCGGAGCAGTAGTAGGAATAGATCTGCCAACCGGTCGCGCTAATCGCCAGAACGGCGCCGAGCGCAATTGCGACGAGCGTCATGGTTCCGCCGGCGACCTCGTCGGGGGCGCGCATAATCTTGCGTTGCGCCATGACGCCCAAGACGACCGCCACAAGGGAGGCGGCAATAAAGGGTATCCAAAAGAACCCCAGAATACCCAAAACAGCGGCGACCAAAGCGCCGACGCCTAACGACGCCACTTGCTTATAGTCGATCGTCTCTTCACTCGCCTGCGGCGTGTCGATATCGGTGTAACCGCCCTTGAGCGCGTCGTCCCAAATTACTTGTTTCATCGATATTTACCTCGCGTTCTGACAGCTTATCAACTTTGCAACGACTGCGCCACGTCGGTACGATACGCCACGACCGCCGGCAGATAGCCGACCACCGAGGCCAGTAGTACAAGCCCGGGAACTAGCACCAGTTCAATCCACTGGAAATTCCACGGTCGCACCATAACGTTTGCGTAGGACATAATAAAGGGCGCGAGCGCGGCTATAGCCGTGTGACCTATGAGCGCGCCTAAAAGCCCGCCGCCCAGAGACAGAAGAATTGACTCAAAGAGCACAATTGCCATGACGGTCGAACGACGCGCGCCCAACGCGCGCATAATCGCGATCTCCTGGCGCCGCTCGTTCATCGAGTTGTAAATACTCACCATCATCCCGACGCCGGCGACGATTACGACTTGGATCGCGAAGATAATCAAGACGCTCTGAATATTGCCAATGACGTCCTGGAAGAACGCGGCAATTTCCTGCACCGGCGCAACCGCTTGCGCTTCTAGCAACTCGCCCTCAATTTTCGCGGGCAGCGCGGTCACGGCCGTGTCAATGACCTGGCGACGCGTATCCGTCACGATTTGCGACTCGGCAATTTCAACGCCCGGTCGACTCGTCGCCGCTTCGATCTGCTCCTGAGTCGCGGCGACCGCAACTTCCACGTCCTTGGTAATCAGTAGAATCGCGGTCAAGCGGCGCGCATGGTCATGCTCGTGATCGTCGTCCCCGTCGTGATGGTCATGATCGCCGTCCTCGTCGTGGTCGTGGTCAATTTCCGCAGTAGGATCGGTCAGACCGCGCTCTTGGCGTATTTTAGCGACTTCCGCTTCGCGCAAGGCATAGTTGATCGTCTCGCTCCCCTCGGAATGCTCGTGCTGACGATAGAACCCCTCGAGATTGACAAAGACCGCGCGGTCGTTCGGGCTACCGGTGTGATCCAAAATACCGACGACTTTGAACGGTTCATGTAAGTCTTCGTCCCGTTGGGAGTTATTGTGACCGAAACGAATTTCGTCGCCGAGTTGCAACTTATTCTTTTTCGCTACGGTATAGCCGATGACCGCGCCGTTGAAGTCGACGTTTTTAAAAAATTCGCCTTGTTGGAGCGTGTATGCTTTTCCGTCAGACTTTGTAACGGACTGGAAATATTCCGGAGTCGTAGCAACCACCGGCGCTCCTTGATAATTGTCGCCACGCGCGATCGGAATTGCGGTTTTGATTTCCGCAGAGTAGCGCGAGGAACGCATGAGGTCGTAATATTCGTAGGGAATAAGACCGATTGGGTCTTGATTGTAAAAGACCGTACTGAGTACGAGCTGTAGCTTACTACCCTTGGCGCCGACGATTAAGTCATAACCCTGAGCGCCCTGCTGGAACGATTTGCCTACCACGCCGTTAATCACCAGCACGGTAACGACCAGCGCTACGCCGAGCGCCATTGAAAAGGCGGTGAGCGTTGAGGCTAACGTGCGGTGCTCAATACTCTTCCAAGCGATTTTCCAAAGACTCATCTGTGTTCGCCCTTGTGATAGGCGACGCACACAAGTGCGTCGCGCTTGTATATGTAATAAGAAGACCACTCAAGCGCGCCGATTCCTCAGAGGACGGAACGCTTGTCGATCGCTTGTGTTCGAAAGTTTGCGCCGAATACAGTCAGCGCAAACGGATTAGAAATCAACGCGCCTTGTCGCCGATCTTCATTATACAGTCTCCGCTCTTCTCGGGGACTGTAGTTTTATTAGTTTTCCACTTGTTCGTCGTTATCTTGGACGTCATTGAGGTTCTCTTGTTCCGTTACGTCCTGGATTTGTTCTTCGTCGTCGACGTCATCGAGATTATCAGCGCTATCGTCTCTCAACGCCTGTGTCGAAACGCCGACAATCGCCTTGCCGGAACTAGCGACTTCATCGCGTGGCACGCGATTGGCGGCAACGATACGATCACCGGGATCGAGACGCATAATGCGCACGCCCATGGAGTTACGTCCACAGGAGCGAATGTCGTCGACGCTAAAGCGCTGGATCTTACCGGAGGCGGTGATCGTCATGACCTCGTCGCCGTCTTCCACGCACAGCACGTCGACCACGAGTCCGTTACGCTTGCCGGTCTTGACGTCCAAGACGCCCATACCGCCGCGATGCTTGGTCGGGTAGGTAATCTTCGTCACGGCGCCTTCTTCGTTCTCCTCGACGTCATTTTCAGAGTCGTCGCTGGTCGGGACGTCGTCGTCGAGCGCGTCCTCATCGGAGTCGACTGTCGACGCGCTATTGGAGCTAATCACCGTGCGTTTGCCGAAACCGTTTTCGCACACGGCAAAGAGGTAAGCGTCCGGTCGAGCGATTTCCATCGCGACCACGACGTCTTCGCCGCGCAAACGGATACCGCGTACGCCCGAGGCGTTACGACCCATGACGCGAACGTCAGACTGACGGAAGCGAATGGAACGACCGGAAGCGGTTGACAGGAAGATTTCGTCCCCCTCGCGGCAGATCGAGACCGCCACGAGCGCGTCGCGGTCGGGCGAGTCGATAAATTCCTCTTCAACCGTTTGAGTCTCTTGGGGCTTAGCGTCTTCGATCGGGGCGTCGTCGAGGTAATTAATCGTGTTTTCGACTTCTTCGGTGGTTTCTTCCGGCTCATTTGGCTCCGCGCCGCCACGCAGACGGATCGCGATAATCCCACGTTTGAGAGGACGACTAAAGGACGAAAGCTTGGTCTTTTTAATCAGACCGTCGCGCGTGGCCATAACAAGGTAGGCGTCCTCTTGATTGAAGTCGCGAACCGGCAGGCAGTTAGCGACGCGTTCGCCCGGCGCGAGGCTCAGAACGTTGACTAAGTTGCGCCCCTTGCCGTCGCGAGCCGCTTGTGGCAGATTGTAAACCTTTTGCCAGTAGACTTTTCCTTTATTAGTGAAGAAGAGGAGGTAGGCGTGAGTACTTGCGACAAAGAGGTGTCTGACGGGGTCTTCGTCATCGACCTTTGCGCCTTTGACGCCTTTGCCGCCGCGACGTTGCGCGCGATATTCGTCCAACGGGGTACGTTTGACGTAGCCGTTATTTGAGATCGACACGACCATTGCTTCCTCGTTAATGAGGTCTTCGTCAATCACGTCGTCGAGTTCGTCCTGTAGGATTTCGGTACGGCGCGCGTCGGCGAATTTATTCTTGATTTCGATCAGGTCGTTGCGCACAATCTCCAGAATATTACGTTCGTCGGAGAGAATGCGGTTGTATTCGTTGATATCGTCGAGCAGGGTATTGTATTCGTCGCCGAGTTTCTTCTGTTCGAGATTAACCAATTGTCCGAGGGTCATTTTGAGAATGGCGTCGGCCTGAACCGGGGAAAGCGTGTAACTTTCCTTAACGCCGCGCGCCTTTTGGAAGGACTCGAACCCGGCGCCGAGAGCGCGTTGCAGTAGCGCGGCGGGGCATTCAATCTTCATGAGGCGTTGTTTCGCCTCGAATTGCGTGGACGACTCACGGATCGTGCGAATGACCTCGTCGATATTAGCGTGAGCAATGAGCAGGCCTTCCACCGTGTGCTGACGCTTGAGCGCCTTATTAAGCAGGAAGGTGGTGCGTCGACGAATGACGTTCTTGCGGTGTCGCAGGAACTCGACAATAAGTTCCTTAAAGGTAAGCACGCGCGGTTTACCGTCGACGAGCGCCAATAGGATAATCGAGAGGGTCGACTGTAGCGGCGTGAAGCGATAGAGCTGATTGAGCACGACGTTGGGGTCGGCGTCCTTTTTCAGCTCCAGTACAAGTCTCACGGGCTCTTTGAGGTCAGACTCGTTTCGAATCGTGGAGACGCCAACGATACGCCCCTCTTGCACGTTCTCGGCAATACGCTTTTCGATATCGTCGCGCGCCTGCTGATAGGGGATCTCCGTAACAATAATACGATTGCGCTTACCGTTGCTCTCAATAATGGTTCTGGCGCGCACAATAATGGAACCGCGACCTTGGAGATAGGCGCGTCGAATCCCGCGCGTACCGCAGATAATACCGCCGGTGGGATAGTCTGGGCCGGGGCAGATACGCAGTAGCGCAAAGGGCGATACGTCGGGGTCGTCGATCACCGCGATCGCGGCGTCGCACACTTCCCCGAGATTGTGCGGAGGAATACTCGTCGCCATACCCACGGCGATGCCATTCGCGCCATTGACCAACAGGTTAGGAGCCTTTGCCGGTAAGACGGTAGGCTCCATTCTGGTTTCGTCGTAGGTCGGAATGAAGTCGACCGTGTCAAGATTAAGATCCTCGAGCATAGCCATAGCCATACCGGAGAGTCTCGCTTCGGTATAACGCATAGCGGCGGGCGGCAGACCGGCGATGGATCCGAAATTACCCTGCTTATCGACTAGAACGTGGCGCATATTCCAATCTTGCGCCATACGCACGAGCGTCGGGTAGATAATCGCTTCGCCGTGGGGGTGGTAGTTACCGCTCGCGTCGCCCGAGATCTTCGCGCATTTCACGCGTTGAGCGTGCGGTCCAATACCCAAGTCGTTCATAGCGACAAGGATACGACGTTGCGAAGGCTTAAGACCGTCGCGCACGTCGGGAATCGCACGACTGACAATCACGCTCATGGAGTAGGTAAGATAACTATCCTTGAGCTCGTCTTCAATCGGCGTCTGTACAAGTTTTGAGCCGTCGGGCAGCATTAATTGCCCAAACTCATTACGAATCGGGCGCAAAGGGCGATTGGAGTCGGAAGAACTTTGAGCGTCGTCGTCCTCACGACCTTCGAACTCGTCGAAATTATCGTCGGCCAATTGAACTCTCCTTTGTAGCAAAAGTAGCGCGGCGCGCACGCGTGGCAAAGCGCAAAATCGTCGTAGAATAGCCTAGAATCGTCGCTACGACGTTTTCAGAATATTATATCAGAAATAGAGAAAAGGACAAGTTGCTAACGTGTCGTTTAAGGTCGAAAATCGGCGTTCTGACGGCGTTTTAGTTACACTGCGTGCCCCTGTCGAGCGCAAAAGAAAACGACGCCGAGCCGCGCGCGCCTCGACGTCGTTATTGTTTTATTCGTAAATTAAAGAATTGCAGTAAGTTACATGTCAAGATTAGTTTTTACCGTGGCAGTTTTTGTATTTCTTACCGCTTCCGCACGGGCACGGGTCGTTACGACCGACTTTCGGTCCCTTATTGCGGATGGTCTGAACCTTATGCTCTTTACTAGCCTCAATCGCGCGCTCCTGTTGCTCTTGGGTCTGGCGCATTTCTTCAGAGACCGCTTGGGTCTGCGCCGGTCGCGAGGCGGAGCCGGGCATATCGGCGGCGGACCAGGTGGAGCTCACGAATTTTTCGTCGAGCTGTTCGATACGATAGACATAGTCAGTCACGCGTTCGAAGACGCCGTCCCACATTGCGTCGAAGATACGCATACCTTCGCGCTTGTACTCCACCTTCGGGTCGACCTGTGCGTATCCGCGGAATCCGACGCTCGATTTGAGATGGTCCATAACGAGCAGGTGCTCTTTCCAGGAGGCGTCGAGAATACCTAAGATGAGCGAACGCTCAACTTTACGCATTTCCGAATGGAATTCGTTTTCGATAATCGATTCGACGCGATTCTCGAGGAGAATAACGTCCCAGTCGGCAAGTTCCTCGACGGTGAGGTTCTGTCGCAGTTGGGAATTGAGCCAGTTACATAGCGCGGCCAGCGCGGGTGCGTCGCGACGAATCTTGCGGATATCGCGTGAGGTAATGCGGTCGTTACGCGCAATTTTCTCTTCACGTTTGGCGCGCAATTGCTCCACGTCGACGTCTTCTTCGGTAAAGAGCGTCTGCAGGAGTTTACGCATTTCAACGTAATAAGGTTCGATCTTACTGGACGCGGCGCGACTGATCTCAAAGAGCGTGTCTTCGATTTCGCGACGCTGCTTATTGCGCAGATCATCGGCGGTGACTTGCAAACCAAAGCGATGAGAAGCCCACTGTGCGACGCCTTCACGATCGTAACGTTTGCCATTGGCGTCGCGAATAGTAAAGTGGGCCAGTCCCGCCAGGACGGGGAATCGCGCCTCACGGTCGGCGTATCCTTCGAGGGTACGCGTGCGAGCGAGCTTGCGGAAAGCGTCTTGATCCAGCGTGCGCGCCTCGGTCTCCTCAATGACAACGCCGAATTTATCGCGGAGCCATCGGCAGGCGGTGGCTACGCCGTAATGGGGGTCTAAAAGCGCGGCGCCGTGTTCAAGATTGACAGACTTACAGAACGCGTTGGCTTTTTCAATGAGGAACTCCGCAACGTGGTCGCGACCGAGTTTTTTGAGGTCGACGTCGCGCAAATTGGTTCGCCAGCGCGCATTACTCGCTTTAGCGAGCGCTTGCCAGTTCCATTCTTCCTCCGGCGCGTCGTCGGGCAGGTTCTCTTCGACGGAGTCTAGCGCGCCAGATTCCGCCATGCGCATTGCATAGTCGATCGCGTATTCGATCGCTTCGTGCGCGTCCATCCCGCGGAATTGCTTCGCCTCGAACTCCACGTTCAACTGACGCGTAGCGTAAGCGGCAAAAGATTCTGCGCTATACGTCGGGGAGAGGAAGTCGTTGAGATGGCGATCCAACTGGGTCTGGATCATCTGCAGGACGAAGTCCTTGGTATTGCCGCCGTCGAGAATGCGTTGACGATAGGAATAGACGCGCTTGCGTTGCATGTCCATGACTTCGTCGTATTCCAGCAGGCTCTTACGAATATCGAAGTTGGTCTCTTCTCGTTTCTTCTGAGCGCCTTCGATACGACGTGTAACCATAGCGCTTTCAATCGCTTGGCCGTCTTCCATACCGAGTCTTGTGAGGATATTTTTGACCCAGTCTCCAGCGAAGATACGCACAAGGTCGTCTTCTAGCGACAGATAGAATCTTGCCACGCCGGGATCGCCCTGACGACCGCAACGGCCGATGAGCTGCAGGTCGATACGTCGCGCTTCGTGGCGTTCGGTGCCGATAATACACAGTCCGCCGAGCTGTCGGACCTTTTCCCCCTCGGCTTTCATCTGCTCGCGTCGTTCAATTTCTTCGACACAGACGCGCCATTCCTCTTGAGGAACGTCCAATCTTGTGGGGTATTTCGTCTGGAAGATCGACCAGGCCAGAGTTTCAGGGTTGCCGCCCAAGATAATGTCGGTACCGCGGCCCGCCATGTTCGTGGCGATCGTAACGGCGTTGAGACGACCGGCCTGGGCGACGATTTCCGATTCGCGTCCGACGTTCTCCGGCTTAGCGTTGAGAACCTGGTGCTTAATACCGCGCCGAGAGAGCATCGAGGAGATCAATTCGCTCTTCTGAATCGAGACGGTGCCCACGAGGATCGGTCGACCCTTATAGCGAATCTCTTTAATACGATCTCTGGGAACATTAAGAGCCTGGCGTTCGCCTTTAGGAGTAAATTCAATGGCGGCGTCGGTCTGTTTACCGATCAAACCGTAGTGTTCACTGCCGTCGTCGATAAGAATATAGTCCCACTTGTGGATATGCTCGATTTCATCGACGACCGCGTTGTATTTTTCTTTTTCCGTGCGATAGATCAGATCCGGCTTAGTAATACGCTGTACCGGTCGGTTCGGCGGAATGGCGAGCACGTCGAGTTTATAGATTTTCCAAAATTCACCCGCCTCGGTCATAGCTGTACCGGTCATACCGCCGATCTTGTCGTAGAGCTTGAAGAAATTCTGCAGAGTAATGGTCGCGAGGGTCTGATTCTCTTCCTTAACGGCGACGCCTTCTTTCGCTTCCACCGCCTGGTGTAGACCGTCGCTCCAGGTGCGTCCTTCCATGAGTCGACCGGTGAAGTCGTCGACAATCACAATCTCGCCGTTCTTAATGACGTAGTTCACGTCCTTTTTGTAGAGATAGTGCGCTTTGAGCGCGTTGTCGATCAGGTGCGGCCAGTGCATATTGCCGACGGTGTAGAAACTTTCGACGCCGGCAAGTCTTTCGGCGCGTCGCACGCCTTCGTCGGTAAGATTGGTCGTGTGATCCTTTTCGTCGACTTTAAAATCGACGTCCTTGACCAGTTGAATCGCGATCGCATTGGCGGCGCGATATTTAGAGACGTCGTCGTGCGCGGGGCCGGCGATAATCAACGGGGTACGCGCTTCGTCGATGAGGATATTGTCGACTTCGTCGATAATGGCGTAGTGCAAACGCCCCTGGGACTGTTGCGCTTCCGGCGGGAAGTTTTCGTCCCCGCGACGTGCGTAGCGCATGTTGTCGCGCAGATAGTCAAAGCCGTATTCGTTGTTCGTGCCGTAGGTAATATCGCAGGCGTACGCGCGCTGACGATCGGGCGTCGACATATTGCTCTGAATGGAACCGACGGTCATGCCCAGAGACATATAGATCGGACCCATCCACTCCATATCGCGTCGCGCCAGGTAGTCGTTGACGGTCACGACGTGGACGCCCTTGCCCTCAAGTGCGTTGAGATAAGCCGGCAACGTGGCGACGAGGGTCTTGCCTTCGCCGGTCATCATTTCGGCGATTTTGCCCTCGTGCAACGCGATACCGCCGATGAGTTGCACGTCGTAATGGCGTAGCCCAATGGTACGACGACTAGCCTCGCGACACACGGCGAAGGCCTCTTCTAGGAGGTCGTCGAGGGTTTCGCCGACGGCTAAGCGCTTACGGAACAGCACGGTCTGCTCGCGTAGTTCTTCGTCGCTCATCGCTTGGTATTTCGGTTCCAATGCGTTGATACGCTCCACACGCGGTCGAATTAGTTTCAGTTCGCGTTCGTTATTGGAGCCGAATAATGACGTAAAGCCGTTTTCCATCCAGCGCGAAATCGAGCCAAAAAAATTACTTACGCCGTCTAATGATTCTTGTAAATCCATTGTGTCGATGGTTTCCGTTTATAGTCGGTCAGCGTCGCACAAGCGCGCCGCTCTCATTTCCTTCTTGTATTTTCAGGCAAATCGTCGCCCAGACGCCGCGTGTAAACGCCTCGGCGCGTATTTCGACGCGGCGTCTCAAGCATGAACGCTGCAAAGAACGCGCCAAACGCGTTGCGCGTCGCGTCAAGCCGATAATTCGTTTAATTTTACCTAATCCTTTTAAGAACGTCAAGAGAAAAGAACCAGGAGTTCTTAAACATAAGAGACAATCTTCTGATAAGAAAAACGCGCCGCTCCCGTGTGGAAGCGACGCGTTAAGCGCATTGTTATCGCGCGCGTGCGAGGTTAGCGTCGCAGCGCTCGATCGTAACGGTTAGGATTTAATTGAGATCGTCCCAATTCTCCGAAGCAAAGACGAAGTCCAGGGCGTCGTCGACGTCGAGGGAATCGTCGCCACGACGCAGGTCGCGTTTAACGGCGACTTGATCGGCGGCGATAATCGAGTAGAGTCTCGCGCCATTGACGCTTTGGGTCGCGACGTTGCCGACGGCGGTAAAGGCGTCGTCCCATTCGGTGTCATGCAACGTGGCCAGTAGCGTGGAGCGCACGTCGTCGTCATCGTTACCGTAAACGGTCACATTAGAGACGTTGGAGACGTTTTGCGTCAAGACGCCGTTGGTTAGCGTCGCGCGATTGCCCCAGCCCTCGAAGACGTTGTTCTTCGTACCTGCCTGAAGAACCGCAGAGTCTTGACCTTCTCCGCCGTCGAAGCTCACAGCAGAGAAGCCCGAGGCGTTGAGAATCGCGCCGGTGGAGAAGTGCGCCTGGCTGTTTTGCTCACTGGCGTTGAAGGAATCGTCGCCACGCGTACCGCGAATATCGAGCGAAGCAAAACCAGCGCCCTTGGCGTCGACCGTTTGGAAGCCGACCGCGGCAATGGAGCCCTTGGCGGTCGCGCCGACGAACGCGGCGTCGGTCGCCACGGCGTTGGTCACGCCGGCAATGTTCGCGGTATTATTACCGGCGCCAGCGATAGCGCGCGTAACGGCGAAGGAGTTCGCCTCAAATTCGAACGCCGCGCCAACGAAGGTCACGCTACTGCCGACCGCGGTCAGGGTATTATCGCTCTGGTCGCCTGTGAGCACGACGGTCGCCTTATTATTGCCATTGGCAACGACAGTCTTGGCGTCGGCGGCGCTGAAGGTCAACCCGGCGTTGGTCGTCATTGTGGCGCCATTGGAACCGAGAGTCACAAGGTCGCCCTTAGCGCTGGCATTGAGCGCGAGGTAATCGACCTCGCCTTCCACATTAATGGTTTCGACCTGGGAAACGACAAACTTTTGAGCGCCAGCGAAGGACGCCTTGCCCGTGGCGGAATCAACACTGATCGTTTCATTGCCCGAGGTCTGATAGACGACGGTATCGTTACCGGCGTCGCCGAGGAATTGAATCGCAATTGCGTCGCTGTCGAACGCTTGCGCCACGCCGTTGAGCGTAATGGAAGTCACGCCGCTGGCGCCCATAACCACGACGAGTCGGTCGTCGCCGCTTGTGCCGTTGATCGTAAAGACGTTCGACTCGCTCTTGCCGGCGATAGTACCGACGGAGGTAGAGACGGAAAGGTTTTCCACTTCATTGGCAATCGGACGATAGAACCCACCGCTGGTTTCGTTCGCGGGGTCTGTACCGTAACGCTTGGTGTTACTGCTCACAACGGCGGAGTCGCCAGAGGATTCCGTACCGGCGGAGATCAACTTATAGAGGACAATGAACGGTCCGACGTAGGAGGTATCGGTCGTCGTGTTGTTGTTATTATTGTTGTTATTATTGTTACCGCTGGTAGAGTTATTGGTAGAATCGTCGTCTTCAATTTCTTCGCCCGCGTCGGGGTTAGGACCGGCCCAGGAAACGACGAACTTCGGAATCTTATACTGCGACAAGCCGTTTTGCGTCCAGTCGAAGACCGCGACGGTCGGGTGTAACTGATCGCCGGAAGTCGTGGTATTGATCACGAATTCGCCGAGGTCGCGCGAAACCTGCTGACCGTATTGGTACGCGACCAGTTGTTCCACGCCGTTGATTTCCTCCAGCACGTCGCCGGTGACATAGACCGGTTCGCCCGCGGAGTTGAAGACGCGTACGGCAATGCCGTAGTCGTGCTGATCCAAACGCACGTCGACAGAGGAGTTATAATTGTACTCTTCCACGTCGAAGGATTCCCAGGCAAAGACGACGCCGTCGGCATTGCACGCGACAGCCGGACGTCCTTGGACGTTCTTAACCTGGACGTTAACAAGCGCTTCTCCCGTAGTACCGAGGAAGACGAGCGAATTTCCAGCAGTATCAAAACGCTTCGCGTAGATATCGCCGCCATTGGCTTGGTTCTGGTCGGAGACCCAAACGATGTAGTACTCGTCGCTGTTCTTACTGGCCGCAATTTGAGGAGCATACTGACCGTGGATGGTGGTATCGTTCACGCGCGTGTAGTCGCCGCCGGTAGCGTAGTAGTACTTACCCCTCTGATGCGCGGTAATGACCTTCTGATAGATCTCGAAGGACTTCGTGGCCTTATTGTAGATCTGCCAGACGCAGACGTAGTTGAGTTGCCCATTGTAGGTAACGGGCGCAACGTCGAAGTGTTCGACGGAGTAACTATCAATTTGCGGGATAATCTTGAACGCCGTACTGAGCGCTTCGCCATTAACGTTGTAGAAACGACCGTACATTTCGTCGGCTTCGGTTCCATTGTCCTTGGAGCCTTGCAACCAAGTAATGAGAACCAAACCGCTTTCAGAGATGCACACGTCGACGTCCCAGCAACGCATGCCCTTGGTACCGGCCACTTGAACCTGGTTCTGTTGAGCCTGACCGCCGGGATAGAAGCGCGCGCACACGCCGTTGAGCGCTTCAGAGCTTTCGCCGATCCAGGCGACGACGTAATCGCCGGTTTCTGTCAACGCAATATCCGGCGAAATCTGATTGCCGGTAGAGTAACTATTCACGCGACGCTCGACGCCGTCGGGCTCGCCGTCGGCGTTGAAGTGGCGCATAACGATATCGGACTCAATACGATAGAGCGTATTGTCGATCACGATGGTGTTATAGTAACCGTGGACTTCGTCGTATCCCGTGCCGGTATTATTGTTGTTGTTATTGTTATTATTACCGCTGGTCGAACCGCTAGTGGTTCCCAGTTCGTAGAGAACCTGCTGTTCAGTAACGATAATAAAACCTTCGGAGTTGGAGACGACGACCGGATCGCCTTGACCGGCGTAGGTGAACGCCTCTTGATCGTCGATTTTATCCGGCTCGTATTCGCCAATGGTCGCGCCGATGTTCCAGCGCACGGTAAAGGCTCCGCCAGACTTTCCGTCGTAGTCGCCGTCGAGTCGGTTTTGACCGCACGCGTCGGTGACATTGTCGGAGAGCGTCAGCGTATAAGTTCCGTCGGGCAGAACGTCTTTGAAGAGAATGACCAATTCGTAGTCGTTCGTAGCAGCGGATTCCGTGCAGACGGTGGAGAACGGCAGAGTCGCGATAACCTCGTCGCTCAAACCTTTGCTACGGAGGTAATCTTCCACCTTCGCGGAGGCGTTGTATCCGTAGATGATATCATAAATGTAGGTCGAGGTGACGGCCTTGCCGTCAAGGGTGAGAATCCAATCGTTGAAGTCGAGAACGCTCTTGACGTTACGATTTTCGAGGTTGGCTTTATCGAGGTAGCGATAGTATTCGTCGTACTTTTCGGACGATTCAAAAATCGTATCGCCGGACTCGACGTAGTTTCTCATGTCAGCGTTCATCTGCGCCGAGAACATGTATTCACTGAAGGTATAGACCAACGAGGTGGGACCGTTGCCCGAGGCGAAGGTTACGTTGTCGTTGTAGAGCGAAACACGGCTGATCGCGTCGATCGATTCAAGCTCGCCGTCGTCGTTAGAGGTCGTGCGACTATTATAGATCGCGTTAACGCGCGTAACGTACGGCGGAATCGTGTCTTCCGCGAGCGCTACGGCGCGCACGCACACGACGGACTCGATGTTGTCCTTCGGATGCGACAGATCGGACCAAGCGAAGACCATATCGCCATTGGAGTCAATCGCGACAGAACCGCCGAGTTGATCTTTATCATTCGCGGTGATATACGCTTCCGGCTGGCGAGAGACTTCGAACTCTTGACCGAGCGTCTTAATGTCGTGTGAGGTGACATACGTGACGGTCGTGGTCGTGCTCGTGGTGTTGTTATTACCGGTCGACGTACTGGTTGTGGTATCGGTGAGGGCGACGGTATCGGTGGTGAGCTGATATCGGCGCGCGAAAATACCGAAGTTATCGACCAAGTCGGAGGTCTCGTCGTTGGAGGGATCCTGATAGCTTTCGTAAACGATGGTGAAGTAGCCGTTACGCGACATCGCGACTTGCGAGTGGATTTGATCGTACGCGGTGTATTCGTTGACTTGTTTGACGGCGGAACCATTGAGTTCAGCGGTTTCCGGATCGCTGACGAAGGCGCGCATAAAGACGCCGCCCAGACCGTAGTTCGAACCGCCGGTGAGACCGTCGCCGTTGCCGTCTTGATTATAGCCGGTCCAGGTAATTACGAAGTTACCGAACCCGTCCATAGCGACGCTCGACCAGATCTGATTACCGCGTTGCCAGAAGTCAGACGCGGTAGTGTCAACGACCGTGGTATCGTTGTTGTTATTATTGTTGTTATTGTTGTCATCATCGTCGTCGTCAACGACCACGGTGATCGTCGCTTCGGTGTTGACGAGGAATTCGTCGCCCAGACCGCTGAGAATCGCCTGGTTAATCCAATCGACATAGGCAGAGACGCGCACGTCGACCTGGTAGTTGCCAGGACCAAAGGAATCTTCGATACCGAAGTTGGAGCCGTATGAGCAAACGCCGGCGATCTGACCGTTGATAAAGGACGGGGAACCGGAGTCGCCCGGCGCGGTGATCGCCTCGCGCTGGGTTCCCAGACCGAGGTTGCGAATACCGTAGTAGTTGCCGAGGTAGTCGTTGGCGTAGGTGCCGTCGTCGAAGTCGTAGACGAGCGTGTTCGGATTACCGGCCAAGTCGAAGTCGGCGCCGGTCAATTCGTAAACGTTCTGACCGTAGTGCTTACGACCGATATTACGGTCGTCGATTTCATCTTCGGTATCGCCAACGTCGCCATAAGTCCCGTAACCGACGAAGGTAATCGTTTGACCGAGTTCACTCGAGCCGGTGTAGAGTTCATAACCGGTGAGGGAGGCCGGCGCGGAGGTCTGCAGAGTCAAAACGGCCAAGTCGACCTGGTTGTCGGCGGGGTCGCCAGCGTAGGTCGGGTGCACGTAAATGCTAGCGACCGGAATCGTTACGACGCCGCTCTTGGTTTCGAACGTGCAGTAGATCGGAGTATCCGTGAGGTCAATCGGAACGCCGTTGTCGTCGCAAACCACGTGCGCGGCGGTCAGAATGTGACGACGTGTCGTCAAGAGGGAACCGGTTCCAACCGCGACGTCATTGGCGTCGTTATTCGTCGTACCGCCAGTGGTCGTATCCACGGTATCGCCGACCTGGATAAAGCAGACGGATTCATAACCATCGCCGGCGTAGACCTCGTGACCGTCGATATCGTCGAGGGTAATGACCTTTGAGGAGCTGTCAGAGGGAGTCATCTCTTCCACAGTGAAAGTGGAAGTGGAGACCAGGTGGTTGGAAGCGAACTTACGCGCGTAGATATTCGACTCGATATTGGAGTCGTTGTCTTGTCCCCAAGAGGTCCAGGAGACGACGAAACTTCCGTCGGGTTCCATACCGATGGAGGCAAAGCGCTGGTTATTTTCGGTCGTCTGGTTGACTTGGAATTCCGTACCGGTGACGCCAACTTGACGCGTCGCGACGTTCACGCGCAGCGGGTCGGTCACGGTGGAGGAACGCGAGGTCTCGACCTCAAGCATATCGATATATTGCGCGGTAAGCGAACCGGTGAACTCAATGGAGATCACGCCGGCGCTAGTGACCGCGACGACAATATCGTCCTCGGAGAAGCCGTCAATGGAAGTAAACGCCGGCTGCGCAACCAATGCGTCGTGAATCGCCTTGGCATTGGTCTTCATGGCGACGGTGAGAGCGACGGTCGTTTCAAACACCACGCCGTCAATATTGCCAGAGAGGGTGATCTTATCGCCCTGGATATTGATCGAATCAATGAATTCCAGCGTTTGGATCGTATTGCAATAGCCGTAAGACATGCCGTTGGAGAGGAAGCGTCGACCAAAGACGCCCCAGCCGCTGCCGTCCTGATTATAGCTTTCCCAGACCACGACGATATCGCCGTCGGCGTCCATCGCCACAGACGGATACTGCTGAGCGCCGTCGGTATAGACATTCGCGCGCGTCGGCGAGGTACTATTGCCATTGATCTTGAGTTGCGTGTGATTGAAGGCGTACTTGGCCATGTACACGTCACGACTACCGTCTTCGTCCACGCCTGAGGTGAGCATGTCCCAGACGACGCAGAAGTCGCCCATATCAGACATTGCCACAGACGCCTGACGCGGATCGGTACCGCTGGTGAGCTTGCCGTCTTCGTCGTAAGTATTGGTCGTCTGATAGACCTTAATCGGGTCGCTGATACTGTCGGCGTCTTTGACGACCTGGACGCGCTCGCCGTCGGCATTGGTCATATAGAGCACGCGATAAGTACGCGCATAGACGGTCTTTTCAACGGTACCGCTTTCGACGGAGCCTTCCGACTCGACCCAAACGACGACGTAATCGCCATTGGAGTTACAGGCGACGGCGTTAGCGGTATTCGGACCGTAGTCGCTGTCGTCTTCCAAGATATTCGAGCGCGTGACTTGGCGAATGATCTTGGTTTCGTCATTTTCCGCTTCGGTGATCGGATTACCGTCGGAGGCGTCGCCGTGAACTTCATTGACCGGAATGAAGTTATCGCGCGGGAATTCCTTGGAATACTCGAAGCCGAGCGCTTCGTTCAGACGCAGGACGTTGAAGTCGATCGACCAGTCCTTACCGTCGTAGCCGGCGGCGCTACCGTCAGCGGCGTAACCTTGGCTGTAGATTGCGTTACGCGCGGTATCCTGAACCATAGAGGTGCACACGAGCGTATAGTTGCCGTCGGAAAGTTCATGTCCTTCCGCGAAGGTAACGATCGCTTCCCAGCGGTTCGTGCCGTAAGCCAAAGCGCCGTCGTTGATTTCCTCGACCTCGTCGCCGTTTTCATCGACGGTCTCGCGAGCAAGATCGACGGAGGCGTTCATACCGAAAGTAACGCTCTCGATCGCGCCGGTGACTTCCACGCCGTCGCGCAACAGACGCCAGTTCGAGGGATTATCGACCGCGTGCTGGTTATTGTAAGCGCTGGCGCCGTCGCCGACGGTAATGAGGTCTTCGCTGAAGGAGACGACAATATCGCGCAGAGCAGAGGTGACGGTTTGACCGTCGTCGACCTTCGTGCCGTTTGGGAGAGAAACATTGGTGACAATAGGACCGGCGGTATCGGTCGATTCCACGAACGGACGCATGTAGATATGCGTATAGGAGGTGTCAATGGAATTACCGATGCTCGGATAGACGTCGGAGCGCTGTTTGGCGGTGGAGTCGGCCTGCATAGCCCAAACGACAAGGACGTCGCCATTGGAGGTTTCCGCGACGTGCGCATTGGTTTGAGAGTTGCCAATGGAGCCGTAACGTTCGACGTATACGGGATCGAAGTATTCGACGTAATTGAGGTCGTCGGACACTTGTCCGAGGAGCTTAATGGTCGAGGCGTCGACGTCGTAGTCGATAAACAGCGGGGTATCGTGCAAGGAGCTTTGCGCGGTGATCTGAAGAGCGCCGTAGCTTTGAATTGTACGCGTGCCGTAGTAGGTCACGTTGTCGACGGTATAGGCGTAGATATACTCGAAGTCTTCGGTCGCGAGTTTGATTTCACCGACGGTGTCGCGATAGAATTCGATTTCACTTTGCGGGACGTAACGCACGACGAAGCAGTTTTCATCGCCGCCGCAGATTTCCAGACTATTGAGCGCGTCGGACACCGCTGTGATGTAGCCGTCCCAGTCGTTGATATAACCGTAGGTCGTGTTGTAGTAACCGCTCACGTCGATCGTAACAGTTTCGCACGTGTCAAGATTGGTCTCGATATTGTCCTTATCGGTGAGACGACCGATTCTCAGGCTAATCGAGGCGGTTCCGACCCAATCATTGGGAACAGAGACATAGAAGCACGCGTTAGAGCCGTTGCGGTAGTTGCTCACAACGCCCGAGACGACAGACGCATCGGTGATGATTTGCGTCGTGCTCGTCGTCGTATCGTTATTGTTGTTATTGTCGGTCGAGGTTGTCGTGGCAATAGAATCGCCATAGACCGTTTGACCGTAGTTGACGTAGCTGATATCGTTGCCGTTATTGCGTAGCGGCGACAGTAGCGTTTCCAGTAGCGCGGCCAGACGCATGACCTGTTCGTTGGACGCCTTTTCGTTTTGCGCCACGCCGAGGAAGTAGCGAATATAGCTATCGACGTCGATGCAGTCGTAGTTATGCAGTTCGTAGACCGGGGTCACGTCGACGTCGGAGAAGTCGCCGTACTGGTCGTAGCCCCAGCCGAGCGCCATCTTGATGTAGTAGATGAGATCTTCGTTCTTATTCTCGTAGGAGTACTTATTACCGCGCAGGAAGCGCTTGTTCTCATACGCGAGATTATTGTCTTCGAAGTCTTTCCAGGTCAGTTGGATGTACAGGTCGTCGTAATCGGTAGAGTAGATCGTCTGCAGATTCGCCGCGGAGATCGACTGGATATCCATACCGAGACCTTGGTACGCGACGAAGACGTCGCCGTCCGCGTCGACGCCGACCGACGGATTGCCCTGGTCGGCGACGGTGATCGGATTAACGAGAGTGGCGTCTAGGACTTGTTCGGCGGTGTACTTCGTACTGACCTGACGCAGACCGACCCAAAGACCGGTTTCGCCTAGGTCGGTCGTGTTATCGCCATTGTTCGTGTTATTCGTGGTACTGGAGGTATTAGTCCCCGTGGTGGTCGTGGTGGTTGTGGAAGTATAATCGAACGCGTTCTCTTCCTCGTCGGCGTCGTCTGACTTCGTGAGGTTGTAGATCGTGATATAGACGTCAGTGGTGGGCAGGGAGGTCGTGCCGGCCGCTTCACTGGCGTCCTCTTGCGAGTAGACCATCGCGTAGCGTTCGTTGTAATCGAAGTCGACGTCGGAGCCATAGGCGTTATTGGCGACCAGTTGATTGTCAATAATAAAGACGTCGGAGTAGGGTTCCAGAGCCGCTTGATAGAGATCGGCGCCGTAATTCCACATGACCACGGCGAAACCGCTGTCGGCCATAGCGGCGTAGGCGGGACCGTAGTAATTGGAGCTCACTTGGCTACTGGCAAAGGTAATATCGCCGGTGGTCGGCTGCGCGAGGTTGTCGTACTGACGACCGTAAATACCGCCAAAGTAACTATTGTCCTGAGCGATGTAAGTCCAGGCGATAATGAAGTTTCCGTCAAGGTCGGCGGAGATCGTGGGGTCGGTTTGCACGCCGTTGGTGTAGGCGTTGACGACAAATTCGTCGGCGACCGGCGCGATGCATTGCACAAGCACGTCTGACTTACTGGCGAGCGCATAGGGATCCGCTACCATATTACTGGCGTCGCCACTGTCCAGATCGCTCTCGGGGACATATCCGATCACGCCAAGCTTAGCGCCGTTGTCATAGAACGTCGGCTGATAATTAGCGTCGTAACCCGCTTCGCCTTGTAGCGGCAGATAGCCTTGGACTTGGAAGCGACGCGCTTTAATATCGGTTGCGTTGTAAGATTGGAGAGAGTCGGCGTTTTCATCGACCCATGTGATAATCACAGAACCGTCGGCGCTCATCGCGACGTCGGGCTTGTACTGGTCGGTACGACCAGTTCCGCTAATGATATACTCTCCCCAACGATCTTGAATCAGGTCGCCGTCTTCATCGACGGCAAAATCGACGATTTCCGGGGCATTGACGCGGAAGACGCAACTGGATTCCTTGACGGTGACAACGGATTCGTCGATTTCGAAGTCGGTCACGCCGCTGAATTCATAGGCGCCGGTCTTGGAGTTGTAACTAATGACGTCTTGGTAGTTATACGAACTACCGACCTTGACGGAGTAGGACGCGGCAGATATCATGAGCGGATCTTGATTGATCAGCCCACTAGAACCTTTGAAAGTGATTTTAAACTGGTTCGTGAGGTATTCTCCGTCTTTTCCCATGATCGGATCGACAGAGACGGAAATCGGGGAGATCGCCGACTGCATGGAGCCGTACGACTCATTGGAGCTATAGGCGCGCGTCGGTTCGCTGGTGTATTCGAATCGGTGAGTTTTTTCGTTGTACTCGTATCCGCGTGTAATCGGCGCGTAGAGAGACGCTTGTTGCGTGACGCCATTGAATGCGTCTTGGATATTGCGCGCGGTCACAATAGGATCGGAGCTCACGACGATACCGACGGCGTTGCCCTTGTTGTTATAGGTCGTGACCGTCTGAACCTCTTTGACCGTGGTGACAACGGCGCTAGTGAGATTATCAACTAGGGAGTCGCGCGCCGATTGCAATGTCTTAATGACGTCTTTACGACCGGACGTCTTAATCTTATTGCTGATGACATTGGAGTAGTTAGAGGTGAAGAGATCTTTAAGAATGAGCTTCTGGAAGACGGTACATCCCTGTAGCTCGGTCACGTCAAAGGTAATCGCGCTGATCTTATCGATGAGCGCGGTGACGTCGTCGTAGTAGTCGTTAGAGACGCGGATATCGGTGAGGTCGTAGCCGGCCCACTGATCCCCTTTGAAGGTGACGTCGAAGTCGGTTTCACTATAGGCGGAGACTTCCACTTCGGAGTATTCGTCGCCGGGGATCGCGCGAATGACCTCTTGCAGATTCGCGGCGTTATCAGACGGAGTGAGTTTCGCGTCGTAATTCCACAGAACCCAGGTCAACTCGCCTTCCGCATACAGACCGAGGTAGAGCGATGTGCGACTATTGGAGGTGGGGTAAACGTCGGCGTCGGCGACGGAGAAATTCGAATTAAAGATCGACAGACGCTGAGTTTCGTAGGCGTTGTAGATCAGCTCAAATGAGCCGGACTTCACGTCGAGCGTGGAGCCGTCGGTCGTTTCGACCTTGCCAGGAACACATTCTTCGGGAAGGGTAATGATCTGAACTTCGTTGGTAAGATAGCGCGCGTAAACGTTCAGATCTTCGACGTAATCGCCATTATCGTCGAGCAGGTAGTAGCTCGAGGTTTCGTCGGTGGGATCGTAGTTGGGGTTCTTGAGACGATCCGCCGCGGTCCAAGCCACGATGACGTCGCCCGATTCGTTAGAGTCGACCGCAATGTCGCCGCGAATATCTTGCCAGCTCTCGTTTACGAGCAGGTTTTCCGTCGTACCAACGGTAAGACTGAGCATCTGTCGTTCTTCGAGACGGTCGATAGCGAGTTTTGTCGATTTCTGCTCGTGCGCGCGCGCCTTGCGTTTCTTGGTCATACGATCCAACAAGGATTCCGCGACGCCCCAAACTCTATTATTTCGCGATAACGACATATGTGTCACCTGTCTCCAAAATTGATCTTTCAAAAGTTCGCGTATTACGCGAGCGTTGCGCGCTTACGACGCCTAGGCGCGTCAACTCCGGCACGACTCGTTCATACCGACGCCTTTTCGGCGCGCGAGGCACATGAATCCATGGCTTTCATGTGCGCGAGCGTCTCAGCTTCCCCCAGACGCGCGCTAGTCGTCGCAGGGATAATCCGAGACTAATCTAGAGTCTTAATATAATCAGAAACAAGACCTCAGTCTATTTCTGACAGGTAAATTCTCTAAAAAAAGCGTCTGCTTTAACGCAACAAGTCAATCGCGCAAGGTATGCGCATTGTCCAATATAGTAACGTTATCACAGACGTAACAAACGCGCAAAATATTCTACAAAGACAATTCTGGAAAAACAAGCAAAATGAGCAATCCAGGCAAAATTTATGAAAATATTTTCCGCGCTCTTCGTCTCTACTGGTAGGTTCCGCCCGGGTACTGGGTCGAACCGTCGCACGAGGTCGTCCTTTTCGACGTTTCTTGTGCGACATTGTTCCATAAAAACGAGCCAAGAAAAACGCTTTATTTTGCAACTGTTTTGTTTTAAAACGACGCAAACACAGCTTCTTTCTTGCGATAAAGCGCCCGTTTTGATACAATCGTATTGGTTTTAGTTCCCAAAAAAACGAAAAAGAGCTTGTGTTCCTCGCCTTTTCTACGCTCAAGACGACCAATCTGGCTACGCTTGCCGCGTCGACACGCCGCTCATCACACACGAAAGGACAATTATGACGCGATCTATTCTCCTCCGGAATGCACGTCGCACGTTCCTCGCCGCGATATTCTTCGCGACGCTCGCGCCGTGTCTTGTCACGGCTCAAACCGTCGAAACCTCAGCGACTGCGAACGTCGAGCGGGATCAGGAGGAAGAACTATGGTTCCGCGTGCTACGAGAGGAGAACGTTCCTATCGCCTTGGAAACCTCGATAGTCGCCTTTACCGGTCAGTACAATGAACGCCCCGTCTCGGTCAGTCTCATTGGCGCAATCCACCTGGCGGAAAAAGATTATTACCTCGCCCTCAATGAGAAATTCCAAGAGTTCGACGTGGTCGTCTTTGAACTGGTCGCGCCGAAAGGAGCCGAAATTAAATCCCTATTGAAATATGACCCTGACGGCGCCAGTAAGGCGCCTAGTCCTGTGAACGTCGTCGGATTTATACAGTACTGGGTTGGCAAGGCGTTAGGGTTTTCCTACCAAGTCGACTGCGTAAACTATGGCGTCGATAATCTCGTGCGCGGCGATTGCGACGCGGAGGAATTCTACGTTAAACTCCTTGTCAACGGCGATTTCTTTCGATTCTTCTACAACGTCTTCCTGGATTCCTTCCTCGCAGATCCGGATCGCGAAGACCTCTCCACCGCGGGACTCCTAGCTATATGCTGTGCGAGCGATAAACGCCTGGTCGCGCGACGCTATAGCGCGTTGGAAATGGAAGGCGACTCCTTTGTAGAAGCGGAGCGCCAGACGCGCGAACTCAATGCGCTCAAAACCCTCGACGCCAACGACGAGGAATATCAACAACTCCTGGAAAAATATCAACTTAAAGAGCGCGAGAACGTGATTATTCACTTCCGCAATCAGAAAGCGCTCCAAGAGGTCAGGCGTCAACTGCAGCACGGTCACAGCAACATCGCGGTCTTCTACGGCGCGGCACACCTGCCCGACTTAGCCGAGAAACTCCAGGATGATTTCAATCTGCAACTCGATCCCAATGTCGAATGGCTCCGCGCCTGGGATATGCCGCGCAGTAAATAAGGAGCGCGCGAGGAACCGCGAGCGGATTCTTCCACGTCTAACCAAGAAATAATCAGACGCGACGCATTCGGTCAAACGAACGCGTCGCGTCTGAGTTTGTGTCGCTAAGTCGCCGTGGGATTCACCGTTGCGAATCACGCGCCGCGTCGACCGTTGTCACTGTTTCTTCGTAGCGGTCGCCGCACGCGCTTCTTCGATGGTGATATACCCGTCGCCATTGGAGTCAAGTTTACCGAACTGCGCAACCGCGGCATTGGAGAGATTCGGAGCAAATTCACGCAGGGTGAGCATTGCGTCGCCATTGAGGTCGCGCGCCAGGAACCACACGGGCAGACCGACTAAGAGTTTGGCGTCCACGGCGTATTCGCGTCTGCTTGACTCGTCCATATCGGCCAGTAGCGCGCCGAGTAAATCTTCGTCTTCGACGCTCTCCATAGCGGGATTATTTTCATTGAGCGCCTCCGCGACTTCCTCTTCTGACATATTTGCCACCGCGTCGACCTGTTTGTCCTCTTCTTCACGCGTCGCGCGCGCTTGTTCCTTGGTGAGAATCTTCGGCGCGGCGGAGGCGGGCCGAATTAAAATGCGAGGTTCCGCGTCTTGGTTGGACACGACAATATTAGAACGCGTGATGGTACGACCGCCATGGGGATTGGCAATGGTACGATCCTTGGAGAAACTTACCAAATGATGCAGAAGCTCTTGCTCGTCTAGGTCGAAATCGCCATTAAGATCCACCGCCTGAGCGTCTTTGATCTTTCCTTCCCACTCGCTACGTTGCAGGACATTGTCGCCGTTGACGTCATACTTATTGAGGACGTACCGCAGATACATACGCAGAGCCAGCGGCACGGTCGTTTCGAGCGACTCGTCGCGACGCTCCAGCGCGCGTTGGTAATATTCGTTCTCCGCGTCCAGCGAATAAGGTCTCGACCCCTTAGGCGTAAAATTAGGCACGGTTCCCGTACGCAAGAGCGCGTCGGCCTCGAGCTTTTCTTCATCGGTCATTTCCGCGTCGAGCGGTCGTCCCTCCTGAGCCGCTTGCGCCGCTTCCGCGGCGGTCGGTCCAGAGGAGAAGTCGCCCGACTCCCACTGAGCCCAGCGTTCCTCGCCTACTCGCTCTTTGAGACTCTGAGCAAACTGCGAGTTCTTGACTCTCTCAAAAATCTCCGGCGTCATATTGTCAACGACATTCTGTTGGGAGAATCCACGTTGACCGCCCTGACCGCGTTGTCCGCGCTCGCCGCCTTGACCGCCGCCCCAACGCTGACCGCCCTGACCGCCTTGACCGCCCTGACCACGCTCGCCACGCTGACCGCCGGGTCCGCCTTGGTCGCGCTGACCAAATCGACGACCGCCCCCCTCGCCGCCCTGCTCTTGCGCTTGAAGCTCGTTATACCTCGGGTATGTTCTAAAAGCGTCCGGTGACGCGACAAACGCTAGCGTTAGTACGCTGAGCGTCGCGAAGGATAGAAAATAACGCGGTCGTCTGGACATATCGTCGTCTCCTTTGTGCAGAACGTCGGCGTAAGTCATGCTGACTAGCCTAATTGACAAATCGCCAGTTCGTTCAAACTCGCGGGTTGAATTTCAATTTCACGCTTTTATAATATATTCGGCAGAGCCAGCGCGACCTCACGCACGCATGGCGTCGCTAACCTACGATATTATATCGATAATATAGTCCTAACGACGTTAAAAAGCAAGTCGCAAAGGAAAAAGTCGCGTTTTTTCACTGCGCTACGTACGATTTTTAGCGCTCGTTCGCGCTCGCGCGCCGCGTTATTGTCCTAACCTTACAAGCACATCGCCATGATCGTCTTCTTTGAGCCGGATAAACAACTGAAACTCAACGCCGTTCAAATGCGCATTGCGCGTCGTTCTTTCGAGGAAAACGGTCGTCTTCAACCGGTGCTTAACCAATTGGGCGCGCGTACAGAAGAGGCGGCGCTCTCGGCGATCGCATCGAAACTCGGCGTGCCGGTGGTCAATCTCGCGGCGTCAACCCTTCCGGACGATGTGCTCAATAATTTTCCGACGAAGATCGTACACCGTCGCAATGTCTTTCCTCTGGGCGTGCAGCCCGACGGGTCGCTCTACGTCGCTACAAGCAATCCGTTCGACCTCTCGCCGATTGACGAAATCTCTACCGCCACTGGCAAGCCGACTATCGCGGTTATCGCCTACCCGAACGAACTCACGAAACTCATCCGCTCGCGTCTGGGCGTCGGCGCGGAAACTATCGACGGTCTCATCGAACAAACCAGCGACGTCGAGGTGCTCGAAGATCTGGAATGGGACAATAGCGGCGACGCCCAGATGGCGCAAGAGGCGTCGGTGGTACGACTGGTCAACGATATTCTCACCGAAGCGATCGAATCCGGCACTAGCGACGTGCACATCGAAGCGCAAGAGACCGGCATGCGCATTCGCTACCGTATTGACGGCGTGCTCCAAACCCAGCCTACCCCGCCGGAAATCAACCGGTTCCAGTCCGCAATTGTAAGTCGCCTCAAGATCATGGCCAGACTAAATATTGCGGAAAAACGTATCCCACAAGACGGACGTATCAAAATTAAAGTCGCCGATCGCGAGGTCGACCTGCGCGTGTCCATTATCCCAATGCTCCACGGCGAAGGGATCGTTATGCGTATTCTCGACAAAGATCGCATGAACTTTACGTTGCGCGGTATCGGAATGGACGAAGACGTCTACCAGCAGTTCGGCAAACTGATCTCGCTACCGCACGGTATTATCCTCGTGACAGGTCCGACTGGTTCCGGTAAAACCACCACGCTCTACAGCGCGCTCAATGAAATCAAGTCCGATGAAACGAAGATTATCACCACGGAAGACCCGATCGAATACCAGTTGGACGGCATTAATCAGATCCAAGTTCACACCAAGGTCGGTCTGACCTTCGCGGCGAGCTTGCGCGCGATCTTGCGTCACGACCCCGACGTGGTACTGGTCGGTGAAATCCGCGACTTTGAAACCGCCGAAAACGCCATTCAGGCCTCCATGACGGGCCACTTGGTCTTCAGTACCTTGCACACGAACGACGCGGCCGGCGCCTACACGCGTATGATCGACATGGGCGTGGAGCCGTTCCTGGTCGGAGCGACCGTGGAGGGAATCATGGCGCAACGTCTGTGTCGTCGACTCTGTAAACATTGCAAAGAGCGCTGGACGCCCAAACCAACGGAAACGCCGCACGATTTCCCCAAGGAACTGCTGGAAACCGGGGAAATTTACCGACCCGTCGGGTGCCGTGAGTGCCGCAATTCCGGGTATTCCGGTCGCGTCGCGCTTTATGAACTGCTCATACCCAACGACGAAATTCGTCGACTCGCCAGTGAAAAAGCCTCTTCAATCGACGTCAAACGCGTCGCGCGCGCAAACGGCATGGCAACGTTACGCGACAACGGATGGAAAAAAGTCGGGCTGGGCATTACCTCAATCGACGAGGTCGTGCGCGTGGCGAAAGAAGACTAATTCGTTTTTTAAAAAAATTACTTTTTTTCCCACTACGCCAGACGCGTCGCCGCTACGACTCCTAACCTCGCAAGAGAAAGAACTCACTTCGCTACCAGAAGATCCGATCAAGATTAAACGACGCCGTACGTTCCGTCGGCGTTACGTAAACGCCAATCTATGTGATTTTCACGCGAAGCAGACGTCTCCACTTGACAGATTTAGTATTATTTATACAATACTATTAGAATGGAATGCGCTGAACTGTATTAGCGTTTTTTCACATTCGTATCACATACTCGCAAATTGATCAAAACTTTTTTGAGCCAATAGCGTCAAAAGAGTAGCATTAATACGTATGTAGTTGCGTTTAACTGCGTCTCAGTTGCGAGGACAATTTGATCGCTACGTCTTGACTAGCGACCAAAGACGTCGTTTTTTAACGCAACACTAGCTTGCGTCGCTCTAACGCGGGCTAAACTTTCTTCATCGGAAGGAAAAGAAATGAATCATTCTAGTCGTTCTCGCCAAGGTTTTACACTTGTCGAACTACTGGTCGTCATTGCCATTATTGGTATTTTGATCGGTCTGTTATTGCCGGCGGTTCAAGCCGCGCGTGAAGCTGCGCGTCGTATGCAGTGCACCAACAATCTCAAACAAATGGGTTTGGCGATGCACAACCACGTCGACGTTATCCAAGGTTACCTGCCGATTGGCGCGCGTAACTGGAACTACAGCACCTGGGTTACCTTTATTCTGCCCTACTGCGAACAAACCGCTCGCTACGACCAAATGTCCGTGAAGTACGAAAATATCAACGTGACGACGCAAGTAGATATCGGCGGCGCCCGCGTTGAAGGCGGTTGCTATCGTTGTCGCGTCAACTTCGACGCCTGGCAAGAACGCATCCCGATGTTCAACTGCCCCTCGGACTTCCAAAACTTCTTCTATATCACCGGCACGAGCCAGACCTGGCCGAAACAGTCCTATATCGCCTGTGGCGGCGCCACAGCTATCGGCTATAAATCCAATAAATTCGGTTGGGCTCCTAGCTACTGGGCTCTGCACAGCTCCGGCGGCGATTCCAACGACGTCGTGGAAGACGGCGGCGCGCTCTTCGGTATACAATTCCCAGCCGGTGACACCCCGGATGAACGTACTGCGAACTTCTCCGGTAAGAACGGTATGGTCGCGCTCTCCTCTGCGGTCGACGGCACCAGTAATACCGCGGCGTTCTCCGAAACGATTCAAACCCAAAGCGATACCAGCCACAGCGCGAGCTACTCCGACTTCCGCGGCGGCGTTTATCGCGGCGACGCCGCGTTCTTCACCTGCTACTACGAACCGAACACGCAGCAACCTGACGAACTCATGTCCAACGGTTACTGCCACAAGTCCTCCGCGATCGTCACGCCCAAGTGCCCCTGCGTGCCTGAACAATCGACTCGTGGATCCTACGAAGTTCGTCAATCGGCTCGTAGCCATCACTCCGGCGGCGTAAACGTCTGCATGGGCGACGGCTCCGTGCGCTTCGTCTCCGATACGATCAACCGTGCCGTATGGCGCGCCATGGGCACTGCCAAGGGCGGCGAAACCGTCAGCCAATGATTCCAATAGTTTCCTAGCGTGAGCTTTCGCGTTGGACAAGATTACCATGAAGAACGTTCTTTTTCGGCGACGCTCTGCGTCTTTTGAAAAAGAACGTTTTTTCTAACACGCCAGTGCACACGTGCGTTACCTCACACAAAAAAATGCACAATCGGCGCAACTTCACACGGCAAACACAAGATAAGAAAATGAAACTTTCAAATAACGCGCTACTCCTCGTCGTTCTACTGCTCTGCGGTCTGTGTCTCACGACCGGTTGCAAAAAGAAGAACCCTGACAATCGCCAAGACGTCCAAGGTATGATTACGCTCAACGGCGAACCGCTCGGTCGTGATTTCTGCTCCGCCGGTATTCAATTTGACGCGGTCGGCGACGACAAATCCGCCGGCGGTCACGGTCAAATTATGCGGGGTAAATACCTCCTGACGCAACAAGACGGCGTTAAGCCCGGTAAGTACATCGTGCGTATCACGGCCTTCGCGACCTTCGATAAGACCACGAACACTTACGCCACGCCCGAAACCACCATGGAAAACGAACTTCAAATGACGCTCGTGCCGGAAGAGTTCAACTCTGCCAGTACGATCGAATTCGAAGTCGTCCAGGGCAAAAAGAACGTCTTTGACTACGACATTAAGACCGACTTCGGTCCCACTGACAATACTTCAAAGAAGGGTCCGATCACCGGCGAATGACAAATCGTTCGCTAACCTCTTGCGTAGTAAACATGTCCTTCAACAAGCCCGAACGTTCTGGTAACGTTCGGGCTTGTTTGCTTTCAAATCATAAGACTCCTCAATCATCACTTGCCAACTTGACAATCACCGTCCAGTTGAACGTAATTAAGGGGCGTTTAAACATTACCCAAACGACAGATTACCGCGTATTAATACGCTTACGCGCCAATGATACAAACGATCAAACCACCGTGGTCAAGTGGCGTGACAAAGCGCTTGGGACAAAACGACGCCGCTTTCATAAAAAAACGACCCGGGTATGAAAACAAGACCAGATCCATATACAATCATTATGACCGCGTCGTTTCAATGTTCACAACGTCGTCGAACGACGCCATAGCCGAGAAGGAACGACAAAGCAACGTAACGCTTTCGAAATGAAATCGATTCCTGCGTTGCATTCCAATAGCGTATTTATCACGAGCAAGGAAAAAAGAATGAATAGTAGACTCTCCGCCAACAGATTCATTGGGCTGACGCTTCTGTATCTGGCGTCGATCGTTGTTTCAACCGTCCAAGGCGCTGACGTTCACTATTTTGGACAGACAGACTCCGATATCGTCAGCGATATCCCATACGGTAACAATCCCCAAGCCGGGCGAAGCGTTCTCGCGGAAGACGCGCGGATCTATTACGAGGTTTACGGCGAAAAGAACAACGACGTCGTTTTAGTATTGCACGGCGGCGGAGTCGGATGCGCTTATGAAATGGGTCGTTTTATCGACCTTCTCTCCAAACACAGACGCGTGATTGTCCCTTCCACACGAGGACAGGGTAAGTCCGAAATCGGTTCGCTTCCCATTACGTACGAACGCAAAGCAAACGACATGCTCGCGGTCGTCAATCAGGAGACGTCCAGTTCCTTTGATATTCTTGGTTTTTCCGACGGCGCGTACGTCGCGTATAAAATCGCGACAATGCGCCCGGAGCGTGTTAAAAAGATCGTGGCGATCGGCGCGGGGGAAAATATCCCCGCTACTCGTAAATTTCCCAATACGACACTCGAAGAACTTGCTCAATTCGACAAACGCTTCGTCGAGGAAAAAATTGCGCTGTGCCCCGAGCCGGAAAAGCTACCGAATTTTCTCTCTGATTATTACGCCTTTTTCAACGCCGAAAGGATTAGCAAAGAAATCTTCGGTAAGATTCAAGCGTCCGTACTCTTCATCGTCGGCGAACTCGACCTCAACGCGCCGCTCGACACTGTTGTCAACGCTTACAAAATGACGCCACACGCTCAACTCGCCGTGATTCCAAACGCTCCGCATCAAGCGTTCATCGTTAATTTTGACGCCGTTTGGGCTTGTGTCGAACCGTTTTTACTGCATAAAGCGACTAACGAATAAGCGCTTTAACATTCAGCAAATGGCTTCCTGTACTGCGTTCGTTGCAACAAAACCGTCAAAAGCGCGGGCGATGCGATCCTTGCCCACGCGTAAAAAACGCAAGCGTTCCTCAGAGCGGTTAGTTCATTTTATTAACGACTTTATTCTTGTTTAGCATCAACATGCTCTGGTTTAAAAATCAAAATAATTTCAGAATATTTTATTCACAACTTGACGTCAAAGTTTTGGTATATTAAGATTCGCTTATCGGGTATATCAAAACGTTCGTCCTTATTAGAACCTCACAATTCAGTCTTACGTTTCGCTATGCGACTACCAGCCCTAAATGGAGGCTATCAATGAAAAAAACAGAGCTTCTACTCACTGCGATCTTCGTGGCTGTCTGTTTCGCATTTGTCGGCAATCTTACCGCGCAAGGCGCCGACCTCGACGGCGCGACGAAACTCAAACTTCTTTACAGCGCTTGTAAAGACTTCAAGGACGCCAACGGCTGCTATCCCCCCGCTTACCTTGTCGACGCTAATGGCGTTAAAGGCGACGACTGGTTTGCGCTGCTCCAGCCCTACCTCAACGCTCAAGAGGGTTCTCTCACCGGCGTCGCGGCGCTAATCGACCCGCGTGGCGTCTTTGTGCCCGCGAAAAAGGCGCGCCTGAAAAAAAACGGCGTTAAAGACGAATCGATCGAAAACCCTGAGAACCTTATCCTCTTTGTCGAACTGTCCAACGCAAAAGACACGCGGAAGTCTTTGACTATTAAAGAGTTCCTTGAGCAGCTCCCAAAAAATCAAAGTCTTTCCTATATTACCGCCGACGGTAAGATTCGCCAGTTGCCCGCGACAGATCCCGATGAGTTGCTCACGCGTAACGTCGCGTGCGTCGACGTCAGCGCGCGTCTCAAGGCCGCTCACACAGCGTTGTATGAATACTATGATCGTGAAATTCACTTCCCCGCGCTTGTCACGGTCGATGAAAACGGCAAAGAAATCAGTACCTGGCGCGAACCCGTCGCTAAAATCCTCAGTACGCCGTCGAAACTCAAGGTAAAGGACGTCAAACCCGAGATCGCCGGGATTGCCCCGATCGTCTCGAACGACGGCGTCTTCACCGGTAAGCCGAATGAATACGGCGCAGACCTTACCGCGATTACCGACGGCCTTGCCAATACTGTCTTCTTCGTGGAACTTCCCGACCCCGAGAGCACAAAGACCTCCGTTACCGTCGAGGAATTCTACAATCAACTTCAGAATTGTCCCGAGGAATTACAGGGTTACTACGTCGGCATGGGCGACGGCTCTATAAAATTTATTAAAAAAGATTGCACGCTCCAACGGCTCAAGGCGCTCGTCTCCCGTGCGGGCGATGAAATGTTCGACTTCTAACGGCGCTCGTTCTCCACTGAGACGTT
This sequence comes from Planctomycetia bacterium, assembly GCA_030537455.1. Taxonomy (GTDB): domain Bacteria; phylum Planctomycetota; class Planctomycetia; order Pirellulales; family Thermoguttaceae; genus RUG369. The sequence continues at coordinate 16,308 of JAUNMR010000028.1, read as the reverse complement.
CAAATCAACGCATAAAACAGTCGCAGACGTTCCGAACTTCTGCGACTGTCTTTGTTTACTCAACGTCTTCTCAGAAAGGTCGACGTTTCTATCTAATTCATTGGCGTATATAGATTACCACGCCTTGTCATTGCAACGGATCAGGCGCGACGCCTTCAAAGGTCAGTCGTACTGGCTTGATTGTGCCGTCTTCGTTAAAGAACATTTCTTCAATACAGGTCGCGCGACTATTGCCGTGAGTCTCTTCCAGTGGACGACGATGATAAATCGCGTACCACTTGCCCGAGGGAGCGTGTAAGAGGCTATGATGACCCGCGCCGTATGCCACGTCCGGATCGGACTCTATCACCTTGCCAATGCGCTCAAAGGGTCCGAAAATTGAATCGGAAATCGCATACGCCACGCAATAATTCGGTCCTGTCCAGCCGCCTTCTGACCACATAAAGTAATATTTTCCGTCCTTTTTAAACATAAACGGACCTTCTACGTAGTTAGCTGGCGTAATTTCGCGGTAGTAACTACCGTCTTCGTAGGGCTCCAGACCCGTGAAGTCGCTCTTGAGCTTAACAATATTGCAATGTCGCCAACCGCCGTAGATCATGTAGTACGTCCCGTCGTCGTCGAGAAAAACATACTGATCGATCGGTTGCGCGCCGTTGACGATATCGTTAATCAGCGGCTTGCCGAGTAGATCGCGATAAGGTCCTTCTGGCCTATCGGCGACCGCCACGCCTATTCCGCCGACCTCGCCCTCATGGACGTCGTTCGCGGCAAAGAAGAAGTAGTATTTTCCATCCTTTTGAACGACCGCCGGCGCCCACATGGCGCGTTTCGCCCACTTGACGTTTTCATTCGTCAAGATACGCTCATGCTTCTGCCAGGTCGTCAGATCTTTAGAGGAGAAGCAGTCAAAATAGGTCTGATCGTCGAAATTAACCGAAAGCGTCGGGAAAATCCAGTATTGCCCCTGAAAGAGCGCCACTTCCGGATCGGCGTACCAACCGGGAAAAAGCGGATTGCCCGAGGTCTTCGGCGACTCTTGAGCGAGACTAAGACCACAAGCGCAAAGAACCGCCGCCAGGACAAGCCCTGCGAGCAATGTAGCGTTGTTTCGTTTCATTTACAAATCCTTTAGGTTAGTTTAGTTATTTACATGCCACAAAACGACCGCGCGTCGCCAAACGCGGAGAACCGCACGCGTCGCTTACTCCGTCGCCACGTCGAGATAACGCTGTGCATAGCGCGTGAAAAGCTCTTGTGTGCGCGTGCGCGCGGCTTTGTCGGACTCTAGCAAATGCCCGGAATCGACATAAAGAATGCAATCGAAGACCGGGGTAGACTCATCTGCCGGGTTGGCGTCGACAATACTCTTAGCGCCAAGCGCCTCAAACCGCTCTTGCAACGCCTTGACATGACCTGGTCCTATGAGCATATCGGAATCGCCGTAACAGCTCAGGGTCGGAACCGTATGCTCCGGCGTGAGATACGCCAGAGGAGAGACCGAATTGATCTTTTGGGCAAACGCCTCGTTCGACTCGTCCCAATCGTTCGCCGACAAACGCTCATGGCGCATCGCGGAAAGTATTTTCAGTAGCGATTCGCGAGGTTGTGCCTCGCGCCAGGTCGCCTCATGAAAGTCTATTGGCGCCACGCGCGCTGACACAAAGACGACCGGAATCGGCGCGCGTTCTCCACGCGAATAGGCGTAGAGCGAAGCAATGTGTCCTCCGGCGGACGTGCCGCTGAGCGCAACGCGTTGTAAATCCAGCCCGCGCTCGTGTGCAAACTCGCGAAGACGTATCAGAGCCGCGTCGATCTCGTTCAAAACCTGCTCCATTGAATAATTCTCTTGAGTCTTTTGCGTGAAGAGCATATAGTCGATCGTCGCGGTCAAATACCCCAGCTTGGCCGTGCGACGCGCCTCGCCATTTTCCTCACGACGCGAACCCATGACCCAAGCGCCTCCGTGAATATAGACCACGGCTGAACTTGAGCGTTGAGGCGATATTTCGCGCGGAATATAGACGTCCATGCGATTCCATTCTTGAGCGCCGTACTCAAGATCTGTGATCGTCTGACCGTCGACGCCTTCGCGCCAGGACTCAAAGAACCCGGCGTTGCCCAGAACGCGACGCATTTGACACACAAACACACACGCGCCGAGCGTCAATGTAATCGCCAAGCCAACCAGCACATAGACCAGGTAGCGCCAGGTCCGTTTGCGTCGACGCGATAAGACGTCGTCGGTTCTGTTCATTTTAGCGTCTCCTATCTCCTGTCGCGTCGAAATTTTTATAGCGCCCACGCGATAAAAATTTCGCGCTTCTTGTAGCGTTGCTTTATAAATTCAATATAATATCATAGGGCGTCGCGCGCGTACAGTAAACGCGCGCGTTTGACGCTTTTTTGAGAAACTTTTAACGCCACGACGTGTTAATACTAATATCAGCGCGACGCATACGTATGTTTGCCTATTGCGCTGTATGCAAGGAAGATTTCGTGTCCCAGGACAATACGTTGCACAACTCGCCCTACGACGACGAAGACGCACGACTCATGCTCGCGGTGCAGGCTAACGACGCCTTCGCTTTTGAAGAGCTTATGTCGCGCAATCAAGCGCGTGTATGCGCCTTTATGCAACGTCTGGTTGGTAATTCCCACACTGCAGAAGATCTCACGCAAGAGGTCTTTATGCGCGTGTACAAACACCGCGCGACCTATCGTCATGAGGCCAAGTTCTCCACGTGGCTCTATCGTATCGCGCATAACGTCGCGTACAACGAACTTCGCTCGCGCAGTCGTCGACCGGAAGCGCTCTTCAGTAGTATGTCGAGCTCAACTTCCATGTCAACGAAAATCGGCTTTGAAGACGGTATTGTGTCGCGTAGCGGCGCCACGCCCACGCGTAAAATTGCGCAACTGGAACTTCAAGCGGTCGTTCGCGCCGCAATCGACGCGCTCGGTCCGCGACAACGCGAAGTCATTATGCTCTCGCGCTTCGAGGGAATGAATTACCAACAGATCGCTAATGTAATGAACCTTACCCCTCAGGCGGTCAAATCACTGCTTAGCCGCGCAAGACTCAATCTCAAAGAAGCGCTCGCGCCCTATGTAAACCAAGGGAAAAGACCCTAATGACGCAAGAGAATCTTTCATTTGGCGACTCGAACGCTCAAGACGCCGCGACGGAAGAGAAGTTCGAGCAGATTTGGGACGCCCTCGACGCGCAGTTTAATCTACCCGACGCTGACGCAGATTGCGACGAAATCCAGAATCTCGAACCGCTCGACCCCGACGACGAAATTATCTTGAGTTACCTCGACGGCGAACTTTCCGATGAGGAGCGTAATAATTTTGAAGCTCGTCTGCATCAGGACGCGTCTTTACATGCGCGACTGGAAGAACAACGCGCCGCGCTCAGCGCGCTGGACTCCTTTGACCCGCTAGATTCTCTCGACGACCCCAGTCACGGAGTCGACCTGACCGAACCGACCCTCTCGCGACTGGAAAAGGAAACGCTCTCGGAAATCGAAACGCTCGAACGTTCCTACCGCCAAGAGAAACGACGGTTCCAATTCATTGAAGTCGTCTGCGCCCTAGCGGTGCTTGCGCTCGGTTATATAAGCTTTAGCGAACTATTCCCTGACCGCGACGCCAAACGCGCGCGAGACTGCCGTGTCGTGGAGTGTCTCACGCAACTTGAGGCGGTGCAAAACTTTGAATACCTCGTGACGCTCGACGATTCACATCTCATGACGCAATGGCGCGACCTGTGTCGTCGACTTGACGCTCACAACGACGCCAATAAAGCGCCAATGACGCACGATAAAAAACAAACCGAGGAAAAGACCTATCAGGCGCTCGCTCAGGATCGCGCCTTCTATCGTCAGCAGGAACGATTCGAACGCTTGGACAAACCGACCCAAGACCGCTGGCGTCGCCTCTATACACAAATCTCAAACGCGCCCAACGCCGCGCAACTACGTCAGACCCTCGACGACTACGCGCAGTGGCTCGCCACCTCCACTTCCGACGCGGAGAGGGAAAGACTCGGCGCCATGTCGATCGATGAACGTCTAGATTTCGTCAAAATGAAGGTCGCGGAAACCGGACGTTTTGTCGATTTCGTCGCTAACAGCGCCAAGACCCCTTGGCACAAACTACACGGCTCGCAACCCGACGCGAACCAGCGTCCAAATGAGCAAAAAGAACTTCTCGCAACCAATGAGCTACGCGGCGCGCTACCGCCGGCGCTACGCGAGGAAAATCTCACCCCTTTGTATCGAAAGTACCTGGAATACTCGCGCAATCAACCGTCCTCTGAAAACCCCGTGCTATCGTTCCTCTCCGACCTGTCCTCCAACACCGCCGCTAATAACAACGCCAATGCCACTGGCGACGACAACGACGTCTGCGATCCAAACTGCAACGACCCTTGCGTCAGTTGCGCCGAACTGACAAATGAGTTCTCCGACAATCTCTCGCAAAACGCCAAGGATTATCTGGAATCGCTCGACGACGCCGAACGTTCCTCGATTATCGGAATGCTACTGTCGATTAGCTTTGTGGAAAATAGCGAACAATTCATTAAAGAGCGACAACGCGAACGTGAGGAACGCGTGCGCCAGCAGAAAGGTAATCAGCCGGGCGCCTTCAATATCCCGCGCGTTGACTCCCTCGAGGAACTCGCGACCACTCTACGCAACGCGCCTCAACAGTCTCGCGACTATATCACCTCATGCACTCCTCAAGAGGCAAGAGGTATTCTCCTAGGAGCGACCTGGCAACGTTTCAGCGCCCCGCCAAATAGCTTCCCGACTGGACAACCACAGTTCTTTAACAATAATGGTCAACCCGGAGATCCCGGAAAAATGCGCGCGCAAAACGCGCCCCCTCAACCGTACGAGCGCAAGGACATGCGCATGCCGATGGGAAATGAGCAAGACGCCAAACGCCACGCGCCGAGAATAACAAATCATTGAGCGTACTGTCATAATTTCGCCGTCGCGTCTGCCTTTACGACAGGCGCGACCTTTTTTACTCTCACAACGAACGCCCAGGTCTGATTATATAGCAAACCTATGCAACTGTCTTTTTGTCACAATTGTTACACTCGGTATTTTTTTCTTTAAAAACTTAGCTTATTTTTATTCCCCATCCTTGATTTTATATATAACTTCTATATATTAACATTGTGACACAAGGAGAAGTTGCGCTATCTTCCCTAGTTTGTGCCTGAGCCTGTGCTCCGTTCGTATTCATTTGCGTTGTTTTCATGGGTGACGACTTGCAACGACGCAGAAACGCCGAGGTCAATATTTTGGCTTCGGCGTTTTTTTTTGCCCGCTAACCTCTCTTAGCGCAGACGTTCATGACTTGACGCACGCACGCGCCTTAATATAATTAATAAACGCATTTGACCGTTACAATTGCGCGTTCCCACTGCGTTGCAAAATAATTGCAATTACCCTTTCACTCAACGATCCGAGTACACACCGATCCAAAATGCACTAATGACCACGCGGCGTCGCCCGAGAGGAGCGTAACATGAAGAATGATAAGCCATTGAACGACAAAGTCGCCGTCAGCGTCGACGTCGTCGAAGAACCGAAAAGAACCGTTCACATGGCGACCCCTCCTTCATCAGACGTTAACTTCCTGGCGCAGGTCGTGCTCCCTGACCTTAAGCTGGCGATTAGTCAATCTCATACCACCCATAATACCGACGATCTGCGCGTCTACTGTGAAACTCTCTCCCCCAGTAACGCCGCGAAACTCTTTGCTTATCTCAACGACGACGACCTCCAAACCGTTCTACTGGCCGCGAAACTACACGACCAATTCCGTATCTTTCTGAAATTACCGCAGGAATTGCGTCAGAAGTTCAAATGGCTCTTCTCTGATCACTCCCCCAAAGAGGTCTGTGAACAGCTCAAATCGGAACTGCTCGACCAGCACCCCGCTACTATCGCCGAGTTCCTACAGCTCTTTGATTTCCTATGGACATGGAAATTCCTACAGGAGCTAGAACTCACTAAAAGCGCGGAAATCTTCATCTATTTCGACCGCGATCTCCAGGTCGAAATCGTTGAAAAATGCCCCAGAAACGAGGTCGCAAAGCTCCTCGAAGAGACCCCCTCTGACGACCGCGTCGACTTGCTTGAAGAGATTGACGAAGATGCCTCTGAAGAGCTCAAAAAGCTACTCTCGCAAGAGGATCAACACGACGTCGAACTGCTCAGTCGTTACGAAGAGGACAAGTGCGGCGCGGAAATGTCGTCTGACTTCGTGCGACTACGCGAGGATATGACCGTAGGGGAAGCGATCGAAGAAATCAGCGCGCAAACGCACCTCATGGAAACGGTCTATTACCTCTACGTCCTCAATAGCGCCGGTCAACTCGTGGGCGTCGTCTCCGCTAAAGACCTCCTCAGACGTATCAACCAGCAGACCGTTCCGATCAGCGACTTCATGAAGTCCGCCACGTCGCTAATCACAGTCGACGCCAACGACGACCGCGAAGAAGCAGTTAAACTCGTTGAAAAATATGACTTTATCGCGCTTCCGGTTCTCGATAAAAAATCCGGTAAAATGCTCGGCGTGATTACCCACGACGACGTCTTAGACGCCGCAGTTGAAGAACTCGTGGAAAACGCGCACATGAGCGCCGCGGTCGCGCCGCTCGACGACGAAAGCTACCTCGACGCCAATGTCTTTCTCATTGCGCGCAAACGCTTCACCTGGCTGGCCATTCTCCTCTTCGGCGCCATTACCACCGCGCTCATCTTGCGCATGTTCGACGAGGTCAGCGATCGCGTCGCGTGGCTCGTCGCCTTTCTGCCAATGATCGTCTCCACCGGCGGCAATAGCGGAGGACAATCAGCAACCCTTGTTATTACAGCGCTTGCAACCGGCGAAATCACCCTCGCCGACTGGAGAAGAATCGCAACGCGCGAAACTATTATGGGCGTCATTTTGGGGCTTGCCATGGGGATTTGCGGCCTAATCAACGCCTGTCTGATTTACGGCGCCTCCGTGCCGCTCATGCAACTGCTACTGGTGCCGCTGTCGGTCTTCTGCGTCGTCTTCTTCAGTAATCTCACCGGAGCAATGCTCCCGCTGGTCTTCCAAAAGATGAACCTCGACCCCGCGCTTATGAGCAATCCGTTCGTCGCCGGCGTCTCCGATACGCTCGGCACCTTTATCTATATGACGCTCGCAACCCTACTGGTCGCGCCGTTATACTCATGAAATCTCAATACGCCAATTCGATCCCTCCAAGACCGCGTCGCTGACCTCTACGTTCCGCGACGCTTTTTTATTTGAATTACCCGACGCGCGGCGTACAATATCAAATACAGATTATCCACTTGACTCCAGTAGTAAAGGCGTTCTGATATGAAGCGTTCCACCTCCAATACCACATCCTTCACACGCCCAACGCGTCGCGACTTTCTCAAAAGCGCCGGCGCCTCTTGTTTGGGCGTCTGCGCGCTCTCACACGAGGCAATGGCACAAATCGATGCGGCGCAACCCGAGCAAGCACAAGTCGTCCTGCGCTGCGCCGTCATGAGCGACGTCCACTTCAACGGCGACCCGAATGCGGCGGAGGTCGAACGCTTTCGTCGCGCCGTCGACTTTACCTATCGCTTCGCGCAAGATCAGCCTTACAAAAATTTCGACGCGCTCGTCGTGGTCGGCGATATGTCAAACCATGGCGTCGAACAAGAGTTGACGCTCTTTAAAAAGGAAATGGACGCGGCGCTTCACGAGGGCACGCGCGCGCTACTTTGTATGGGCAACCACGAATTTTACGGTGGAAATCAAGATTTCTGGCGCGGCGTCTTTGGCGTGGAGCCAAACGCTCGCTATACCGTCAACGGCTACCAATTCATCGCGATCTCCCCCGAAAAAGGAACGATGAAGGACGGAGATTACCTCTACGCGCTCGAATGGTTCGAAAAGGAAATTGAAGAAGCCGACCGTCTGGAAACCGACCCCAATAAGCCAATCTTCATCTTCCAGCATTACCCCGTCTCGCCAACCGTCTACGGCGGCCGTGGGCACGACGACTGGGGGCTAGAAGACCTCTTCGACACGCTACAGAAGTACCCGAGAGTTATCAACTTCTCCGGACACACACACTACCCCATTAACGACCCAAGGTGCGCATGGCAGGGCTGCTTCTCCGCTTTCGGAACCGGAACGCTCAGCTATATCTGCCACGGTGGCGAAGGCGGAAAGTATGAAAAATACCCCGCTGGAAGTAATAACTTCGCGCAATTCTATATCATGGAGGTACGCGCCGACAACTCCGTCAAACTCATGCCCTACGACCTGATCACAAATGACTTCTTCGACGTCGTCTACTACGTCCACAAGCCTGGCGACGTCAAGAGTTACGAATACACCGATCTGCGTTACTCCACCAGCGCCAAACCGGTCTGGCCGCAAGACGCCTACGCTAAAGTCTTGGAAGTTTCCGACGACGGCGCGCGCTGTGAACTCAAACAGGCGCAATGCCCCGACGTCACCCACAGCTATCGCTTCGATCTGCAGGCGTTCGACACGCGCGAAAACGCCTGGAAAGACGACGACCAGCAGTACTTTTGGTCGCAGTACTTCCTACGCAATCAGCCTGAAACGCTACAACTCACCCTCTCGGGACTGCAACCTGGCACGGCATATCGCGCTAAGATTATTCCCTTCAATCCGTTCCTACGCGCCGGCGATAAGGCGCTGGAAATCAGCTTCCAGACCAAACCGTCCATTTACGGCAATATCGACCACGGCGCCGACGCGCCCCAACCGGACGTGCTCAATCTCTACTGCCAAGACGGCGCGCTCGTGAATCTTCCACAAAATGACCTCGCGCAGCAGAAGAAGATCGAAATCGTCGGCGCGCCGGAAATTATCGAAGAGCCACGACTGAATAATACCCAGGTCGTTCGTTTCAACGCCCAAGAGAACTATTTTAAAATTCCCTTCACCACCGACGAATACAATACCTTGCGCCGCGCTACCATCGGCGCGACATTTGCGCTCGACCCCGACGGCAAAGGCGTCGGCGCTGTCTTCGGGAACACGGAACAACGCGGCGTCGAACTGAGCGTGAATTACGACGAAAAACAACTCGCCTTCTGGGCTTATATCAACGGTCGATACCACATTCTGCGCGCGCCCGTGACGCTAGGCGAATACGTGACCGCATACGGCGTCGTCGACGGTAGAACCGCTACGCTCTATATCAATGGAAAAGTAGCGGCGCACGAGCAGGCTCGTGGCGCGCTGGCTCACCCGACCGCGCCGGAACTACAGGCGTTCTGCCTCGGTTGCGATATCGAAGCGGGCGGTAAAGGAGGTTACTTCATGAAGGGCGCTATTGCAAAGGCGCAACTCTTCAGCTGGGCGCTCTCACAAAAGCAGATCGAAAACCTCTCAAAGTAACTCCCAATTACACAAAATAATCGCGTCGACGTCGTTTAATGACGTCCCTATGCGTTATGTGCCATAACACAAGCCCAAGCGCGTCGCTACGCTTGGGCTTGTGTTATTTCTCTACCGCGACAAAGTTCTGACGTCGCTTACCGGAACGCTCTTACAGCTGATATTGCGGAATCTTCATGAGTTCGCCGTCCTTGAGCGCCGACTGATGCGCTACCACGCCGCACATCGTCGTATTGAGCGCCACCGCCACGTTCACCAGCGGGTTCTCCTCTTTCAGAATAGATTCCACGAAATTATTCATGAGGTGCCCGTGCGAGCCGCCGTGACCGCCGGAATCGACCGACGGGGGAAGAGCCGGTTTGAGAAGTTGCAATTGATCGACTATCGCCTGAGCTTCCGGAACCGCGCCACAGTATTTACTCTGTTCCGCGTAAGACGCCAATTGTCCGCGCATACGACCGACTTCACCGCTCCAACCAGGGGTGTCGAAACTCACCATAATGCGCGCAACGCCGTTCTCGCTGGTTCGGAAGAGACCGACCTCGGTGCCGAAACAGTTGCCATACGCGTTATTTTCCGGCTGGCGATATTCGTTTATGCTCTTCTTGCCCAGGCAGGATACTTCCGTAAAGCTCCCAAAGGTCACGCAAGTGTAATAGGCCGAGGCGTGCGTCGGATACCACATAACCGGCATACCGACGCGCCAATTCTTATAGCTCGGCGTCGATACCGGCGCGTAATGAAGATACTCCCCTTCCGTATAGACCATCTCGCCAAAACCGCCGGCGGCGTAGATCTTACGGCACGCGTAGACGTCGTCGTGGAACGCGCTGGTCTCAAACATGCCATAACGCAGACCGGTCGACTTCACCGTCTCAAAGAGCAAGTCCGCCTGTTCCGGCGTTCCGCCCCAAAAGGCCGGCACACACGACGCCACATGCTTGCCACGACGCAACGCCAAAACCGCATGATCCGCATGGTGCGGCGCGTCCGTCGCAAGAAAGACCGCTTCGATACTGTCGTCTTTGACCATCTCTTCGAGCGATTCATAGGTCTTTTCACAACGACACGCCTTTGCCAAACCGTCGCGTCGATCCGGGAAAAGATCCGTGACCGCTACGACCTCCACGTTCGGATGATTCTGGAATCCAAACGCCGCGCCGAACTGACACGCCCCAAAGCCCGCAATACCAACGCGAAGCTTACGCTCGCTCACCGGTCGCCACTCCTGAGTCGCGTCGATTTCCGTCTGCGTCTGGTCAAAGCCCTGGATCTTGGGTACGTCCTGCTGACCATACGTAAAGGACGTAGCGCCCAATGCGCCCGCAAGACTCGCGCCCAAAAAGCCTCTACGATTCACTTTTAACATCTCTGTGTGCCTCTCATTCTGTGATACGCTATACAACGGCGACGACGTCGTCGCTATCGAATGAATGATGAATTCTGAACGTTAGTATATCATAAACTCTTGCGAAAATACACTCTATTCCTCACCTAATCCACTCATACGCGCCATGACCCAAACCTCGAAGTCCTGGTTTCTCACAAATCTCGCGCTTCTACGAAGTAAATGGTCATGCCATAATTGTGTTTTACTGACAATTCTATCCTTTTTATATTAGGCTTGTCAAAATAAAATCAATAATATTGTTGAACTGTTTGCAATATGCCCTCGCACTATGTATAATAGAAAGAGTTGTTATGACAAACGATCCTAATTAGAATGGCGAGGCGGCTCTAATTCTAGGCGCTACTTCGTCTTTCATATTAGCTCCGACGGCGTTTTTCTCGACTCGACGTCATGAATCATCGTACGTCTCGCCGGGACTGAAGCCGTCCAAGTTGTCACGGATTCGTCCAACGTTTATGCGTCGACGCAATGACCAAAACTCGTAGGTTTTAGCGATTTACATCGTAGCCTACCTGTTTTGCTTATTTTTTCCATTACTTCGTCAAATCCAGGTCTCTTACGCCCATTTTGGGAGCAAGTGACATAAGAAGACCTGAGTTTCATGTCTTTTTCTTCGTGGCCAAAACCTACGGTTTTTGGCGTTTCTTCTCGTCTGTTTTACGTCGCTCGTACCACGATAGCAGCGCGTTACTCGTCATTTTCAAAGGATTACAACTCCGGTCGTGCACGCTCCTTCTCGCGCCGACCTTGGATCATTCCCTTGTTATTATTCATGAGGAAAAACATGACTAGACGTTCTCAGAATTGTCGACGCGGTTTCACCCTTGTGGAACTGCTCGTCGTAATCGCGATCATTGGTATTCTCATCGGTCTACTCCTACCGGCCGTTCAAGCGGCTCGCGAGGCGGCGCGACGTATGCAGTGTACCAATAACTTCAAACAGCTCGGTCTGGCGCTCATGAACTACGCCGACGTCAACGCCGATACCTTCCCCGCTGGTAGTTGCTACTTTCTAGGCTTCGACCAGAACAAGGGAGGCGTCGGTTGCCCGCTCAACGGCGGTATCGTCTTTCTGCTTCCCTACTTCGAACGCAACGATATTTACGACACGTACACGCGATTCGCGCGCGAATCCCTCACAGATCGTTCGCTCACCAGAGGATACGGCGCCCCTTGGGATCTCGCCCAAGCGAACCGCGACTACTGGTACGGTCAAAAAATCTCTGTATTGTGCTGTCCCTCCGACGGTAACGCCGGTCTGTTTGAATCCGCAACAGGCTCCTCCGCCACGAACGTCTATTACTGCGCCGGCGACGGTATGTGGACCTTCGCACGACGACCCGACCAAGAGTGGACGACGCGCTCCAGTATCGGTCAACGCGCCTTCTGGCAACGCGAAGTCTGGAAGAAGATGAGCGCTATTACCGACGGAACCTCTAATACGATCTCCCTGAGCGAATGCGTCGTGCCGGTCACGCGCTCGACTAATGTCGTTCGTCAGGGCGCAGTTGCGTCCTACCAGCCGCACGACGGGGAAGCGCGACCGCAATTGTGCCTCAATAACGCGTACGCCGCGGATCGTCTCACCGTTAAAAACCCATGCACAAGCCTGTGGCGCGGCCGCATCTGGTCGAACGGCCGTGCCGCCGACGCGTGGTTCACCTGTACGCTGCCTCCCAATAGCGTCTCTTGTGTCGCCGGATCCTTTAATAGCAACGAATGGGGAAGTTTCGCCCCGACTAGCTATCACGCCGGCGGCGTTAATATTCTGCGCGTAGACGGCTCCGTCGCCTTTGCGTCCGATACGATCGATACCGGCGACCTCTCCGCGGCGCAAGTCACCTCTGGACAAAGTCCCTACGGCGTCTGGGGCGCGCTCGGCTCTATTAACGGCGGCGAACCGAAATCGAGCCTCTAAAACGTCGAAAAAGAATGCGCAAGATAAAGGAGTTCCCTATGCCTCGCTTCATTTCCTTTGGCGTCCTGGTCGGCGCGTTGTGTCTGTGCCTAATGGTCGGCTGCGGGCGCAAAACCCCCGAGGGAATGCCAAAACTCGTACCTTGTTCGATCTCAATCACCCAGGACAATAAGCCTCTGGAAGACGCGACCGTTATGCTCGTGAGCGAAGGTCTCACTTGGACTGTCGGCGGCACAACCGACCATTCCGGCGTCGCGAAGATCTACACGCACGGTACCTACCCCGGCGCCCCGGTCGGTAATTACAAGGTCGTCGTCTCTAAGCAAATCGTGGAAAGCGTCGATAATATTGAAGTCTCCGCAAGCGTCGTTGTGAGCGGCGGCGTCGCGCACGAGTACGTTGCGGAAGAATTTCGCTCCGCCGAGACAACCCCGCTGACGCTCGAAATCAAAGGAAAAACCTCGGAGTCATTTGACGTCGGAGCCGCCGTCGACGAAACGGTTAAACCGCTGTAACGCTTACGCTTGCGTTTAGTCCACAAAAAAAACTCGCCATGTCGCATAACGCGATATGACGAGTTTTTTATTTTAACGTAGCGCAATACGCGTTCATTCGAGGCGGCTTACTTCTGCATAACCGTCGCCGCGTTCCCGTTGACCAGAGCAAGGCATTTATCCAGATCCCAGCTATGCAGAACCGCTCCGGTCGCGACGGCGAGGTCGGCTTGGTCGTCGCTGACAACCAACTCAGCCTTTGCGGGGTCGTCCACGAGTTTCGTTGCCGTCATTTCGAGTAGGTCGTAAATTGAAACCACGGGCGGCTCCTTCAGCGTACGCAACACGTAATTAAAGGACGTCATACCGGCGACTGCGGCGTTGCTCTCTTGTGCTATATTGAGCCAAACGCACTCGCGAGTTTCCAGGTCAATGGCAAAGAGATACGCAAAGCGACTATTACAATTCACAAGGAAGGACGTTTTAACGGTCTTCGGCTCGAAAACCTCGCCGGAATCGAGAAGGTCGCGCAACATAAAGCCAGCGGTGCAGAAGCACTTACTAAAGGTAATTCCACCCCCAGTAAAGACGTTGTTGCACAACACCATAAATCTCAGTCCCGGGTAAAGTTTACGCACGGCGTCCAAATCAACGTCGAAATATTCCGAACCGCCGTAGTAGCCAGAGGTCTCGTCGCCCGAGAATGTCACCGCGTCCGACTGACGACTTGCCATTGTGCGCCAAGAGAACTCCATACGTTGACCGTCTTCGGTCAGACCGAACATACTCAGGTCGATATCGTTCACTTTTTCCCAATAGGTAAAGGCGCGAACCTTTTGACCCGCCGGAATCGATAGACGAGAGCCTGTCGGCATAACGCCAAAGCCGCCGGAAGACGTGTTCTCCTGTAGTGGAACCGCCAACTTCTTCATCTGTGGCGAGACAAAGACGCTACCCAACTTTCCGCGATAGAAATCGCAGAGTTTCTCACGTAACGTCGCACAAAGAATCGCAACCGTCTGCTTATTGAGAGCCGAACGACGTTTCGCTCGCTCTAGATTAGTCTCGTTGTGAATGCGACGCCTGTTATAACGCGTAAAGGAAAAAACGCGCCCTTCGCTAAGATCGTTGTCGTAGTAGGTATAATGCGTCAGGAGCTGAAGAAGGATCAGAGGATTGCTCCAAGAGAGTTTCGAGAGCACGCTCATGATCTGCTCCTCGTCCCTACAACGACTGAGGATATAATCCAAGTTTCGCAAAACTGCGCCGGAACCCTTGCCGCACAGGAGCGCTTCCGCTGCGAGTACGACCTCGCCCGTGCCCATGAGCTTCTCGAATTCTGAGTAGACCGATTCGTTGCCCTTGTTGCGCATACGCGAAACAAAGTCTATCGCCGATGGATTCTTGCCAACATAGTGGATGTGATGCAAAAGACCGCGCCACAACGCCTTACGTTCGTAACATTCCTTAATATTGCGTTGACGTTCGGCGCTCGACGCAAAGAAGTAATCGATCAACTGCGCAATGAACTTACGATCCTGGTTGCGAAGATTTAACTTCTTGAGGTTCCTGTTGTTATAGACGCTCTCGTTAAGTTTATCGACGTATTTCAGCACGTCGGAAAGGCAGAGAAAACGAGCGTAGTAGACGTCGCGCAGATCCAACAGTAGCCTGATCGCTGTGTCTTTACTGGCGCAATGCTCAATGCGGTATCCGCTATCGGTCAGGAAGGTCTTGAGGAATTTGTAGTCGTAGTCGCTAAGCGGTCGCGTGCCGCTCAGGAGCGATTCCATCGACTGAATAAGTCGTTGTAACGCCTCCTCTTCCGTCAAGACGTCAAAGAGCTTATCCTCCACTGACTCATTAAAGGAGACCCGTTCGAACTGCTCCAGGATCGAATGACCCGGTTGAGAAAAATTGCCAAAACCATAGGTCACGGCGTAATGTACGAGCTGATCGAAGAGCAACGCCTCGCGCGAAAGCGTGCGCACGCTCTGCGGAAAACCACGATAGAACGGCTCCGGCACTTCTTGACCCAAAACCTTCGACGCCAATTTGATCATGCGCGGTTGAACGAGTTCCTCACTGCCAGCGGGAACGCGAATACCAAAGAGATTTCTCAGCGCCACCAGCGTCGAGAGTACCGTCACACGATCCGATCGGTCAAGGGTTGAATCGTAAACCAAGACTCGCTTCGCAAACAGATACTCTTGATAAGTATCAAGCGTAATATCAATTGACATAATAGACTCCTTTCGTTTAGATAGTCGCTATCGTCATTCAAGAATAACGACGAAAGAGACTCTTAAACATCCAAATCTTTCAGAAACGTCCCTTTTTGCCACTTTGTTAAGACGTTCTTAGCAATCTAAAAGTTAACGCGCCCAATTAACCCCGTATTTGTCGGGAGTGATTGTATCGGAAAACTCCAAGTAGTCAATAGTAATAAATCTATTAAAACCGATTATTATCTTTTTTGTCCCACTACCGCCCCCTAACGAATACCTCCTAAAGCCGAACACCGGAAGCTGAAGCTATTTCCTAACCCGCCCTGCCCGTGGAAATGATCCAATTAACGCCATCGCAAGGACGAACTTGTGGTATTTTACGCTTGGTTGAAGCACACGGATAGAGTGAATTAAGCGCTATCGCGTTCAGGCGACTATGTTTACGCTTAGCTGAGGCGCCAACTAAAACGACCAACCGCTGTCTAGATCGCTCTGCGTTTTTTTACGCCACGGGCAAAGCCCGAGGCGACCTGTCCGCAGGGCAGCCCAGCCGGAGGCTTCAGCCTCCGGATAATACGAACCAACCGCTTCAGCGCTCAGACGCCTTATTTTACGCCTAGCTGAACCAACGACCAAAACAACCACACGCTATCACGATCGCTCTGCGTTTTTTTACGCCACGGGCAAAGCCCGTGGCGACCTGCCCAAAGGGCAGCCCAGCCGGAGGCTTTAGCCTCCGGATAGGATTGACTAGCGAGTTTCGTTCATACTATCCGCCACGTGTCAAAATGCAAGCAATATCTTCGATTA
>JAUNMR010000027.1 GCA_030537455.1 Planctomycetia bacterium | reverse complement strand
CGCGGCGGCGCTAACCCAGTTGACCTGATAAGACGTCCATGGCAATCAGGCGTTTATGTTCACTGTACTATTAAATATTGTATTACCGGGATTATATTAGACAAGCGCCCTTGTATATTTTATTTAAATTAGAAACCTGACAGGATAGAGAGATTAAAAGCTACCTCATGACTTTCCCTACCGCTGCGATTATTCCAGTCGACGCCCTCGCAAAGAGGAGTAAAGCCGCTACTTCGTCTTGGGCACGAGACTACGCCCTTCTAGCGTAATATTCGGACCGCAGAACTCATTGGCGTCGACTTTGACCCTGCTCCAGGAGTCGAGCTTTTCGCCATTAATCGTAAGGCCACTTATGCTCACGTTTTCGATATTCAACGCGGGGCTCTGGGAGAAGAAGCGCACGGACAGATCGCAACGACCGGACAGAACCGTTAGATTTTCGACCAGAACGTTGCTGATACGCCCGGCGAGGGGGCGTTTCGACCATTGGCTCGGCGCTACGGTGAATTCCATAAGAGCCGCAACGCCGTCGCCGCTGCCCATTTGTGCGTCTTCTACCACGATATTTTGGAAAGACACGTCGCGCACGAGCGCGTCGTCGCTATTGTGGATCGAAATGACCGGCTTGTGGAAATTATGCACAACGGTAACGTCGCGGAAGTTTATCTTTGTAATGTGTGGCGCGCGCGTCTCATAGCCGATCTCCATGCTCTGCGCCAAGTCGGTCCACAGGGTCATATTATAGAAAAGGATATCCTCCGCGGGATCACCGTAGCCTTTCACAACGAGCGAGTCGTCCCATGAGCGCACAAAGCAGTCGTGCACGTTTATTTGAGCGCTACTTTGAATCGAGATTCCGTCGCTATTCGACCGCGCCCCGACGATCTGAATGTTATTGACCCTGACGTTGTGACAGCGATACAACTGCAACGACCACGCCGACGCGTCCAGTATTGTTACGCCATTAATCTGACAATCTCGGCAGTTCTCCAAATTGATCCCCACGAGCGTATCGGCGTAGCGGTCGTAGTTCGCGCCGCAAATTACCCCGCGACCGAAGATTCGAATATCAGACGCGTTGCGCGCAACGACCGAACCGTTCACTATTGCGCCGGGAGCAAGGTAGAGAAACTCGTTCGAATGCAGTTCAATCACACGTTCGTTATGCACCCCGGGCGGGTAATACCGCACGTTGGAATAGTACTCAGGCAGCGGCTCCAGGGCGTCGAACTTGGCGGACTCTGTCGTGGCGCGTAAGGTCGCGAGCTCTACGACGTCACTGATCTGGTTCGGACTAACCAGAAAGAGCATCGCCGCGCGCGTCGGGTCGCCATTGAACTCCACGACATAATTCCCCGGCGAGGGAAATGTGACCGTGACCACGCCGTCTTGAACTTCCGTGGGGGCGTCGGCGGCGAGGGGACGTACAACGGCGCTGGCGACCTCCTCACCGTCCAGAGGCTTGAGCGTTATCGTAGCGGGAAAGCTTTTCGGCGCGGCAATGAGCGTTGGCGCGAGGTCCGTCTCGGGGTTAGCGCTCCAGGTTCGGGAATGATTGACCCGGGTATCGACCGCGACCGGTTCGGGCGCTAGGGGCGTACCGGGAAAGCCGAAGACACAGCGCGACGTTGTCAGCTCCGCGACGTCCGCCTCCTCGTCGACCTGAGCCTGAATCGTCGCGACAATCGCCTCCATTGCCTCGCGACCCTCGAGCGCCTGACCAAACGCCGACGCGACCAGCGCTTGCGCTAGAAGAAGCGCGATACAAATAAAGCTATTCTTTAGAATAGACATAGAACACATTAGAAGTTACAACCGTTATGGTTTAGTGTAAAGAGCCGCCACGATTCGGCGACGCCGCGTTAGCGCTCGTTCTCGTCATTCTCGTCAGAACGATTGAGCTTAGCGGCGTTGGCCATGGTATTGATGAGTTCAAGCGCGTAGAGTTGCAAATTGGGCGGGATTCTACGGAAATCTTCGACGAGTTTCTGCTCGTCCATGCCCCTGGAAGTCGGCGTCATAAAGGGGAAGGACTGCGTAATATCCGCCTCGGGCCAGAGCGTGCGTTGCGTTTGCTCATGCGCACAGCTCGCGCGCAGTTCCATACAATGCTTCTTAAACTGCGCGTCGGTCATTTTGGAAAAGTGACATAACTTCTGTTCCGCCTCCTCGTCAAAGACGAACTCCAGCCGTAATTGGCGCAAGACGGCGTTACGCTCGGCGCTAACGACCTTATTGGCGAGAAAGTCCACCGCCTTCTCCAAGCGAGTAATACGATATTTTGCGTTTTGTAGTTTCTCTTGTATGGTCTTTTCCTCTGCCATTTGTCTCGGCTCCGAAGGTTTGCGCTTGCGACGCGGATTGACTGTCTGTCCTAGTTTTGACGTGTCGATTTCTGTTATTATGCATTCGTCAGGGCGCGGTTCTTTCCGTGGTTGCTCAATGAAGTAAAAATTCATCGGTTCGTAATTGAAGTCGACCTCTTCGTGCTTTCGCAACATACGCCGGATATCGTTTACGTCGATGGACCAGAAGTTACGTTGAGGTTCTTGTGCCATAACTGCTCCTTTCTGGACGTATGAGGGTTATGATGAATCGGTAAAGGTAAAAAAGTTGACCAGTAGCAACTGTGCGCCAGCGCTACTTGCGCGGAATCTGCGTACGCTCGCCGGGCGCGAGCCAGCTTTCAAAGGGCGTGTGCGACGCGGCGCACTGGCTCATCTGCTGATACATCGCGCGAATCACTGCATGACTGGGGTAGCGGTTCTCGGCGTTAAAGCCACGGCGCGTCAGTTCCGCGTCGACCAAGCTGACGCGATGGGCGTTATCACGCTCCGTGCGTTCGACAATTGGAAAGGATTTCATAACATGGTCAAGCGCCTGCAGCGGGGTGGGGAAGAGCGCGGTCAGTTCCGCCTTCTCCTGCTGCGGCTCCGGGTATTCCGTCGCGGGGCGCCACTGCCCAAAGCCCAGATACAGCCCGAAGAAGAGCGCGTCGAGCTCGCAACGCAGAAGGAAACGTCGATCTTCGTCCCAAACAAAGGGCGCCCCGTGATCGCCAAGACTCTCGGCAAACGCCTGTAGATCCCACGCGGTATAGGTCAGCTCAAAGACCCGCGGAAGAATCCACGTCGCGTAACTACCCGCGGGAATCGTTGCCACTGGCTCCGCCTGCGACTCTTTCTGGGGCAAGTCAAGGCGCTGCTGGTCAAAGAACGTCTTTTGGGTCGACTCTGCTCGGCGAATTGCTTCCGCTTCGGTCTGGTCGTTGCGCGTGCGTTGGGCTTGAAGCGCTTGGGTATTGGCGTTGTCTATTAGTTCCGCTGACTCGGTAAAGGGGAATGCGCACTGTGCTAGGTAGGTCTCCGGGGGGAGGGTGGGGTTTTGGTTTAAAATGTAAAAGTTAAAGTTAATCCCTCCAATTTTATTGCGCACAACAAAGTCACGAATGAATGAGCATGAATCGGCATAAAAACCAGCGAATAGACAGTTTAGCATATATTGTGGCGTTAGGAGAGTAACAGTATAACTATTGCCGACCCCGCATACAGGCGACAGCCCGTTAATGGCGGTGCGAATGTCAGTACCGCGACCAATATTGCGATACCCCAACAAGAAGCTGAGTCCCTCCGGCATGCGCCTCCTCACCTCCTCCACACGTACCCAATACCTCGGCAAAACGACATAATTCGGGTCGCAAAGCCGTTCGGTCGGCACAGTGGGCAACTGGGTGGACTTTGACCCTTTGAGCAAGTCGGAGTAATCCCCGAAGCGATGATTGAACTGATGAATCATCTTCGCCTCATAAAGCGGCAGGAACTCCGGCTCCTGAGCGCCCGGGCGGTAGAAACGATTGCCGCGAAGCTCGTAAGAGCCCTCTAGTTGATCCCGTCTGCGGAAGAGGTGAGAGTCGCCCGACATATGAAACATCGCTTTAAACGAGACTCCCCACGGGTTCTTCGGCTCGTTCTTGCCTTTCTTACCCCCGGGCTGCTCGTCTTCCGGCGCCTCCTTTAGTAAGATCGGCGCGCGACGATAGATCGCCTTAGTGAGTAATTTGTCTTCTTTACCACGAAAGATCGGGCTGGTCTTGGTGTTCGGATTGAACAACGCAAAATCGGATTCTGTCAGCGTGAGAATATGCCCCTCTTCGGTACTTTCACTTGCATTCCAATTGAAGAACGAACACTCAATGCCCTCGGAATCAGTTGGAACTTCTGATCCCGCTAACGTCAGAAGCGCGAACTTCATACGACTATCAGGCTTGGGAAAGAGCTTTTTACGATTTTCGAAGTCATATAAGTTACGAAGCGCGCCGATACTGACGATTGAACGGAAGAATGTAGCGGTAGTGGCGTCCGTTGCAATACCGCTTGGCAAAATATAGCCAATGCGACCGGTTGGGGCGACCAGTTCAAGGTAAAGTTCCGCAAAGATCGCATAGATATTAACGTCGCCACGACCACACAGGGGATAACGACCAGAGTTGCGCAAAAAGTGGCTGGTTGCTTCTGCCTTGCGCTTCGCATGATGGAATTCCTCATAAAGTTTAGCGTGTTTCTCCAGGAGCGACTTCTTTTCTTCCGGCGCCGACTCTAGTTCCTCTGACGCATGTTTAAAGGTCGCAATGATTTTATCGCGCTCAGCTTTATTAGGCGCCTGCATAACCTCTTCGGAACGATCCGCAAACCATTCCCTCTCCTGTAATTTAACGCGCTCCCATGGCGGATTGCCGACGACGACGTCAAAGCCCCTACGCGCGGATTCGAAGACGGTAGGGAATTCTAGGTTCCAGTGGAAGAATTGATAGTCGGCGCTCAAACGCTCGAGGTAGGCGCGCATATGATCGCTCAAATTTCTGCCGCCATTGTCCAGGGTTGCCAGGAGTATGTCGTGAATAATCATATATTCGGACAGTGGGTCTTTCTTCTCTTGAACAAATGCGCCACACCACATGTTTGACACGGGCAGAAGTCGCTGCGATAGCGTCAAAGTGATCGCGTCATAACCCTTCTTCTTTCTTTCGTAGTCGGCGACTGTGTCGTCCTTGTCCTCTTCAATTTCCTCCGTTCTTTTACAAAGGTCTTCGCCCAGCTTCGGAATTTGCAAGCCCCCTGAGCCGACTTTCATTGTCGTTTGATGGGTTCTATTGGTATCTTTTAGATACTTGCAAGCGCCTTTGTCGTCGCCCGTTGGCAACGGTTCATACGCCGCGTCGGGAATACCGCGACGAACTAAGGTTACAATATCCTCGTTAATCCCAATAATCGAATTGCCAGTCTTAATCTTATGCTCCAAGAACATAAACGCCATTCCGGGGCAATTCGATTCAATCCACAGCGACAGTTTGCACAGTTCCACCGCTTGTGGGTTAATATCGACGCCATAGACGCACCTGGCAATGACCTCGCGCGTGGCATTGCGTAGCTCGCTTGCAGACGGTTCGAGATCGTCCGTGCGGATTTGCGCGATACGCATGCCGAGTCGACGCGCCGCGCCTACGAGAAAATGCCCGCTACCGCAGGAGGGGTCGCAGATCTTAAGATCAAGGAGCGTGTCGATTTTGCGTTTCCTAATCTTCTCGCGGTCGGTTTCGCATTCCCTGGCAAGTTGAGCGTCGCATTCCTTGAGCCGTTCCTTAACGACCTCGTCAAGGGTTGTGTCCAAAAGACTTGCGACCAGTTCCGGGGGAGTGTAGTACGACCCCGACGTCTTGCGCGCGTTACCGCTCGCTTCCCTTAGTTCAAACCTTGACCCCTCAAACTTTGGAAAATATTCCAGTAACGACTCGTACACCCCGCCGATCTCTTCTACTCCGAGGTTACGATAGTCGACCTTCTGTAATATCACGTTGCGCGTGGTAAACGTCAACGCGCGTAACGCCCCTAAAAGGTCGTTATTGCGAAGGTTATAGTGGCTCAGATCATGAGGATCCGACATTGGGTCGTTCTTATGCTTCTGATCGCTCGAGCCGTACAGCACATAACCCAGCGCCGGAAGATCAAGCGTCGGATAGCCTGCCACGAGCCACGCAAAGGTCTGACGCAACTGACGCCATAAGTCGTCGTGCGCGCTGCCCTTAACTCGACGAGCTAGCGCGCGTAGACGACTGATCGAGTAGCTCTGTGCGTAAAGACTATGACGCGCCTTGCGTACTAAATCAGAATCTGACGAACTATCCGTGAAGAGTAGCCCGCGATCTTCCGCGATTAGAAGAAAGACCATACGGTAGATCAAGCGCAAGAGCATGCGGTAATACTCTTGGATCGAAATCTCGTTCGTGGCGAGTCTTTCATCGAGCTTGTTATTGTACGCGCGGAACCCGGCGCCGAGTATCTCAATCGCCGTCTTAACGCCCAACTGCAACTCGCCCAACGCGCGCGTGCCGCTCTCGATCCCCGTGGCGCGCCAGACCTCTAGCCAGCAGCGCGTATCGACACGACGCTCCAACGAGCCCGAGGAAGCGTCGCCGTCCTCTTCTGATTCCGAACCTTCGGCTTCTACCGCCGCGTCGTACTTCTCCTCTTCCGTACGTGGCGCCAGGCGCGTACTGTGCGCTATGAGATAGAAGAGGTAAAAATCCGCAAACTGGTCGTTCGACATAATCGTCGCCAGGTCGAACTCAAGGTACGAGGCGCGCGATAGAGAGCTGTTCTCACGCAAAATGCGGAACTTATCCCCATTGGTGATAATCCCCCAGAGGTAGTCGCCCTTTGCCCCGAGCAGCTCCTGCATCTGGTCTCGGCGCAGGTTCAGGAACTGCTGCATCTGCGAATGGGGCGATGGCAACTTCGGACCGCGGGCATTTTCGCAACGACTATCCAGATCCTGATTGTACGCCACAAGGTTCAACGCCACGGGGTAGGGCAGATCATGGGAAAGGGTCAAGCGACTGCCATTGATTTCAAGCAGACCTCGGCGTGCCGTCAGGTTCCCGTAGTCCAACTCCTTAAAGAGCGGCAGGAGCCATTGCTTACGCGTTAAGGTCACGAGCGAGACGGTCTCGCCGCGCTCATTCACACGATCGCGCTCGGCTTTATAGAGCTCCCAGGTCTTCTTCAGTCGCCCCCAAACCGCAGTGATGCGTTCGTCCAGTCGCTCCCCAGGGGTAACGTTGTAGTCCGTCTCGCGCAATCCCGGTAAGTCTGACACGCGCGAGGCGATCTGCGTGAGCATTTCATGAGGAAGGAACCCCCCCTCGATCTTAACGTTGGCAAAACCCAGGGTCGACGCGCGAAGACGCGCGCTACTGCGCCGACGTCGACGCGTCTGATCCTTTTGACCGCTCTTACCGCTGCTATTTTTACTACTTGTACGTGCCATTGTCTTTGGTTCTGTTCCTACGCGTCGCCGCTACTCGTTCCCGATCTACCTGGGCATATAGACGTAAACGCCCAGTACGTCCGGCTCTGACTCCGGCGTGACCTCGCAATGCATACGTCCCGACGTTATCGTTGCGCGAACCTGATTGTGCTCGCGTGTGAGCGCCTCCGCGCGCGCCTGTGCAAACCCATTGAGCGCGCGATTGTACGACGCAACCTCCTGCGCAACCTCCGGCGCGCTCGCAAGCTCTTGCGACGCCTCCTCCTGAGACTTGCACGCCAGCGCGATCGGCGTCAATGCTTTCTCAATGAAATCACTAGCGTTAGCTCCGGCGTTGCTCGACGGCGTAGCGCTAAGTACGCGCTGAACCTCCTCTTCGTTCAGCCAGCTATTGGGCGTAAACCAGGTTTCATGGCGCGCCTCGCCGTTCTTCGCCGTCCAGTTCGCGACAAAAGCCTTTGCGGTAAAACCGGCAATGACAGTCTCTTCCGCGACCGAATCCAAATAGGAATCCTTGCCCGATACTTTACCGTTATTCTGGCGTATGTGCAGGCGTAAACGCAGTAGTAACAAGACCGTCGCGCGTTGCACCGCGTCGGTACAGACCAGCCCGGTACGCAACGCAAGCGCGTTGGTCATTGTCGGTTTAATCGCCTCGTGCAAAATGAACTGACACAGTCCCTCCACCAACGGGTGAGCGCGCGTGATCATCTCCGAGCCGACCGCGCTCCGCTCCCCGCTCTTACTCGCGCGACCCTTTTTACTATTACCGGGCGCCGACTGCGCGGTCTGGGCGCGCCCAGGCGCTTGCTCCAGCTCCGACCCCGACGCTTCCGGGAATCTAACGATCCATTCGTCGTAATCGGGCAAGTAGTCCCGAAGGTAAACGTCTGACCCGATTGTGCTTAGGTCGATGCGATACGCCCCGCTACGTCCCAGCGGCGTCATGACGGCTCCGCAGGCGTCCAGCGCGTCCCAAACGAAACCTTTTAGTTCCTCGCGCCCGCCCAGCGCGCGCTTGGTCTCACGCAACGCCTCCTCGACCTGCGCGATCGCACGACTCGACGTTCCCGCGTGCGCGTAGTACGTCTGACTGCGACTTTGCTTCTCAAACTCCGCGTCGTTCCAATTCTCCGTGATCCTCTCCAGAAGCTCCAACGTATTGCGCTCCGCCTCCTGTTCAATACTTCTGGCGAGGTCTTCCGGCTCTAAGCCCTTGAGGAAGCCGCTGGAAAGCTCTTGACCCTTCTTTTTTCGCTTGTGCTCGACCTTCTTTCTTTCCGCCGCCAGGTACGACGCAATAAAGGACTCAAAAAGTTCGCTCGATTGCGGCGGCGTCGGAGTCGATACCCCAAGACTGCGCTTGATCTTCCGGTGTTTCTCTAAAATCACCCTAAAGATCATCGAGTCGACGTCGTTGTCACGACCGCAGAAGAGAATATTGCGCACCTCGTCGCAGACCTGTCCGAACCGATCCACGCGACCCTCGCGCTGTTCATGCAGCGTTGGATTCCAGCTCAGGTCGTAATGGATCACCGCGTTGAAATCCTCCTGTAAGTTCACGCCCTCCGATAGGCAGTCGGTACACACGAGGATCTTGCCCTCATGTTCGCAACCCTCTAGAATACGTCGCTCGCGCTCTTCCGGGGGTAATTTGCCATTAACTTCAATCACCGCCAGGTCTTTCGGTATGCCGCGTTTCCCGACAAGCGCCGTGCGTAAGCGCTTAGCGACGTATTCCGCCGTGGGAATAAAGCGGCAGAAGACGACCGGACTGTATTCCTCCTTCAGTAGCGTGGTTACGTGCGCAATGAGCTCTACAAGCTTGGCGTCGTTTGCAAAGCCGTCCGGCTCCAGCGTAGAATCGGCGAGCTCGCGGAATTTTTCCGCAAGTTCCCTAAAGGTCTTGCGACGCTTCGACGGCTCCTCAATCAACGCGCCCGGGTCGGCGCCTAACGTATTGTCCGACTGAACGCTATCCGACGTGGATTCCACGTCGTAAACGTACGCGCGACCGACCTGGTCGATCCTCTCGCGCGTCTTCTCAAAGTCGGGATCGTCTCCGTCAACTTGGAATCGCTTTTTGGCGTACTGAGCATATTCCGCGCGCAGTTTCACGACGTCTTCTTCCTCTTGCGTGACGTCTGACTCCTCACCCTCGCCGACCTCATGCTGGGCGGTTGGCGCTAAAAGACTGCGCTGAAGCAGCGTTGAATACGCCGCCGCCGGACTCGACGCCATACACCTGAGTAGCGACAGCGCCGACCAGTAGCGCACGCGCTGCTCTAGCGCGTGTTGTTTGTCATTCTTATGCTCGTCTGTGACCTGAACCAGTTCCTGAGCGACCTGGATCGCCTCGTCGTAAAGCTCCTTATAGCGCGAAGAGAGCTCCCACTGCACATTAATCGTCTTCGATTGCGGAAAGCGCGTCGATTCTCCCAGGAACGACTCCACGTCCTTACGGCGACGCTGAACAAAGTAGCGCGCCAACTCTTCACGTTTCGCACGATTCGCGTCTCCGCCCAGATCTGTCGGAAACGCCTGCTCGTCCAAAAACTTTTCGTCGAGTAGTCCCAGGAGGTTACGGAACGCCTGATCCTTGCCCGTGTGGGGCGTCGCCGTCACAAGAACCACGTGACGTTTGCGACCATTGGCAAGTACCTCTGTACAAAGCGCTTTCGCAAGGTCAAAGCGTTGCTGAGAAAAGGACGACGCCGCGCTGCTCACCACGCTGTGCGCCTCGTCAAAGACCAAAAACTCCGGCGCCGTGCGTTCGAACTCGTTACGACGCGTCTTGGACTTAATAAAGTCAACTGACACTATTGTATAGGGGTACGCCTCGAAGATCGACTCGCCCGGGAGGCAATTCGACTCTAATCGGTTGACGGTCGAGGACAGAACTAACTGCGCGTCAAGATTGAACTTCTCGCGCAATTCGTCCCGCCACTGTTCCGCTAAGCACGGCGGACAGACCACGCAGAAGCGCTTGATCTCCCCGCGATCGAGTAGTTCGCGAATAATGAGTCCCGTCTCGATCGTCTTGCCGATACCCACGTCGTCCGCAATGAGCAGACGCACGTACTCCTGCTTGAGCGCCAGAATAAGCGGCAGTAGCTGAAAAGGTCGCGGGTCAAAGGAGAGACGACCAAAGGAGCGAAAAGGGCCCGCGCCGTTGCGCACGCCAAAGCGTAGCGCGTTACGTAACCGCTGGCACGAGCGATAGTTCCCCATCTGCGCCGTCGTCGGGGGAGCGAAGTGGGACGACTGTACCGGCTCTGACGACTCGTTCAAAAGAATCGCGGTCGCCTCTTCTTCCGTGCCGTCGATCGGACGCGCGTAGACCAGCTCCAGCGGCGGATCGCACTGCGTCAGTAACGGGTCAAATTCCAAAGGCGTTGGCAGTACGATCCAATCGCGCCCTCGCGCGGTAATGAGCGAACCCGGGGAAAATTTAAACGCTGACTCTGGCATGGTTTCTGGTAAATCTCAGAAAATGTAAACGGGTAGGGGAATGTAATAAACTCCAACGTAGGAACCGCAATTCCAACGACGTCGACTCTTACGTGTAAAAGACGTCGGAATTAGCCTTAAAGATCGCGTCCCAGTCGTCGTCGTAACGGAAGACGATCACACGATAGCCGTAGAGTAACAGATCCGCGCGAAGTTGTTCGTCTTTTTTACGCTGGTTCGTGTCGTCGTGCGGCGCGCCGTCGATAAAAATAGCCGCGCGAGAGGGCGCATAGACGAAATCCGGAATCGTCGGCAGATCCTTAATCCGACCCTGCGCCTCGGTTGGAAGTAAGTACTGCCGCTCATGAACCTCGCATAGCCAGCGACGCTCCAGTTCCGATTGCGTCTTATCCTTAAGCGCTTCAAAAAGCTCCTCACGCGACTTCGACGTGCTCGAGACCTTTAGCGTAGACTGTATAAGCGCCAAGAGCGTGTCGCGTATCGCTTTACGATCCAAAAGCGCGTGATCCGGCTGGTTCGTATAGCTCAGGAGACAGTCGTAACATGCCGCGTCGCATTTGGCGTGCGCGTCTGCGTTCTCCATACGGTCGCTACCGTCCTCGTTGAAGTGGCACAGCTCGAGCGCCTCGCGAAAGATCTGCTGCAAAGAGTCTTCCCGAAAGACGTTATTCAATACCCCGACGCCGCCCTCGGACGCTTCGTAGAAGAGCATACTCCGGCGCACGTCGCCGCGCTCAAAGCGCGTGTGCGCGCTAGGCAGTATGAACGTGCTAATCTCGCGTTCCTCCACAGAATAGATCCGCTCAATTGCGCGACGCAACGCCGACATGAGGGAAACGAACGACGCGTCGTCTAAATTCGCCGACTTATCCGGCTCCAGGAGTAGGCAGTTCTTGACGTCGCTCACGTAGGGAATAACGCGCTTAATGTAATCCTTCTGGTTGTCTTGCTGAAAGAGCCGATTGTCTGACGCCTGCGCGTCGGCGCTTTCTACGCTATTGGGCGCCCAACGCAAAGTATCAAAGTTCAGATTAAACCCAGGAAGACCGGGATTGGGTTCAGTCGAGTTGATCTTACCACTGTGGCGATATCCGCGGTTCAGACGGTAGATCGTCGCGCTCTTGCCATAGAAGAGCGCGCCCCACTTCTGACCCGACGGGAGTATGATATCGCCGCGTTGACATTCCACTCGACCGTCTTTCTTGGCAAATTCCAGGGACGTTACCACGTCGTAACCGAAACGCTGACGTTCCTCCTCGTCGCAACTAATACCGTCGCGACGCTCCGCTTCGACTCTGTCCATTCTCAGGAGCATTTCGTTTCCGCCGTTGTTCAATGGGCGATTACAATGCGCGCAGCAGTCGTTCGGCTTGCCTGTGTCGTCGCGCGCAGGGTTAAAGTAACCGCAGACTTCACAGACCGTGCCCTGCACGCCCGCTGTCGTTGAACGCTCGCCCTCCTGACCTGAGACCATTGGCGCCGATGTAACTCGAGCGATCTGATATCGCGCGCCTTCATGATACACATACGCGCGAGGCGCAAATTCGCTGATCGCTATAAACCTTGAACGTTCCAGCGTTTGACTTCCTGAATCCTGAGTAAGGTCAGCAAGAACCGGAAGGCGAGGGAAGTTGTAGCCCGGTAAAAAGCCCTCGGTTGCAAGGTAGCGGAAAATATAGTATTCCGACAGTTGATTGCCGTATTCATGATCCTGGTTCAAGAGGTAATTCCGAGTCGCAAGCGCACGACTTTGGGCAAGCTCTGCGTCTTTTACTTCTTTGGAATTATTCTTACTGCCGTCGTTAAAGACGCTTGAACAACGTGAAATCACCCTCGCTACGTCGCGATAGAGGTTACGCCATCGATCACACGCCTTGTCAAACTCCGCACGAAGATTGCCAAAGACGTCGTCCAGAAACTTCGTAATATCCTCCGTCTCGATATATTGCGTCATGACGTCGCGAACGCGTTGGCGCGCGAGCCGCACAATCTGTGCGTCCCCGAGGAGCGATTCGATATTTTGCGCCAACGGGCAGGTTGGCAGACCCTCGTCGTCCTTCTCGTCTAGGAGGAAAAGATCATTAATGGACGACGGAAAACGACGACCGTGACGCACGACCTCTTCCAGCCAGATCGCATGAGCGTGCGTGCGCAATAGCTCCTCGTTCGTCAGGTCGATTTGAGGCGCCTTGACCGAACCGCTTATCATGAGATCCGGTCGTGCGAAATAATACTGATCGTGGGAATTGGCCGCGGCGCAATAGACCATAACCAGGGCGGGGTGACCGTTTCGACCGGCGCGACCGCTACGCTGGGCGTAATTCGCCGGCGTCGGAGGCACGTTGCGCATGTGCACCACGTTCAGCTCCGAAATATCGACGCCAAGCTCCATGGTCGGCGAGCAAAACAGAATCGGCAATTCCGCTTCTCTAAACTGCTCTTCACGCTCTCTACGATCTTGATAGGACGCCTGGGCGGTGTGCTCGTGAGATTCGATCCCAACCGTCGCTTCCGCGCGCGTACGGTAGTATTCCCTAAAGAACTCATTGACCGGCGACTGCGCGCCGTACTTAGAATCTTGCACAATTCGCACGTAGTCGTGAGGCTTATGGTCGTCGCCGACGCTCCATTCGATCTTCTCATAATTCACCTGGTAGCGAGGACTCGATTCCTTGCTGATATTTCTTATCAGATCGCTCCTGAAAAGAACGCTGATTAAATTGTTAAGTATCTCTTCTAACTCTTTTGTTTTAAACTTCTTATCGTCGCTATCGCTAAGTATACGCCCAATTGCTCTTGCTACCCCGCTGGAGGGGGAAAGATTAAAGGTCGGAGTTGAATATTTCGACGATTTACCCGCGCGCGATTTACCGCCTGTTGAACTGGTAAGCTGGAGGGAAGACGCTTTCTTGACGGTCTGCGCCGTCGCTGAAAGATCAAATCCCCAAATACCGTTGACGTTGTTTTTAACCGTCTGGATGAACTCGGCAATCTTATTATTCTGGAAATCTTGCCAGTTAATCGCAAGCTCTTGCAGCATCTTCTGCAAAACAAGCTCCAGTACGAGCTTACGCGTGGCGGAAGCACAGTCGCGCAACGCCTCGTGAACGTTCTGCCACAGATCGTCCTGTTCCGCCGCTTCTTCCAAATCGGCAAAGGTAATCTGTGTCAGACCAACGTTTTGCAAATTCGGGACGCTCTCGCGCCAACCGAAAGGAAGATCGCAAAGAATCTGATACGTGAGGTAGGTCTTTAAAGCCGCGCCAGCTCTGCCCTGGAAGTTTTCTGCTGTTTCGGGATTGATACCGAAATCTTCAAATCTCAGTTTCAACTTTTGAAAAACTTCTGACGCAAGTTCAAGCAAGCCAAGTTTTGCCGCGCCATGCTCCCGCAGAACATTATATACCGCCCAACGCAAAACGCTCGTGTGAACAAAGTCGTTCAAGTGACCTGACTGTAACGCCGCGTCCTGACGATTGTCCGAAAAACTCAGGAGCTTTTGCGCTCGCTTCGGGATATTAGAGCCCTTTTGGCGCAATTGGCTCAGGCAACTGAGCGCGAGGATCGTCGTGGCGCTACTGCGACCGCCCGTGGAGATCGTACGTGCCGTTAAGTCGTCGCTACGCATATACTTGCGCGGTACGTGCTGCTTCGAATACGCCACGCCGCAACAAGGGCAAAACTGAAGTGGAGAGACAATATAGGAGACCGCGTAGCACGGAGAGTCCGTATCCGTAACGACATAACCCAGCGCGTCGATGACGTAATTCTTTGGCAGACTTTCGGAATCTTTAAGGCGTTTGCCGTCTTTCCAAGAATCAGGCATGCGCTCGAACGCCTCCTCTGGATCGTTCGGCCACGATTCTTTGTCCATATACAGATACCCGACGTTATTGCGCTCTGTGTCGATAAGCGCTTCTACCGTAAAGGGATCGCGCGGCTCAAACCGCTCCACGCGCCTGTGAGGTTCCGATTCCTCGCCGCTCCATACGCGCGTGACGCAGTAGTATTCCTTCCCGCACATCTGACAGAAGACCAGTGGAAAGAGCTTCTTTTGTCGATTAGTACCCGGCGCGTATATCTGTTTGCGCATATAGATCTGACGATCTTCGCCCAGCTCCGCTGTGGCGTAGACATGATCCCCCTTGCCTATGAACTGGTGCAATCGGAAGGAAAAGTACGGCCGACCCTGCTCGTTCTTGACGTAGTAACCCAAAAGGAATAAACGCTTTACTGCCGTAACTACGTCGTCATAATTAAGCCCCAGTCGTTGCGCAAGCTCTAACGCCGCGCCGGTTTTTCCCTCCAGAGGACGCGGAATCTGGCGTACCCATTCCCCTTGAGCGTCTTTGCACAGACCAAAGGTCGTTTCTATCCACCAAGGCAAAGCGCTGTGTTGAAGCGCCGTTAAGACCGTTGATATACTACTGTTACGTTTTTGCGCGTCGGCAAGATATTCCTCCGCCGGTCTTGACAATACCGCGCCTTCTTTCTCGTCAAACTCTTTCGAGTCGTCGAACAGCTTGCATGCGTCGCTCGAGAGAAACGCAATCTCCTCTTTTAGCGACTCCTGTGTCTGTGCGTCGTGAAGATCAAGGTCAACTTTCGATTCGCGCTCAAGCGTCTCTGTAATAACGTTTTCCGCGCTCACCTGCTCCCCAAAGAAGAGACTGGCGACCTTAGCGGTCTGCGCGCGCGTCTCCTGAGCCGTCTCACCTGCGGCCAGCGTCGCGGACGTGCCAATACAGATTAACTTACGAGCGCCCCCTTGCGCGCCGTTTGCAATTTCTGCGCTTTGCGCGCCTGCGACGCCGTTATAACCACAAGCCTCGCGCACGCGGCGCGTTAGCAACGCAATATCCGCCCCCTGACGACCGCGATACGAATGAAGTTCGTCTAGTACCAGGAAGCGCAAGCCCTGCATTTTCTCAACGAGCTTTTGATCGTCGCCGCGCGTGAGGATATATTCCAGCATGACATAGTTCGTTAAGATTATGTCAGGCGGGTTATCGCGTATCTTAGCGCGATCGTCCTGGCTCTCTTGACCCGTGTAGACGTGAAAGGTAACGTCTGTGATCTCGGGTCTGAGAAACTTTTCAAGCTCGTTCTTCTGACTATTCGCCAGCGCGTTCATCGGGTAGACGATAATCGCCTTAACCCCCTGTGCCGCCGCGCCCGCGATCCTACGGCAGCGTAGCGCATAGTTCACGATCGGAATAATATACGCCAGACTCTTGCCCGAGCCGACCCCGGTCGTGAGAAGATAATGCTCGCCTCGATTCGCGCGTGCGATCGCTTCTACCTGATGTTGGTACAATCGCAGTGGAACCGACGCTTTGCCTTCTTCTCGAATCCTGAAAATTTCATCGCAGCCCGGATCTAAGACGCCATTGTTTACTAAGTCCGTAATCGTCTTATCGCTCTTATACGCCGGGTTCAATTGCACCGTCGCCGCCGGCCACAACAGCCCGGAATCCAACGCCTTACGCACTTCGGCGTCTATGCGTTTATCACGGATATTAATCTCGCCGGTGATGAAACTGTTGTAATCGTTGACTATCGTTTGGCGTAGGTCGAAAACGTTCATGGCGTCTGTTGTAAATCTATAAAAGACCAGAGAATAAAAGCTTGCGTCGCGCGGAAGGTTCCCACAATCCTACTTCAACGTCTGAATCGTCAAATTGCGATATTCCACACGATACCCATGCGCCTGCAGAAGGATCGGGCTAGTCTTTGCGCTCCCGAACCCTTTGGCGTTTTTAAACTTACCCTGCGCCACGCCTGAGAGCCATTCCTCCGAACCGTAGGTACAGACCAAGACCAATTCGCCGTCAAGCCAGTGTTCGATACGATCGCCGTCGACCACAATCTTACCGCTACGGAACTCGCCGGTCGGCTCCTCGCTCTGTGGCGCGGGGAACTCGCCGCTGTGGCTCGATTCCTTTGCCGCGATCACGTCAAAAATCGACCCGATTCTGCGCGCCGGAACTTTGCCGTCTTCCACGTGCGCGTCGTCTTGAACCTGGTATTCCAGACCGCCCCAGGAACCCGGCTGGCCTTCATGAATATGATATTTCACCCCGGAATTGCACTGGTAACTCATACGGAACTCAAAGCTAAAGATAAAGCTGGTATATTGTTCCGCTGTGATAATATCCTTGCCATTTTCCGGATCGGTCAGCGCGAGAGCGCCGTCTTTAACTTCCCAGCCGATCGGCTCGCCCCCCGCTGCGTCGCTCCAGCCCGATAACGTCTGACCGTCAAAGAGCGAGCGAACTTCGCCAAAGCGCGATAGGTCAATTCCTTCCGGCTCCTTCGACCTCGGCGATTCCACCGGCGCGCTATCGTTCGGCGTCGCCGCCTGTTGCGACGTAGTTTCAGCCTCAAACGGGTCGTCCTCTAACGCCACGTAATTCCCCTGGCGACCGCAGCCCGCGCTCGTGAGCAGAAGGAAACAAGAAAGCGATAACATTAACACAACGCCGGAAAAGGCGCGAAAAACACTCGGTGAACTCATCTGGGTCTCGTAGATTTCTAAAGATTATTAGATCGATGTTTGTAATAAATAAAGGGCAGGGGACTATACCCAGTGCGCGACGCCGTACGCGCGCGTTAAAAAACCACAGCGTCAATCGACGCAAACGCCGCTGGAACTAGCTCGCTTTGTTTGCGTCTTGTTGACGTCGCCTAAATAAACGCGTCGCGATATGGCGCATTTGAACTATTGACATGCTCTCGAACGTCGCAGTAAGTTCAATAACGTCAAGAGTTGTGAAAATTGCTTCAAATACGCCCTTGCGCTAATTGTTTTGCGCCTCTGTGATTATTATTTGAGCAAACGTTCACTGCACAGCCATTCAAACGCCTCTTGGATACGGATGATCTGCTCGGGATCGACTGTAAAGAGGTACGTATTCCCATCGGGATCCGCGGTGAAGGAGGAACGACCCTTGTCGTCGATCGTTACGCGACCCGGCTCGCTCAAGCCAAAGTAACCGCGATCTTGACGCGCCGCGAAGAGAACCGTCGTCAGATCCCAAGTGCACTGCTTCGAAGTCGGCTCGATTTTACGATAGTACTTGTACGCCGACTTCACCGGATGATGCGCGTCGTAGTTGTAGTCGTTGATCATCGTAATACCGGTCATGAAGATTCTTTCGCCAACTTCGAACCCGGAGCAGTAGATCTTCGTGGGCCATTCTTTAAAGACTTTTTGAGCCGCGGGTATGTCGTTCGCGACGTTATATTCGCTGTGCTCATGATTCTTGAAATTACCCGCCATGATGGCGAGGTATTTTACTTTTTTCGCCGCCAAGTCGCGACCGTTCAAGTCGCTATATTCGTCCGCGGGCGTGTCGAGAAGACGCGCTAGGTTCGTGGAGAAGCCAACTTGCGCAATCACCACGGAATTGTCCGGCTGTGCCGCGAGCGTCTTGCGCAGTAGCGTCACCGCTTCCGTGTACTCGGTTTTATCGTTGGCGTAGTCAAAAAACGGGAACGCCGACTTGCCGTCTTCGGTCTTCTCTTCCAGCGACTGACGCAGGTATTTCCCGTCGTCGGTCGTGCAACCGCTGTCCTTAACGTAACCGATCGGAACGTTCGGGTTATTGTAGTAGGTATTGATCATCTGGCAGTAGGGCGCCGCGTACTTATTGTCCTTCGTTAGGGTCAGCGCCAGAAATTCCAGCTCGCCACGCTTCTCCAAATTGTTGATCATGACAAGCGCAAAGACGTCGTCGATGTCGTTGCCCATGTCGGTGTCAAAGATCAACTTGACAGGTTCTTGCGCCACGCTTGCGGAAGGTTTAACGCCAAAGGTCAGCACAGCCAATGCGCACATAAGCGCCGATACGAAGACTGAGGTGCGAGTTTTCAAGGTAAAGCCTTTCCTATAAAGGTTTAGTGAGTCGCCAGGGCAAAACCCTCGCGTTGTCGACGTCGTTAGCGTTCGACGTCGCTACGTTCATCCTATATTATAATACGATCTAACCCCGGTTTAAACAGACCAACGCGACGATAACACTAAGAATCTCCCTTTTTGACGACGTCAAAAAAAAAGACGCCGATCTCTCGACGTCTCTATAAATATCATTCAAACGCATTACGCGTCGCTATTGCTACCGCAAGGCTCATTCGATCTTGCTGAAATCGTCCTTACCAGCGCCACAGACCGGGCACACCCAATCGTCCGGCAGGTCTTCGAACGCAACGCCCGCTTGAATGCCGCTGTCCGCGTCGCCCTCGGCTGGGTCATAAACGTAACCGCAAGGATCACATTGATATTTGTCCATTGATTTCTCCTAATCGTCCTAGCTCAGACGCTCGCGCGCCTCACGCTCTTATTAATTCTCGCGACCTGTCGTCGGGCGCGTCCCTATATTATAATAGCAACCGCCGACACGTGCAAGTCGTCGCGTTTACTCTTGGCTCTAACCTTTACCACCGCCGGACTTTTTACCGCCGCCCTTGCCGTACTTATTGCCGCTATTGAACTTTTTAACGAACGGTTTACCGCCGTCGCGGCCTTTGCCGTCACGTTTCCACGTGCCGCCGGCGCGCTGACCGCCCTTGGACGGCGCGCGACTGGCGCCTCCGCGCTCGCCCGCGCCCGCCTCGCGACCATGTGCGCCGCCACTATGCGCGTCCTCCTGGAACCGCGCGCCCGTGAAGCGATCGCGTCGACGAAAACCTTCCTTCGAGTCGAAATCGCCCGCGTCGTTGGAACGTTCTGGGCGTCGACCCTTCTGGAAGCGACCGCCTTGCTCACGTCGATCGTTGTCAAATCGTCTGCGACCTTTGTCGTCGCCGCTACGTTCTCCACCGCCGCGGCGAGTGTCGCCACGCTCTGCCTCGCGCTGCGATTCCGGCTTAATTTCGCGCTCCCACTTCTTTTCCACCGGGTTCCACACGCGTCCCTGCGCGTCGTGCGTCGGGTCAAACGTCGACGCCGCAGCCCCGTAAAGCCGCGCGCTATTACGATAACCGCCGCTACGCTGAACGCCGCCGCGTGAACTGCGACGCCCCCAGCCCTGACGTTCCTCTTCTTCTTCGTCACGATCAAAGTTTGCGATTTCGTTCTGACGCGCCATGCGCGCCTCGTCTTCACGACCGCGTGTCTTCAGGTGACGATTCACCTGACCAGAGCGACGCATTGCCACGTCGCGTGTCGTATACGGCGCGATCAACGCCTCCGGACCCTCGCCGATGAGATCTTCTCGCCCAGCCTCGCGCAACGCGATCTTCACGTCGTGATAATATCGCGGGTCATAGTAGAAGAGTAGCGCGTGTTGCAGGCGTCGTTCCCTCGCGCTACGAGGCACGTAGACCTCCTCTTCTGTTTCCGGGTCAATACCGGCGTAGTACATACACGTCGCAAGTGCAAAGGGCGCCGGAATGAAGTCCTGAACCTGCTCCGGACGGATATCGTGCGCCTTAAGATAACACGCCACGTTCGCCATTGCCTTGAGCGTACAGCCTGGAAAGCCCGAGATAAGGTAAGGAGTGGTATACTGCTCCTTACCGACCGCGCGAGACTGCTGCGTAAACAACTCGCAGAACGCCTCATGATCCTCGATCGGCGGTTTATTCATGAGTCTGAGCACATAGTTGTCCACATGCTCCGGCGCAGTCTTAAGCCGACCGCCCGTGTGATGCGCCGCTAGTGTGCGCACGAATTCCGGCGAGAACTTCGCTAAGTCCGTACGAATACCCGACGCCACAAACGCCTGCTTGACCCCCGCGATTGTTCGAACCGCTTCTAATAACTTAATATACGCGCTATGGTCTTTATTTAAGTTCGCGCAAATCGTCGGGCACAGACACGAAGTGCGACGGCAGTTATGACACGCCTGAGGTTTCTTACCGCTCAGACCATACATATTAGCGGTCGGCGCGTTAAGGTCGCTCACGACGTAATTTCCGCCGTGCTCATTCGCCAGTTTGGCTATTTCGCCTACGATCGACTTCTCGGAGCGTGTCTGAATGAATTTACCCTGGTGAGCGGTGATCGCGCAGAAGCTACAGCCCCCAAAACAGCCGCGATGCGTCTGGATCGTATTGGCGACCACTTTTGCCGCGGGAATCGGCTCTTTATAAGAAGGATGCGCCTTGCGCGTATAGGGCAATTCGTAGACCGCGTCCATCTCCTCGGTGGTCAACGGATAAGAAGGAGGATTTACGACGATCGCCTCCTCCCCAAACTGCTGCACGAGCGTCTGCGCACAGTAGGGGTTCAGGTGCTCGTAGGCAATTTGCGTCATCTTGACAAAACGCAAACGCCCGAGCTTAGAATCTTCGCTAACTTCTTCGTAGCTCGGCAGATATTTATATTGCGCGTCTTCCTCCGGCAGGTCGTCTTTCAGACCCAAACGATAGACCGTGCCGCGAACGTCGCGGATCGTCTCGACCGATTCCCCCTTAGCGAGCCGTCGCATGACCTCTAAGATCGAACGTTCCCCCATGCCGTATAGGAGCAGATCCGCCTTGGCGTCGCAAATTATCGGTCGACGCACCTTATCGCTCCAGTAGTCGTAATGCGCGATACGGCGCAGACTCGCTTCCACGCCTCCCGCCAGGATGGGCACGTCGCTGAACGCCTCGCGCGCGCGCTGGCAATAGACCATTGTCGCGCGATCCGGACGCTTACCGATCAGTCCCCCGGGCGTATAAGCGTCGTCGTTGCGCACCTTACGATTCGCCGTATAATGGTTCAGCATCGAATCCATATTGCCTGCGCTCACGCAGAAAGCAAGCTTCGGCTTGCCGAACTTACGGAAATCCTCTGCCGACTTCCAGTTCGGCTGACTCAAAATAGCCACGCGAAAGCCGTCCGCTTCCAGTAGTCGCGCCAGTAGACCATTGGCAAAGCTCGGCGCGTCTACGTAGGCGTCGCCCGTAATAAAGACCACGTCGACTTCGTTCCAACCTCGCGCCTTTACCTCTTCGGGGGTCATCGGCAACGGTTCGGGCGATTGGATCTGTGGTCGTGCGCTACGATCCGGGTCGTCAAAAAGAAAGGGCAGGGTAATCGGTTCGGTCATGGCGGAGGCGTTAAAGGCTGCAGTTGAGACGGGATGACGTTCACGGGTCGTCGGTTCTACAACGCGACGATTATCTACCCGCTACTCCTTTATTATTTTGACATATAACCGACTTTTCACAAGGCGCCGGAGCGCTTTTTTCACCCCTATCTTGACCTAAAAAAAGAGGAGCGCACTTTTGTACGCTCCTTACGTTAGTTAGCTCTGACGTCGTCTCCACGCGCCCTTAATCAATAGGTCGGGGCGCTTGCGCGTTGCGCAGATCGTACCGGCGCGGCGGGGCGCGCGCCGGTCTGCGCCGTGGCGTTGTTCGTGCGCGGCGCGGCGCTCGCGGCGTTCGCTCGAGGTTGTGCTGGCGCGGCGCCCGTCGCAGGACGCGCCGCTGGAGTCGCCGCCACGGAACCCGGCGCGTTTGGATTCGCCGTTGTCGGCGTGACGCGTGCCTGCCGCTCCTGCCCAGGATTCGCGGCGCTCGCGACGTTCGCGCCGTTAGTCGCTTGCGCCGAGTAACGCTCTTGCGTCGCGGAACCCGCAGGAGTCGAACCCGATTGTCCCGATTGCGCCATGAACGCTTGCCATTCTTCCTCCGATAGCGCGCGTCCCTTCGTTTCTGCAAAGAGTTTGGCGCCTTCGAGGTCTCGTTCCGCCTCCGCTAGAGACGCCTCGACCATTGTCGCTTCCGTGCGCTGACGCGCTTGTAGCATCTGTTCCTGCGCCAGCGCAATCTTACGAACGTTCTCTTCGCCAGAACGTTGCGGCACGACTATAATGACAGGGCGCACGTCGCAAGACAACTGCATTCGGCGCTTCTTGCCCTTAGCCGACGGATCAGGAACGTCGACCGTGAGCGTGAAAGCGTTGTACTTGCTATTGCCGCTGCCGTCGTCCACAAGCTCGCCGCCGAACTTCTGCATGATCTCCGCCACTTGCGGTACAAGTTCGATATGACCGTCCGGTTGAACCGTGCCGTATTTGTCGAATCCGCCAATCGTCACAAAGCTACAGTCGTGATCGTGGAATTCCCACGCTTCAACCCCCTTGTTGCGCAACGCTTCGCACATCGCCGCCGCGCGAATACCCGCGTATTGCAAACGTGAATTCAGCTCATCGAACGAGTCGTTCGTATTCTTTATGCTAGCGTCGCCCGTGAAGGTCGCAACGCGTACCGTGTACATCCGCTTATTATTCAGAAGACTATACTTACTGTCGGAGTTAAGCTTCGCAATGAAAGGATCGACAACCCCCTTGTGATTGAAGAACTCAATCGGCATGAGCGGGTTCGGGACAGGAGTAGCGGCTCCCAAAGGACCGTAACCGGCATACCGCGAATCAAACTGCGCGCCGCGCTTGTAACCTTCCACCTGCGCAATACTCTGGGGATCCTTCTGCAAGGAACGAGGATTCAACTTGCGAATTTTCTCCAGCGTCTTTTGAAGTTCGAGGTCTTCACCCGTGGGATAACCACCGACCAAAACCGCGTATTCTACCATACGCGCCGTCTGATAATGAAACTTCTTCGTTTCGCCCAAACGCCGTGAGAGCGCGTCCATCTCCATCTGATCCGGGTCGTATATAAAGACGTACGACTCCAGGTTAAACGCCGCGCGAAGTTCATATGCTAAACGCTTCGCATTGAGCGCCGCATTATCGCCGGAAAATTTCTTCGCCATAATGAACCACGCGCCGTCAGATTCCGTCAGGTAGTAGTCCTTCTTCGGATCGGCGTCTACTTTCTTCGGCTTACTCGATGCAAAGAGCGTCGGTCCAGCCGCAGTCGCAACACTGGTCGCGACAAATAGCGTCAGTAACGCCAAAAGGCTGAGTATGTCGGGTCTGGTGTGTCTCATGGTCGTTCCATTCCTCTGGGGAGGGAAGACTCCGCAAAGGCGCGTTGCTACACGTCCCTGCGGCGTCGCAAGTCGTTTATTTACGGCTAGGACTCGATTTTCCTAGGTTGGATGTTATAATGGGTTTGAGCGTTACGCTCCGGTTCCTTTGTCAGAGAACCTTATATTTGTATCGGCTGTATCGACCCTTTGCTTTAGCTAAGATATTCCGATTATACTAAATATTCTCCAACACGCGCACGTTACACGCTATATGACCTACGGTACCTTTTCACCGCTACAAATCGGCTCTCTTAAGATCGGTCTACCGCTACTGCAAGCGCCCCTGTCTGGCTACTCCGACGCGCCCATGCGTCGCCTGGCGCGTAAATTCGGCGCCTCCTTTGCCTTCTGCGAAGTCTTTCTCGACCAGTTCGTAATCAACGTCTCGAAAAAGTCTAAGGCGCGTCTCTATCTTGCCGTCAAGCAGACAGACAAGCCGTCCGGCGCTCAGCTTATGGGCTCCTCCTCCGAAGAGTTCGTCCCCGCCGCGCTCAAGCTTCTCGAGTGCGGGTTTGACCTTATCGATCTGAATTTCGCCTGCCCCGTGAAAAAAGTACTCGGGCGAA
Source organism: Planctomycetia bacterium (assembly GCA_030537455.1). GTDB lineage: Bacteria > Planctomycetota > Planctomycetia > Pirellulales > Thermoguttaceae > RUG369. The sequence goes on along the minus strand of JAUNMR010000027.1, from coordinate 30,447 downwards.
GCCGCGGAGGTTTCCTTATCTCTGAGCCTCAACGCGCCATTGAGATCGCTCAAAACGTCAGAAACGCCATTCCTGCATACGTGCCGCTAACTGCCAAATTGCGAAAAGGTTACGACGATTCGCAGCAGAGTCGACTCGACTTCTATCAGCTCCTCGACGGTCTTATCGACGCCGGTCTCAATGGCGTCGCCGTTCACGGGCGCACCGTTCTGCAACGCTACCAAGGCGTCGCCGACTGGAATTTTCTGCGCGAAGTCAAAGAGTACGTCGCTGTAAAACGTAATCGTCCCGACTTTACCGTGATCGGCTGTGGCGATCTCTTTCAGCCGCAAGAGATCTGTCAAAAGCTCCTTGACTCTGGCGTCGACGGCGTCGCGCTCGCTCGTGGCGCCATCGGCAATCCTTGGCTCTTTACCCAAACACGCGCCGCTATGCTCGCGCAAGCGATTCCACCTATGCCGACCCTCGCTCAGCAACGCGCAACCATCGCGGAGCATTTCAACGCCGCGATGGAACTTTACGGTCACAATCGCGCCCCAACCGTCATGAGAAAATTCGGCGTCGCATACTCGAAACTACACCCCGAGCAGGAACTGGTTCGCGTTGCGTTCGCTAAATGTAAAACGCCAAAAGAATGGTTTCAAATTCTCGATCAGTTCTACGGATCACAAGTCGACGACTCATACCTCAAGTACCTCAAATAACCACGAGATTCGACGATTTACACGTACGACTGATTCACCGACTTTTTTGCATACAACTGTAAAGCAAGTATTAACAATTATTTAGTATTATATCGATAACTTATGACGACCTATAATAAACCAACCTCCCGCGTCGCCGCGCGCTCGACCATTGCGCTATGCCTGATCGCCGTCGCCGTGCTCCTGACGTCTAACGCGCTCCTGGCGCAAACGCAAGAGCCTACTAGCTCCGCCCTCGATGCTGAATCGGTTCAAATCTGCCGCAACGCCGTCCATATTAACGCGCTCGATTACGGCGTCGTCGATAATGACGAATCGGTCGACAATACCGCCGCGCTACAGGCCGCGCTCGACGCCGCTGGTCAACGTCATGGCGCCGTCGTCGAACTGCCCGCGGGGCGGATGAGATTCGACGGCGTTCTTACAATCCCCACCGGCGTTACCCTGCAAGGAACATATCGCGTTCCACCGACCGTCGTCCACAAGGACGAAACTCCCACCGGTACGACGCTACTGACCTATGCCAATCGTGGCGTCGAAGACGGTCAACCCTTTATTACTCTGGCCGGTTCCAATAGCGCGCTACGCGGCGTGGTCGTGATCTATCCCGAGTGGGAAAGGGTCGCCCCGCCTGTGCCGTATCCACCCTGTGTCGCCTCCGAAGATACATGCAACGTCGCCGTGATCGACTGCTGTTTGCTCAACCCCTATATCGGTATTCGTTTTCATCTCGCTCACCGACACCTTGTGCGCAATGTCACCGGATATCCCAGCTCGCTAGGACTATTCGTCGACGAATGTTACGATATCGGGCATGTCGAAAACGTTCACTACTGGCCGTTTGGTCTATTTTATTTGCCCGAAGACCCCTACTGCAAATGGGTTAACGTCAATGGCACGGCCTTTGAGTTCGCCCGAACTGACTGGGAATATGTCGCCAATACCTTCTGCTTCGGTTATGGCCGCGGTTACTACTTCAGCGAGTACGACCACGGCGGCGCTAACGGCAACTTCCTCGGTCTCGGCGCCGACTCCTGTCGACGCGCGATATACGTCGAGCAGTCTCAAACGCAAGGCCTACTCATTACCAACGGCGAATTTGTCGGAAGATGGAGCAGTGAAGATTCCGTCTGCCTGGAAATTGCCGAGCAGAACAAAGGAGCCGTTATGCTGGCCAACTGCTCCTTCTGGGGTCCGATTAAGACCTGCGTCCATTCCAAGCAGAAAGTCGGCCGACTCACCCTAAACGGCTGCGAATTCGTGAATTGGGACGCGGTTCACTCCTCGCGCGTCGAGGAACAGTCTCCTGCTATCGCGATCGACGCCGGTCGCGCGACGCTCATTGGCAACTCATTTGAACAAAGCGGCGTCCACCTGTCAATCGGACCGAACGTTGATTACGTCACCGCCGTCGGCAATCAGGCCCCCGGGGGATTCCGCGTCGCTGGAGACCGCTCGCCGATTCATTACCAGGAAAGCGCCAATCAGGTCGACTCCTTCGACCTTATTCCCGGCGCGAAAAATCATTATGCTATTAAAGTTGGTCTTCCCGGCGACGAACGTTTCCTGCATGCGTGGTATCGCCCCGAACGCGGCGATTACTCCTTCCGCTGGTCAACCGATAAGTCCTTCTTCGTTCTGCCCTTGCCAGACGACGCCAACTCCGCGACGATTACCCTCGAATACTTTGTTCCGCCCGAGGTCGCTCTGTCCGCTGAAGACGACCAGGAGTCCAACGCCAATCAATACGGCGTCTTCCTCGGCGAAAAACAAGTCGCCCTTCTCAAATCCGGCGATAACGTCGTTGAAATTCAATGGAATCGCCAGGACGATCCCTTAAATGACAACGGCGAGCTTGTACTGACGCTCGCCTGTAAATCATGGATCCCCGCTCAGACGCGAGAAGGCTCCGACGACCAACGTCAGCTCGGCGTCCAGGCGCGCGCTGTTACCGTGCGCGCCGACTCCGCAAAGGACGACCGCGTCTTCGACGTCAACGAACATAAGTGGTCTGACTAGCGCACGTTGTCGCCGCGTGGATAGCATGAATCGCAAACGTGTCTAAACGCTCTCCTTAACGGAACTGTCACAACTTCACGACGCTATAAACAAGAACGCAGGATCGAAACGTCAAGCCCAACGTCTCGATCCTGCGTTCTTGCTTTCTACGCCACGAGGCGCAAAATATCGTTCGCGGTAACTCGCGTCAAGTAAAATACTTCACTCGTGTTAGTAGGTAGCTGCCCGCCAGACCAAACACAATATTCGCCAACCAAATAGAGCAAGGGGGGAGCGCGCCGCTCTTCGCGTTCGATAGCGCGATCTCATAAAGCGTGTAATACAACGGAACCGTGCAAAGCAGTCCAAAGAACATGATTAAAATATAGTTCCCTTTGCGCGGCGTGTAAGTCGTCAAGGGCGCGCAAACCCACGGCATAAAAAAGCACGCGAAACCCGACGCCCACACGCGTGGCGGCACCAGCTCATAGACGCTCTGGCGTTTGTCAAAGTACCACTCCTCACGAGAACGACGCCGCCAACGTTCGTCTACTGTTGAAAGAAGATTGCCCGACAAAAATGCAAAAATCGAACCGGTCGCAAGTTTCTGATGGTACGTCTCGCGATCACGCTCCAGTTGCGCCAGCGCGTCTCCGACCTGGCTAAGGGAAGGGTCGACGCGACTGCTCTTGATAAAGCCAGAAAGGGGAATTGGAAAGTTAACCGACTCCGGAAAGACCGCCATGCCCTCGTCGCTACTGGCCTCTAATTTATAAAGAGAAAGATAGACGATCGGCTCCTTACCGCTCGCGTCCACCTCGATATTAGCCGTTTCCGCCACCCCGGTTACGCCTTCCTTTTTGGCGGTAAAGACTGGGTTTAGAAGTATGCCGCTCTCTGTAACGTCCGATACGTCAATGATATAGGAGTCGTCCGGCGTTGAAAAGCTCTTAACCGCGCGTAACTGCGATAATATCGTGTTTTTGAATTCCGCTATAAAGACGCGTTGGATCTGTTCGCGCGCCCACGATATTTCTAAGTTGTTAAACCACACGCATAACAGGCTCATTATGAAGAAATAAATCCAACCCGGCACAAAGACGCGCCACACCGGCGTTCCTAACGCCTTAAGCGCCATGAACTCACGATTCTCACGCATCGACCCGTAAGCAAGAAAGACAGCGACCACGCTCGCTAGGGGCATCGTAACCGAAAGTGTTTGGGGAGCGGTTAAAGGAAGCGCCTTTAGCGCCACTATCAACGGTATGTTCTGCTGACACGTCACCCCAAGGGTAACGAGCGTAAAAATCGAACCGATGACCAAGAGCGAGCCAAGATGGATCAGAACGACCTGGCGTAAAAAGTAACGATCGAAGATCTTCACGTGTGAACTCCCGGCTACATGAACCCTACTTGACGCAGACCTCAAAGTTGCCATAACCAACAAAGTTTAAACCCCGTCGCGTCGGGATTATAGTCGTCCGTTCCACTTGCGTCAACCCCAATTCTTAACAACGCGAATCTCTTGATCAATCGCCTCGTCGATTTCACCTATTCAACTTCCAAGAAATACCTCGGGGCAAAGCGTCGATTTTCTTCACCGCTTTGCCCCGAGTAAACTTATCACGAATCGTCGACAGAATCCGACTGCACAACGACCTCTATTCCGCCGTCGTAAGCGCGCTACGATTCGCCTGCGCCATACGCGCTTGCGTTTCCAATTGCAATGCCACGCGAGCCGCCGTCGCCAATGTTATGTCGCTTTGACATTCTTCTCCGAACGACTCAAAGCCCTGGAAAATGCGACCGGATCTCGATCCGCTTTCCTGTAACCTTTCGCCATAGCGTTCCTCAACCTTAGCCACGCTACCGCCGTGCGTCGACCAGTCCCGATGAGAAACCTCCTGCATCGTCACTGCACGAGAAGCTTGCTCTTGCGCCAGACGCTCCACGTCGACGTTCGGAAGCACGCCCACTCCGCCGTAAGCGCGACCGTTCGGCGAGTAGAACTTCTCTGTCGTCAGACGCACCCCAGCGATCGGCGCTGTTATTTCTGTGCTACATTTCAGCTGAATAATCGCCTGAACCGTCCCCTTGCCGTAACTCTGTGTCCCAACTATGAGCGCGCGACCATTCTCCTGCATAGCGCCTGCAAAGATCTCTGCCGCGCTCGCGCTATTATTGTCGACCAGAATCACCAGCGGTAGCTCGCAAGCTCTCACCGACCGCGCGTCGAAACTATGTTCGCCGTTACGCCCCTTCGTTTGAACGATCACGCCCGATGAAAGGAATACGTCCGATAGATTGATCGCCTCCTGCAGTAGCCCGCCGGGGTTCTGACGAAGATCGAGTGTTAACGCCTGAGGTTCATACGGCTCTAGTTCACGCAATGCCTGGAGCATTTCCGTCGCCGTTGTCTTCTGGAAACAGCTGATCTTTGCATACGCAATTCTGCCCGGAGCGTCCAACATGTGAACGTTTTCCACGCTCGGCACGTCGATGGCGCGACGACGCGCGATTGTATGACGCAACGACCCGTTAACGTCTTCCAATTCCAACGTCGCCAGCTCGCCCTCTTCGCCTTGCAAAAGCTCGCCGATTTCCGCGCCGCTAAGACCTTCGGTTACCTGACCGTCGATCTTGATAATCTTATCCCCGACCATTACGCCGCACTCTTGCGCCGGACTTCCCGGGATAACGCGCGAGATCGTTGTCGGCGCGTCCGATTTAAGTTCCACGCCAATCCCGACAAATCGCCCGTCAATCAATGAGAAAACGTCCTCGACCTGTATCGGGGTAAGGGACGCGGAATAGGCGTCCAACGAGCAGATCATCGAGCAGAGAAACTCCGAAAGAACCAAGGTCTCCGACACGCCGGTCTCACGACGTAACTGTCGCGCTAACCAAAGGGTCGCACGCTTCATCTCCTCGGCGCTACACAGGTTCCAACCACGCGATTTCTCGCGCGTATCGCCTATCAACGTAATTGCTCGATCTCGCTGATCCGTACTCACCTCGTTTAGACGTAAGAACGATTCATCGTACAACGCTTCCGAAAGTCCAGAGAGTCCTAACGAAAACAATTCGCCGTTCGCCGGTCGATCCACATGATACGCCTCGACGTCCGCCATGACCTCGTCAAAGACGATGATCATGTCTTCCAACGGCGTACGTCGCGCTAGCGAGGCGAAGCTCGCGTCTTGGTAGCGTATACTGATCTCATAACGACGACGCGCTTGTGCAAACCCCGCCTGAAGCTCTGCATTCTCCGGGTATTTGCGAAGCGACTTCTCAAATAACTTCTTAGCCTGGTACCACTGACCGCGCTGCATTAACGCCTGACCCTCCGCGAGAATCGGCGACAGCGCGTCGGTCGCGCTCTGCGCACGGTTCAATGAGACCGCGCGCTCGCTACGCTTGTCGCGCGCGTCCGTGGCTTCTAACTGTCTTAACGTCGGAATTCGCCCGTTCAATGCGTTGACCGCGCTGTTTTCGCGCGTGCGCGTCACGGTCGACGTCGGTCGCCAGCCCGACTCCTGGGAAGGAGCCTGACCTGACGTAACGCCAGGACATAACGCTAAGGCGCCCAAAATTCCGAGTGTACAATGGAGGATTTTAAACATAGGTATGACCTAACGACGCAAGCGTCGTCGGTTGGGTCGAGTGCACAGATGAGCGTCCTACTCAAAACACATCGTTGCGTTTCCTGTGTCCTCGAAATGGAACTCCTTTTCAGTCGCCCTCCTAGCGTAACTGTCGGTTGGAGAATAAATCTCGCGATCTTTTGTACGATTCGCGAACGCATCGCACAAACTACCACGCGACCGAATCAAACTCGTGCGTGCGCGTGGCACAACCGCTTCCATGAAACGTTTGACAGTCGTTCAACTACTCCCGCAACCGGCGTCTCGACGTTTCGAGAACCGCTCGCAAGAGTATACGTCAGAACGAAACTGCCTTTGCGCTCATTCAAGCCTCGTTAAATTCACAAAGTATTTTCACATGCGCGATTGTCGTTTTTACCGGTAAAGTCAACCGAAATTAACGTTCAGTCCTTCATCGCTTGACTCCGCCATATAATAAACGCGAACAAGCGCACATTGAAACCCCTTGCTACTGCGACGTGAAACAGCGCGTCTATCTAATCGTTGATTCGCCTCAGCATTGTTCAAGGCGTCGCGCGTCTTTTTACGTTTTTTGCAAGTTTCGGCGTCGCTTAAACCCGTTAAGACGATTCTGTTGAAACGCTTGATAATTGCGATTGGTTTGCATTTCACCTTCGCGCCGAATAAGCCGCGTGTGGCGTTTGGTCGCTTCGTTATTGTTCTGACGATTATGGCGGTTTTGCCCGAACTTGGAGCTTAACGCGTTTTTATGCCTCTGAGATAATTCCCATCGCTTCCGTTCACGTCATATTATACGTTACGCCTCGTGTTTCCACGTCGATATAATCTCCTTACCGTCGCTCCCCCATAAATATAGCGTGTTAAGCGTATGCAAATTCCAGAGTAGAGCGAGGAGACAGTTGATAATTGATACAATCGTTAAAGTTTACACAGTCGGAATAACAAGATTCTCAAAGGAGTTATAATGTGTTTTTTTACTTGCTTATCTGTTGGTGACGTCTGTAAGTCTTGTGGTTAAGTAGTTTGTAAAAATTGTCGGCAAGTTAAAAAACGCCGTTATATAAGTCGTTAGACGTTAGACGCTTATTGGACAAGATACTTAAAATATTACGTAAATAGTAGAATAAATCGTATGTATATGGCAGGAAAGAATTTTGCGAAACTCTCTGTTTTTTTTCTACGCAGATTTCTGAAGTCGTTTAATTCTTTTGTCCGATACTCCAATTGCATGTGAGACCGCATAGCAAATAGGCGTTAAATCACTGGATTTCGCCTTAGCTAAGCGATTCACAATGCTCGCGAGAACGATTGATGGAAACATTCAAAGTTTCTTGGATGAAAAGTTTGAAGAGTTTAAAGTCTCAATCCGAATCGCTCGATAATACAAAAGCATTTTTACCCCACGCTGAACACGGGTTATTGGAACCCCGGTCGGGTAAAGCAAAGTTAATGACAGGTCAAATACCTGCCTGATAAATCGACGACATAATCCTCGCCATTTTAGTCGTAAAACGTCTTACGCATTCAGTCGTAGACGCGCTTGGCGTGGCATGGAAAGTCGTGACAATACGACTAAATGATTATGCTCGTCTACTAGGTTTAAAAGGAGTTGCCTACTATGAAAATTCGTATCACTGCGTGCCTGATCGCTATGGTTGCCGTCATCGCTTCGGCTAAGGCTTTCGCTCAGGATTGCGCGCCTTGCGCCGCCGCCGCTGGCGATGTGACCTGCGCCTCTTGTGCTCCTTGTGCGTCCTGCACTGGCGCTTCCTGCGAGCTCTTCGGCGGTCTTCGTTCGCTCTTGGCTTGTCGCCCCTGCGTGAGCCCTTGCACGATCGTTCCGACTTGCACAACCTGTGCTCCGGCTCCGGCTCCTGTTAGCGTCAGTTGCGCGCCTGTTGCGCCGACCTGCGGTCCGATTGTTGCCTCGAGCATTCCCAGTTGCGGTTGTGACGCCGCTCCTTCCTGCGGTTGCGACGCGATTCCCGCGCCGACTCCCTGCTGCGCTGGTCCGATGTTCCCGTACCTCAAGCCCTGCCTCTATAACGCTGTTCATCGTCCGATCAACGGCGTTTGCAAGCTCGTCCATGGCGCTTTCAGCGCTCTTGCTGACGCGACCACCCCAGTCGAAGATTGCGGTTTCTTCCAACCCGCTTACGTCGCTGACGTGACCTGCGGTTCCTGCGCTACCTGCGGCGCGGTTGAAGTCGCTCCGGCTCCTTGCGGTCCCGCCGCTCCTAGCTGCAACTGAGTAACGACTCAAAATTAATCGCCTCTAAGTAGGCGTGAGATTTAGCGACGCCATGGAAGATATTCTGTGGCGTCGCGCTTTATTTTGGGACTTGACGTCGTCATTTCCGCGTTTAGAATAAGCGTCGAAGTTCGGTTGCACGGACGGTCGCATGTCATGTCTAACCGCCATCAGGCACGGCATGAGGAAAGTCCGGACTCCACAGGAATCAACGACGGGTAACGCCCGCCGGTCGTAAGACCAGGGATAGCGCAACAGAAAGTATACCGCCTTCTTTGTAAGGCAAGGGTGAAATGGCGAGGTAAGAGCTCACCGCGTTTCAGGCAACTGAAACGGCATTGCAAGCCCCGTTGGGAGCAAGGTTAAATCGCGTCGGCTCGCTTCGGCGAGCAAGGTTTTCCGTCTTGAATGACGCAGGTGAACCGCTAGAGCGTTAGGGTAACTTTACGCCGAGATAAATGACCGTCGGCGCTTCTCTTTCGAGTGAATGCGCGCACAGAATCCGGCTTATAGTGCAACCGACTTCTTTTTTCTATCTGAATCTTTGTAAAGTACTTAATGTGTCTGTGCGCGTTTCGGTAGTACTTTTGTCCGTTCCGCGTATGACCCGCGAGGAGGTCGCGCCACTGGGAAATAACTCTCGCTGAATTGAGTTCTTACTATGGGGTTCGCTCAAGCGTAGTGACTGTCTATCTCAACTTTCTCTATATGTTTTGCTAGTCGTTAAAAACGATACAATTGTTATAACCCATGAAGTGTATTAGGGTTATGCTTTATTTGTGTTATTTATCAATTTGAATTTGTTGTTTATCCGGGTCTTTCTCGAAAATAACAGTATTTCGTATTGTCGAGATTTCAGACGCAGACGAAACTAAACAATAACGGACTTTTACAATTAGAACGTCTGGATCGCTTTACAGTTTAGGTTCGGCGTTCCCTTTCTCTTTTTTATTCGGAGAATCTTGTAAAAACGTCAGTTTGATCGTATAATGGGAGCATAGAATAGACGGCGCTGTCGGCACGCCAAGCGTTTTAGGTTTTTCCTTAATTTGAGACGCCTCGATTATTCCGATCCAGTGTCGTCGCTTTATGAGACGCGACCCAGAATGTTTTTCAGTACGTTACAATCACAGTCCCCGTTGCGTGTACGCGTAGCGTCCACGCGATCGACGCGTAGGCTTCGCCCGTCGCGGTTAGACGCGCGAAGCGTGTGCGCTGCCTCTGTATCGATTGTACCGGAATTAGGGAATTGCGCGCTTTTGACTTGGTTCAAACGCAATGCTTTCAGTCAGGGTCATTTGTTCTCGCTTTTGCTCCTTTCTTCATGCCTGCTTTTATGGCCTTCGATCGGTTACGCCCAACGCAATCCAGGTCTTGGCGCAACTGGTTTGCCTACGCCGTCTGTTCCATCGGTGGCGCCAACGGCGTCGCCTGTGCCACGCGACGCTAATCCTTCCGCGCCAGCGTCTTCCTCTGGGAACGTTGCCGGTTCCTCTGGCGATATCTTTCTGCCCAATTTAGTAGACGGCGCTCCTGCGTCTTTTGCCGCGTCTCAGGCAGCGCGTAGTAATCGTCCTCCAGAGCCGTCCAAGGTTCGTGAGAATCTTTTCTACCCTGACGGTTTTCTTACGCTATCGACTCCTACGCCCGATCCAGACGACGCGTCTGCAAAACCTCTTGAACGTAATAAAGACGCTCGCGACTCAGTCAAGTCTCCAAAAGCCGAAAAGAAGACAACGCCGATCCGCCCTCTGGATCCAAGTGTTGAAACGACCCCTTTTGTCGCCCCTCAGCCTTTGGACGACTCGGTCAATAGCAAAAGACGTCGTAGCGATAGGTTCTTCTTTTTTGCTCTTTCGATCGCTTTGGCAGGCTTGGGGTTATTTGTTTATTACGATTATATTTATCGCGAACAGCTTCGTTCTGTTCTGGTACGCAACGCCAAACTTCGCTCCCCTAATGCAGTTGGCGCAGATTTCGACCAAGTCTTCGGCGGCGATTTGGAAATGACCGATCCGTTGGCGCCTTCGTTTATCGATCCCACATTCGATCCGGACGACTTCCTTTACCGAGATCCAAGTGCAACCCATTTAGCGACGTCGCTCGATGCGCTGGACGAGGAGCATTTTCAGGCTCAGGGCGGTTTTCAAGGTTCAGATCTGAATGAACAGAACTTCGATTTTGTCCCCACGGGTCGTCCTTATGATCCTACCGAGGAGGTTCTGGAAGATTTTGTCGTCGGTAACGTCGGCACGTCTCTACCCGAGGTTACTAACTGAGACGTAAGACTGTTAGTTATATTACTTGCGTATTGATAGTCTTATGATTTACAGATATGTTGTTAGTAGTTTGAAACGTCTGTGCTATTAGGCAAGCGTCGCCTTGTTTCGTGTTCTTTTTGACTTTCCTATGACGTTGGATTCGATGAGTTCAACGTCGTTTTCTATTTTAGGTTCCTTTTGACGTTGTTTGAAATTGCTACATCTGTTAAAATACAAAGTATTAAGAGAATTTAACGAATGTGTAACAAGACGTATCGAAGGCGTGCGTTGTGCACAGTCAAGGAACTTTGCAAAGGTCAACAGGAATAATGAAGATTCGCAATAAGACGCTAATTCGTGCGGTCGGTTCGTGTTTGTCCCTGGGCGTGAGGACATTGGCGCAGACGTTAGACTACCGTGCGGCGTACTATAATCCCGTAATTGACCCCGCTTATCCGAACGACGGTAAACGCCGAATCTATATATTTTGGCACGAGTATATTCAGTTCTTTATCCATTTGCGTAAACACTGCCATCTGGCCATGTTGCTCAGTCGTCATTCCGACGCTGACGTGTTGGACGAGATAGCTCGTCTTCTTGGTTTTCAAGGAGTTCGCGGCTCCACGAATCACGGCGGCGTTCAGGCGCTTCGTGAGATGATGAAGCTTGAGCGCGAGAGTCAGTTCCACCTTACGATTACGCCTGACGGACCACGCGGTCCGCGGCGTGTTCTTTCGCCTGGATGCGTCTTTCTTGCGTCAAAGCTTCAGATCCCGATTGTAGCGATGGGCGTTGGCTATGATCGTCCTTATCGTTTGAATAGCTGGGATCGTTTTGCGATACCGCGCGTCTGCTCCCGTGCTCGTTGTATTCCCAGTAGCGATATTTATGTTCCCGAGGCGCTTGACCGTAAAGGCATAGAGCATTATCGTCATGCAATAGAGATTCTTTTGAACGAACTTTCTGACGAAGCGGAATTATGGGCTCGTTCGGGCGATAGTTACGAAGGCGAATCTTCTGTTTTACCCGGTCCGTGTTCCTCTTGTCTCTATTTCACCCGTCCGAGGTCGGCGTCGATCGAATAATCGGGCGTAGGTTGCGTTAAACGCCATTTGTCGCTCCTCCACAGACGGTAAATTAGGTTTAATGACAATGTAATCAACCTAATCCAAGATTTTGCACATGTTGTGTTGATTAGCTATGGAGTGTAATAGAGTCGTACTGTCGTACGGTGGTCACGGAAATAAAGAACAAACATGAGGTTCTTGACGATCCTGATTAGACGCTGCGACAAGCTCTTTTTTCGGCGGTGAATACTATTAGAGCGCCTTGACGAATGAATTCTCTATTTTATGATAGTCTTCATATGAAAGCGACTCGACATTGGCGAAATGTCGACGGCGCTCTGCTCCCACACTCAGCGCAAACGTATTGGAAGTTGATTCGTTCGTATCGTAAGAGATAGAGGCGCTAATGACACGGAACGTATTGGTGGCAATGTCTGGCGGCGTAGATAGTGGGACGTCGGCCGCCTTGTTATTAAACGCAGACTGGAACGTACGCGGTTTGTTCATGCGACATGCATATCAAGCCACGTTGTCATGGGAAGAGACACGCGACGTCTTGACGAAGGTTCCTGCGTCTAATGAGTTTGATCTTTACAGAGTGGATCAGAACGGGGAGTTGGCGCGTTTGTCTTGGACTGCGGAGAATTTTCCGTTTTGTTTGCCTAGGGATTTTGCCTCAGCCTTAGACGTTGCGAATTTTCTCAACGTCCCTCTGGTTCTACTAGATTTGTCGATTCCTTTTAATGCAATCGTCGAAAACTTTATCGAAGAATATTACGCTGCTCGAACACCGAATCCTTGTGCGTTGTGCAATCGTTTGATTAAGTTCGGTTTATTGTGGCGCGTTGCCCAGGAATTGGGCGCAACGTCCCTTGCAACCGGTCACTATGTGCGTAAGGAATCGGTGGGGAACTGGTCGCGTCAGTTTGCTCCAGGAGTCGTTGATTCGAATGAAGAGTTTAGTAATCCGCCTGAATGGCTTCTTCGCGATCCCAGTGAAAACTTTTTTACTCGTTCTCCGTCTCCCAAGGATCAGTCCTATTTCCTTTATGGCGCGCCACGTTCCGTTTTGCCGTACATTCAGTTTCCTGTTGGCGAAATGGAAAAGCCAAAAGTTCGTGAGCTGGCCAAGCGTATTGGACTGCCGGTAGCAACGAAGAAAGACAGCCAGGAAATATGTTTTGTGCCCGACGACGAACGTCTAGCTTTTATCAAGCGCGTTCGCGACGCGAATCCCGAGCGGTGGAGCGCTTTGCCTAGCGACTCTTCTGGCGAGTTTCTGTCGCTGGACGGTAAAAAGATTGGCGAGCACCATGGGTACGAGAAATATACGATCGGTCAGCGCAAGGGACTTGGCATGGGGTTCGGCGAGCGTATTTTCGTCCAGCGTGTCGACCCCGTGACCCATGCGGTGACCTTAGGTCCTTATGAAGCTTTGGGGAGGAGCGTCATTCGTGCGACACATGCCAATTGGCACGCTGACGTCCCGATGAACCAGGAGTTTCGATGCCAGATCAAGATCCGCTATCGTAACGAATCGTGTACGGCGACAGTTGTTGCAAACGAGCTTGGCGAGATAGTCGTTAGAACCGATTCTCCGCGCTTTGCCGTTGCTCCTGGACAGGCGCTCGTGTGCTACTGGCGCGATCGTCTTTTGGGCGGTGGCAAGATCGAAATTGACGACTAGACGTCCGCCTAGTACGAGTAATTCGTAAATCTAGGTCGCACGGCTAGAAATTCCGTTAAAAACGGTCTTTTCAACGAAGTGGGGGCGTCATATTGGCGTTTACTTCGTATAATAGAAACAATGTAGTTGACCAGACGTCGACGCGTGCGCTGCCCTTTGACGACAATCGCGTTGACGCCAATTGTGTATGAGTCGAAGGTACGGCGTTGCCGTAGCGATGCGGTCGATCTACCCTCGACCTTTGAATTTGCGTAAATTCACAGAAATGAGCGATCCTTACTTCCAAAAGTTATTCGCCGAGCGCATTGGCGGTATTAATTACGGTAAAAGCACGGAAATCTACAAGTTTGAAAAGATCAAACGCGCCAAACGTAAGGCTTTGGCAGAACATCCGGAGCGTCCTTTGCTTGACTTTGGCATTGGCGAAAACGATGAGACTGCCGCTCCTCAGGTTCGCGCCAAGATGATCGAAGAGCTCGGCAAAATCGAGAACCGCGGTTACGCGGACAACGGTTGCCAAGAGTTTAAAGACGCCGTCGCGCGCTTTATGAAACGTCGCTTTAACATCGACCTTGATCCAGTCGCCGAAATCAATCATAGTATCGGTTCCAAACCAGCGCTGGCTATGATTCCTGACGTCTTCATTAATCCTGGCGACGTGACGCTCATGACTGTTCCTGGTTATCCCGTGGCTGGTACTCATACCAAGTATAACGGCGGCGAGGTTTATAATCTTCCTCTGCTTGCGGAGAATAGTTTCTATCCGGATCTTGATTCGATTCCAGCGGACATTCTCCAACGCGCCAAGCTTTTGGTCGTCAACTATCCGAACAGTCCGACGGGACAACTTGCGACGGTTGACTTCTACAAAAAGGTTATCGACTTTGCACGTAAGAACGAGATAGTCGTCGTTCAGGACGCCGCTCACTCAATGTTCAGCTTCCGCGATCGCCCGTTGAGCTTTTTGGAAGTGGAGGGCGCGAAAGAGGTTGGCGTTGAAATCCACTCAATGTCCAAGGGCTGGAATATGATCGGTTGGCGTTTGGGCTGGATTTGTGGTAATGAGCGCATTGTTCACGCCTTCGCCGACGTGAAGGACAATAGCGATAGCGGTCAGTTCCTTGCGATTCAAAAGGCGGCGGCTCTTGCTCTTGACGACGATTCAATTCCCGACCAAGCTCGCGCGAAGTATCACCGTCGTTTGCAGAAGTTGGTGAACACCCTGAACAAGTTCGGGTTCGACTGCGAGGTTCCCGGCGGTACTTACTTCCTGTATGTTAAGGCGCCGACCGGTCTCAAGAGCGGTCTCACTTTTGCCAACGCCGAAGAGGTTTCGCAATTTTTGATTACCGAGCAATCAATTTGCACGGTACCTTGGGATAACTGTGGCGCTTACTTACGTTTCTCTGTGACTTATCTTGCAGATACACAGGAGAAGGAAGACGAACTCATGGCGGCGTTAGAGGAACGCCTCCAGAAGATTTCCTTCGTGTTCTAAGAAGCGCGAGTTTGAGACTCACACTTGCCTTGAAAAGTGTAAGATCGTCTTTATTGTGTAAGAACGTTATGCCGTTCCCCTTGAGCTACGTATCGTATGCGTCGAGGGGAACTTTGGGGTAACGTCCTTTCTACTTTTCTCACGGTTTTGATTCACGGAAGTTATTGGCGCGTATGTCAGAGATTATCATTCGCGGCGCTCGCGAACACAATCTAGACAACGTGAGTCTCACGTTGCCACATAATCGTATGATCTGCTTTACAGGGGTCAGCGGCAGCGGTAAGAGTTCTTTAGCGTTCGATACGCTGTATGCGGAAGGTCAAAGACGTTACGTTGAAAGCCTGTCGAGTCATGCTCGTCAGTATCTTCGTCAACTTCCGAAACCAGACGTAGAGAATGTATCCGGTCTAAGTCCTTCTATCTCGATTTCTCAAAAGACAGCTGGTCAGAATAATCGTTCAACCGTAGGTACAATAACCGAAATATCCGACTACATGCGCGTTCTTTTCGCACGAGTTGCGACGGGCTTTTGTCCCAAATGTGGTCGTGAGATTGTCGCGCAAACGCATGCTCAGATTCTCGAGCGAGTTCGTACTCTGCCGGATAACTCTCAACTTTTGATTTTAGCGCCGATAGTAAGAAATCAGAAGGGACGTAATCAGGAAGTAGTCAACGCCTTGCGTCGTCGCGGTTATCGTCGCGTTCGTATCGACGGAACCTTTTACGACGTCGACGCGCCGATCTCACTAGATCGACAATCACGACATTCAATTGACGTCGTCATAGCTAAAGTTACGAAAAATGAATCGTCTTTTCGCGACGTTAGTCAAGCAGTAGAAACCGCTCTGAATCTTGGTAAAGGTCAGATGATTCTGATTGTCGATCAGAATCGAGGCGCGTTGGCGTCGAGCGTGTCAGCGGTGGAAGCACAAGAGGGACAAAGCGGTTTTGACTTTGGCGTTGCATTCAGTGACGAATTGAATCCTCAGGAGATTCATAAGTCTCGCACGCCCAAGCTTAGCGATTCCAGCGACGTGGTTTCTGGGCTTGTCGACGTTACGAAAACGTTAGAGTTGTATTTCAGCTCTGACTATTCCTGCTCACATTGTGGCGTTAGTTTTGAACGCCCCACGCCACAATTATTTAGCTTTAATAACGCGCAAGGCATGTGTCCACACTGCCAAGGTCTTGGCGCGACGTACACGTTTTCTCCCTCGCTTTTGATTCCAGATCCTTCGAAGTCTTTCCAGCAAGGCTGTATAGTTCCGGTTGGGAAATGGCAAGATTTAGGTCGCTGGAAGCAACACGTTTACCTCGGCGTGGCACGAGCGATCGAACAAGAGTATAATCTTCCAGAGAATAGCGTCTTGGAGACGGCGTGGGAAGATTTAGACCCTCGCGCGCAACATTCGAT
The DNA here is from genome assembly GCA_030537455.1 of Planctomycetia bacterium. GTDB lineage: Bacteria > Planctomycetota > Planctomycetia > Pirellulales > Thermoguttaceae > RUG369. The sequence continues at coordinate 13,941 of JAUNMR010000027.1, read as the reverse complement.
ATTATGGGGGTTGGGCGAGCGTAGCGTAACTTATGTCTGGCAGAACGGATCCTCTGGACATACCTGGAAAGACGTGTTCGAGGGAATTATCCCACGAATGCTCAAGCAATACGAAGAGACGAGTAATCGCGCCCAACTCACAGCGATGGAACGCTTTATGAGAACGATGCCATGTGAATATTGCCATGGCATGCGTTTGAACGAACATGCGCGTGCATTCAAATTAGCGACTAGTTCTAGCGCTCCGGTCTTTTCCGAGAAGAAGCTTTTTTCACTTCCTGAACTGTCTAACCTTTCGATTTTTGATTTGATCGAATTTCTCGGAGCGATAGAACTTTCGGAGTTTCACCGCTCGATTATAGGCGATCTCATAGCAGAGATCACCAAGCGATTGGGTTTTCTTATTGACGTAGGTTTGGGGTATTTGTCCCTTGGTCGTGGCGCCCCCACGCTATCCGGGGGCGAGACGCAACGTATTCGCCTTGCGGGTCAGATCGGCGGCGGTCTTGTCGGCGTTATGTACGTTCTAGACGAGCCCTCTATCGGCTTGCATCCTCGTGACAATGATAAGTTAATTCATACAATGCACGAACTTCGCGACCTTGGCAATACGGTCGTGGTTGTGGAGCATGACGAAGATTCAATGCTCGCGGCGGATTATCTTGTCGATTTTGGACCGGGACCTGGCTCTCATGGCGGTCAGGCGGTGGCGTCGGGTTCCGTTGCCGACGTGCTCTGTAATCAACGCGAGTCCAGTCTAACCGCGCGTTATCTTGCCGGCGACGAAAGCATACCCACGCCTAAACAACGTCGTAAACTCGATTCTCGTCGAATAGTCGTACGAGGCGCAACTCACCATAATTTAAAGGATATCGACGTATCGATTCCTCTTGGCGGCGTAGTGTGTGTGACCGGCGTGAGCGGTAGCGGTAAGAGTTCCTTAGTTAATGATATCATTCGTGAACATCTAGCTACCGTTCTCAATCATGCCAATGGGCGTCCTGGAGCGCATCGTGCTTTTGAGGGCGCTCAGTACCTTAGCAAGCTTATCTCCATTGATCAAGCTCCGATTGGCCGTACGCCGCGTTCTAACCCTGCGACGTATATTAAGCTCTTTGACGAGATTCGCAGGCTCTACTCCGAGACGCCAGAGGCGCGCGCAAAGGGATTTCAACCCGGTCGCTTTAGCTTTAACGTATCGGGCGGTCGTTGTGAGAAGTGCGAAGGCAACGGCGCTGTACGGCTGGAAATGGATTTTTTGGCCGATATGTGGACGACTTGCTCGGAGTGCGGCGGTCGTCGTTTTAATCAAGAGACCCTTGCGATCAAATATAAAGGGTTGTCGATTGACCAGACTTTAGAGTTAGACGTCGAGACAGCGCTTAAGCACTTTGAGAATATCCCCAAAATTCGCGAGAAACTCCAGACTCTCTATGACGTTGGTCTCGGTTATATGAAGTTGGGTCAACCTTCTCCAACGCTTTCCGGCGGCGAAGCGCAGCGAGTCAAACTTGCGAAGGAACTAACGAAAAAAAGCGCTGGCAGAACGTTGTATCTATTGGACGAGCCGACGACAGGTCTTCATTTTGCTGACATTAAAACACTGTTGCGCGTTTTACATAGTTTTGCCGACGCCGGCAATACCGTCTTGATCGTTGAGCACAACCTTGACGTAATTAAGACAGCGGACTGGGTCATCGATCTTGGTCCAGAAGGCGGGGAGCGCGGCGGATATTTGGTTGCCGAAGGAACGCCAGAAGAGGTAGCTGAAATTTCAACGTCTCACACTGGCGTCGCCTTGAAAGAATATTTTGCTAGGGATCGTAAAAAGCTTGTTGAGACAATTTCCGAACGCGCGCGAACCTTACAAGACAAACCTGTCGTTGACATTGCCGATGAAGAAGGACCAATCATAATTCGTGGCGCTAAGGAACATAATCTTCAGAATGTTTCAGTAGAAATACCACGTAATAAAATAACAGTCTGCACCGGTCCGAGTGGAAGCGGCAAATCGTCCCTTGCAATCGACGTTGTTTATGCAGAAGGTCGTCGCCGGTATATGGAGAGTCTTTCGAGCTATGCGCGTCAGTTCCTCGGTCAAATCCAGAAACCTGACGTGGAACAAACGATTGGTATTGCTCCGTCGATAGCTATTGAACAGAAAACGATTGGTTCCTCGCCTCATTCGACGGTAGGAACGGTGACTGAAATTCTTGACTACCTTCGTGTTCTATACGCACGTGTTGGCGTTCCTTATTGTCCCGACTGTAATGTGCCAATTGGTTCTCAGTCTACGGATCAGATTGTTGCACGCGTCTTGCGTAAGGCACAAGAGAACGAGCAGAGACTCTATATTGCCGCGCCGATAACCCTGGAACAGAACGAGAGTTTCGAGAATCTTTTGGAACGCCTTCGTATTCAAGGGTTTGTTCGCATTAGAATAGACGGCGCGATACACTCGATTGACGAACCATTGACTCTTGACGTCAGGACGGTTCATCAGATCGAGGTGGTGGTCGACCGCCTGAAGCTTAAGGCAACGACAGACGTTAGGGAACTTCAAGCTCAACGCGGACGTGTAGCCGATAGCGTAGAAACAGCGTTAGAATGGGGCAAAGGTCAGCTGCTCGTAGTCTTGATGGACGATAATAAGCCAGAACGTCTTTGGGAAACCATGACGTTGAGCCAAAAGCGCTCTTGCGAACAGTGCGGTCGCGCTTTTGAGGTCTTAACGCCAAGTTCGTTTTCCTTTAATAGTCCACTTGGTAGGTGTCCACACTGTAATGGTTTAGGCGTTCAGGTCGGCGCAAATCCAGAGCAGTATGTGTCTGATCCTAAGTTATCGCTTGCTCAAGGCGCATTGACTCTGTGGTCAGATTTTTCCACCCCGATCACAACGGCAATGATGCGCGCCTTTGCTCGTGAGACCGACACTCCCCTTGATATGCCGTTTGAACGCCTAGACGCGCGTCGACGACGCTTACTCTTTAGTGGCGCGGGCGACCGATGGTTCGACGTTTTGACATACGATTTGGACGTAGCGTCTAAGGCCAAGACGGCTGAGGAACGCGCGAAAGACGCGTTGCGCTTTATTTCCGAACAAGATCCCAGAGCGAAAGTAGCGTTTAGATTCCAATACAAGGGGATCTATCCGGCAACGGAAGAACTTTCACACGCGAATCCTTATTATCGTACTCGTCAGGAGAATAGCGTTCAGGAGTGTGAATGTTCGGTCTGTTTGGGTAGTCGTTTGCGTGACGACGCCTCTGCTGTTCGATTTCATAATCAAACGTTAGATCAACTTTGTCGCACTCCATTGGGCGAACTAACTCGCTTTTTTAAGGAGTTAGATCTTACGGCGCTAGAAGAGGACGTAGCGGGTGATATTATCGACGAAGTCGTTGCGCGTTTGACCTTCTTGGTGGACGTGGGACTGGACTATCTGACACTTGGACGTCCCGCGCCGACGCTTTCAGGCGGCGAGTCTCAGCGTATTCGTCTGGCGGCGCAAATCGGCGGCGGTTTGGTTGGCGTGGTTTACGTGCTTGACGAGCCTACGATTGGTCTTCATCAGCGCGATAATCAGCGTCTGATCAGCGCGATGCGTAAGTTGTGCTCCCTCGGGAATACTTTACTGGTTGTGGAACATGATCAGGAGGTCATCGCAAGCGCCGACTATGTGATTGACTTTGGACCCAAAGCCGGCGCCCAGGGCGGTAGGATTATGGCGGTCGGTTCGCCGGAAGATATTGAGAAGTCAGATTCATCCTTGACGGGTTCCTACCTGTCTGGTCAAAATTACATTCCGATTCCCATTAACCGCCGTATTATTTTGTAGCTAAAGGAAACGTATTTAGTTCGAGTATTGTACGTATTCTGAAAGCGTCCCTTTTTTTTGACTTGGTTCCACGACGGAGCCTGTGATTTTGAGCGTAACCTTGAGGTTTGTTATCATTCCGAAAGCGCTCTTTCATGCAATAGTAGCTTGTTATGAAAAAGAACATTAAGTCGTCCTCAACGTCGAAAAGCACGGAAACGAATGCTAACGCTATTCGTTCTAAGGCGACGTCGTCAAGTCGTAAAAAGAGTACTAAGGTAGAAGAGGGGGATTTTGTTGATTCCGTTACTAAAGGGGACGCTTCCAGCAAGAAGCGCACGACCGCTAAGAATTCGGACGCGGTCGCAGTGGACGGCGTAACAAAGTCGTCTTCTATGCCGAAAAAACAAACCGCTCGCTCTGTGACAAGGGCACAGAGTGTTTCAAGTCGTAAAAAGGTAAAGAGCAACAGTGTAGACGAGACTACTTTTACGTTGACGCACGAGCACACAGAGGAGTCTTCCCAATGCCGTTCTAAGGGTAATACGGCGCGTCGTACGACGTCGAGCCGAAAGCGCAGTCGCGACAAGTCGAATTTTCGGAGCGAATCAGGCGCTAATCAGTCACGCTATGACCTTGAGGCTCTACAAAACAAGATCAAAGAGACGCCGATTTCTGAAGCAGAAGTGGAACGACGACGTTCTTTTCAAGAGGCACAGGGATATTGTACGCCCACAAGCGCCGAACTATCGTATAGAGGGAGTCTTCCGAAATGGCCCTATGGATGGATTCTTGTCAAGGGCGCGCGTAAGCACAATCTCAAATACATTGACGCGCCTATTCCGCTTTCGGCTTTAACTGTCGTGACAGGAGTGAGCGGAAGCGGCAAGAGTACTCTTGTTGAGGACGTACTGGTACGATCCCTTAATTTGGTTTTACGTCATAGCGCCATACCCACGAATGTCTGCGAAACAGTACTAGGCGTGGAACGGATACATAAGGTTTTGTGTGTCGACCAAACGCCGATTGGGCAAACGCCGACTTCCAATGCGGCTACATATACGGGGTTATTTGAACAGATTCGGAATCTGTATAGTCAGTTGCCAGAGTCCAGAACACGAGGTTTGTCGTCTCGTCACTTTAGCTTCAATGTTCCTGGCGGGCGCTGTGAGAAGTGTGAAGGCGCGGGGGCTTTGAAATTCGAAATGCATTTTCTTCCTGACGTCTGGGTGACGTGTGATCAATGTAATGGCGCGCGTTATAATCAAGAGGTCTTGAAGGTAAAATTCCGTGGGAAGTCAATTGCCGACACGTTAGCCACAACATGTGGCGAAGCGCTAACGCTCTTTCGCGATATACCCGCAATGACGCGTATTTTACAAACGTTGTGCGACGTGGGATTAGATTATTTACCACTTGGTCAGCCTTCAACAACTTTGTCGGGCGGCGAGGCACAACGTATCAAACTCGCGACGGAATTATCGAGAATCGATTCTGGTCGAACGTTTTACGTGCTTGACGAACCGACCACGGGACTTCACTTTGACGACGTTAAAAAACTCTTGCTTGTTTTGCACCGTCTAGTCGATTTAGGCAATACGGTCGTAGTCGTAGAGCATAACATCGACGTGATTAAGAACGCAGATTGGATTCTTGATATCGGACCGGAAGCGGGACAAGACGGCGGTAAGTTGGTCTTTGCCGGTACGCCGGAGCAACTAGTAGAATATGCCGTTAACCGTGAGATTAATCAGGACGCAAGCGACGCTCAACCTAAGAGTTATACGGGTCTTGCGCTGTACGACGCCTTGGCGGCTGGTCATTATGCGGAGCGCGTTGTTCTCAACGCACAAGAGTATCGAGATAGTCTCAGAGCTCAACAGAAGAGTATCGAAGAAGTTGTTAGGAATGTTAGTAATGAGGACTCTCACGAAGAATCCCCCTGGGAACAAGACGGACGCTCCTGGCATATGGGGCGCTCTACCAGTAACAGCGGAAGTAAACGTCGCTGGAATGTCAAAATACTTGCAACGTTGATAGAAAAACTAGAAGAGGTCAAGTTATTTGACGAGATTGACTGGAATAATCGCACCATAGTAGAAGCGCGCGCACAGGATCAGCCGACATGGTTTTTCCGTGCCTTTACCAATGAGGAATGGTTGCTTAGAGTAAGATTCAGGGTTCCGAAAGGTACCTTTGATAAGGCGTCGCTTATTTCACAGTTAGATCTCAAGCCACTGAACGAAATAGACGAGGTTCCACTGTATGGCACACAGCCTCGTGTGAAAGTGGAGGCGCTTGGCGCGTGGCAGGAAGTGGAACTGAAGTTCTATTCTCTTAAGGAGATAGAACGCTCTGAATTTACCAAGTTCTTTGACGAGGCTGTTAGTTCGTTTTCTCGTCAAGTGGAATCTAGCGAGTCGGAAGTAATCAAGCTGACGCCCTGGCGTACTCAGGGGCGCGAATGGCATTTTTCCGAGAAAGGTCGCTATGGCGATTCCAATGTGGCAAATTGGACGTTAGACGATCTTACGACGATATGTCAATTAGTAGAGGAGCTTAATTCACAGCTTGTGATTGAGTGGACTGGTAAGATCGCCGCGCCGTTCTATCTGCCTGAAAGCAATTTTCCGATGGGGCAGATCTTTACAAAAAATAACGACGCAATTTGCCTTCAATTGAACGTCAAGAAGGGGGCGATAACGCTTTCAGATGTGTCTCACATAGGCTATGAACCCGAAATAGAGGAATCTATGCCCCAGTATGACTCAATCTTTTTGCGATTTCGTAGTAGCAAAGATATAAACATTGAAGATTTGCGCGCTTTTTTGTCGTTTGCGTTTGAACGACGTTCCCCCGGGGTGAAGTAGTCGCGAAAGAATGCCTTTGTTTTCACAAAGAGAAAGAGAACGCTCGCGTAGTTTGGCGACAACGCGAGCGTTTTTTTAATGGAATCGAAACATTTCCAAGGCTTTAGACCTTTATTCTTTCATGAGTTCTTCAAGCGCTGATCCGATCGCTTGTCGTCTCTTAAGCAGGTCTTGCGGATCGTGTGAGAATTGTGTGAGCGAGGTCGTAAAGACACTAAAGTCTAGCAGGGAGAGGTATTTTTCGTATTTCTCCTTAGGCAAACTCGCCTTACGTTCTTCCAGTTTGTTTTGGAAGAGGCGTAACATTTCGTAATCTTGGACGCCAGCGCGAATCATAGCCATACGTATGCTTGGGTTGGGCGCGTCGGTAACACATTTTCCTCCCGTGGTTTGTGGCGTGGCAGCGGTAAGAGGAGGATAGATAAATCGACCGTCGCCGTTGCCCCAGTTGCGCCGAGTTCCCTGTGGCAAACCGTAGCCGGTCTGATAGGACATGGGGTCTTCGTATGGGTTTTGGAAATCATTGACGAAGGCAGTGGGACTGTTCCAGTAGGTCGTTTCCCATATGAGACTGCCAGTGACGTTACGTTCAAAATTTTGCCAATGCCAAATTCTCAACTCTTGCGCCAGGTGATCGATGAACTCAGTACAATATGGGGCTTTCGGACCAGTACAAACGTAATCCCAGATTTTTTCGCCGTCAGCGATTCGTTCTTGTGCCAGTTGATTGTCAAAGCAATTGAGAATAGGACACCAGATCGTAATTGAGGCGTTGTGATTATTGAGGACGTCTAGGAACTTTTGCGACGGCTCTTCGGTGAGCATACGTTCAATTTTGGGAGCGTATTTTTTGAGCTTAGCAAATTCACCGGCGACGAATTCATAGTCCTTCTCTTCCGGTTCGTCGAAGCAGTAGACATACGCGGCGTTGAGAAGTCCGAGCTTGTCGATGAGTTCTTGTAATTGGGCGCCATACGACGTCATCATGGCGTCGTATTCCGGCGTGGAGGCGCCGTAACCGGCGACGGTTCCTTCGTAGCGATTAGCGAAGGAACCGCCTCCTAGTCCATGGAATTCCAGAACGAAGTTTGTAAAGTTGTACTTCTCGAAGACACGTTTGATCTCACGCTCAAAGTTAGCGGTATCCAGTTCGCACGTCGGCGGGTTGGCGTCGGGTCGCCATGTGACCTTGATACGGTCTAACGGCGTCGGCGTGTAGGGACTCATGCGATAGTCGCTCATGAGTTGAAGATATTTTTCATAAACCAGACGTTTCTCTTCTTCGGTCTTGCACTGATGGTAATTCCAAATGCTATTGGGTGAAATACCATATGCCGTATCGTAGGTGTTTTTTTGCGGTAGCGCAAAGTTCCAGACGTATGTCTCAAATGGAACGGAAGCGTTGTAACCGCCGTTGTTAGCGGAGATCTGGATCTGTCCGTTGTATAGTCCTGGCGTGGCGTTGCTTGGCGTCTTAACAGTAACCCACAGGACGCCATTATTGTTAGGCTCTATAGTAAAATTATCGTCTAGTGGAACAAGTGCGTCAGGGTAGTAGCCGATGGCGCAGGTTTCGTCGGTCGGTTCACTGACGTAATGATAGTAAGCGCGTCGAAGTTCAACGTTTTCCGCGGGAATTTTCGCACCCGATTTCGAGATTAAGTCGGAACTGACTGTCGCCTTAATCTTCTGCAACGGAGCGTGTCCTTCTACGGGATTCAGAACGATTTGGAAGGTTTCGAAGTCGTTTTGAGCGGCGTAAATTCTGATAGGTTCAGGGGCTTGGATCTGAACCTGGACAGGATTTTGCGGTACGTGATAATCGCCTTCGCACCAGCTCAGAGTAACGTCGTTATTCTCGTTAGAGACGTTAGCGATCTGGCGTGTGAAGTCCTGGATATAGAACCGGAAGACACGTCGAACTAGTTCATAAGAATTTGCAAACGGTAGACGATACTGTTGTATTCTAGCGCTAGGTTCGTCCCAACCAGCGCCTTCGATGAGAACGTCGTTCCAGCTGTTGACAATGAGGGATTTGTCATTATCGGTAGCGCTGACGATCTCAAGCTCGTTGCTCATAATTGGAAGCGCGTCCAGCTTATTGTCGTCGCCTTGTGGCATGACTTTTGCGAAGAAGGTTTCACCGACCCCAAAAAAAGCGTCGGGGCGATCCTGCTGTGTGACTAGTTCTGCGCGAACCCCATAGATTTGCATAATACAATCTGTCTGGTCTGGCTGTGGTTCGCCAAGTAGTCGCAGGTAAACCTTGTCCGCTTTATTGCCATCGAAAAGACTGTTCAATGAGAACGTTGGCGCTGCGACGCTGTTAATGGTTCCGAGTTCTTGCCAAGTCTGAGCGTCTAAACTGGCCAGTACACGCACTTGTCCGCTGAGCCAGTAACCGACATGAATTTGTATTGACCCGTCCTGAAAAGGAATGGGGACGCATGGGGTAATGCTTACGGCTCCGTCCTTTTGGTCGGTTAGTTGTTCCGGTTGCAGACAGAAGCAGTAATCGATAGAAGTGTTGACGCCGAGCATCCAGCGATCTGTGTTGAAATTGGACGTGTAAGAGAGTAGGGGTCTGTCGAAATTAGTGTATTGTTTCGACTTGAAGGAACTAAAGCGATAAATACCATTTTTGTCGAGCGATTCACCGTCGCCAAGTCTCAGGACACGATTTGACGACTTGTCCTTGATTTCACGGAAAATCGGTTGGACGGGTCTGACGTCAGGTCGATTAACCTCATAGACGCGTTGTGTTTCCCATTGTGCGAATCTTACCGGTGCATTTACAAGATTGTCTTTGCCCGCGGGCGTGTAGAAAATCACTGTTCGATGCTGGTCAGGCTTGGGAGACTGAGCGAGATCAATCAGGTCGAAATTGAAGAAGTTTGTACCGCAACAGAAGGTCTGCCCTGCGTTGGATTCTTTGAGACAGGCGTCAAACTCTAGCGAGTAAAGTCTATTGGCTTGAAATTCCAGTGGGCTGGAAAGCCAATTGGTACGTACGTCTTTACCAACGATTTCAAGACTTTCGCCGTTTGAGGTAGAGGCTTGATTTGTGGAATTACTGTCGTGCCATTGTTGAGGCTGTTCGACGGGGTTGCCAGCGAGATTGAATCTGGAATCATAGCCAGACGACTTTTGCAGACCGAACGAGACGCTGAGCGTCAGAATAGACGCGGTCACGAACAGCTTTTTAAAAGCGGCGCTGAGTGGTTTCATTGTTGTGTCCTGTTATTTTTGACTTGCGTCGAGGAAACTAGGAGCTGTTTGGGAACAACTCCTTACTACATGAGCTGGAATGGGGAGGGTGATTTGACTACTTAGGTCGGCGCCCTTTAGGTTTAGTTGGTAATTTTGTGACGAAGTAGCGTATTGATTAGTCAAAGCTATGCCACTAGAGGCGGTTATGCATAGATTGCTGGCTACACACGTCACTGTAGCATTGGTTTTAACGCGATAAATACTTTGAATGTATGGTATTACATACGCATGAATAAACGAAGTTGTTTACCGTGTTAAACATGTCAATACTTTCGAACGATGGCGCTATATAATCAGAACCAAGAAGTTCGTATTAGTCCTGTGTGTAGGCTAGCGCTAGGTTGAGGTTTTTTTAGTCAGGTTTTTGCATCAACCCCTGCATAGGGGTTTTACATCATCGTGACGTCCGCGTCAACTATTGAGCTTAACAAGTATATTAAGCTGGCAATCATTTTTGCCAGGTAGGCGACAGAACTGTTTGTAGTAATATATCGACGCCTACGTTATGCCTGTAATGTGTAGCGTTGATTTTCAGGGATTACGCAATACAATCAACGCCAAATCTCCGGCGTGAAGCCTAGCCCCGTTACGCGAGGTGATCTCCATGGCGTGTGCTTCTGTTTCCAATCGGATATCGTATCCAAAACGGTTTCTAAGTAGATGCGTCACAATTGAAGCTAAGCGTTGGTACTCAAATTGCGGGGTGTGACAGGTCAGCATGATGAAAGCGAAGTCAGTCGCGAGGAGATCGACACAACGTTGCAGGAGCGGTTCTAGGTCACGCGAGAGTCGCCAGACCTCGCCTCGAGCGCCGTGCCCATAGCTGGGTGGATCGAGTATGATTCCGTTGTAGACTGAGCCACGTTTTTGTTCACGCTTGACGTACTTTACAGCGTCGTCGGCTATCCAGCGAATAGCGCCGACGCCTTCGCGCGCCTCGCCCATCTGGTTTTGAAAGGAGCTTTCTGCATTGCGTCTGGCTTGTGCGACGATATTACGCGCGGCGTCGACATGAGTGACCTGTGCGCCGGTCGACGCCGCGGCTAATGTGCTACCGCCGGTGTAACCGAAGAGATTTAAGATGACGGGAGAGGCGTTTGTTACATTTTGCGCCTCTTCACAAAGTCGCATAATTCGATCCCAATTCGAAGCTTGTTCCGGAAAGACTCCAACATGTCCGAAAGCGGAACCCTTGAGTTCGAATGTAAATCGTTCTCCGTACGGAAGAAACCAACTGCGACTACTTTGTTGCGGAGCGTTGGAATTCTTAGATGGAAGGTCAAAATACTTGGCTCCGACTTCCGTGAGCGGCGTCCAGTATCCACGGACCCCGAGTGATGCGGCGTTATTTTTGCTCGTGACGTTTTTGTTCTGAATAAACTTTGCGTCAGCATGCTCCCAGAGGCGTGGCATAGCGCGCCGAATTCCCTCGGCGCTGGGGCAGGGGCGATCGAGAATTAACTCACTGAGACGTTCTAGTCGTCTTCCGGCGCCAAAATCGAGCATTTCGTATTCTTGGGATTTGAACATTACGACCTCTATTGGAACATGGACACAGATCAGAGCCAACTCTCTATTCCGTGACGCACAGTAAGATGGCGTCCCAATTATAATTGTATTCATTTGTTGTGTTAGTGAAATATATTGCAAGACCAACATGTCGAAAAGCTCTCAGGCGCTTTTAAGATAAGTTCAAAGAAAAAGAAAAAAGGGGGTTGAAAAAAAACAAAGCTTGGCTAGAATAATGCTAACATGCTTCGGGGCATGGCGCAGTCTGGTTTAGCGCGTTTGACTGGGGGTCAAAAGGTCGCTGGTTCGAATCCAGTTGCCCCGACTCGGAAGGCTTCCTTTCCGATTTGGTTTTTGTCGTTTGTTCGACGAAAGCCTTTTTACAATTAGCGTTTAGTTCTTTCTTTTGACGTCTGTCAGAGAGAGGCTGTTAGACGTCCGGGGCATGGCGCAGTCTGGTTTAGCGCGTTTGACTGGGGGTCAAAAGGTCGCTGGTTCGAATCCAGTTGCCCCGACTTGAAACCTCGCTTTTTGCGAGGTTTTTTTGTTTCTTGGTTTGTGTCGATCTTTGTGGCGCGTTAGGGAAGAATATCGGGATGGTTGAAGTTTGACGTTCGAGTCATGTGTGATTAAGCGTAAAGATAGAAAGAGCCAGACGCTAGTACGTAAAACGAGTCCAGGACATGAGTTACATGATCCTTCGAAAATACTGTTTTCCACTGTGCAGATTATTTCTCTTGTGTCAGGTAGTGTGAACCACATGTAAGTTAGGAACATACGTCTGACGTCAGCGGAGGATACAGAACGAACCTGATATCGCGCTCTGGCGCGTCGGCGGTCTGCGTCAACAGGAGCCACTGGGACTGACCTGGAACTGTGTGCTCTGGGAGAAGCGACGCTTGATTGTACCAAGTCCGAAAACTTCGCGCTACGAGGGACGGGAGAACCGGGAAATCCCGCTTTTCCCAATCTTGTGGCGGGAACTACAAGCGAGTCAGCGAATTGCTCCGTCTGCAGAGCCGTATATCGTTTTCGAGAATCGTCGCCAGAACTTCGACAGCGGTTTTAAACGCATACTGTTCTGGGCGGGGCTGGAGCCGTGGCAAAAACTTTTTCAAAATATGCGGTGTTCCTGCGAGAACGACCTTATTGAGGACGGTTACCCAGCGCACGTGGTCGGCGCGTGGCTCGGTCACACGAGTAAAGTTCAGCAACGCCACTATCTGCGCGTGCTCGATTCATTTTACGAAAACGCTGTAAAATAACGAGTAAGCGAGAAAAATTCGGCGTGGTCTAAAGTTCTTCTCGCGTGGCCTAAAACGTGGCCGATTTTGGGTAAAAAGAGGTTAATTTACGTTAATCGCGGTTAAAGGCGTTTGTGCGGAAAGACTCGGGAAAACACGGCTAAACCGATAAAAAAAGGACGCGGCGAAAACTCGCAACGTCCTTAAAAATAGCCGAGGCGGGACTATTTTTAGTCATACAGGACAAGGACTTAGGACTCGGCGTAGCCAAAACGTAGCATCTCGGCTTTGTCTTGTGTGTCTTTACTAGTCTGCCATGGCTCGCTAATTTCACGCATATTTTTTTCAGTTGCCTGCGATAACTATCTTTTAAACGGCGCGTGCGTTTACGCGGTCGTTACACAGAAACGCACAAAAGAATCACGCCATAAAAGGGACTGGCATAGTTATGGGTATTTTGGACTCGGTCTTTTCTGGAAAGTCGGGCGTTGTGGCGACTCTGCACAATCTTTTGGGCGGCGTTGCCGTGCTGAAAATTGGTGTGAACGAGTTCGACCAAGAGACTCAACGTGGGCGCGTTCTCTACAAGAGTTACTCGGTACCGTTCCTCCCTGGCGGAATGAATCTCGACGTTCAAGGAGCCACTGCGCCTAGTCTTTCCCGTTCCGATATGCGTCAAACGCAAACGACGCTCTCCGGCACAATTCCGACCTACGCGGTCAACGACGATATTATGCCGGAGCGCGACCGTATCTTATACGGCGGAGGAGAATATCTGATTGTCAAAGTCGCACGCGCGTTAGTTGGCGACGTCGACACGGTCTATGAAATCACCGCACAGCGGGTCGAATAACCCGCTGGCTGGCTGTTGTAAATAGGCAAAGGGTCGGTCGTTTGAACCAAGGGGACGCGTCGTGGGAAAAGACAAGTCGAATTTAACGATAGAACAGCGTCTGTTGAACTATCACACGCGCTTACAGGGCGTGTCGACTGACCTGGCTATTAAACTACTGGCGGTCATGTCGCTGACAGACTCTGACGTTAAAGACCTGCTCATTAGTGAACTGCCGAAGCAAAAGGACTCGCTCAAGGCAGAACTAAAACGTCTTCCCAAGATTATCGAGAAGATAACCGCGATACGTAAGAAGTCGTACGACGCGGGAAAAGACTTGATTTTCGACACGGTCGCCAAGGTTGTTTCCAAATGTACCGACGTAACGGCGCAGGCGGT
>JAUNMR010000057.1 GCA_030537455.1 Planctomycetia bacterium | reverse complement strand
CTGCCATTACAACGAGTTTACGCCATCCGACTCCTCACATGAGCTGGCGCGTCGATGGATTCAATACAGCGAGAACGGCAGTTTCTCATAAGAGAAACTTCTACCGACCGACTGTAATCTGATTGTAGTATCCCACAAGTACCAAGTCAAGCTTTTTTTAAAAATAATGTCATTTTTTTCTTATCATACTGTCACATAGCTTTCGATTTAATATAATTGTATCGTCAAAATAAAACTCTTTCGGATAAATCTCAGCACGATTAGTAAATTTTCCTTCGTCGCTCTGTGACTTGACTCTAAAGTTTTTGGAGGGAAGCGCTCCCCTCTGCTCTTGCGTCAAATTCTGTGCCATACTAACGCCAGAGAATTGGGAGACAAGCATGACGCAGAATACGACGCTCAAGCATATCATTCTTTCGTGTATCTTCATGACAACGCCTCATATTGCCCTTTCTCAGCAAATGATTCTTAATATGTCATTCCAAGCACATAGACTGGGCGCTTGAAATGACGTCGTAACGTTCATATCCAATATGTTCCAGGTCTGGAACGACTCTGCATGAGCCTAAGTTGATCTTCGTTAAAAATCAACGCCTCTTGAATCACCCGCTCGAAATCTGGATACAGAAATATGGCGCCTCCTGCCACGGAGTAACGTTGAGCGCTCGGCTCTTTTAGGCGCTCCAAATGTAATATCCGCCAGTTACGTGGGGGCGTGTGAGACGATCCACGCCGCAATCTTTTTAAACTAACCATTTTATCCTTCCTCTATACTTTACCCATTCATTTGAACGTATCATACCTCGGCGCGAGCGAACGGGACGTCGTGAGCATCCGAAGCAATGCTCGCAACCCCTTAGTTACATGGTCAAACTCTACCCTGGAAGACCAGCGTCCAAGTTCAACGCTACCATAACAATGAGTTATAAAGACGCACTCTATCATCGCACATGAGCACGAGCGTCAACAGTAATACAGTGGACGACGAGTTCCTCTTAAAAAAACTCCTATCCAGAGCCTGTGTCTATAATGTAGCATGCTAAAAGTAACAATCCAAGCTTTTATTTAAAAAAACGTCCTTTTCTTCTTGTCTATCATGCCACATAACTTTCTATTTGGTATTCTAGATAAGGGTTTAACTATGCCTTGGCTACAGCCTTAAATAGATAGCCGAGATGTCTTCGCTGAAGCATATCCACTTGGCATTTTGACGTCGACAATTCTTCGAGTGACGCCGCCGCTATACGCATATCTGAAGCCAGAGAAGGGCGTCTGATTATAGCGATATAGCGATATGCGCGCGTCAAGTCAAACTTTGATGAAAAAACCACGGAATTATACGTCTTTCGACGATGACCACCGTCGTGTCACAGGACTCAATTCCGAGAGACGTTGATCTAGTAACGAACAATTTGACGTGGCAGTTGTGGTCGAGTATAATGTGGTAAATTGGCGTCTCTCGCCTACGACGACGTCAAGTGACCGAACGCCCCGGCGACTTCGCCGACAGACTACATGAGGTTGTAAATGACAAATCAGAAGAACTTGCGACGCATGTCATGGCTCCTTTGCTTCACCGGCACGATGGCTCTCTTGGTTCTGCCAGGTCTGGTAAAAGGACAGGACGATGGTAAGTTAAAGTCCGCTCAAGAGTTAGCACAGACTTTACGCGAACGCCTGCAACAGGATTGGACGCCGCCGGAGGTTCCGCCCTACCCCGTCTTGGCTGCGGAACAACGTGATACGCGCTTGATTCTATATCGTGAAGGCGCTTCAGATTGGAACAATCCAGACTCCATCGCATGGCAATGGGATCCCTCAAAGGCGCTACCGGCTGACCAAGCGAAATGGTTCGGTAATATTAGCGAATGTAAGTCCGCTTGTGGCACGTCTTGCGCGCTGGTTGCCGCGTCCGGAGGCGGCGTCGCGCTAATACGCCTGGAAGACTCCGCGATCCTCTTCTACGGTCTAGCCGGCGGCAATACGCATTCGATCGCAATGACGCCGGACGGTAATTTTATCAGCGCTTCGAGTACCGGCGCGTTCTTAGCGCTCTTTGTCCCCCAAGGCGACTTAAGCGAGCCTGCCAGCGCGCCGACTCCTATCTATAAGAAATTCCCATACTTCGGCGCTCATGGCGTCGTTTGGGACGACAAACGTCAAATCCTCTGGGCGCTCGGCAGTCGTGAAATCACCGCTTATCGCTATATCGGCGGTAAAGAATCGCCCGATTTACAAGAGATTTGGAAACAAGAACTTAAAGGCGCTGCTAACAATGGTCATGACCTATATCCCGCGCCGGGTTACGACGCGCTTATGACAACTGGAGAAGGCGTCACGGTCTTTGATCCGGACAAGAAAGAATTTATCGAAGTCTCTAATCGTCATGGAGTTAAGAGTATTTCCCTGTCTCATGACGGTCTGACCCTACTGCAATGCGCGACCATCGAATGGTGGTGCGAAAGCGTCTTCTACGACGACCTCAAGAAGCACAAAGTTGGAACCTATGACGGTGCGAAGTTCTATAAAGCGCGATGGTTCGAGCCGAACGAGTTCAGCGAGGGACGCGTGTCTTCCCAGAAATAACGTTTAATCCCATAAGTTATCAATGGCGGCGTTTGCTCCTGCGTAGCAAGCGTCGCGGTATTATGGCTCTAAGATTTGCTATATAGTTTTATACGACATGATTCAGAAAACGCTACAAATTATTATAATTATCTTAATCTCTTGCTTTACAACGGCTTTCTCACAAGAGTCGCAAACGCGTGGCGACGTCAACGCTACTTCTGTGACCTCTCCTGCGCAAAACGCCAAAGCGCTCAGCGACTACCTCGTTTCTTACCTCGGCGGCGCTGACCTCAATCAAACGGCAAATAGCGCTGAAAAGATTTTAGCGGCCGAACAAAAGCTCGATAAAGTCGTACTCTTCAACAGAGATATGGATTGGAATGAAGATAATTCTATTATTTGGAGTTGGGATCCGCGCACGCTCCCCGAGGGACATGGCGCTTGGTTTGTACATATCGACGAATGTAAGCCGGTGAGAAACTGTAAGCTCATTCTGGTCACCGCGTCTAAGGGGGGCGGCGTGGCGATTGTACGCGTTAATGACGCCAAGCCGCTCTTCTATGCGCGTCCAAAAGGGAGTCCCCACTCTGCCGCGCTATTGCCGGACGATAATTTAGCCGTGGTTTCCAGCGACGGTTTCCTCGGAGTCTATCTCGTTCCTAACGACCTGTCACAAGACGACGTCACAGTCGGTCAAAAGCTAGCCTATAAGTTTGAGTTGCAAGGCGCTCATGGCGTAGTCTGGGACGAAAAGCGACAGCTCCTCTGGACTCTCGGGTCGAGTGAATTAGTCGCTCTGCAATACAACCACAACAAGCAAGAACCGGACTTTACGCTGGTTCATCGCGCAACGCTGCCCAAATATCTCCTAGGCGGTCATGACCTCTACGCGCCCTGTAACTATGACGCTCTGGTCGTCACCGGGCGTGGCGTCGGCGTCTTTGATCCGGATACCTTGGAGTTTTATCCGGTCGCCAACTACGATAAGATCAAATGTCTCGACGTCTCCGAACAAGGGAACGTTCTAATTCAACGCGCCTCAGAAAGCTATTGGTCTGATCGCATCCGTTATTTCCGCGAGCCGCTCGACTCCGCGCAAGACGGTGAGCCGATCGGTCAGCGAGACGGCGCTAAATTCTACAAGGCGCGATTCTTCCAACCTACCCCCTTTAGCGAACCGCAACGAGCCGACCGCGATTAATCCACGCCGGCGCCGCCCGGGGATATTCGGCTTGCGCAAGTTTGAGATCTTTGCTACGTTAGTCACGACGCGTCGATTCGACGTCGGCGCGCTGAACATGACGACGCATGGAAGCGAGCGGCCAAAATGACAAAGCGAAGACGACTCACAGCGCGGCGAGGCGCGCGTACTGCCGAGATTCTCAACGACGGTCAGGATTCTTTTCTTGACGTCGTGTCTAACCTGGTGGGCGTTCTGATCATTTTGGTCATGGTCGCTGGAGTACGCGCGCGCGAGGCGGTACAGCGTCTAACAGAGGATTCCGTCGCGTCGACCCAAGCGCTCGCCGCTACGACGTCGTCGGAGTCACAAGACAGTTCCGACATGGACGAACAAGAGCGCGCTATGCGTGTGGAATATGTTCAGACGTGCCGTGCGCTGGAGGGACTGCAGACTCAAATGCGACAGGCTCAACGCGAGGCGGAAGATTACGACGAACGACTTGGGCTGGTAGAGCAGCAAGCCAATGGAGCGGAGGAAGAATACCGCGCGCTTATACTCGCCAGCGCGGAAATCGACGCGCTCTTTGAGGCGAAGTCGCGCCAACGCTCCGACGCCGAGAAGATTGTATTTGACCTACAGAGCGAACTGTTCGAGAAGGAAAAGAAACGCGACGACCTCGCTAAGGAACGCGACGCGCTATTAGCGGCGCGACCGGAGGCGATTACTTGGGAAAACGCCCCCACGCCGATGGCAAAAGCCGTAAAAGACGCACGCGAGGTCTTCTTCTGTATCAAGGGGGGCAGGATCTCCTATGTGCCGATTGGTCAGTTTGTCGAGCAATTGCGCCTGAATTTTAAGAATTATCGTGGGAAACTCAAGGATCAAATGATCGTCGATAAGATCGGTCCCTTTGAGAATTACCTATTTAAATACGAAATGGAAATGACGACCGAACGGAACTCCGACGGTCTGCAGTACGCGCTCTCCTTTAAATATGGCGAATGCGTGCCGACCGTAGCGAATCTAGGCGAGCCGGTCGACTTCGCGTTAGAGAATCGCAACTCGGCCTTCCAGCAACGTTTAGCACAGACTTCGCGCGAAGGCTCCGTCGTTACGCTATTCGTCTACCCGGACTCATACGCGTACCTGCGCGACGTTAAGAAGGCGCTGGTTTCGCTCGGCTTTCAAATCGCTATGCGCCCTTTGCCAGAAAACGAACCGATCGCGGTGTCTCCCTACGGCATGGCGTCGGCGACTTATTAATAAAAGCACGACGACGTCTAATTCTAAACGCCGTCGTGCCGCTTATCTTTCGATTATAAGCTGTTTAAAGGTCTAAAATATTAGAGTTCAGAGAAATTCTTCAAAATTTGCAATCCGACGCTCTGACTCTTTTCCGGGTGGAACTGCACGCCAAAAAGATTATTGCGACAAATCGAGGAGCAGAACTCGACGTTGTCGTATTCCGTGGTCGTCGCCACCGCCGCTGGGTCGTCGCATTCCACGTAATAGGAATGAACGAAATAGACGTAATCAGAAGATTTAAGTCCACGATAGAGCGGCACGTCGTCACGTTGGAATTTCAGGTCGTTCCAACCCATATGGGGCACGACGTACTCGGGCGATTCGGGAAAACGTTTCACACGACCGGGAAGTACCCCGAGGCAGGCGGTTCCGCCGTTTTCCTCGCTACTGGCAAAGAGAGCTTGAAGACCAAGACAAATGCCAAGAAATGGTTTGTCTGACTCGATCGTATGATAAACCGCGTCTATCATTTTACTGCGCTTGAGTTCCGCGATCATATCGGCAATTGCGCCGACGCCCGGCAGAACGACCTTGTCGGCGTTGAGGATCGTATCACGGTCGGCGCTCACCTGCGCCTCGACGCCCAGACGTTCAAAAGCCTTCTGCACGCTACGCAAGTTACCCATGCCATAATCGATAATCGCAATCATTCAATGCTTCTCCTGGGAGCGTTGCGTCGTTTAGAAAAAGACTCAACGCTCACGGCGTTCTAATAGCGTTAATACAACGACGTTATAACATCCTTATTCAAGCGGTTTAAAGACGAAACCGGTAATGAGTTTCGGATAGAAATAAGTGCTCTTGGCCGGCATACGTTCGCGTACCATGCTCAGATCTTGGATCTGCTGAACCGTAGCGGGCATGACCAGCGCGGCGAGGGGGAAGGATTCCGACTGACCGGAAAGTTCCGCCTGAACTTCAGCGACGTCATGAACGTACTTGGGCTTTTCATGACCTTTGAGTCCCAGCAGGGTATCGATCACCAGGCTGTGGAGAATTGCAACGCCCAGCTCGCGCCATTCCGGATGGTGGTCTGAGGCGACTTCAGCCATTTTCTCACGACCCTTTTCACCGATTTGAATAAGGCTCCACTTGCGATCCATCGCGGTATAAAGCGCCATCGCGCCCTGATTATTAAGTGTCTCAATGAGCGCCCAGGCTTTCGTGCCGCTTTGGGCGCCTTCGCCAACGGTCGAAATATTGAAGTATTCGCCGAGCTTGTCCATGAGATCCTGCTGAGTCATTTCCTTAACATTACGGAAGAGTCGGTGAGTCGGCAGTACAATCAGACCGGGATCTTCCATGGCGACGCACACCATGAGCACGTAATTCGCGGGGTGATTCGTCGTCAAAACGCCTTGCTGGCGTAGCTGATTGCGGTAATTACAGGCGGTTTCGTAACGATGGTGACCGTCGGCAATAAAGATCGGCTTCGGCCCCATGAGCGCGACGACCTTATTAATCACCTCGGGGTCGTCGACTACCCACATGCGATTGATCACGCCGTCTTTATCGGTTGCTTCCAGCGGCGCGACGTCGTGAGTGGCGGCTTCGAGGATATTTTGAACTTCGTTGTCCGCGTCGGGATACAGACCGAAGATCTGACTGAAATTCGTCTTGCAGGTCGTGGTGAGCATGAGGCGATCCTGCTTCGGTCCGCTCATGGTCAGTTCGTGCGGAAAGACCATGCCTTCGCCAAAGGGCGTCGCTTCGCAACCGCACATAAAGCCTTTGCGCACATATTCCTTGCCTTGCGCCTTGAAGATCTGATGATAAACGTAGATCGAGGGCTTCGGTTCGCGAACCAGTACGCCGGCTTCTTTCCAGTTCTTGAGTTCGCGCGCGCTACGGGTATAGCGATTGTTCTGTTCGTCGTCGGTCGGCGATATTTTATTGAGAATGAGTCTCACGACATTATTCGGGTGCTTCGCGTAGAGCGCGTCCTGTTCTTGAGGACTAATCACGTCATACGGCGGTGCGACCACGTCGCTGAGCGAGCCCACCTGAGCAAGATTGTATCGTAATCCTTCAAACGCTTGAATATTAGGCACTGTAGTCTCCTTAATCATTATCGGACTTGTCGTGGTCGCAGCACGTGACAATCGACGCAACGGAGGTCGCACACGCGCGCACTTATTTTACACTGAAAGAAAAAATCAACAAGCGCGCCCGGAATAGACTGAGCGCTTTCCCACCGCGACGTCAAAAAAGACCGACAAGACGTAACGTGATATAAATAAAAAAGATAGCCAACGTTCGTCGGTAAAAAAATGAGCGCCGCGTGAATTGACACACGACGCTCTATGTGATTCATTTGCTAAAATCGATAATTTGCAGGGCGTTAGTATCGATAGAAATCCGCCTTATAGGGACCTTCCACGGGAATACCTAGGTAGTCCGCTTGCTTTTGCGTGAGGGTAGTGAGTTTAACGCCGAGTTTTGCCAGATGGAGTCGCGCGACTTCTTCGTCGAGTTTTTTCGGGAGCATATGCACGCCCAGCGGGTACTTTTCATTCTCGGTCCACAGCGCGATTTGCGCCAGAACCTGATTGGTAAAGGAGCTCGACATAACAAAGGAGGGGTGACCGGTGGCGCATCCGAGATTCACGAGGCGCCCTTCCGCCAAAAGAATGATAGAGCGACCGGTTGGGAAGGTATAGCGATCGACCAGCGGTTTGATCTGATTCTTAACCACGCCGGGGTAGCTTGTCAGACCGGCGACGTCAATTTCGCAATCGAAGTGACCGATATTGCAGACGATCGCGTCGTTCTTCATTTTCGACATATGTTCCGCGGTAATGATATCGCAACAGCCGGTGGTGGTGACAAAGATATCGCCGCGTTCACAGGCGCTGTCCATGGTATCGACTTCAAATCCTTCCATTGCGGCCTGTAGCGCACAGATCGGGTCGATTTCGGTAATCATCACGCGCGCGCCGTAGGAACGCATGGAGTGGGCGCAGCCTTTACCGACGTCGCCGTAGCCGGCAACAACGACGACTTTACCGGAGATCATAACGTCAGTGGCGCGTTTAATACCGTCCGCAAGAGATTCGCGACAGCCGTAAAGGTTGTCAAATTTACTTTTCGTCACGCTATCGTTCACATTAATCGCGGGAATCTTCAGCTCGCCGCGCGCGTGCATTTGATAGAGGCGGTGAACGCCTGTGGTCGTTTCTTCGGAAAGACCTTTGACGCCTGAGATAATATCGGCGTATTTGGGCTTATGGATTTCGTGAGTCAAGTCTCCGCCGTCGTCTACGATCATATTGAGCGGCTGACCGTCGGGAAAGAAAACAGTTTGTTCGATACACCAGTCGTACTCTTCGTCGGTTTCGCCCTTCCAGGCGTAGACGGGCACGCCGGTGGCGGCGATTGCAGCGGCGGCGTGATCTTGGGTGGAGAACTTATTACAGCTTGCCCAGGTCACTTCCGCGCCGAGTTCGCGCAACGTTTCAATGAGCACGGCCGTTTGAATCGTCATATGAAGGCTTCCGGCGATACGCGCGCCGCTCAGCGGCTTGGATTGGCGATATTTTTCGCGCAACGCCATGAGACCGGGCATTTCATTCTCCGCGAGCATGATTTCTTTACGACCCCAATCGGCCAGACTCATATCAGCGACTTTGTATGGTAATTTTGACGTCATTTTTTACTCGAAATAAATTATGAAAAAAAAGCGCGCACAAGGCGCAGTCATGTGGGGCGACGTTAATCGACGTCGGAGCGATGTTCGTGCCCCGCCTCGCTACAGCGGTGGTCGTGACGCACAAGGCGCACGTCGCTATGGTAGAGTTCGCGCACAAGATCGCCGTTGAACTCCGACGTCGGGTGGAAGCGCGCGACACGATTGACGCAAACAACGCTATCGACAAGGTTAGAAACTACGCCCAGGTCGTGAGACGCCATAAGAATCGAGACGTCGTCTCGCAGGGTCTCGAGTAGTTGATAAAATTTTTCGACGCTCAAAGGGTCGATATTATTAGTAGGTTCGTCGAGTACGAGCAGTTCCGGTTCAGAACACAGCGCGCGAGCAATGAGGGTGCGCTGACGTTCGCCGCCGGAGAGGTCGCCGAAGGACTTACGCGCCAGGCGTGCGACGCCCATTTTTTCGAGAGAACTCATCGCGATCTCTTTATCGCGCCTAGAGGTACGAAACCGTAGCGCGTTGTGACGCTGACCGCCGACGCCAAAGCGACCGGCGAGCGTAACGTCCAGAACGCTGATCGGAAAGCGGAAATCGACGCGAGCCTGCTGGGGCGCGTAACCGACGCGATATCGCGTTTTCTCGGGCTGATCGCCAAAGAGTTTAACCGCCCCGCTTTGCGGCTTGAGAAGACCGAGTAGAAGTTTAATAAAGGTCGATTTACCGCCCCCGTTAGGTCCGATTATCGAGGCGAATTCACCGCGTGGAATACGCAGCGTGACGTCCTGGAGCGCCGGCTGTAAAGACGAGCCGTAATAGTAGGTCACGTGGTCAAAGACTATCATCTCGCGCTCGTGCATACTAATGTCATATCCTTCTACCTAAAAAAACGCGTCGCGCAACGCTATGCACGTCGCACGACGTTTGGGTCTATTGTCGTCCAAAAGGCGTTTGACAAAAGCCCCCCCCTACGCAAGTCGCGCGTAGCGTTACGCCAACTGCGACGCGCTATTCCTGATCTTTAAGGAACACGCCGCCGCTCTTCCAAGCCTGACCGACCTTCTCGCCGGGAACATAATACCCGTGCTGGAAGGTATCGAAGATCAGCGCGTTGAGTTTCGTAGGATCGACCTTGCCATTATCGCCAATAACGGACTCGTCCGCCAAGACGTTAACGATCTGCCCGACCACGTGGGTGCAGGTGGGGTTTTCGATAATTTCGACGACCTTACACTCCATCGTCACGGGGTACTCTTGTACCACTGGGGCGTCGACGTTTTCACTTTTGACCGCGGTCAGACCGGTGCGCGCGAATTTATCCGGCACGCGATTGCCACTGACGATTCCCAAATAGTCCGACTCCGCCACGTGTGACGCGTCGGCAATACTCAGAGTAAACGCGCCGCGCAATTTTATGTTAGCCGTCGTTTTGTGACTCGGTTCAAGATTCAGAAGAACCTGTGTGTCGTCGTACATATTGCCCCACGCCATGTTCATGACGTTGACTACGCCCTGTGCGTCGTAAGTCGATACCATGAGAACCGGCATCGGGAAGACCGACGCTTGTACGCCTAGTGATCGTTTCATAAATATACCTCATTCAAAGATCTGCGTGACGTCGCCGTATAATAGCGACACTACGCCTAAGTGGTAGTTATTGTAAATACTTAACTTTGCGGTATTGTCCTCGAGCTTGAAATTCGATTAAGCCAAGGTTACGTAAAACTTGTAGTTGCTGACGTATCTTCGCTTGGACGTTATGGTTGTCGGGATGCTTGCTGGCGAGGAAGTCTGTAAACAGATAAACGTCGTCAATCGAAAAAGATTCTTTATCGATCAGTTCAATACACCTTAGGACGTCATAAGCCCAGCCGCGCGCAGGCAAACTTACATTATTCAAGAGCATAGCACGACGCGTTCGTTGAATAACAAAGTCTATAGGAATAGGGACGCCGTTTTTAATCAGCTCGATGACGCCTAATCGAGGAATATCTCCAATTAAGATATTACAACCGATCCAGCCTTTCCGTTGTGTATTATCTGGCAAAGGTTCGCGCTTCTCAATAACACTTGGCGTAAAGAATCGCTTAGGAATTAGGCACAGATCCCTTACC
Source organism: Planctomycetia bacterium (assembly GCA_030537455.1). Classification (GTDB taxonomy): domain Bacteria; phylum Planctomycetota; class Planctomycetia; order Pirellulales; family Thermoguttaceae; genus RUG369. Next base: position 511 of record JAUNMR010000057.1, on the reverse strand, counting down.
ATAAAGGACTCTTTGGAATATCGTAGGAGAATAAGATTAGGATTTTGTGACGACTTCAAGCGTTCCATCATCGTGTCATAAGCGCCGTCGCATAGCTTGTGGCATAGCGTGGTTCCACGACTTTTAAGTTCAAAATCTTCCTGACACGACGAACAGAAAAAATCGGCAACGGGACGATTGTTTTCATAAGGACAAATCTTAGTAGCGCCACAAAAAGGACAATATAGATTATCTCCAACCCAACTCTCAGTCGCCACTCTAACCCGCTGACGAGGATTGCGATAGCGCATCCCTAACGAAAAGTCCATCTGAAGACTCATCATCTCCTTATTCCATGAATTGCAAAAAGGTTACGGCTTAATGAACACGCAAGAGTCAGGCGCGTCAGTAGATTACGCGGAATCGTCGCTAACTACTGACGCGCCACAAAAGGGAAAATGAAGGAAGTTAAATCGCTTAGTAAATCAAATACCCGGCGCGGAACTTATTGAAGCGCTCGAGGTCGTCATTC